>JAUNWX010000032.1:0-23081 GCA_030540075.1 Lachnospiraceae bacterium
AAAATTTAAATTTCAGCGATCTAACCAACGCTGGAACTACCAGTGAACAGTAACAAATAACTGCATTGGAAAGCTATTTAACTAGCTAAATAACTTGAAAATAATCATAGAGTAGTGTACTGTATATGCACGATAAAGGTGTATGTTTTCGGACTGCACTGGGGGAGTCACTCTGTGGCTCTCTTTTTTATTTTCAATATGCGTGTCGAATTTAAATGAGACCATTTACACGGTAACGTGCACAGACTATACTCTATATGTCGAAAGTAAATGAGATGAATGGGGGGGAGGGAGCTATGACGGAAAAGGATGAGTTGTTTTTTCAGTCGGTGGTAGATGCGTATCATGCCTGCCATGAGTCGCTTCGGGATACGGCGAAGGCGATGCAGCTTTCCAGGACAAAGGTCAGGAAGATTCTGATTACGATGGGGGCGATTGAGTCGGACATTACGGAGAGGGCGCTTGCGCTGCGAGAGAAGGGGTATGGCCGTGATGAGATTGCGGACATGCTCGGTGTCTCGGCGGCAACATTGTCCACGTACATGCCCTATGGGGAGCGGGTATACAATCGGGAAGAGAAGACGAAGAACGCGATTCGGGTGAAAAACTGTCTGGCCCGGCAGGTGATCGCGGCGGAAAATCAGGTGGGTCGAGGCATGAAGAAAGAAGAAATCCAGGACGACCAGGACATGATGAAAGAGGAAAGGATGCTGACAAGAGACACGAATGACGGGCAGGAGAATGTGGTCAGTGACGTAATAAAAGCGGAAAAAGTGGAGAGGAGAGCCATGGAGGACGGGCAGGATATAGTAGTCGGAGGCGTAATAAAAGAGAAAAAGCTGATAAGCGCAAACGATGAACAAGCAGAAAAGGAAAGGACGATGGAAATGGAAGGGATGAAGGATGGACAAGTATTGAAGCTGCATTTGGAGCTGATGGACTTTGATGAGGAGGAGCTGGAGGTGCTGAGGAAGTACGGCAGGGCGCAGAATGGCATAAGCCGTGATATTCTGGTGCCGGCGGAAATGCCGCTTCATAATCTGCACTATGCGATCCAGAAGGCGTTCGGCTGGCAGAACAGTCATTTGCATTATTTTACATATGAAGATGAGCTTCTCGGGAACTTGTTTGGAGGAAAGTTTATATCCTGGGTGCCATTCTGTGGGCTGTATTTTCGTTTTCCGAGTGAGGACTTCGACGATCTTTACTGGGACGATGATTATGAAGAGGGTTATAGCGTGAAGTCGTGGCTAAGGTCGAAATATACCGGACCGTACTACTATGGTGGAAACAGCGAGCACTATCTGGCAGCACAGCTGGCGGCGAGATTCTTTCTGCAGGAGAACAGGACGGTGAAGGTCGGACCGAGCTTCGATGAGTATCGGAAGGGGAAGAAGGGGACTGCGAGTCATAAGATCGAAGACGTCTCCATGGACGCGATGAAGATGTATTTTGCTGCCGGTATGGATGAACTGCTGGAGCGAATCCCGGTCGGGCAGCTGATCGGACTGGAGCTGGCGGACAGCGAAGATCTGATTGAGCTTGTGATATCCACGGCGAAGAACTTTGATGCAAATCTAAAAGAGTTAGATGATTGTCTCGGTAGTAAAGATGATAAGGCACGGTGGGGACTCATACAGAAGACGGATCTGCCGGTTCTGCCGCTCTCGGATACGCTGATTTATCGATATGATTACGGCGATGACTGGACGGTGAAGATTACCGTGGTCGAGGAAGTGGAAGGCGAGCTGAAAGACCAGGTGCTGGAGATGGAGCGGCCGATCTGCGTGGCAGCGGATGGACTGCCGGTGATGGATGACGTAGGCGGGATACGCGGGTACTGTGAGCTGCTAAAGGCAGTAAAGGGAAAAGAAGAGAGCGAAGTGAGTGCGTTTGAAAGTAAAGAAGATGCGAAGGATTGGGCTCGCATGATGGGATGGACAGGACGGATGAGTAAGGCGGAGAATGTACTGTAGTGGCAGTCCGGTCATGGCACCGGGGGGCGGTGACAGAAGCGCAGTACTTCGAGAGCGGTAAAATCTAAGCAGGGGACCCCAGCGGCACTAAGCCCTCGGTAGCAAAAAGACACAGAAAATCATCGTAAATAAACTACGGGATGAATTGAAAAAAATTACGGGCGACCATATAATGATAATAGAAAGGAATGGTGAGGGGCATGTTGAAGAAATTTAGCGTAGAAAACTTCAAAGGGTTTCGAGATAAAATTACGTTTGATATAGGGTCGCCTAGTAATTATAACTTTAATTCTGAGATTATAGAGAATGGATGCGTGACGAAGGGGATTATTTATGGCATAAATAGTAGCGGTAAGTCGAATCTTGGGCTAGCGATATTTGATGTCATCACGCATCTGACGGAGAAGGAAAAGCTCCTGCCGAGTTATGATTTCTATCTGAATATGAGCGGACGAAAGGCATTTGCTGAATTTGAATACACCTTTGTTTTCGATGATCATGAGCTCGTTTATCGTTATAGCAAAAATGATGTGAACACACTGAAAAATGAGAGTTTGTCAATCGACGGTAAGGAACTGATCTTTTATGATTTTCCTGGGCACGACGGCTTCACTTTACTGGAGGGCTCGGAATCTCTGAATGCGTCCATAAAAAACGAAAGCCCGATTTCACGTGTGAAGTATGTAAACAGTAACTCTATTCTGGCGGATAATGAACAGAATCGCATTTTTAAGAAGTTTATGGATTTTGTGAATCGGATGCTGCTGTTCTATTCGCTGGACAGCCGTGGCTATGAAGGTTTCATGAATGGTAATGAGAGTCTGGCAGAGGGAATCGTGAACAGTGAGAAGGTTCAGGATTTTCAGGCGTTTTTAAAAGAAAGCGGTATAGAGTATGACTTATATGGCTGTGAGGTAGATGGGCGGAAAGCTATCTACTGCCATTTCGATAATATGGATGCAGACTTCTTTAAGATTGCATCGACCGGTACCCGGTCGCTGGCGCTGTTCTACTACTGGTATATTCGTATGCAGAGCGCATCATTTGTATTTATTGATGAATTTGATGCATTTTACCATTTTGAATTATCGGAGACGGTGCAGGAACATCTTAAGCAGATTCCGGGTGTTCAGATTTTCACCACTACGCATAACACCGATTTGATGAGTAATAATCTGCTGAGACCAGACAGTTATTTCTTACTGTCGAATAACAGCATCAAGGCGATATCCGAACTGACGGATAAGGAGCTGCGACAGGCACATAATCTGCAGAAAATGTATAAGGCAGGAGCATTCAATGGCAAATAAAGACTATAAGGCCTTTATAGTCGAAGGGGAGGTTAGAGAACCGCAGATCATAGATAATATTTCTAAGATATTCTTTGCACATAAAAATTATAAAGTCATTACGCTTCCGGCTGGGGAGAATATCTATATGCTTTGGAAGCAGTTAAAAGAAGATGACTTCGATACCGATGTTATAGAAGTTCTTAGAGAAAGTAATGCGGTTTTCAGTGAACGTTAATAAAAGTTTACAGTGAAAACGACTGCCGGGAGAGAGGAACCTTAAAATGATGGATATAGGCAAAAACGACTGGAAACTGTTTCGGGTGAAACTGGCAGATTGGCAGGAAAAGTATATGGAAAGGCTCATCAAAGAGTATGTGACTGCTCTGACTGATGAGACCCGGCTGGCATCGGATAAATTCTGGGAACTGGAAACGCGCATAAAAAAAGACCGTCAGCATCCGGGTGTAATCATGGAGATGAGAAAGTCGGATGCCATATGGGATATTACGAGTCTTATACGATTGAAGGTGATTACCTATGATGATTTGTCGGAGTTCAGTGATGAGCTGCAGCGGGAAGTGAAAAGATTACTTGGTATGAGCTGGTGAGTACTCGAGAAAATCTTGAGGAGGATCTGGCAAAAACATATGTTCGACAAAAATGCAATGGTGTGTTATAATAGGTTTGTAGTGGAGGTGAATGATGAGTAATCAATATTCGTTGAAGATATATCCTGCAGGCAGGGGCCGTGATATTTATAGAAATATCGAAATCTGTGGTGACAACACATTGGATCAATTGTGTGAGGTGATCATAGCAGCTTTTGATTTTGATAGTGATCATCTCTATGAATTCTGTATGGATAACCGAATGTTCAGTGAACATTCGTATCAGTCATATCCTGAGGGAGATGATCTGTCGACAGATGTCGCACTGGATGAAATCGGGCTTTGTAAAGGGCAAAAATTCACGCTTCATTATGATTTTGGCGACGATTGGATGTTTACCATTTCGGTGTCTAAAATCAGTGAAGTTCAGAATAAGTTTGAGCCGCGTATAGTGAAAGCGAAGGGGAGCATCGAGCAATATCCGGACTGGGATGATGACGAATTTGATGATGACTTTGACGATGACTGATGGGGACGGGGAATCTGCGCATGGCTACGTGAAAGGAGCGACAGCGATGAGGATACTGATTATTCCTGTTGGGGTTTCGAATTTTGAAGAAATTCGTAAAAACGGGTATTACTACATCGATAAATCAGGGCTGATCGGAGAACTGCTCAGTAGAACCGGGACGAAAGTGACGCTGATCACGCGTCCTCGGCGCTTCGGTAAGACGCTGGGCATGAGTATGCTGGAAAACTTTTTCGATATCCGGAAGGACAGCAGAGCGCTGTTTGAGGGGTTGGAGATTGCGGGGAATCAGGCGCTGTGCGATGCGTGGATGAACCGGTATCCGACGATTTTTGTTTCGTTTCGGCAGGTGGATGGTCTCGACTTCACCGGGGCATACGATATGCTCACATGGGTTATCTCAGAACTATATAAAGAGCATCGCTATCTGCTGGATAGTGACAGAATCGGTACCAGTGATAAGGAAATCGCGAAACAGCTGGAATGGGGACAGGCTTCCTTGAAAGACACGAAAGGAAGTCTACTGCTACTTACCAGAATGATGCAGCAGCACTATGGTAAACCGGTGATTCTTCTGATCGATGAGTATGATGTTCCAGTAGCCAAGGCAAACAGTAACGGATACTATGCCGAGATGCTGGATGTTATGAAGGGCTTACTGCAGGCTCTGAAGGACAATCAGGCGCTTCAATTTGCAGTGGTGACAGGCTGCCTGAAGATTGCGAAAGAAAGCATCTTTACGGGCACCAATAATTTTGTGTCCGATACGATCACGAACTCTCGTCTCAATGAGTATTTCGGCTTCGTGCAGAGCGAGGTGGACCAGCTGCTGCAGGATGCGGAAGTGACGGAACAGGCGGACAGCATCCGGAGATGGTATGATGGCTATCATTTCGGAGACTTCGATGTCTACTGCCCGTGGGATGTGATGAATTACATGTTGGAGCTGCAGCGCGATCCGAAGGCGAAGCCGATCAGCTACTGGAAGAACACCAGTGACAATGCCATCATCCGTTCCTTTATCGATTATGCAGGCAGTACGATCACCAAGAAGCTGGAGACACTGATGGCCGGTGGCTGCATTGTCCAGCGAGTGGATGAAAACCTCACCTACGACTATCTGCATTCCTCAGAAGATAATCTCTGGAGTATGCTGTACCTGACAGGATACCTGACGCGGGCACGTGAAGAGGATTATAAGGATGAAGTCCCGGACGGTATGGTTGCGCTGATGATTCCGAACGCAGAAATCCGGGAGATATTCGAGACGACCGTCATCCGCTGGTTTGATGACAGCACGAAGATGTGGAATCGAAGTGCGCTGTTTGATGCCGTCTGGCGTGGTGACAGTGAGGGCATGACGAAAGAGATGAATACCCTGCTCCGGCGTACCATCAGCTACCATGATTATCGCGAGGACTTCTACCACGCATTCCTGGCGGGCATCTTCACAGGGGCTGGATACATGGTGGATTCAAATAAGGAGCATGGAGAAGGCCGCAGCGATGTGGTCGTCTATGATCCAGTCAATGCACGCGTCGCCATCTTTGAGGCGAAGTACACGAAGACCCTGGAAAATCTGGAAAGAGAGTGTGATATGGCGTTGCAGCAGATCGATGATCGAATGTATGCTGCGGAGTACGAGGACGACTACGACCAGATTCTCTGCTATGGGATTTCGTTCTTCCGGAAACGTTGCATGGTGAAGAAAAAGTGATGATTGAAAAGTAGGATGATCCTGTGAGCTGCCGGCGTGCCGCTGATTTTATGAACGTCATCCGGCCCCTCCACCTCACCCGAAGATTGACAATTACCCGAGATGTGTTACTATAATCCCACACGTGAAATTGATAAATATTTATTAGAGCCGTGCGTACAGCATGGCTCTCATTTTTTGTAGTATGCGAGATGGAAACAGACCTTTCCTCCTGTCGCCGGCGGCCAAGGATTATATCTGGGGCGGTACGCGGCTGCGCGAGGAGTATAATAAACATATTGATGTGACGCCGCTGGCGGAGACCTGGGAGTGCTCGACGCATCCGGACGGGCCGTCGCGGGTGGCGAGCGGTGCATTTGCGGGCGAGAAGCTCGTGGATGTGCTTCGTGCGCATCCGGAGTTCATCGGGACGCATCCGAAGACGGACGGCAAGGGCGGCCTGCCGGTGCTGATCAAGTTTATCGATGCGGCGCGGGACCTCTCCGTGCAGGTGCATCCGAGTGACGAGTACGCGCGGACGCACGAGCACGGGCAGCTCGGGAAGACCGAGATGTGGTATGTGCTCGAAGCGGCGCCGGGGGCGAGCCTCGTTTATGGCTTCCGCCAGGACCTCACGAGGCCAATGCTGGCGGCTTCACTCGAGGACGACACGGTGGAGCAGTATCTCCAGAAGGTGGAGATCCATCGTGGTGATGTCTTCATGATCGAGTCCGGCACGGTGCATGCCATCGGTGCGGGCGCGATGATCGTGGAGATCCAGGAGAGCTCGAACCTTACTTACCGTATGTACGACTATCATCGGCTCGGGAAGAACGGCAGGCCGCGGGAGCTGCACATCGCGAAGGCGCTGGACGTCGTGGATCTCCGGCAGAAGCCGCTGCCGGAGCAGCTGCAGCGTGCGTGCGAGGAGCACGACGGCTACAGCGTGGAGCTCCTGGAGCAGTGCAAGTACTTCCGGACGGAGCGACTTCGCCTGGATACGGTGAAATCCGCCGCGTTTTCGACGGGCCCGGAGTCCTTCGAGGTGCTGCTCTGTGTGGATGGCAGCGGTACGCTGCGCGGCGAGGACGTGGAGCTTTCGTTCCGGAAAGGCGACTGCATCTTCGTGCCGGCCGACAGCATTGGCCTCGAGATCAGTGGACAGAGCGAGCTGCTGAAGGTGACGTGCTGAGACAGGATCGGATTGCAGTGGTTTCCCGAAAGAGTGGGCGGCGTGACGGGAGAGCCTTCCCGGCCTGAGCTCATCGGGACCTTATATAAAAAGAGAAAGAATCATCGGAAGGAGAGCGAGCAATGGCGAAATATGATTATCTGGTAGTGGGTGCCGGTCTGTACGGCGCGGTGTTTGCGCATGAAGCGCGGAAGGCGGGAAAGTCGGTGCGGGTGATCGATCGGCGGCCGAACATCGCCGGCAATGTTTATACGGAGGATGTGGAGGGCATCCATGTGCACAAGTATGGCGCGCACATCTTCCACACGAACGACACGGAGGTCTGGAACTACGTGCAGCAGTTCGCGACCTTCAATCGCTTCACGAATTCGCCGGTGGCGAACTATCACGGCGAGCTGTATTCGCTGCCGTTCAACATGTACACCTTCAACCGCATGTGGGGCGTGGTGACGCCGGAGGAAGCGGCGGCGAAGATCGACGAGCAGAAGCGGGATTATATCGCGCAGAAGCAGGCAGAGCGCGGGCTCGCGGCGGATGCGCCGTTTGAGCCGCAGAACCTCGAGGAGCAGGCAATTTCGCTGATCGGCGTCGACATCTACGAAAAGCTGATCAAGGGCTACACCGAGAAGCAGTGGGGCCGTCCGTGTACGGAGCTCCCGTCCTTCATCATCAAGCGTCTGCCGGTGCGCCTCACCTTCGACAACAACTATTTTAACGCACTCTACCAGGGCATTCCGGTTGGGGGCTATACGCAGATGGTAGCGAACATGCTGGACGGCATCGAGGTCGAGCTCGGCGTGGATTACCTCGCGGACAAGGCGAAGTATGATGCGCTCGCGGAGAAGGTGGTGTACACCGGTGCGATCGACGCGTACTTCGGCTACCAGCTCGGCACGCTCGAGTACCGTTCGGTGCGCTTCGAGACGGAGCTGCTCGACCAGCCGAATTTCCAGGGCAATGCTGCCGTCAACTACACCGATCGTGAGACGCCATGGACCCGGATCATCGAGCATAAGTGGTTCGAGTTCGGCAAGGACGCGGAGGGCCGGGACCTTCCGAAGACCGTGATTTCCCGCGAGTTCTCGAGCGAGTGGAAGCCGGGCGACGAGCCGTACTATCCGGTCAATGATGAGAAAAACGGCGCGCTCTATCAGTCGTATAAGAAGCTGGCAGACAGTGAGACGCGCGTGATCTTCGGTGGACGTCTCGGCGAGTATAAGTATTATGACATGGATAAGGTGATCGCATCGGCACTTGAGATGAGCCGGCGGGAGCTGTAAAATAAAGAAGGCAGCGGCGGGTGCCGGATGATAATGTAAGACAGAACCTTTACTTTTGATGGAGACACAGAGGAGTCGGTGTGGAAGCACATGGATTTGATGTGGATAAGGGATGCATCAAAAGTAAAGGTTCTTGGTTTCTAAGAGGAGGAAGAAGATATGAGCGAGCAATATGTGGCCGCAGCAGGCCGTTACAGCGACGAGGGAAATCTCTACCGGCGCTGTGGAAAATCGGGACTGAAGCTTTCGAAGGTGTCCCTGGGTCTCTGGCACAACTTCGGCACGGAGGCCGATATGGACGTGATGAAGTCGATGCTGTTTACGGCATTTGATCATGGCATCACCCACTTCGATCTGGCGAACAACTACGGCCCAGAGCCGGGCGCGGCAGAGGAGAACTTCGGAAAGATCCTGAGCTCGGATCTTCGTCCGTATCGTGACGAGATGATCATCTCCTCGAAGGCGGGTTACACCATGTGGGACGGCCCTTACGGTGACTGGGGCTCCCGTAAGTATCTGATGGCATCACTCGATCAGTCGCTGAAGCGCATGCAGCTCGATTATGTGGATATCTTCTACCATCATCGGATGGATCCGGAGACCCCGCTTGAGGAGACCATCATGGCGCTCGACCAGATTGTACGCTCCGGTAAGGCGCTGTATGTCGGCATCTCGAATTACGACGGCCCGCACGCAGCCGAGGCGCGGAAGCTGGCACGTGAGATTCATCTGCCGCTGATCATCAACCAGAACCGCTACTCGATTCTGGACCGCACCATCGAGAAGAACGGGCTGAAGGACTTCGCCCGCAAGGACGGCATGGGCGTCATCTGCTTCTCGCCGCTTGCCCAGGGCATGCTGTCCGAGAAGTATCTGAAGGGCATCCCTTCGGATTCCCGTATCGCGAAGGATGGCCGTTTCCTCCATGCAGACGACATCAAGCCGGAGAAGATGGAGGGCATCCGTCGCCTCGACGAGATCGCGAAGCGCCGCGGCCAGACACTCCCGCAGATGGCCCTCGCCTGGGACCTCCGCGACCCGGAGATCACCTCGGTGCTGATCGGCGCATCGAAGCCGCAGCAGATCCTCGAGAACCTCGGCGCCATCGAGAACACCAGCTTCTCCGAGGAAGAGCTGCGCGAGATCGACGAGATCCAGGCATCCATCGCCGGCGAACTCGACGCACGAAGAAAGGTATAACAGTTTAAGTGGTGGAGCCCCTCCGGGCCCAGCCTGAACTGAAAACGGCAGAGGGGAAAACCTCTGCCGTTCTTGCAACATAGCACTTGCTGCATATCCGCCTGGAGTGCATTTCAGACGGACACGCAGCAAGTGCATATTTTATTTATCTGTTTTCTGTGGTGTAGCTGCTGCCGCGGTTCGGGCCGTCGCTGTTTGTGATGACGGTCTGCGGGCCGCTCGAGCTCGAGGAGCTCGTGTTCTTCTTCGGGACCGATGGACCGAATCCACTTGTGGATGGTGCGGTCGTGCTCGGATCCACACGCTCGGTGGTCGAAGCATTGGCACTGCTGCCTGTGGTGGTGCCATCGCCGTTTGCGTCCGTCTTACCGACGGTAATCTTATTCGTCACGAGATCCTTCTTCGACACGCTTGCCGTGTTGCCGGCGTTCGTCTTGTTACTAGAGCTGTTGTTCTTCGAGCTGGACGAATTCGTCTTGTTCGTGGACGTATTCTTATTATTCTTGTTGCTCGAGCTGTTCGTCTTATTGGAAGCGCTCGTTTTCGAGCCCGTGCGACTCGTCACGAGACGCGTACCGTCCGAAGCGTAGCCATACTTCCTGAGCCCCTCGATCGGCGTCGGTTCGACATAAGTGCCGACCGGATACGTCCGGGTCACCGGCGTCACCCCATCGAACCAGGCCCCCGCCGCCCCGACGAGATAACCATCCGGCGTCGTCTGATTCAGCATGAGATACCCGTTCTCGTCGAAAGCGAAGCACTGATAGATGCCATCCCCATCCCCGTCGATCCATTGCCAGGCATTCGTCGGATAGCTCCCATCATCATTTACGTACCAGAACCCCGTTGAGTTCGCCCGCCACTCACCCGCAAGCACCGGCGTGGACAGGAGCGCCGCACTGAACAGCGCCGCACCCGCTGTCAGCAGGGACATCGCCCTTCCTTTCGAAACTCTTCTGAATAGATCGAACTTACGCATAACTTTTCCCCTTTATGTTGATAAACATCACTATGAATAAATAATACCATTTCAGAGCATGGAAGTTCGTTAGTTTTCGATTGCAATTCGCTTACATCTTTTGACGAAACCGTTAAGAATTCGTCAGAAATTGGCGCTTACCGTGCCTGTAATCGGATTCCTCCCGCAAATCTTAAGCAAATAACAAGAATTTAAGCGCTGTTCTTCATATTCCGGTGTGGTATAGTATGACTATCAGCTGAATCGGTTTACCGATGGCGAAGCTGAAGCGGTTTGAAACCACCGCCGCGGCCTCTGAGGCCTCTGAAGCATTCAGAGATTGCTATATGATCGTCGGGTGCCCGGCACCTCGAAATAACCTGCGGGACCTGCAGGGAAATGGAGAACGAATATGAGAAACTTCACGAAGAAAGTAGTCGCAACCACCACCGCTGTTCTGATGAGTGTATCTGTACTCGCAGGCACCGCATTCGCTGCCAATACAACCACCGCAAACACAGCATACCAGAGCCTGGTAGACACCGTCACCTCCACGAAGCAGGTGCGCAACGCATTTAACGCGAAGTCCGTCGCAAGAAACGCAGCGAAGGGCACACAGAAGGCCGGCAGCACTTCCTCGCTCGCAGCAAATCAGATCGTGACCAATGTCATCAAGATCAAGGGCGCAGGCTCCACGACAACGAACGGAACCACCGCAAGCGATAAGGTCGCTGCATCGAAGGCAGCTGCAGCCGCAGCAAACGCAGCCTACACAAACGCTGCAAGCGCGATCGGCGAGCCGGATCTCACCCAGACCGCAGGCGCGATGTTCGGACCGTACGTACCGGAAGGCGCATACACGAACCAGATCGCACCGGTCATCGACTACACCATGATCAACGTACCGGGCCCGGACGGACAGATCTCCGACGGTAACGCCCAGGACTGGTAAACTGAAATTCGGATAAAACTTTTAGAAGCTGTGCCTTAGGGCACAGCTTCTTTCGTATGCCCGCAGCGCGCCTTTACACGTTATTTCCTTGATTTTATGAGCCCCCTACTTTATAATGAGAAGGCTATAAAGGCCGCATTCTGCCTATTTTTCGGGTGAGAGGTCTGCAACCGGTCCACCACCGGTTTATACTTATATATATTTTGAAGGAGAAAAGGCGCTTATGTTTAGAAAAGTTGATACAAACATGAACTTTGTAGAGCGCGAGGGCGAGGTCGAGGAGTTCTGGAGACAGAATCATATCTTCGAAGAGTCCATCAAGGAGCACGAGGGTGATCCATCCTACGTTTTCTACGATGGTCCGCCTACGGCGAATGGTAAGCCGCACATCGGCCATGTCGAGACGCGCGCGTTCAAGGACATGATTCCGAGATTCCACGCGATGAAGGGTGCGATGGTACCACGTAAGGCCGGCTGGGATACCCACGGTCTTCCGGTCGAGCTCGAGGTCGAGAAGCAGATCGGCATCAACGGTAAGGATCAGATCGAGAACTACGGTATCGCGCCTTTTATCGATCACTGTAAGGAAAACGTCTGGAAGTATAAGGGCATGTGGGAGGACTTCTCCTACAAGGTCGGCTTCTGGGCAGACATGGAGCACCCGTACGTTACCTACCACGATGACTACATCGAGTCCGAGTGGTGGGCACTGAAGGAGATCTTCAAGAAGAAGCTCCTGTACGAGGGCTTCAAGGTCGTACCGTACTGCCCGCGCTGCGGAACCCCGCTGTCCAGCCACGAGGTGGCACAGGGCTATAAGGAGCTGACCGAGCGTTCGGCGATCGTCCGCTTCAAGGCGAAGGATCAGGATTTCTACTTCCTCGCATGGACGACCACACCGTGGACCCTTCCATCGAACACCGGCCTCTGCGTAAATCCGGACCTGGATTACGCGAAGGTAAAGGCAGCGGACGGCTACACCTACGTGATGGCCTGCTCACTGCTGGATAAGGTACTCGGCCCGCTCGCGAAGGACGGCGAGGCAGCCTACGAGATCCTCGAGACCTATAAGGGTACCGACCTCGTCGGGATCGACTACGAGCCACTCTATGCATGTGCAGTGGAGGCGGCTGCGAAGCAGCATAAGCGCGCACACTTCGTGATCGCAGACGGCTACGTAACGGCAGACGATGGTACTGGAATCGTACACATTGCCCCTGCATTCGGTGAGGATGATGCCCGTGTCGGCCGCGAGAATGGCTTCCCGCTCATCAAGTTCGTCGATGAGAAGGGTGTGATGACCGAGGAGACGCCGTTCGCCGGCATGCGCTGCAAGCCGACCGAGAAGGAGATGGCCGCGGGTGCGATCAGCGCGGATCCAGAGGTACTGAAGGATCTGTCTGCACGTAAGCTGCTCTTCGATGCGCCGAAGTTCACCCACTCCTATCCGCACTGCTGGAGATGTGATACGCCGCTTATTTACTATGCGAGAGAGTCCTGGTTCATCAAGATGAGTGCCGTAAAGGACGACCTCGTTCGCAACAACAACACCGTCAACTGGTTCCCGGCGACGATCGGTACCGGCCGTTTCGGCGCATGGATCGAGAATGTACAGGACTGGGGTCTTTCACGTAACCGTTACTGGGGTACTCCGCTCAACATCTGGACCTGCCCGTGCTGCGGTAAGCAGGAGGCCATCGGCTCCATCCAGGAGCTCCGCGAGCGTTCCACGAACTACGACGAGCTCCTCGCGCAGCTGA
The DNA here is from genome assembly GCA_030540075.1 of Lachnospiraceae bacterium. Classification (GTDB taxonomy): domain Bacteria; phylum Bacillota; class Clostridia; order Lachnospirales; family Lachnospiraceae; genus Oribacterium. The sequence continues at coordinate 13,444 of JAUNWX010000032.1, forward strand.
AGGCAGAGGGCAAGGGCGGCTACAGCTCCGACTACGTGGGCTACGAGCACATCGAGCTCCACAAGCCGTATGTTGACCAGATCACCCTGCGCTGCCCGGATTGCGGCGGCGAGATGCACCGTGTACCGGAAGTGATCGACTGCTGGTTCGATTCCGGTGCGATGCCATATGCACAGCATCACTATCCGTTCGAGAATAAGGAGCTCTTCGAGTCCCAGTTCCCGGCACAGTTCATCTGTGAGGCCGTGGACCAGACCCGTGGATGGTTCTATTCCCTGCTCGCCGAGAGTACGATTCTCTTTAATAAGGCTCCGTACCAGAACGTCCTCGTACTGGGCCATGTTCAGGATGAGAACGGACAGAAGATGAGTAAGTCGAAGGGCAATGCCGTCGACCCGATGGATGCGCTTCAGAAGCACGGCGCCGACGCCATCCGCTGGTTCTTCTACACGAACTCCGCACCATGGCTGCCGAACCGCTTCCATGATAAGGCCGTCGTCGAGGGACAGCGTAAGTTCCTGTCGACGCTCTGGAATACCTATGCATTCTTCATTCTGTACGCCAACATTGACGACTTCGACCCGACGAAGTACAGCCTCGACTATGCGAAGCTCGGCGTTATGGACCGCTGGTTGCTCAGCAAGCTGAACACCGTGATCCGCGAAGTTGATGACGACCTCACGAACTTCCGTATCCCGGAGGCCGCGAACGCGATGCAGGATTTCGTCGACGACATGTCAAACTGGTATGTTCGTCGTTCTAGAGAGCGTTTCTGGGCGAAGGGCATGGAGCAGGATAAGATCAATGCCTATATGACGCTCTATACCGCACTGGTAACGTTCTCGAAGGTAGCGGCACCGATGGTTCCGTTCATCACCGAATCCATCTACCGTAACCTGGTATGCAGCGTGGATCCGTCTGCGAAGGCATCCGTTCACCTCTGCAGCTTCCCGGAGGCGGACGCGTCGATGATCGACACGGCCCTCGAGGAGAACATGGATGAGGTACTGCACATCGTACTGCTCGGTCGTGCAGCGAGAAACACCGCAGCCGTGAAGAACCGTCAGCCGATCGGTGACATGTATGTAAAGGCAGAGCACGCACTCGATCCTTTCTTCATTGACATCGTCGAAGACGAGCTGAATGTCAAGAAGGTGACCTTCCAGGAGGACCTTCGCGCATTCACTTCCTATACATTTAAGCCACAGCTGAAGACCGTCGGTCCGAAGTATGGCAAGCACTTAAATGCGATTCGTACACATCTCACCGAGATGGATGGTTCCGCAGCAATGGACGAGCTCGACCAGAACGGCGTGCTGAAGTTCACTGTGGACGGTGACACCGAGGTCAGCCTCACGAAGGACGATCTCCTCATCGACGTTGCACAGAAGGGCGGCTTCGTGACCGAGGAGGACATGAACCTCACCGTCGTACTCGACACGAACCTGACACCGGAGCTCGAGGAAGAGGGCTTCGTCCGCGAGATCATCAGTAAGCTTCAGACCATGCGTAAGGAAGCGGGCTTCGAGGTTATGGACCATATCACGGTCTATGCGAAGGACAATGCTGAGATGACCGCACTCATGCAGAAGAACGAAGACGAAATCAAGCGAATCGTAATGGCCGACAGCATCGTATATGACACCATGAAGGGCTATGAAAAGGAGTGGGATATCAACGGTAAGCAGGTAAAGCTTGCAGTTGAGAAGCTGTAAAATAGAAATCCGACTGGATGGAAATAAAACAGTGACCTGCAAAGGGAAATGAGTAGTACGGGGCCTCGCACGGGCGAAGCCCTGTTTATGAAAGGATTTTATATATGGTGGAAAAATTCGACAAGGTTGCATTTAAGAAGGCGGTGGAGACCAACGCGCGTAAGCTGTACCGCAGATCCCTCGAGGATCTGAACACGAAGGAAGCGTTTCACGCGGTGGCATACGCTGTCGAGGACGTCATCATTGACGACTGGATGAAGACCCAGAAGGCTGCGGAGAAGCAGGACGCGAAGCGCGTATACTACCTCTCCATGGAGTTCCTGATGGGCCGCGCACTCGGAAACAACATCCTGAATCTGACCTGTCATAAGGAGCTGAAGGAGGCCATCGAGGAGCTGGGACTGGATCTCAACGCACTCGAGGAGGCGGAGCCGGACTGGGCACTCGGAAACGGTGGTCTCGGTCGTCTCGCAGCCTGCTTCCTGGATTCCCTCGCAACGCTCAACTACTGGGCGTGCGGCTGTGGCATCCGCTACAAGTACGGTATGTTCAAGCAGAAGATCGAGGACGGCTATCAGCGTGAGGTGCCGGATGACTGGCTGAGAGACGGCAACCCGTTCGAGCTTCGTCGTGCTGAGCTTCAGAAGGAAGTCAAGTTCGGTGGCTGGGTAGAGGCTCATAACGAGAACGGCAAGCTGAAGTTCGTTCAGAAGGGCTATCAGTCCGTGATCGCGATTCCGTACGATACGCCGGTGGTCGGCTATGGCAACCATGTCGTAGACTCCCTCCGCGTATGGGATGCCGAGGCGAAGGAGACCTTCCGTCTCGAGGAGTTCGATAAGGGTAACTATCAGGCTGCCGTTGAGAACGAGAACATGGCACGTAACATCGTCGAGGTGCTCTATCCGAACGATAACCACCTCGCTGGTAAGGAGCTTCGTCTGCGCCAGCAGTACTTCTTCATCTCCGCGTCCGTACAGACCGCTGTCAAGGAGTACTATGAGAAGCATGATGGAGACATTCACCATCTGTACGAGAAGGTTGCGTTCCAGATGAACGATACGCACCCGACCGTAGCGGTCGCCGAGCTCATGCGTGTGCTCATGGACGACTATGGTCTCGAGTGGGATGAGGCCTGGGAGATCACGAAGAAGACCTGCGCCTACACGAACCACACCATCATGGCCGAGGCCCTCGAGAAGTGGCCGATCGAGCTCTTCTCGAAGCTGCTTCCGCGTATCTACCAGATCGTCGAGGAGATCAACCGTCGCTTCTGTGAGGAGATCCGTGCGAAGTATCCGAACAATGCAGAGTACAAGATCTCGAAGATGGCCATCATCTATGACGGTCAGGTAAAGATGGCACACCTCGCCATCGTTGGCGGCCACGCTGTGAACGGCGTTGCGCAGCTGCATACCGAGATCCTGAAGAAGGAGACCCTGAAGGACTTCTACGAGATGTATCCGGAGATGTTCTCCAACAAGACCAACGGTATCACACCGCGTAGATGGATGGTACATGCAAACCCTGAGCTGGCAGCCTGGGTAAGCGACAAGATCGGCGATGGCTGGATCACAGACCTTTCGAAGATCAAGAAGCTTGAGGTCTATGCAGATGATGAGAAGTGCCAGGCAGAGTTCATGGCGATCAAGCGTCATAACAAGGAGCGCCTTGCAAAGTACATCCTCGAGCATAACGGCATCCAGGTATCGACCGATGCGATCTTCGACGTCATGGTCAAGAGACTGCACGAGTACAAGCGTCAGCTGATGAACATCCTGCACGTGATGTACATGTACAACGAGCTGAAGGATCATCCGGATATGGACTTCTATCCGCATGTATACATCTTCGGTGCGAAGGCAGCAGCGGGTTATAAGACCGCGAAGCTCACCATCAAGCTGATCAACAACGTGGCGAACGTTATCAATAACGATGAGTCCATCCACGGTAAGATCAAGGTGGTCTTCATCGAGGATTACCGCGTATCGAACGCCGAGATCATCATCCCGGCAGCCGATATCTCCGAGCAGATTTCGACCGCGTCCAAGGAAGCATCCGGAACCTCCAACATGAAGCTCATGCTGAACGGTGCCCTGACCCTCGGAACCATGGATGGTGCGAACGTCGAGATCGTAAAGGAAGTCGGCGATGAGCACGCCTTCATCTTCGGTATGTCCGCAGAGGAGGTCATCGAGCTTGAGCACAACCGTCAGTATGTACCGATGGAGATCTTCAACAACAACCAGAAGATCCGCCGCGTGCTGATGCAGCTCGTGAACGGCTTCTACAGCCCGGAGAACCCGGAGCTGTTCCGCCCGCTCTACAACTCACTTCTGAACACGCAGGAGTCCGACGTCGCAGACCGTTACTTCATCCTGAAGGACTTCGATGCCTACCACGACGCACAGGAGCGCGCCGTAGCGAAGTACCAGGACGAGGCATGGTGGGCGAGAGCCGCAATCCTCAACACCGCAAACGCCGGCAAGTTCTCCTCCGACCGTACCATCGAAGAGTACGTGAAGGACATCTGGGGACTCGACAAGCTGAAGGTGAAGTGATCGACTTTCAAACTGGAATTCTATAATTGAAAAGAGCTCCCCGGCTTTTGCCGGGGAGTTTTTATATGGCAGAAAACAATATCATCAGAAAGATCCTTTTATATGCTAGAAAACAGTATCATCAGAAAGAATGTAAAATATGGCCGCTGTATATATAAGCTGTGAAAGAATCTGTTTATGCGGCGGTTTTCAAGGGGCCATGCAGGGCGCCTCTTTTGTTTGCCTGCCCACCCCGGTATAGATTCTTTATCTTCTTACATATTGGTCCCGCCCCATGCAGGCAAACAAAAAATCGGCACTTGGTTTAGTTCGAGCGGGTGATGGTGTATAAAAAAGGGGTATGATGGAAATGGTAAGAGGGACCCGAGGCCAAACCGACATGCTCCTATCCAACATGGCTTGATTTTGAAAATACTGGATATGGTTTTTTACTGGAATAATCGAAGATGACTGGAAAGTATCCACTCTTAGGCGATTTTAAAAATACTGGATATGAAAAGCCTTGTTTCATAAGAGGAATCTGGGCTCGAGTATCCAGTATTTTATAAATAAAGGTTTATTGGATATTTGCTTATGAAAATTCTACTCTGAAGCCCGAAATATATATCCACTATTTGAAAAATCAAGGGATATTGGATGGTACGCTTATATGCGTATGCCTGATTTTACGGAAAACTATCCAATATGTGCCCGATTATGAAATTGTGGATATTTTAGTACCGTACACAAAAATGATAAATGATGTTAATAATATCCACTTTTTCATAAACCGCAAGTTATTGGATAGCACCATCGATTTTCATCTATTTCGTCCGTTTCGCCAGTAGATATTTCCAGTTTGATCATGCCTACGATCGTCCTTCGGCTTCCGGTCAGCCAGAAGTTTGAGGGCTCCTCATGAGCTGGGGTGGGACCAAAACGTGAAAATATCCACTGACTCTATGGGGTGGGCGAATGAGGAGCGCCTCAAACTTCTAAAGTCAGTACAGGGAGGTTGGACTATTACTTAATTTTTCGTTATTGAGAAAATAGAGTACGCGCTCCGTTTCCTGATAGCCGAGGCTGTCGTAGAGATTCACAGCAATCGTGTTATTGCTGGCAACCTGAAGAAGCACTTTTTTGTATGGACCGTCGGCAGGCGCTGTTTCGACGGCTTCCATCAGAGCGCGGCCATGCCCCTTTCCGAGAAATTTATCATAGACGAGGAGGCCGTAGAGGTAGATCGTGTCGGCGCTGAACGGGGTGAGGTGCACTTCGCCATAGGAATTACATAAGCTGTCGCCCGGATCGGCGATCGGACGCTCGAGTTCCTTTGCCATGAACAGCTCGTCGTACTGATGCGTCGCCCTGAGCGCACGCAGCGTTTCGTAGGTGTCCGGCGCGACGAACGGCGTCGCCTCATCCTCCCCGGAGATCGGCCGCTTGATCATGAATCGGATGCGGTAGCCGCGGAAGTCGTCGAGCAGGCTCTGGTAGCACATGCGGAACATGCCGATCTGGCGCATCTGCGGGTGCGTGAAGGCCTCGACCTCCAGCACCTGTTTTCCGTCGATGGTTTCGCCGAGGAGATAGCCGGAGAGCACCGCGAACAGATCCTCCTCGACGCCGCTCTCCTCCGGGTCATCATTTCGGATGATGTAGTAGAAGTCACCGTCCAGATCTGTGTCATAAGAGGTGTGGTCGACTGCATTGCACAGAGACACTAACGCGCTGACCGCATCCCAGGTTTCATCATCCAGTTCTTTCAGTAATTCTGCTTCCATATATATTCTCCTGTAGCCGCTGCTGTATTCGTGGGGCGTCGGGGTGCGAGCATCCGTGTGCGTTTGCCTCCGGACAGAGGTCTGTCCCCCGCGGACCTGAGCCCGATTATACTAAACTTGCTATCATTTTTCCATTATGCTAAGATGTTGATGTTCACTAAAGTAATATTTATCGGAGATAATATGGAAAAAGTATATAAAACGATGCGAAATACGGGTGCGGGTTCGATCGCGCTCGGTGTGATCATTCTGGTGTCCGGCCTCATCGTCGGCATCCTGTCGATCGTGAATGGTGCGCTGCTTCTGAAGCGGAAGAACGACATCACCTTCTAAACGGATGGCGAAGCACAGCACGAGAAACCAGCGTCTGGGCTGGGTTCTTTTCGTCCTTTATCTGGGCGCGCTGTTCTACCTCATGTTCTTCGCGGACATGGCGGAGCGGGGCCTCGGCGTGAAGGAAAACTATACCTATAATCTGAAGCCGTTTGTGGAAATCAAACGGTATCTTTTTTATGCGTCGCAAATCGGATTCCGAGGCGTGTTCCTGAATCTGTACGGGAACATCCTCGGATTTATGCCGTTTGGCTTCATCCTCGGCGTGATCAGTTCGCGTTGCCGCAAGCACTGGTACGACGCGGTGATCTGCACCTATCTCCTCAGCTACGCGATCGAGATGATCCAGCTGATTTTCCGCGCCGGAAGCTGTGACGTCGACGACATCATCCTGAACACCCTCGGCGGCACCCTCGGCTACATCGCCTTCCACATCGTCCAGCACGAACGCATCCGCCGCTACTTCCTGAAACATCCGAAAAAGAAACGATAAATTATGGCCAAAAAGAAAAGATATAATTACATTAAGAAGAAAATCGCGCGTGGTACCGGACCGTGCATCCTGACGATGCTGCTGGCGCTCGGACTCCTGCTCGCGACCCTCGCACTGTCCGTGCACTTCCAGGGTCAGGGACCGATGCTCCTGGGTGCGCTCGGCTTCAGCTCCATCGTGATGGCGATCTTCTCGATCTACTTCCTGATCCTCGCCCTCCACGACAGCGAGAAAAACTACCTCCCGGTCCGCATTGGCGGCATCCTCGCCACCTGCGTCCTCCTGGTCTGGATCATCTTCCTCGCCCTCGGGTTGAATTTTTAATTAGAAGGAACACCATGGAACGATATGATGATGTGATTGAGCGGATCCGTGAGATCCCGGAAGAGCATGCGCTGAGCGCAGCTTTCCAGGCATACTTTACGGCAGCCGCAGAATTTATTTTATTACTGGATGCGTTTATGAAAGCGCGCACGGCAGGCGAATCACGGAGTGCAGCTGCGTATGGGACCGTCTCCGCATCGGCGGCGCCAGCGTCTGACCGGATGTCCGTCGCAGAGCTTCAGCGCTGGAATGCGGCGCTCTACGCGGAAGCGGCGGAGCATTACGCGGATTCCTACCTGAATCCGCGCGTGGCAGTGGCGAAGCTCGGGCCGATCGGCGCCGAGCTGTCCGCGCTGTACATGGAGCTGCAGGGGATGATTCTCTCGGCGTACCAGCAGGACCTCGAGGACATCGTCTGTGTGCTCGAGACCTTCGTGCAGGTCTACTGCATGTTTACCTCGGCGTACGAGGATAAGGAACAAGTAGATACGAAGCAGCTCCGCGACGTCCTCTACAGCTACGCCCACGATTATTCCGAGGATTTCCTGCGGCGGAAGATGGATGCGATGTACATCCCGGCGCGTTCTTACGTGCGTCAGCTGATCCTCGGCTACGACTTCCTGAATCCGGCTGACATCTGCCGCATCGGCTACTATGTCTCCGACACCGCCCTTCGGACGGCGGAATTTATCGCGAAGCTGCCTGACGACCGCATTGACCGTATGGCGCGGACCTGGTACCAGGGATTTAAGGACGGCTTCCGCATCCAGGGCAAGCCGTACGAGAAGAAATCGGTCGTCGAGTTCAGCTACCCGGCGGGCTTCGAGCGCGTGGTGAAGCGCACCGCGGCACTCTTCGCGGAGGATGGCTTCGATTTCACGATCCCGCTGCGCCCGCAGCATTTCCTGACGCGCACCCCGGGCCGGAGCCGCCAGCTCTACGAGAGCCCGAACCCGCAGATGGATTTCGACCACAGCTACGACCTCGCCCTCGTGATGGGCGACCGCATCTGCGCCCGCATGCTCGAGGAACAGCGCCGGATTTTCCGTTCCTACGGGGACGAGATCGGTCGCTACGCGGGTCCGGTCGTGATGGAAAGCTTCGGCGCGCCGGCGTTCGAGCCGGTGGAGGAGCCCGCGCGGCTTCGCTTCACGACGCATCAGTCCGAGGTTTACGGCCACTACCAGAACAGCGTCCAGCTGCTCGTGCATGAATTCGTGCGCGAGGAAGAGCGCTCGTTCACAATCATCGCCTGGCCGCTCCCGACGATCGGCCCGGATTTCGAGGCGATTTTCCGTGAGACGGAGGCGGTCAACACCCTGTCCTCCGCGACGTACCGTCCGGTGCAGGAGCGTCTGATCGCCGCCCTCGACGAGGCGCGCTCCGTCCATATCCTGGGGAAGGGCAATGCAACCGACCTCTGCGTGCAGCTCCACCCGCTGGCGGATCCTGCCCGCGAGACGAATTTCGAAAACTGCCTCTCGGACGTGAACATCCCGCTCGGCGAGGTCTTTACCTCGCCACAGCTCGAAGGCACTTCCGGCGTGCTGAACGTCCGCTCGGTGTTCATCGAGGGCTTTCAGTTCCGGGATCTCCGGATCCGCTTCGAGGATGGCCGCGTCGCCGATTACAGCTGCGCGAATTTCCCGGACCCGGAGCAGGGACGGGCACTCATGCGCAAGGTGATCTTCGGGGAGAAGGAGCGCCTGCCGATGGGCGAGTTCGCGATCGGCACGAACACCCGCGCCTACCGGATGGCACAGCGCTACGGCATCGGTGCCCTGATGCCGATCCTTATCGCAGAGAAGACCGGCCCGCACTTCGCGGTCGGCGACACCTGCTACTCCTTCATGGAGGACATGCACCTCTATAATCCGGACGGCAGGGAACTCGTCGCGAAGGACAACAGCTGCTCGATCCTCCGGAAGACAGAGCCGGAGAAGGCTTACTTCGCCGTCCACACCGACATCACGATCCCGTACGACGAGCTCGACCGCATCACTGCGATCCGCGCCGACGGCTCGGAGATCCCGATCATCGCCGGCGGCCGCTTCGTCCTCGCCGGAACCGAAGTACTGAACGAAGCGCTTGACGACTGAAAACTTCTGCTCCGAACGCCGATGTAGACATTGGCCGACGGATGAGAAATATAGAAATAGTATGACATGCCCCGTTACGGCTCTGCCGGCTGCGCGAGGCGAAAAGGAAATTAATCTCATGTTTTATCATTATCACGGGCGATGGCGCCGAGCGTGCGCTGCCGTCCTCATGACCCTTCTCATATGTACACTGGGGACGCCGCTCCTCGCGATGCGCGCGTACGCCGCGTGGAGCTTCCCGTACACGGAGCTCACCGCGGGCGCCGGCATCGTCTTCGACGCGGACACCGGGGCGGTCCTGTTCCAGAAGAACATGCACGAAAAGATGGCCCCGGCGTCGATCACGAAGG
>JAUNWX010000032.1:23181-24827 GCA_030540075.1 Lachnospiraceae bacterium
GTCCTGTTCCAGAAGAACATGCACGAAAAGATGGCCCCGGCGTCGATCACGAAGGTGCTGACCGCGCTCGTGGTGCTGGAGCACTGTGACCTCGACGAGCAGGTGACCTTCAGTCATGATGACGTGTACAATGTTGACGCCGGGTCGTCGAATGCCCAGATCGAAGAGGGTGACGTCCTGACGGTACGGGACTGTCTCTACGCGCTGCTGCTGAAATCCGCGAATGAGTGCGGCAATGCACTCGCCTGCCATGTGGCGGGGTCTCGCGAGGCCTTCGCCGACATGATGAATGCGGAGGCGACACGACTCGGCTGCCAGGACAGCCACTTCGCAAACCCGTCCGGCCTCTATGCCGAGGACCACTACACCAGCGCCTACGACATGGCACTGATCGGTGCGGAAGCGATGAAGAACAAGGACTTCCTGGAAATCGAGTCCCATGCGTCCTATAAGCTCGCGGGCACGATTAAGAATCCGGGTGGAAAGACCGTCTACATGGAGCACAAGATGCTTCGGAAGGACACCGCCTATTCGGATTCCCGTGTCATCGCCGGCAAGACCGGCTATACGAAGCTCGCCGGCAACACCCTGATCACCATGGCGGAGCAGGATGGACGTCATCTGGTGGCTGTCGTACTGCAGGATAAAAACCCGGCGCATTACGTCGACACGAAGGCGCTCCTCGACCTCGGCTTCAACCAGACGGAGAACCAGCCGGTGTCTGATGTGCTCTTTAATCGTGAGGAACTTCGGAACCGCTTTGTGGCGGACACCATCGTCGATGAGAGCTGCAAGGCCTCCGATATCCATGTCGAGGGCGATGTGCTGCTGTCCCTGCCGAAGGGCTCGAGCCAGGACGGCATCACGTATAAGCTGAACTATAATCTTCCGTCGTCGGGGATTCCGACGCATACGATCGCACAGATCGAGTACCTCGCAGACGGCGTGACGGTCGGCCGCTACTTCATCCAGAAGGAGCCGACCATCGAAGTCATCCTGCATGAGACCCCGACCAGCACGAAGGTGGCCGTCGCGACCTCGGTCAGCGTTCTGACCATCGTCGGCGTGATGGCCTTCTTCATCCTCGGCTCCGGCACCGCCGTCGGCCTGAAGAACGTTCATGATGACCGGAAATTAAGCCGCCGCATGCAGGAGAAGCGCGCACAGCGTCTCCGCGAGATGGAGATGTCCGAAGAAGAGTTTCTCGCCCTCGTCGAGCGGCGCCGCGAGCGGAAGACTTCGTACAGCCGCGAGGATGGATCGCAGCGTGCGCACACAGGCGTGGACGAAGATCGGCTGCGCGAACAGAGGACCACGCGGGCGAGAAACGATGTTTCCCAGCTCAGCCTGAAGCAGCGCGCCCGCACACACATGGAGGACGAACAGCTTCGCGAACGCCAGACCGCACACACGGTCCGCACGGAGCGCAACCGCAGCCGTAGCCGCAGCCGCAGGAACACCAGCGTCGGCACGAGGGATCGGCATCTCTGAGATATTTTGCTTGATTTCAGAGAAAAATAGCGATAAACTCGGAAAATCATAGATGAAAGACCAGCAAGGGAGCTGTCGCATGAGCGACAGCTCCCTTTTCTGCTTTATAGGAAAGTGCATCGATTATGATTTTGACTTAACGTATGTTTGGTTTA
>JAUNWX010000006.1:0-13463 GCA_030540075.1 Lachnospiraceae bacterium
GAGGGGGCAGGGGGTGTTTGAAGATGCCCGTTTCACAAACGGGCATTTTCTTATTCTGACGCTAATAGACACGCTCAGTCATTTTTGAATTCTGTGTATATGAAATTTACGCTCTGCTAACGATTTTCGGAGAAAAACTAGACACGCAGGTGTTTTTCTGAAAATCGTGTCTATAAAAATCGAAATCTAACGCTGATTTTCCAATCCGGTCTTCGATTTTATATACACGATTTCCAGAAAACTCTTCGCGTGTCTAGTCTGTCCGGATACGTGCCACGATAATCCGAAAATAATATACACAGATTGATGAATTTCAGAATAGTGTATAGCGATCTCCCTGCATCTGTGCTCTGACCAGCAGCCGTTCTGCGCCCGCGGTCTCCCCGACGCGCCCGAAGCGTTCCGAATACACGATCACGCCGAAGTCCATCTGTCCTCGGATCCGATGCGCCATGTGCGCTTCGATCTCCCCCATGATGGAGGCCATCACCGGCACCCGCAGTCCCATCTCTTCGAGCCGCGTTAGCATCTCCTCGGTCGTCGTCGCCTCGCGCATCGCCGCCACCTGCGCCCGCGTCCCGCCGCACAGCGCGAGATGCGCCGCGAAAATCTCCCAGCGCCCGTCCGCCACGCGACTGTGTGTGTTCATGATGCCCGCCGCGAGCTTCACCAGCTTCCCGACATTGCCGACCAGCAGAAAATCCGTCGCTCCATAGGCCACCGCGAGGTCGATCGCCTCGCCGATGTAGTTCGACACCTCGACGACCGGCACCCCGCGGAGCCCCAGCTGCTGCTCGACGTAGCGCTGCCCGTAGTTCCCCGGCACGGCCAGGATCCGTCGCGCTCTTCGGCCAATGTCTCCATCCTCTTTCCGCCCGCTGTCTGTCGACGCCGTCTGTTTCCCATGCGATGCGGACGCCCGCGGCCATCCCGCAGCTTCATCCACTTCCGAAACAGCGGCATCCTCCATCGCCAGCACCTGCCGGATCGAGCTTTCGATGGTCGCAACGATGGCGGCCTCCGACATCGGCTCCACGATGCCGGTCGTTCCGAGGATCGAGATCCCGCCCTCGATGCCGAGCATCGGATTAAATGTCCGCTGTGCGAGCTCCGCGCCCGCTGGCACTGAAATCGTGATCAGGTAGCAGCGCTTCTCCGCCTGCTCTGATTTTTCATTTCCTTCATTCAGCCGATTCGATCTGATGTTTTCAGCATCCGGTTTTCCATTCGTATGATTCGGCCTGTCTTCCATCGCAATGGACGATGGACAGTCCTCTGCCACGATGCTCTCCATCCGAAGTTTCTCTTCTTCCTCTCCGAAGTCTTCCAGCACCTGCTGCACGGCGTCGAAGATCATCTGCCGCGGCACGCGATTGATCGCGCTCTGCCCAACCGCCTGCTCGAGCCCCGGCTTCGTCACCCGACCGACGCCCACGCCGCCCGTGAGATACAGCCGCCCGTCCGTTGACGCAAACGCGCCCGCCGGCACAGACGCCACATCACAAACCTGAACATACGCCCGAATCTCCGTGCCGTTCGTGACATCCGGATCATCGCCGGCGTCCTTCCTGGTCGCGAAACCGCCATCCGCCGTCGGATACACCAGCAGCGTCACCAGCCGATCAGATGATCCCGGACTGCTTTCCGCTGATCCCGTCTGCTGCAGTTGCGACATTCCATCGCTGTCCTGATGTGCTTCACGATCCTCTCTATCTTCCGAAATCTCATCACGAAACGACACTCCAGCGATACTCGCCCGGACGCGCTTCCTGCTCTCCGGCAGTCGCACCGTCACCTCCGACAGGACCTGTCCGGTGAGGAGCCGCAGCATCGCGGCCTGCGCGCACGCCGCCGCGCAGGTGCCGGTCGTCAGCCCGCAGCGGAGCTTCTTCTGATTTTTAAAGACAAATTCGTTCATCCAACTACTCCTGTCCGTCTCACTCACCACGAGTTATCGACCGCACTGTTTCCCGGCTTGCACCCGTCATCTTCCATCCACCACTTCCCGGCACACCATATCTGTTCAGCATTCCCCCAGCAGCTGCTGCTCACAGCCGGGTGCGCGCTTCTGCATCCTCCGCCCGTCCATACAGCAGCCGGAACTCCTCCGCGCTGATGTCATAGAGCGGCGCGATGATCTCCTCGCGGAAGATCTCCTCCGCTGTGCCGATCTGCTGAGCATGGCCATCCTTCACGGTCAGCAGCTGATCCGCGAGCAGCCGTGCGAGCTCGATCTCGTGAAGCGAGGCCACGATCGTCATGCCGGCCTGCGCCTTCGCCCGCAGTACCCGAAGGAGCTGCAGCTTGTAGTGGATGTCGAGGTAGCCGGTCGGCTCATCGAGGATCAGGAGCTTCGGATCCTGTGCCAGCGCCCGCGCGAGCAGTACCCGCTGCTTCTGTCCGTCACTCAGCTCCCGGAAATCCCGCTCGCGAAGCGCCATGACATCCATGGCCTCCATCGCGTCCTTTACCTGCGCTTCGTCCTCTGCGTTGAGTCGCCCCAGCCGCCCGGTATAGGGGTAACGCCCGAGCGACACCACATCCCGCACGGTCATCAGCTCCGGCTTCGCCCGATCCGTCAGCATCACCGCGACCTCCCGCGCGAGCGCCTCACCGGAGAAGCGCTGCAGATCCCGGCCATCCAGCATCACGGTCCCCTGCATTGGCAGAAGTGCACGGGACAGAGTCTTCAGCACGGTCGATTTTCCCGCGCCGTTCGGCCCGATCAGCACGAGGATCCCTCCCCGCGGTACCTCGAAGCGAAGCCCGTCCAGCACGACCTTCCCATGATAGCCCGCCGTCACGTCACGCACGGCCATGTGCTGCGCTCCGACCATCTCTGCTGCCGGGCTGCGCAGCGCATCGAGTGCTCCACCTTCCTTCACAGAAGCGCCATTCCAAGCCGCATCGCCGATCCGCGTCTCCTCCCAGCACAATTCATTTTTCTGTTCGCGCATCATCTCCTCCTCTCCTGCAGCAGCATCCAGATGACGACCGGCGCACCGATCAGCGAAGTGACGGTCGAGATATTGAGCTCGGTCGGGCTGAGCAGCGTGCGCGCCAGAAGGTCGCAGGCCGCCGTGAACGCTGCGCCGCCGAGGAATGCCGCCGGTATCAGCACGCGTGGCTCCGAGGTGCGGAGCAGGCGCCGCATGATGTACGGGGCCGCCACGCCGACGAAGCTGATCGGGCCGGCGAAGGCGGTGACGGTCGCCGACAGGATGCTCGAGAGCAGGATGAGGATCGTGCGGAAGCGCCGGACGTCGACCCCGAGGGAGCGCGCATAGCCCTCACCGAGCCGGAACGCGCCGATCTGCTTCGACATCGCGAAAATCAGCACCATCGTCACGCCCACGACCGCGAGCGACACACGCACGTCCGTCCAGTCCGCGCCCGAAAACGAGCCGAGCGACCATCCGTGCAGGTTCACGATGTCCGCGTCCTCCGCGAAGGTGATGAGAAAATCGGTGATCGCACTCGCGACGTAGCCGATCATGATGCCGCCGATCAGGATCGATGCCATGTGCTGTACGCGTTTCGAAATCAGCAGGATGAAGCCGGTCGACAGGAGGGCGCCAATGAAGGCGGCCACGACATTGATGGCTGCGCTGGTGGTCCGGAGCTTCGTCAGGGTGAGCAGCATCGACAGCGTGACGGTCAGCTTCGCGCCACTCGAGATGCCGAGGATGTAGGGTCCGGCGATCGGATTTTCGAAGAAGGTCTGGAGCAGGAAGCCGCTCAGCGCAAGCGCGCCGCCGAGGATCATCGCGAGGCAGACCCGCGGCAGGCGGATGCGCCAGAGGATGGTCTGCGACACGAGGTCACCGCCGAGTGCGACCGTACCGGTGGAGACATTGGCATAAAAAATAAGAAGCAGCACGAGAAAAAGGCATGCGAATACGATCGCATACCGCCGCGTACGTCTTCGGTTTTCCCGCTGAAATTCACTCATCCGCGCATTCCCTTCTGTATACAGCATCCGTTGATGGCTTTCAGTATACTCGACTCAAAAAATGCATGTCGTCCTGGCCCTGCAGCATCCGGCTGACATCCTCGGCGAAGTCCGCCATGCGATCGCTCAGCTGGTAGAAGTCCTTGTCGGTCGTGTAAACATGGCCCTCCTGCACGGCCTTGAAATCAGCGAAGAGCGCATTTTTTTCGAGCAGCTCCTGAATGGAGCTGAGTGGTCGGTCGAGGGTCGCAGAGTAGATGAGGTAGTCGGCATCCTTACAGCTACTGTAAAAATCCTCCAGGGAAACCGTGACGTTGCTCTTCCGGCTGCCGCTGAGGCCCGACATGTCCGGCGCGAGGTAACGCGCACCGGCGAGCTCGAGCAGCTCCGGGATGTAATCGTTCGGCTGCCGCACCTGGATCTGACCGGAGGCGTTCACATAGAAGTAGACGACCGTCGGACTGCTTTTCTCTGCGGTTTTCTGAATCGCGAGGATGCGATCGCGCTCCGTCTGATACCACTGCTGCGCCTTCTCTTCGTGGCCGAACAGTGCGCCGTACACGCGGACCCACTCGAGGCGACCGAGCACGTGCGGCTCGTAGCTGGAGTAGTCGATGTAGACCGGGATACCGAGGGCGTTCAGCTTTTCGGTCACCTCCGGCGCACGGTAGATCATCGTGGATTCCAGGGCGAGGTCACAGCCCTCCCGGAGCAGCGTCTCATAGTCCGGCTCCGAATATTTGCCAGCAAAGAGCATCGTGCCCTCCTTCATCGCCGCACGCGCCTCGTCCACGTACCAGCCCTCTTCCCGGAGACCGGAGAAACGGATCTGACTTACCGCGCCGATATCACAGAGCGGTGCCATCACCGCACTCGCCGCAACGTAGGTCGTCGTGAGCGGCTGCTGCAGCACCGTCAGTTCCAGCACATCGCCCTTCTTTTCCTTATTCGCGCTGTTCGCCTCTGACGCCCGCGCTGTGAAGCGGAGTTCCGCTTCTGTACCCGCCTTCGCTGACTTCTTCCCACCGTGATTTGCCTCGGTACCTGCCCTCGATGACACTTCCGATTCTGCCGATACAGAAGACTTGCCGGATACCTGCGCCTCCGCCGGCACGATCAGGTAGCAATGCAGTCCGCCGGCGGTTTCCAGCAGCTGGTACTTCGCGCCGGATGCATCCTCGTAGCTGCTCAGGCGGAAGTACTCTGCCACATCGTTCTGCTCGGACGAAACGAAGGTGAGCCCGTCGATCTCCGGGGCTGCTGACCAGAGCACACGGCCATCTGCATCCGTCGTCCCGGACGCACCCGCGGTTCCCGTACTCGTGCCAGACTGAACGTTCGTCGCCTGCGCGTCGCCTGCTGCCGCGGCCAGATTACTTCCCGCGCTCGTGCTGTTTCCATTGCCTGCTGCGCTGTCTGAACTTCCCGCATCCGCCACCTGCGTGGTGGCCGACTGCATTGCCCGCTGCAGCTCGTCGGTCGGCAGAGCGTGCGCCTCGGCCATCGACGCGTCCGCCATCGGAAGCAGCGCACTGCCGTCGAAGCTCAGCTCGTACTCGATTTCATACGGCTTCGACATCGCGGTCGTATCGGCGAGCACCGGGATGGCTGTGTCGAGCGCCGACACCGGGATCGTCATCGCGGAGTGACCGGCAGCGTCGGTGAAGGCTTCGTAGCGCACGCCGTCCAGCTTCATGTAGTCGTAGCTTGCGCTCGACCAGTGGATGTCCGCCGTCGCCTGCCCGTCCTTTACATAGAAGCCCGTCGGCGAACTGATCGACGCGCGGCCGGAGCCACCCGTCATCGATACCCGGATCCAGTAACTGCCATCCGGGATCTCGGAGAGCTCGGAGAACGATAGCAGGCCATTCACAGTGGCTTCGGATGACGATTTATCAGAATCACCGCCGTAGCGCTGCGCATGCCCAGAGACATCCGTTTCTTCCACGATCTGCGCTGATTTTGTCGCAGATACATCGGCAGCGCCCCTGCGGGCGCCGCATCCGGAAAGCAGGACCACGAGCATGATCACAGCGAGCATCCACAGTTCTATCTTCCGATCTTTGCTGTTATTTTTCACCTTCCGCCGATTTCGCATGCCTTCACACCCCCTGCTGCCATTCCTTCTTCCCGTTGCTCTGAAGCGAACTATCCACGATTTTCAAAATCCGGCTTTTGTGTACTTTCCGCTCTTATACCCCCGCAATGTCCCGCGTCAGGTCCTCCTGCGGGCGGTCGCCGTGCAACCGGCCTTCGAAGTAGTGCTTCCGGCACAGCGCCACGTAGGATTCATTGCCGCCCAGCATGACCTGGGCACCGGTGCGCACGATCTTTCCGTCGCTGAAACGTGTATTGAAGTGCGCCTTCTTGCCACACCAGCAGAGCGTCGGGATCTCCTCGAGACGGTCCGCCAACTCACAGAGGCGCTGCGAGCCCGGGAACAGCCGGCTCTGAAAATCCGTCATCAGACCATAGCAGATGACGGTGATTTCCTTATCGTCGACGATATGCGCGAAGGCCTCGACCTCCTCCGGGCTCAGGAACTGTGCCTCATCGATGATGATGACCGTCTCCTTCACGAAATCAATCGTCTCGAGCCGCTCAAGGAAGCTCGACACCAGCTCGCACTCCGCGTGCAGTCCGATACGTGACTTGATCTCACTCTTCCCATCGCGCGTGTCCGTCGCCGGTTTCAGAAGATACGGCACATAGCCCTTCTCCAGATAGTTGTAGCGCACCATCAGCGCATTCGCCGTTTTACTGCTGCCCATCGCGCCGTAGCGGAAAATCAGTTTAGCCATAACACTCTCCCTTACAAATATACTGCGTCTACTATAACGGTCCCCGCCTCTAAATACAAGAAGCGCTCCCCACAAAAAGAACGGCCTCCATCACGGAAGACCGTTCTAATCTGAATGCTGTTTGTCCGACGCGCGTTCACGCGAAGCGTGCGTAGTAACTCGTCGCGTCCTCGTATCCATTCGTCCTGAGCACGATGTTCAGCACGCGCTCCGCACAGCCCCGGATGTCCGCCTCGCTGAGTCGACCCTCGGCATACGCCTGCTCGATATTCTCGAGGTCAGATGCCGCGCCCGGCATGATGAGGTCGTTGCCTGCCGTGATGCAACCGGCTGCGTCTGCTCCGCCATAGGCCAATGTTGTCGCCCAGTCCGTCATGATCACACCCTGGAAGTGCCACTCCCGCCGCGCGGCTTCCGTACAGATGTCGGCATTGTTCGCACTGTGCACCCCGTTGATCTCGTTGTAGCTCGTCATGATGCACATCGGCTGGCTCTCCTTGATCGCGATCTCGAAGCCGCGCAGGTAGATCTCACGCAGTGCCCGCTCAGACACGATCGCGTCGACACCCATGCGGTTGTTCTCCTGATTATTGCAGGCGAAGTGCTTGATCGTCGTGCCGACACCCGGAAGTGTCTGCACGCCCTTCGTGATCGCCGCCCCCATCTTTCCGGTGAGCAGCGGATCCTCCGAATAATACTCGAAGTTACGTCCGTTCAGCGGATTCCGGTGGATGTTCATGCCCGGTGCGAGCCACCAGGCCACATGGAACTCCTCCATTTCGATACCCGTCGCACGGCCCACCGCCCCGAGCAGCTCCTCATTCCAGGTCTGCGCGAGGTTCGTACCCACCGGCCAGGCCGTCGTGAACTGGTACCAGCGCTCATACTTCTCCGGTTCAGTCGGCTCCGACGCGAAGAAACCATTCTCGAGGTTTGCATCGATGCCGACGCTGAGGGCCTCGCCCGTCGCGCGCTCCACAAGATACGAACGGGTCAGGCGCAGGCCCGCCGGACCATCTGCCATCGAGATACCCGGCACATGGAGCAGTTCCTCCAGGGCACGACTGGTCTCGCCCGCCGTACCCGGCACCCGCTGACCCGCCGAGCCGAGCGCCGACGCATGCATGTCAAACTCGCCCATCAGAAGCGGAATCAGGTCCTTCACCTCGAGCGCGCTGGCGATCGCATGCGCCATCCGGTCGATGTCGTCCTGCGCATTCCGGAACACCGGCTCCTCGCCCGGCGCCCACACGGTCTCCCCGAGCGCCTGTGTCCAGCCGAGCTTTGCGCTGAGTCCCGCGATCTGCTTCCCCTGCTGCGCCGCCTGCTTCATCGTCGCCCAGCGGTCGCTCCAGGCCTGCGTCTTCCGGCGAAGGCTCTCCACCGGCGTCGCGCACTCACGGAAATCCGCATCCTTCACCGGACAGATGTGCGGCACGATCTCCAGCACCTTCTCCTCTGCGACCTCGACCACGCCCGCAAGCTGCAGCCGGCTCTCCTCCGAGCTGTCGCCGACGAAGATCGCGTAGCGGCCGGCCTCGATCACCCACGCACCATGCGCCGCATCGTAGTCCGTGCGGAAGCTGGCGAGTGCGCGCCCGTCCACGTGGAGGGTCATCGCCTCCTGCTCGCCCGGTGCGAGAAGCCGCGTCTTCCGGAACGCCACGAGCCGCTTATACTCCTTCGCCTCGACCTTCACGCCCTGCGCTGACGCCTCCGCGCCTGCGCTGCCGTTCACCGCCGCTTCCGCCAATGTCTCCGCCGTCGCATCTGTTGCCGCTGCCTTCACGCCATCGGCAGCGGAAATCGCTGCCGGCTGCGGGCAGGCCGCATAGACCTGCACGACTTCCTTTCCGGCGTACGGATTTCCGGTATTCTCGACGGTCACCGGGATGTACAGTCCATCCGCTGCGGCCCGCGGTGCCTCCGCCGTGATGGCAAACGAGGTGTAGCTAAGACCATGGCCGAAGTGGTAGCGCGGCTCCACGCCGAAGGAATCGAAGTAACGGTAGCCGACATAGATGCCCTCTTCATAGCGTGAACGCGCGAGCAGGGCGTCCCGGTCGGAGACATTGCCCTCCGCAAGCTGCGCGCGGACATCACTGAACTCCATCGCACCCGGATAGTCCATGTAGCGCTTCGCCCAGGTCGCGGTCAGCTTCGCCGACGGATTTACAAATCCGAGCAGGATGCGCGCACAGGCATTACCGCCCTCCTCGCCGGCCTGACCCATGAAGAGGATCGCCTTCACCTCCGGCATCGCCTCGAGCACCGTGAGATCGACCGGCGCACCGGCATTGATCACGATCACGATCTTCTCGACCAGGATCGCAAGCACGCGGAGATCCTCGAGCTCATGATCCGTGAGGTAGTAGTCGCCCTGCGCGAGATGACGGTCGCTGCCCTCGCCGGCCACGCGGGAAATCACGTAGACCGCGGTCTTCGCGTCCTGCACATCCGTGTCCTCGATCGGACGCCCCTCCGGCATCTCGAAGGCGTGACTCGTATAGGTATCGAAGAAAAGCTGCCCGTCGGTACTGCCGCCGCACCCGTCGAGGATCTGCTTCTTCCACGCCTGCCGCGCGAGCTCGTAGCGCTCCTCGTAATCCTCGATCCAGTCCTTGCTCGTCACCCGCACACGCGCCAGCGTGAAACCGTCATAGATCGACACACTGTGCCGCACATTCACATCCCCGGAGCCGGTGCCGCCCTTGATCGTGAGCCCCGCACCTGCGCCGAACAGCGCCACCGGAATCCCCGTCGGAAGCGGCAGCACCCCGTCGTTTTTCAGCAGAACGATACTCTCCTCCGCTGCCTCCCGCGCGAGGATGCGATGCCGCTGCTCCCGCTCAGAAATCTCCTCCGACGTCGTTCCGGTTCTCTTAAATTCATTTATCTTCATATATTCATCTCCTATTTCTATGCCAATGCCTCTGCCCGGCAACTCATCACTGCTCCGTCACGCAGTCTGCGCCACCACGGCCCGGGGCTTCCCGCGTTCCTCTTCATCGACGCGTCTCATACATCACCCGTCGCGTCCTGGTATCGTGCGGCCATCTCCGCGATGTCCGTCCGCAGCTTCTCGCGAAGCTCCGCCGGCTCAAGCACCGTCACGTACTTGCCGTACTGGAGCGCCCAGTACTCCATCGCCTCCTGATTGCAGCGGAGGCGGACATCCATCATCCCGTCCTCGTACTGCTCGACGATCTGGAAGTCCTTTCCGAACCAGTCATAGAGCATGTCCATGCTGCGCTGACTCGTCCGAAGCAGCACCGTCACCGACTCACCGGAGAACATGTAGACATGCTCCGCCATATGCTTCGGCAGGTCGAGACCATGCTCCATGCCCTTCACCTCCCGCGCCGGCTTCCGCTCCTCGTCGAGGATCTCCATGTTCGTCATCTTGTCGATGCGGTAATGCGAGATCGTCTCGTACCTATCATAGTTGCCGACGAGGTAGAAGTAACCGTTCGACATCACGATCTGATAGGGATTATAGATGTACGGCTCCTTCCGCCGCGGATGCATCCGCCGATCCGTCCCGTAGCTATTGTAGATGAAGGACAGCTTCTGCTTCCGCTCGATGGCCTCATCGATGAGATCCAGGTTGATCATCGCCTGCTTGTTCTCCGTATGCTGAAGCGTCGTGATATTGGCGAGATGCGTGAAGCGCGGCTTGAAGTGCCGGCTGCTCTCATCGACCAGCTTATCGATCAACTGCTTCGCCTGCGCCTTCGTCAGAAACTTCGAGAAAACCACCGAATTGATGAGCATCTGCAGCTCCGCATCATCGAAGGTCCGCGACATCAGCCGGTAGCCCTTCTCCGTATCGATATCGAAGCCGTACTCGATGAGACAGTCGATGTTGTTCCGGACCGAACGCCGGTCACACACCACCCCGTAGTTCTCCTTCAGAAGCTGCAGCACCCGCTGCTGCGTAAGCGCATGCTCCTCATCCGAATAATCCTTCAGGACCTCGAGTATCAGAAGATTCAGATTTTTCTTACCGCCACCATCGTACATAGCCCTACCTCCTGAACGCAGAATCTCCTTTTATCCTATCATAAATTAAGGGCCAATGTGCTATAATCCACTTCATGAATAAAAATCAGGAGGCACCCATGTCCACCACCACCCAAAAAAACCCGGCACTCCGGAACGCCGGCTTCATCCTCTTCTTCCTCTCCGGCATCTGCGCCATCTCGAGTGGCGTCGTCGTGTCGATTCTCCGTGACAGCTATGATCTCAGCTTCTCGTCGACCGGCACGCTCCTCTCGATCATGTCCGCCGGCAACATCGTCGCTTCCTTCCTCGCGGGCGTCCTCCCGGCAAAGATCGGCGCGAAAAAGGCCGTCCTGCTCCTCACCATCGGCTACTTCCTCGGCTACCTGCTCTGCACCTTCACCGGCATCTTCGGCCTCCTGGCCATCGCCTTTCTCATCATTGGCCTTGCCAAGGGCAGCGCCATCACAAACTGCAACGTCCTCGTCAGCACCAACGCGATCGAGCGCACCCGTGCGATGAACGTCCTCCACGCCTGCTACGCTGCCGGCGCCCTGCTCTGCCCCTTCCTCATCCAGGCCTTCCTCGGCATCGACGCCCACGCCCCGATGATCGGCATCGCCCTCGCCGGCCTCCTCATGTGGTTCCTCTTCCTCGTGACGAAGCTCCCGGACGAGCGGACGTCACCTTCGACCACCACTTCCGCTTCCGCCAATGCAGGCGACCACACCTTCGCCTTCCTCCGGGACAGCACCTTCTGGATCCTGACTGCGCTCGTCTTCTGTCAGAACGCAGCCGAACAGTCCGTCAACGGCTGGCTCGTCACCTATTTCAAGAGCGAACAGATCCTGAGCGGCACCCTCGCGAACTACACCGTCTCGATCATGTGGGGCTCGACCCTCATCGCCCGCCTCCTGATCGCCTTCGTCTTCCCGGTGAAGAACCTCTATAAGACCCTCAGCATCATGGGCCTCGGCCTCACCGTGCTCTACGCCATCCTCGTGCAGATGCATACCCCGGTGGCCGCCAGCATCGCCCTCTTCCTCTTCGCCTTCGCCATGGCCGGCGTAAACCCGCTCGCCCTCGCCGGCGTCGGCCAGATGACCAGCCCCGCCTCCATGGGCACCCTCCTCAGCGCCGCCACCTGCGGTGCCATCCTCATGCCGTACATCATCGGCCGCATCGGCGACGCCATCTCCCTCCAGGCCGGCATGGCTGCGAACCTCGTCCCATGCATCGGCATCCTCGTGCTCTCCCTCCTCATGTACCACCGCACGAAGAAACAGTGATGGGAAGCATGCAGTGCATGCCCGGAGGACATACACGAGCAAAATCCCCCGCACCACACGGCGCGGGGGATTCTGCTTTATAGGATAGGAAAAAGTGTAGCTGGCGTGTTAAATAGAGACGATCAGTCCTCGTCGCTGACGCGTACGACGACCTTCATATAGTCACCCGGGTTCTTCTCGATGTCGATGATGGTCGCCGGCGCCTCATCCATGGTGACGGTCTTCGTCATGATCTTCATCATGTCGACCTTCTTCGTGAAGATGAGATCAAGGGCCTCCTCAAACTCACCGGCACTGGTACGTGCACCGCGGATGTCGACCTCCTTCTTCGTGATCATATCGGTCGGAAGACTGGTCTCCTTCTTCGGCCATCCAGTCAGGGTGATACGACCCGCGTTCGATACGAGGTCGAGGGTCTGGCGAACCGCCGGATTTGCACCGGAGCACTCCATCACCTGATGCGCCATCTCACCGTTTGTGATCTCACTGATACGCTCCACCGGATTCTCCGTGCCGGAGTTGATGGTGTACTCGATGCCGAGGCTCTTCGCGAAGTCGAGACGCTCCTGCACGAGATCAAGGAGGATCGCATGTGCACCGTATGCCTGTGCCACCATGCCGGCCACGAGACCGATCGGACCTGCACCGATGATCGCGCAGTACTCACCTGCCTTCAGACCGCCACGGTGAATGCCGTGAAGGCTGATCGTCAGCGGCTCTGCCATCGCTGCCTGCTCCCAGCTCATGCCCTCCGGGATCTTGATCAGCATATCCGCCGGGTGGCAGTAGTACTCTGCCATACCGCCATCGACATGCACACCGAGGACCTTGAGATCGGTACAGCAGTTCGTGCGGCCGATCTTACACGGATAGCAGTGACCACAGTACAGATACGGATCCACGACGACACGGTCGCCGACCTTGATGCCCTTCTTGTTATTCTCCGGAATCGACTCAACGATACCTGCGAGCTCATGTCCGATCACACGCGGGTAGGAAACGAGGCCGTTGGTGCCACGGAATGCACCGATATCGCTGCCGCAGATGCCCGCCGTCACGATCTTAATCAGCGCCTCTCCCTCCTTCGGTACCGGCTTCTCGATGTCTACACAGGCAACCTTCCACGGCTCTGCCAGTTTGATAGCTTTCATAATTTTCTCCTCTTTCAGATTAAACAGCGACCTTTACCACGACCTTGCGAACGAACTCTGGTCCCTCTGCCGTGCAGGTACGTGGCTTATGTGCATCCTCCGGTGCAACGACGATCATATCACCCGGAAGCAGAAGTACGGTACCGCTGAGTGCCGGCTCCTCATAGAACTTAAGGTCATTCTCCGGATGATCCTCCTTCAGTACGAGGCCCTCGCGCTTGCAGTAGCCGAACTGCTCCTTGCCGGAGATCACATACTGGATGTCGAA
>JAUNWX010000006.1:13563-52194 GCA_030540075.1 Lachnospiraceae bacterium
CGCGCTTGCAGTAGCCGAACTGCTCCTTGCCGGAGATCACATACTGGATGTCGAAAAACCTGTCGTGAGTCTCGAAGAAGCCCTCGTTTGCAGGGAAGCTGGTGTACTCCTGTACGTTTGCCGTCACACCCTCGCATACCGGATAGCTGCCGACCGGCGTGTTGTCGAGGTCGGTCTCTGCGAGCCACTTATAGGCAGCCTGGAACTTCTCATCGAGATAGTTATACTTGGTCGAAAGATTTAATGGTGAAAAAAACATAGTGTACTCCTTCTCAGATTCAAACTTTATAGTATGAGCCTGCGACCGTCCGCAGGCCCGGTATACGCTTCATATGCTGACCAGAATCGAGTCCCGGCATCCATTCACATCTCCATTTGAGAGCACGATGCCATGAAAGGCAAAGAATAGATTTTTCCGGATCTGACCTTCGTCCGAACAGAAGTAATTACTTCTTCTCCTCGTCCTGCATGTTATCGAGTACGCAGGCTGCGGAGATGTCCTTCGTCTCCATCTTGCCGGCGGCGAGATCGAGGCACTGCTGCCAGATCTGCTCATCGACTACGACACCCTCACGGAGATTACGCTCACGGGTCGCAGCGGTACGCTCACCAGGGCAGGTTACGTGACCACCCTCGTGATCCGGCTCGGTCGCATCTGCAGCGGCTACACGATCATCGAACTTCGCCTGGATCTCCTCCTCATCGCCGAAGAGGTATGGATCATACGCGATGAAGATCTGGCAGCAGCCGGTGCAGCTTCCACGACCCTCACGGTCCATATCCGCACCCGTCTTACCATTCGCCATCGCAGCGGCTGCGAGGTCGAGGGCAATCGCCATACCGGTACCCTTCCAGTAACCGGTCGGAAGGATACGTCCGCTGGCCTCGATCGCTGCCGGATCACTGGTCAGGTTACCATCCTTATCGAAGCCTCCCGGATACGGAAGCTGCTTACCGGCGAGACGATATACGCCGAGCTTACCGTAAGCATACTGGCTCATCGCCATATCGAGGACGATCGGGCCGCTCTTACGCGGAATCGCGATACAGAACGGGTTGTTACCGACACCAGGCTTCTTCGAGCCCCACATCGGCATGCAGCTCTCAGTGTTGGTCCAGCTGATACCGATGAAGCCGGCCTGTGCTGCCTGCCATGCATAGGAACCACCACGCATCCAGTGGGTCGTGTTCTTCAGTGCGACGCAGCCGATACCATGTACCTTTGCGAGCTCTACCGCACGATCCATGCAGAAGGTGGCATTCAGTGTACCGATGCCGAGGTGACCATCGTAGTTCTCGACGGCACCCTTCGCACCAACCAGCTCCGGCTTCGCCTTGATATCGACCCAGCCCTTCTGTACATACTGTGCAAAACGAGGTACACGGTTGAGACCGTGGCTCTCGATACCCTCCAGGCTGCTCTCGGTGTGGATCTCTGCACACTGCTCTGCCTGCTCCTCTGTTAAACCAAGGTTCAGAAATGCCTGCTTGACAGTTGCCTTCACAGTTTCTACCGGTACACGAATGCTCATAATAAAACTCTCCTTTAAATGTAAATCCTATCTGCTACCTAATGATATATCAGTTGTTTTTCACTAGCGCTAGCATAGCACAGTTCACAGATGCATTTCAAGCCGTATTTGACTGATTTTTCTATATTTTTCTTCTTATTTGTTCATATTTTATGCGATTTTTGTATACATTCGCTTGAAAAGCAAGCGTTGAACTGATATATTAGCTATAGTGAGTTTCTCGAAAGGAGTCTTTCACATGAACCTGATCATCCCAGCGCCACATAAAGACGAAAACAACCGCGCGTACGCCTGCCGCGTACTGCGTTCGAATATCATGACCCTCCGGCTGAAGCCGGGCGAGCCGCTTAACGAGGTCGAGCTCGCGCGTGCCCTCGGGATGAGCCGTACACCTGTGCACGAAGCATTGACCACCCTGCAGAGTGAGTGGCTGGTCGATATTTTCCCGCAGCGCGGAACCCGGGTCAGCCGCATCGACCCGACGCTCGTCAAGGAGGGCCACTCGACCCGTCTTCTGCTCGAGAGTGCACTGCTCCGGGACGTGGCCGGAAAGATCGGCCGCAGTCAAATCCAGGAACTGATGGAGTGCATGCGGAAGCAGGATGCCCTCCTCGACCACGTCGAGGACTCGGTGGACGAGATCATCCAGCTCGACGACGAGTTCCACCGCATGATGTACTACTTCGGCGGCCGCTCCCACACCTGGCTCGCGATGCGCGGCCTCGTCTCCCACTATGACCGCCTCCGCTACCTCGATGTCTTCGAGGGTAACTGCGACTTCACCCGCGTCAACCGTCAGCACCGCGAGTTCTGCGACTATCTCCTGCTCGGCCTCCCGGACGACGTCCGCGCCGAAACGAAGATCAGCGAGCACCTCACCAGCTTCCGTGGTAACCTCATGGATAAAATCGAGCGGCATCCGGACTACTTCACCGTCAGTGAAACATCATAATTATATAAAAAAAGCGTCGCCGGTATCCCGGAGACGCTTTTTAAATCAGAAAAATCCAAATCTCTTCTTCGCCGGCGCCGGATGCGTCGCGCAGTCCAGCAGGTACTCGAAGACCTGCTGCATCGCTTCCGGCTGCACATACTGCAGCGCATCGCGGTAGCCGCCGTGCATCGTGGACGCGACTTCCATCTCGCCGACCATCATCTGGAACTCCGGCGTGCGCCCAAGGAGTCCGCTCCCCTGCGCCGCCATCGCCGTCAGGTACTTCGTATCCCACTTCGGCATGATGGCGATGCTCAGCACCGGCTGCCGGCGCGTCGTGAAGCACACATCATCGCCCTCCGGCAGATAACGCACGAGCTCTGCGCCATGCGCCGCGAGCCGCTCCTTCAGACAGAACGCCCGCGCACCCTCGCGCTTCTCGCTGCCACGCGCATACACCGTGATCGTATCACCATAGCCACACATATCTAGATTCACGATACAGCTGTACTCCCGCGTCTGCTCCTCGAGAAACAGCTTCGCACCACTGTGTCCGCTCTCCTCGCCATCGAAAAAGGCAAACTCCGCCGGCACACCCTGCGCACGCAGCGCAGCCGCCAGGGCCAGTGTAATGCATACACCCGCGGCATTATCATTGGCCCCCTCACTGCCCGGATGCGCATCGTAGTGCGCGCAGAACAGCGGACAGGCCTCGGCGCTTTCGCTCCGTATCAGATAGTTGCGCGCCGCCCGGTGCTTTTCATCCGCCGCGGTCTCCTGGATCTCCGGCGTGAAGCCCTCCGCCGCGAGCGCCGCCTCCAGCGCTGCCCGCCGCGCCGCCGGCTCTCCCTTCGCAATCTCCGCTAAATATCGATTCACTTCCACGATGTTCACCTCGACTTAATGGGGTCTGCCCCCATAAACTTCTGTTTAGATTCTGTTTAGAAAAATTTAGTGGGGTCAGACCCCTGCACGAAGCACCTTCACACCGTCTCGCAGCACTCTCTGCTCAGAGGCAGGTATCGAACGCTACCTTGATGACGATCTTCCGGATGTGAGCCGGTGCGTCGACCTGGATGGCCGGTACGTGCACATCCCACGGGAAGAACATCGCGTAACTGCCCGGCTGCATCTCAATGATGCCCTCACGGGCGTTTGCGTTGTTCTTATAGAAGCAGATGTCACGCGGGGTATCAAGCAGGTTCTCGTCGATCTCGTTGTCGCCGAGGTCCGGATACCAGCCGATGCGCTCCGGACCACCGGCCGCGAGGAACTGTACATCGACGTACTTACGGTGACACTCCGGACGCAGCTGCTCGCGCGGAGCGGTGTCCTGGTCGATGACCTGGAGGATCATCTTATCACCGTCGAGCTCGAACTTCCCCGGCTCGTGCGCCGCGAGATTGTTCTCCTTCAGAAACTGCACGGCACGCTGCAACGCCGCCGGCAGGAAACTCAGATTTTCATTTTCGTGGATATTTCCAGATATCATGATTTTCTCCTTCTCTTAAAATCACGTAACAGTTCAGGCAGCGGAGTCCCCGGCTTAGATTGAACCGGTCTCGGAGTACTGTGCCTCCGTTGCCGCCCCGCCGGGTCCCCACTGCCTGCACTGTTATAAAATCACTGCATCGAGGTCACACCGCCGTCCACCTTCAGGGTCACGCCGGTGATGAACTCCGCGCCCTCGGAGCAGAGGAACAGCGCCGCAGCGGCCATATCCTTCCCGGTGCCGAGACGCCCCATCGGGATGCGACGCACCAGTGCGTTATAGAAGTCCGGATCCGCGAGGCGGTCGGCATTGATCGGCGTCACGACGAAGGTCGGGGCGATGGCATTGACCGAAATACCGAACTTCGCCCACTCACAGCCGAGCTGGGCGGTGTACATGTTGATGGCACCCTTACTTGCGCAGTACGCGGTGTAGTCACGATCGGTACCGAGGAACGCCTTCGCGGACGACAGGTTCACGATACGGCCCTTGTGCGCCGGGATCATCCAGCGCTTCGCACAGAGCTTGCTGACGATATGCGTACCGGTGACGTTCAGATTCATGACCCGGTTGAAACTCGCCGCATCATAGTCCTCGGCATGCTTCAGGATGTTCATACCGGCACTGTTGACGAGCATCGTCACGCCGCCGAACTCCTTCTCGAGGATGTCGCCCATCGCCTCGACACTCGCCTCATCCGTGATGTCGCAGTAGATCGGCAGATAGCGCCGACCCTCGGCCTTCGCAAGCTCCGCGAGATCCTCCGCACTCTCCGGATGACGACTGCAGACCGCAACATCGACCCCGTTCTGCAGAAAGGCCTCCGCGATGGCATGACCGAGACCACTGGTTCCACCCGTCACGAGCGCCGTCGTCCCGATAAAATCGAAGAGATGCTTCATATTTCCTTCCATAGGAACTCTCCTTTTTGATGAATATAAGCTTTTTCAGAAAAAGGCCTCCCGGAAGGGGAAGCCTTTTCGATCACCTTAGATTGTGATGCCTCATCACACCCGCTGATCAGCGAGTGAAGCCCGGCATACCCTCGATCGCGTATACACGTGTCGGGCAGGAGTCGAGGCCGATGATGTTCATCGGAGCATAGCTGATGAAGAAAGTATCGGTCTTCAGAAGCTCCAGGTTGCACAGAACCTCGAGGAAGGTTACATTCTGCGCCATCAGAATATCATGGAACGGCTTTACGTTACGAACATCGCCCTCGATGGCTACACCATCACCGAAGCCCACGCACTGTACCTTGTGATCTGCGAGCCACTGCGCCATGTCTGCACCAACCTGAAGACGATGGTCGGTCGGGCCGCCGGTCAGCTTCGTGAATGGCGGGATCTTGTGCGGGCTGTCGAGGATGACGGTATCGCCCTCCTGGATCCAGCCGCCGAGTGCCTTCTCGAGATCCTCAGCGGTGATCTGGTGATCCTCCGGAAGATCCAGTGTGCAGTAGATACCACGACCCATGAACTGATCAAGCGGAAGCTCTGCAACGCTCGGCCAGTTGCTGTCATGGTGGTACGGACACTCACAGTGTGTACCGAGGTGGCTTCCGATATCTACGTTGGTATGGAAATCAGGTACGACACCACCGGTGTTGAAACGCCATAAGTTGCAGCGACGGCTCTCGGTGCTCGGATCGATGCACTTGCTGAGGTCGACGATGTGAAGTCCACCCTTGGTATACTCCTTTGGTGGAAGCTGATCTGCAGCGACGGTCTTCGGCTTTCCAGCCTCCCAGTCATAGGTTACGAACTCTTCGGACATAAGAATATCCTCCTTAAATTGATGTGTGTTCCGGCACTCTCCCCGCTTCCTCGAAACACGAAACGCGCCGGACAGATACTTGATTTATCTCACGATGCACCCAAGGTGCATGATGATTCATATGCTTGCACACCCTCACTTTCCATGCGGGCAATGTCTACACTCCGGTGCCACCCGCCATCCATTTCCATGAGGGCAATGCTTCCACTCGGCACCCGCCCGCTTATGCTCTCGGACGGTTCTCCATCGCGTGGATGAGACCCACCAGGAAGCTGTGGCTCGGGGTCGGTACGCCGGCCTTTACACCCGCACGGACGATGCTGCCGCTGATAGTATCCACCTCACTGCGACGACCATCGCGAAGATCGGCATAGATGCTGGTGAGACCATTCGGACTCTTATCGCATACCGCCTTGACCTCGGCGACCTTTTCATCATAATCGAAGTCCATGCCGAGCGCCGCTGCGACATCCACCGCCTCGCGGATCAGCTGACAGCAGAGCTTCCAGGCATTCTCATCGGCAGAAATGTAGCCGAGCGGAACCTGCAGTGCACCCGTCAGTGCACTGGCCGAGACATTGGTAAACATCTTGTTCCATATCATCTTCTGCACGCCGTCAGATACATCCGCATCGAGACCGCACGCCGTGAACGCATCGGCGAACTTCTGAAGACGGTTTACATCGCCGGTCACACAGCCCATATGGGTCATGCCGCTGCCACCGTGCTTCGTCACACCGAAGCCGGCGACGCTTGCGTTATGCTGGGTCGTACCGATGATGATGTGCTCCTGCGGTACGAACTTACCGAGCATATCCTCGTGGCCACTGCCGTTCTGCAGCGTCATGAGATAGGTCTCCGGACCGATGATGCTACGGTTGTTATTCAGCGCACTCTCACTGAACATCGCCTTCACGAACACGACGATCAGATCAACCGGCTCCATCCCCTCGGTAGACAGCACCGCATGCGGATGATAAACCGCGGACGCACCATCCGGCTCCTGCACCTCGAGGCCGTCTGCATTGATCTTCTCCACGACCTGTGCGTTGACGTCGATGACCGTCACCTCGTTGTGCCGGCTCAGGTACGCACTGTACAGACCACCCATGGCACCTGCACCTAAAACTGCAATTTTCATATCTTCTCTACTCCTTTCGGATTTTCAAAATACTTTGGATACTGCTGCTGACACAGCGTGAGGATCGGCTCATAGAGATTGAAGCCCGTTTCCATCGCTTCGATGCTGTCCTCATAATGATGCTTCGCGAGCGCGTGCACCATATCCTCATGCGTCTCCATCAGCTCCGCCCATCGCTGCCGGTCCTCCAGCAGCCCGAGCAGACGGCACATATCGAAGCTTGTCCGCTGCATCGCCTCGATCACGAGCTCCCGACGCGCCAGCCGGAACATCTCCCGGTAGAAATCATAGTACAGACGGATCATCTCGCTCTGATCCTCGTTCTGCAGCGCTTCCTGTTCCTTCACGATGTGCTTCTTCATCAGGATCAGCGAACCAAAATGATGATTATACAGCTCGCCCAGAACCGCACGACACATCGTCCGAAACATCCAGACATTGAGGCGGATGCTCTCCGCGCGAAGCCGGGGTACCAGTGCACCACGCGGCACATTGACCAGCATTTTCTCACGCTCGAGCCGGGCAAACGCATCATGCACCGGCGTACGGCTGAGCTCCAGTCGCGCTGCGATCTCACTCTCCACTATTTTTTCACCGGGTCGCAGAACCATCTCATAAATCATGAGCGACAGCGCACGATACGCATAATCCCGCGCAGACTCCTCCGGCCGCTTCTCGATGCGGACATTTGTTTGCATTGCTTATTTCCTTTCAGATACAGTCTCTTCCATTATAAGCGAAAATGCATCCAAACTCCACCGCAGATTATGCTTCCGGAAGCCGCGGCGTGCGCCCCGACTTCTCCATCATCTCCTCATAGAGACCGCTGGCCGCCTCCGGCGAGTACCCGTACACGAGGAAGGCATCCAGCACATACGGCGAAAACCTAATCCCGGTCAGCGCCTTCGCGAACGCCATCGCCGCGATCTCACCGAGCACCATCACCGTCGAGGTATTCTTCACCGGACCGACATTCCAGAGCCGGATCCGGTAGGTCCGCGTCCAGATCTCCTTCCGGTACTTCTCCTCAACGAAGTGAAAGATCTCATGCCCGAGCAGCAGCTTCGCGAGCGCGAAGCCCTCACCCATGAAAGCGTTTACACCATGCTGTGTAAAAAGCTCCTCGCCCTTCCGCACACCATCCATGAAGATATGGATCGTCTTCGGCTCGCGGAACTCTGCAAACAGTACACGCGAAGCGTTCTGTGGCATCTCCGGATAGTCCACATCCAGCCCGAGATACGCGGCCAATGTCTCCGGGTCGCGACTTCCGCACTCCGCGGCCAGCTTTTCTGCGTATGTACGGCCACAGGCGATCGCCTGCTTCGTCAGCTCCAGACGCTCCGCATCACTGAACTTCCCGTTCAGCGGCTCACGCGAGAACGCATAGTATGCCCACTCCTCCTCCGGAATCGCACACAGATCCTCGACGATCATCTCCACCGGTCGCACCGTATAGTGCGGCATCTGACCATAGCTCGTACGCTGCTTTCCGAATAAGCCATCGGCGATCGGCTGCATGGCTTTCTTTAACTCTTCCTTCGTCATCGGCCTCTCCTTTTAAAACGGCCCCGCACAGGGCGGGGCCATCTGTTTCTGAGTCCATGCCCGTGGCCCTCCATCTGCAGGGTCACGGATATGTGTACCGTTCATGTCGTCATCTCAGATGACGATCACGAAACTCTGAAATTTTATATGCTCAGTTTATCTTACATCGTTGATGGAACCGACGATGAGGATATCCTCATCCGGCTCACGATCCATGATATCGAGATCCATGAGGAGCATCACCTGATCGAGGTCTACCGCAGAGTAGTCGCATACACGCGGACCTACACATACGAAGTAGTCCGGACGAAGGACGGTATCGGTCTTGAATACTGCAAGATCCTTCCACATCTCTTCTACCGCTTCCTTATACGCACCGGCCTTTACCTTAACCGCAACGGCGTCGGAGCACTGTACCTTGATGAAGCCCTTCTTATCGACGATACGGATCGGATGACGATCACCCATCTCACCGGTGTAAACGTAGAACTTGTCACTCTTCTCTGCGAGGTGAACATTGCTTACCTTCTCACCGAAGTCTTCCTTCGCGAGGGTCTCGGCCTCGGCCTCATCACACTCCTTCAGAAGGTCCGTGGTCTTTACCTCGGTGGAACCGGTTGCGATCGCGGTTACCTTACCGGTCTGGCTGTCGATCTCGATATGTACCTCGACGGTATCAGGGGAAGCACCGGAACCGATCGCTGCATCGGTCGCCTCCTTCTTGAGCTCCTTGATATCCTCCTGGGTCGGGTTCGGAATCACTCGCTCGACAACGTCACGTACCATCGAAAGAGCGACACCGATGGAGGAGATAACCTCTGCGTTCTCCGGGATGGAGTACTGAAGACCCATCTTCTTCGCGCAGTATGGAACGAGGGAAGCTGCACCACCGCCGCAGCCGACGAGCTTCATCGCGTCGTGGTCGAGCTGGTACTTATCGGCGAGTGCATTGATGCAGGCATTGACCTTCTCGAAGTCCTTATCGAGGATCTGGGTTGCGAGTTCCTCGACGGTGATGCCGAGCTTATCCGCTACCGGCTGCATGCACTTACGTGCGGCACTTGCATTACCATGTGCGAAGTACTTCTCATCGATGAGACCGAGTACGTTCGCTGCATCGGTGTTGGTGAAGCAGATACGCTTGCCGCTTGCAAGCTTCACTGCGACGTAATCGGAAGGATCGCCTGGCTTCGGGCTGAGCATCTCGATGGTCAGTGGGCCTGCATCGATCTCCTCCTCCGGTGTGAAGCACGCGTACTCACAGCCTGCGATATGTGCGGAACGAGGTCCGACATCCTCTACGCCGTGGTCGTTGATACGAACCATGGAGCCACCGGCACAGCCGAGGATACGTACGTCAAGGGAGTTGATATAGGTGTCGTGTCCACCGATCTGTGCGTAGTCAACACCCGGACGACCATTCTTGATGACGCCGATGTTGGTCGTGGTGCCACCTACCTCGAAGTAGATTGCATTGGACGCACGAAGGTACATGAGAGAACCCATAACGGAGGCTGCCGGGCCGGACAGTGCCGTCAGGATCGGACGCTTACGCATCTCGCTGATCTCCATAACACCACCATCACCACGCATGATCATGAGCGGAACGGTGACACCGGCATTCCGAACGGAGGACTCGGTTGCGTTTGCGGTCGCCATCATCTTCGGAAGGATGGAAGCATTGATCGCTGCCGTACGTGTACGACGGGTCAGACCATAGAGCTTCGTGATATCGGACGCCATGGAAACCGGAAGGCCCTGTGCCTCTGCGAGGTCGTGGATCTTCACCTCTTCGTCCATGTTATCTACACCGAAGGCCATGGAAGCGACGATAACCTGGGAACCCTCACCACAGAGCTCCTTGATCGCGGTGTTGATCTTCTCGTCGGACAGCTCCTTCTTCTTCAGGAAGCGGTTGTGTACCGGAATCTTACGGCCGACCTTCTCGTCGAGTACGATGTCCTTCAGGTTCAGCTGACGCTTCGCGAGGAAGCCCTCGATTCCGCCACCTGCGACGCCAATGACACCGACGGAAGCGACATCACCCTCGATGAAGGCATTGGTCGCCTGTGTGGTCGAGTGCGCTACGAAAACGACGTCCTCCGGGGAGATGTTGTTCTCCTCCATACAGTTCTTAAAGGACTGAACGACACCGGCTGCTACACCGTCCTTATCGTCATGTGTGGTTTTTACCTCGTTCTTACCGATGATTTCGTGGGTAAGGTTATCCATAGCGACACACTTGGTGTAGGTTCCACCTACGTCGATACCCATACGAACAGCACGATGCTCTGACATGTTTTCTCCTCCTGAAATGTTTAAAGATAGATGATGATATGACTTTGAAACCGAATCCGCCCTGGCGGATCGTGAAATATGCGGCAGTGTGATGAGCACCGGACGCACAGAGGTATAATCTCGCGGATTATCCTTATTTGAGGGATGTTGAAAATGTGCCTGATGGAACACTTTCAGAAAAAGTGCCGCCGCCTCTGACAGCGGCGGCACCGCTTATGATTTAGATTTGTTTCAGCTGATCAGCATCAGATGAACCACTCTGCACCGAGACCACCAACACAAACGAAGGTCAGGATGTAGAGGATGATACCTGTGATGTAAGCAAACGGAATCGAGAGCTTCAGGTAATCCTTCGAATCAACCTTGGTGTACGCAAGACCCCATGCAACCCAGGACTGCGTGATGCAGGATCCGATGTTTACAGTGATGGTCGGAATTGCGAATACACAGTACAGGAACGGGATGGAGAAGGAAGCCACACCACGAAGTACGCCGAGGGTAGCTGCACCACAGCCTACGAGGGTCATCGGTCCACGGAAGAGGCCGAGGCCGAGCAGAACTGCGAAGAGGATACATACGACGAGCTCGCTCTTCGGCATCACCGGTCCGAGGATGACCTTGAAGAACGGAGATGCATAGCTTGCAACCTGGTTGAACATCGGAAGCGTTAACAGGAAGCCTACGAGCGGAGCGGTATCAACGACACCATCATAGTACAGCTTGTTGACGAGCTGGCAGTTCTCCTTGAAGGTACCCTTCATCTTGCCGCAGAGGAAAAGTGCTGCGAAGCCGGCGATGACGAAACCACCGATCACGGAGAAGTCAAGCCAGATCTTCAGTACGACCGGAACGATCGGAAGAAGCAGTGTGTAGATCGGAGCATCCTTCTGCTCTGCACCACGGGTCTGCGCTGCCCATGCGTGGCTGGTCTTGCTCTTCTTAAGGAAGATTGCAGAAAGAACCGTTGCAAGAACGACAGAAATGACGACTGCTGCATAACCCCAACGGCCTGCATACCAGCCGAGAGTGAAGTCCGGCATCTCATCGACACCGATGAAGAATGCACGATACTGTGCGAAGTTAACCGGGTTCAGATAGATACCAGCGGCTACCGACTCCATGAAGGAGAACATCGCGATGGCCTTCGGAACACCGAGGGACATCATGATCGGAAGTACGATGACACCGATCGCGATAACAGGACCTGCACCGGTCATCGCAGTGAAGATGATCGCGGTTACGATGTTGAGAAGCGCGATGGTAATGATCGGCTTATCACCGCCGAGCTCTACGGTCTTACGAATAAGTGTAGAAGCGATACCGGTCTCCATGAGTACGCGACCGAACCAGGCACCCCAGCATACGTTTACGAGGGTGGTACCCCAGCCTTCCGGTGCGGACTGGAAGATCTTGTTGAGGATCACCATGATCTTCACCGGCTCACCGTTGCTGTAGAATGCGGTGGTGGAGAGGAACTCAGGTGTTGCAAAGTTTGCACCAAGCAGGGACAGAACCGTCCATGCGATCGTGATCAGCAGGAAGCCGATCATCAGGTTGTGGCCCTTAACGCAGTAATATGCGAGACCGAAGAATGAGAGAAGCAGTAAAATACCAACTACAAACTCCATAGGAATACCCCTTTCTTATTACCTTTGAAATATTTGATCAATGGTTGTGATTTGATGTTTTCCCATACTCATCATGGGAAGCATCGGATTTAAAAACGCTCCTCCTCTCTTCTTATAAAATTCTTTTTATATGGATCCCAGGTTCAGACTGTGATCCATGGAAAGTCTCGCCGATACGAAGGCAAGGCTCTAAAAAGCTAAGTACTCGTTCGGCTCACTCGCCTCGAAATATTGCGGGTAGATACGACGGAGATAATCGCCGTCCCGTGCGATGAAGCCGAGATGCTGCCGGTTGAGCACGGAAAGTGCATCGGCATCTCTCCTGCGCAGTGAATCCAGCATCATGCGGTGCTCGGTCAGGTGATTTTCCCAGCTGCCGACGGAAATCATGTGGGTTTCGTAGCTGTAGGTCATGATCTGCAGCTGTCGGATCCGAAGCATGTCGCAGTTGATGAAGGAATAGGTATCCCAGGTCTCTTCCCGACCCAGGAAGCCATACATGAGCTTATGCATGTTCGTGTCTTCGTCGAGCAGGCGTTCAGTCTCGTGTGCTTCACAGTACTTCCGCTGCAGCCGGAGGCTCTCCTCGAGTGCTGCCATCTGCTCATCCGTGATACCCTGCTGGCAGAGCGTCCGAAGTACATCCTCTTCCAGTACGGTACGCATGAACACGATCTGATTCACCCGTGGAATCGAGATCAGACTGACCTGGGTGCCGCGCTGCGGATAAACCTCCACGCACTGCTCTTCCACCAGTCGTGCGATCGCTTCCCGGATCGGTGCCCGGCTCGTGTTCATCTGTGCGGCCAGCGAGTTCTCACTGAGGGCCTCGCCCGGCTGCAGGGTGAAGTTGATGATATCGTGTCGAAGCTGTCGATATACACTTTCGGAAGCCGTCAGGGTTTCCTCTGCTTCTGTCACCGGTGCCATACACACACCTCCTGTATCTCATCCGGGGCACACCCGCGCAGGCGGGCGTGTCGTCGGTCTATCCTTTATCTGTATACAAGCAGCGCATACAAGCTCGTGCCCTGCTTCTCAGGATTTCGCATCTGCATACAGATTATCGCCTCTATTCCGTGCTTTTCTATCTGCATACAAGTTTTTCATACAAGGCGTTGCTATCTGCAACGTTCGTATGACAAGAAAATATCACAATCGTTGTATTTATGCAAGTACATTTCAACGCATTTCCATATATTTGACAAATTATTCCATCGCTTTTTGTGCAATCTGTACATGTATTTTACAAATCTATCTGCATACAAGTTGAATGGCCGTTTTTTTTAAAAATGGAGGGGAGGCAACGGAAGCACTGTGCTTTCGTTGTCTCCCCTCCGGGGTTTCTTATCAGAATCAGCGGTGTTTCTTTCTGGCGTATGCTTTCCGAAGATTCGTCAGAAAGCCCGCCACGTAGGCTGCGATGATGATGCCGAGGGCGATGGCGCCGGCTTCGGCCAGCACGAGCTTCAAAGTCTCACCGAAATGCGCCGTATCCCCTTCGATCAGACTGTACATCGCATAGTACAGACCGCCGCCCGGGAATTCCGGGATCAGCATCGGGCCCAGCATGACGACCACCGGGGTCTTGATGATCCGTGCCAGAATCTCACTCCACGCGGCGATCGTCAGACCGGAGGCCAGCATACCGAAGGTTTTTCCGTAGCCGGCGTGCTGACATACGATATAGGCTGCCCAGCCGATCGCACTGCCGACCACGATGGAGATCAGTGCTTTTCTGTTTCGTACACCAAATAAAATCGCAAAGGCGAGGGAACTGATCGCTCCCATCAGTGTCTGTATGATATCTGCCTGCATCCTTAACCTCCTGCCAAAAGCACAATGGCAAATCCGAGGGCCACCGATACGGCCTTCAGAATCGCTTCACTCAGATTCAGTACGCCACTGACGGTGTCTCCGTTGATCATGTCACGAAGAGAGTTCGTCAGCTGCATCCCCGGAATCACCAGCATGATGTTTCCGATCATGATTTTATCCGGATGCACGCCGATGCCGAGACGAACGAGGAGCAGAACTGCGATTGCCGTGACAGCACTGCAGATGGAGGTCTGGATCAGGCTGTTCATCTGCAGATGTGCACTCATACAGATCATCCCATACAGGACCATGCCGGAAAGAGCGGATGCGATGCCATCTGGAAAGGTTCCGCCGAGAAAAATCGAAAGAGAAAACGAAATGACCATATACATCAGAAGATCCAGCCACCACGGAGCGGTCTTTTCCAGCCGTACACGCCTGAGTTCGTCGCGGAACTCCTCCATGGATATCTCGCCATGACAGAAGTGCCGGGACAGTGCATTGACCTCCTCGACCTTTCCGAGACCGGTGACACGGGCTTTTATACGACGACTTTCGGTCATCGTCGTCCCGTCCGGAAGAAACGCCGTGGCAGCGATATACGATGTGATCGTAAACACATCCACCCGATCAAATCCACATGCCCGTCCGATACGCTGGACAGTATCTTCTACACGGCTGACCTCTGCGCCATAGGTCAGCAGCAGCTCACCCGCATTCATCGCACTGCTGAGACCGATGCTGAGCTGCGTCTTCTGAACATTTACCTGTTCTTCCATGCTGATTTTCTCCACATTTCGTTTTTTTATAACAAAAATGGCTGCTTCCCGGAGGAAGCAACCATACACTATGCTATTACTATATCGGTCTAACTTTTCAGCTCAAAATCAGGCGATTACTCTGCCTCTCTCGTCGCAAGGGAAATTCCCAGAGAATCCATCTTTGCGAGGATCTCATCAATCGACTTGCGGCCCATGTTACGAACCTTGCTGAGGTCCTCCATGGTCTTCGCACGGAGATCACCGACGGTGTTGATACCGGCTCTCTTTAAGCAGTTGTACGAACGAACGCTGAGCTCGAGCTCGTCGATGCTCATGTTATCGATATCACCTGCATCGGTCTCGGCCTCACTGCCACCTTCAGTATCAGTGCTGGTCGGCTGTGCGGAATCCATGTTTGCAAACAGCTGAAGGTGAGACTCGAAGATACGTGCGGAAAGGGATACTGCATCCTCCGGTGACATCGCACCGTTGGTCGTTACGTCGAGGGTCAGCTTCTCCTCCTGACCGTCCTCCAGCGGATCGATCATGAGGTTAACCTTCGTCACCGGGCAGAAAATGGAGTCTACAGCGATAACGCCGATCGGCAGATCGCTGCGATCACGTGTATTGGCACCGTCATAGCCACGGCCCTTTACGATCTTGATCTCCATGTAGAGTCTGGTTTCCTTACCGGAAAGGGTAGCGATTACCTGATCCGGGTTGATGATCTCGACCTCGGAGCTTACCTTGATATCCGAACCACGTACGATACCCTCGCCGGCATAATCGATGTATGCCATAACCGGATCATCGCTCGTTGCGGTGTTTCTGATCGCAAGCTTCTTTAAATTAAGGATGATATCGCCGACATCCTCCTTCACACCAGGGATGGATGAGAACTCATGATAAACGCCGTCGATTTTCACCTCGCTGACTGCAGCACCCGGCATGGATGAAAGAAGAATACGTCTTAAAGAGTTACCGATGACGGTACCCTCACCCTTCGCAAGTGGTGCACATACGAAACGGCCAAACTTCTTATCATCTGAGAGCTGCTCGACTTCGAGAACCGGTTTGATATCTACTGCCATTACCCTACCTCTTTATATAAATCTATGAACGAATTGACAACAGCAGATCCTAGAAGCATCCCTGCACATATCAAAGCACATAGTGATGCTATTTTTAGAATCAAGCTATTCTATTATAGCGTTAATTTTTTTCTTGTCCAGCTTTTTCGCTGAATTCGCTGAAAAATATTCGAAAAAATATTCGAGATATTCGAAAGCCCGGGACCCGGAGGGGCGGCAACGGAGGCACCGTACTCCGAGACCGGTTCAATCTAAGCCGTGGATCCCGAATAATTATCAAAAAAGCGTGATTCCGGGTGGAATCACGCGATATCTACCAGTGTGCCGCTGCTGTCGAAGTTCAGGCTCAGCTGGCCGCGGAACTGCTGATTCCGCTTTTCGATCTTTCCGACCGTCTTGTTATAGGTCGCGAAGCGATCGAGGGTATCCTTGTTTTCGATGTATAAACGTATATATGTTATACGTTTGCCCTGCAGGCGGCCCTTGACGAGCTCGCCCTTATCGGTGATGCAGTCGTAGGAGACGGTGATATCGGTGTATTCATTGATCTCCTTGATGGCCGGAGCGAGCACGCGCTGCTTGAAGTTTCCGAAAGCAGTATAGACATCTGCCATCAGGTTCTCGCGGAGGGCATCAACCGAGATGTCGACCCAGCCCTTGTAGGCATAGGACTTCGCAAGCTCATACAGGCGCGGGGAGTACTTACTGGTCATCGCGAGGATGTTATACAGCTCGTATTCCGTAAAGTTGTTCTGGATACCGAGGAGATAGGTCTTGATTCGGCTGTCAAGAATCAGGCTGATCGTGCCCTTGCGCTCGTTGTATTCCGGCTCGTTGAACCAGCGGAGCTTGATGACACGGTTATCGATGTTTACCCAGAAGGCCTTTTCGTCGATGGAGTCGATCATGTTCCGGAAATCACGGTATACGTTCTTCGGATCGATGCCACAGAGACGTGCGAAATCGAGTGCGCGGATCTCGTATTTTTTAAACTCCTCTTCGCCCGGCTTGATCATCGTGATCACGTAGTTCACGAGCTTCTGCTCGTTGGCGGTGAGATTATACTTCGCCTTCTGGATCAGTGCGTTATCCTTTACGACCAGATAGCTGCGCTGATCGTCCATCTTCTCTTTCTGTGTTTTAAATGCTGCCATATTCCTCGTCTCCGCGCACGATTCCCACGATAAGTACCGGCGTTATATGCCTGTGCGTGAAATTCAGCGCACAATAGCATAACTACACGATTCTTACCCCTGCGAACGGTGCAATGATATGTCAATATAGTAAAACGAGGAGGGGCAAAAATCAATGACCGTAATTTTGTTATAATTCATCCCTCTGTTTTCCCGTCGTCTATGACCGTAAATATGTTATATCTCTTGCGGGTGGCGCTTCTGAACCTGCGATTCCCACCCACGCGCGCGCCTTGGTATTTGATTTTCGTTTAATTTTTTATTTTGCTTATTTAATATTTAATATATTTATATATATACAAAGGGTGAAAGTACAGAATTGCGTCGTTTTTTATCCACAAAGATAACAGATTGATGGTAAGGCATAACGGATTTACGGTGAGCTGTAACAGAAAGACGGCAGCTTCTAACAGATTTACGGTATGCCCTGGTCGTCGTGCGAGGGCGGTTTTTCGACCGAATCCAGGTGTTGTGTTATCCATTTTTCACGCGGAACGCCGGTCTGAAAAGCGAAATTTCCGCTGCAGCTTCGCCTTTTTCTGTTTCTTTTCGGACATTTCCCGGTGAAAAATCAGCAGTTTCACGATTTTCACGCGATTCTTTTGGCGTTTTTACCGTATAACAAAATTACGGTCCACGCCTCGCTTATAACGCGATGACGGTCGAAATGTAAGAAATTCGTAAGCTTTTGCTGTCGTCATTACCGTCATTCTGTTATAAAGTCTGGCGTTGCCCGGTGACGAGATCTGTTTCGGGACAGCTTTCAGGCTGACGTTGATTTGAAAGATAACAGATTTACGGTAGATACGCGCGGTCTTGTGGAGGCACATATTTACCGTAATTTTGTTATAAACGATGAACAGATAACAAAAAGACGGTATGGCTTGTCTTCATACCGTCTTTTTGTTATGTTTTATGACCGTAATTTTGTTATCTTTTCAGATCTGCTTGATTTTGTCTCAGAATTTTCGATATGCATCAGCACTTTCATCAGTATTTCAGCGCTTCAAGCTGCGCTCTGATGTCGTCGCATGGCTCAGCTGCGAGGAGCTCCTGCAGTGCGGCGCGCATCGCGTCTCCCGGCTCGTAGCCGTCCTTACACCAGCTTTCGAGGACGTTCAGGGCCATCTGGCGGTTGGCATTGACCGGGCAGCGGAGGGAGCTGATGATGAGGTCCTCGCCCTCTCCTGTGCTGTCTGCGAGGTTCTGCACGAGGTAACTCAGCTGATGGTACGGGCGGTAGGCTTCGCCGATGCCCAGCTGGTCACGCGGGCCGGAGGCCATCATCGCGAGCGGCAGGTGGCGGCGGTAGATGTCGAGGAGC
The DNA here is from genome assembly GCA_030540075.1 of Lachnospiraceae bacterium. Classification (GTDB taxonomy): domain Bacteria; phylum Bacillota; class Clostridia; order Lachnospirales; family Lachnospiraceae; genus Oribacterium. The sequence continues at coordinate 32,100 of JAUNWX010000006.1, forward strand.
TTCTTCAGCGTATCACTGTCCTTCGGGAGGACATCGACGAGATCGGCGTAGACATTGAACGCGGTGTCCATCGCGTGCAGCATCTCATCGGTGCACTGGATACCCATGCGGCAGGCGGTACGGAAGCCCTGGCCCTTTGCGATGAGATCCTGTACGAAGCTGCGGATCTCGTCGGTATGGAGGATCTCCTCGGCGCGCTCGTGGAGCTTCCCGCTGCCCTGGAAGATGTTCTGGTCGAGGTAATCGCGCACGCTCAGCACGGTGTTCAGCGTCTGCTCGCTCATGCGGCAACGTCTCGCCTGGTGAAGATAGCCATCGAGGAGCTGCGTGCGGTCCGGCATCGCAGTGATGCCCTGCATGCTCGATTCATCGAGGAGACCGTCCAGGATGGCGCTGGCAAGCACGAAATCGTCGTCATTAAAGGCCGGATTCGTGAGGACGGTCGCGAGGCGGATCTTATCGGCCACGGTGCGCGCGGAATAGGCGGCGCCGATCGTGTTGTGGACGCCCTCATGGAAGAGCCAGTTCTTCACGCGGCCGCTCTTCGCCTCCAGATGCTCGACGGCGTGGATGCGGCCCCAGCCGTGCAGCTGCTGTCCGAAGCGGAGGATCTCCTCTTCGGCGTCCTGCCAGCTTTCCGCGACATGGATCGCGAAGAGCGTGAACTCGTCGGAGAGCGCCAGCGTGCGGACCGCGTCCTTCACCGCGTCGTTGTCGTCGGTGTCGAGCATCGAGAACAGCACGAGGGCGAGCTTGACACACTCGCAGCTTTCCGTCGTCACGAGCAGATTTGCAGCCAATGCAAACAGCCCGTCTGCATTGACCTCATCCGTATGGTCGTTCGTCCACTGAAGAAGTGGGGCTTCGAGCGGAAGCATGCGGTGGCCCGTGGACGGCGCGAAATACGCTTCGATGGCCGCCTGGATGCTCTCGGTGTCGCCCATGGAGGTCGAGCTCAGCAGATCGGCGAGCGGCGTACAGTCGGCCTCCTCGGACGGTCCGTGGAACAGCGCGATGCCGTCCAGCGCACCATCGACGAGCTGCATATCGGAGAGTGCGCTGCGGGAGCTGCTCGCCTCCGCCGGTGTGCGGCCCGGCAGCCTGAAATCCGCCGGCAACGTGCCGGACGGTGTCAGATGATCACAGATATATTCGTAGATAGACATAATTTCCTTTCTTTCAGCTACTAGCGACAAAACGGGCATAGATGCTTTGCCTGCGGCAAAGCTTTGAATACGCTCGCCGCTAAGGCCTCCCAAGGGAAATCAAAGATATTCCCTTGGGAGCTGTATCTCGCCGCCCGGGGGCATCCACGAGCCTCTCCGCGCTACGCGCGGCCCTCTCATGGATCAGTACCCAAAGTGCTCGCGCTGTGTGTCGGCGTCGAAAACCTTATGGTAGGCTTCGCTGCCCTGGTAGAGGATGCGGACGAGCGTCCACTCGACGGCCTTGATGGTGACGGTGTCGCCGACCTTTTTCTTACAGAACGGGTGACTCGCGAGGTTCACGCGGGTCGTGATCTCCTGCTTTCCGTCGGAGATGATGACGTAGTCGCCCGGCTGCGCACCGGTGCGGCCCTGGAGCTTCGTCTGGTAATATGGCTTCGCGGTCGCTGCGCCACTGCTCTTCCGCGGGCTGCTGAAGCCGTTTGCGGAGGCCGGTCTGCCGCTCTTTCCCTGGCCGCGCTTCGCGGCTGCGCCGGACTTTTTCGGCTGACCGGAGCGTTTTCTGAAATCGTTCATAAATATCATCCTTTCTGCTGTTGCAGGTACCAGATCGTCATTGCGGAGTCTTGTACCTGACAGCGAAGCTGTCTCTATCGTGCAATGGCGATGTACGACTGCATGCCGTGTTTGAAGCTGCCGTCGTTATGGCTTTATACATTTAGATACCGTAAATCTGTTATATGTTGCGGGCTTTTGACCGCCTGGTGTGAAAAAACCGGGCTTTCTGCCATTATAACAGAAAGTCCGGTTCGTGAATCAGTTATTCTCCAGGAAGCCTTCCAGCTCGCGCTTGTACTTCGGATTCTGCAGCTTACGGAGTGCCTTGTTCTCGATCTGACGGATACGCTCACGAGTGACGTGGTACATGGTACCGATCTCCTCGAGGGTACGCTCACGTCCATCGACGAGACCGTAACGCATCTCCAGGACCTCGCGCTCACGCTCCGAGAGGTTACAGAGGATCTTCTCGACCTGTTCCTTCATCATCACGTTCGTCACGTTCTGCTCCGGAGAGATGATCTTCTCGTCGGCGATGAAGGAGCCGAGATCGGAATCCTCGTCCTCACCGACCTTACTGTCGAGGGAAGCAGGACCTGCGTCGTAATTGACGACCTCCTGTACACGCTCCTCCGGGATGTTCAGGTACTCGGCGATATCCGCGGTCGTCGGCTCGTGACCGAGGGTCAGGGCCAGCTGACGGGAAGTCTTTTTGATCTTGTTGATGAGCTCAACCATGTGGACCGGCACACGGATGGTTCTCGACTGATCGGCGAGGGCACGTGCGATCGCCTGACGGATCCACCAGGTCGCGTAGGTGGAAAGCTTGAAGCCACGCTCCGGCTCGAACTTCTCGACACCACGCATGAGGCCCATGTTGCCCTCCTGGATGAGATCCAGGAAGCTCATGCCACGTCCGGTGAAGCGCTTCGCGATGGAAACGACCAGACGGAGGTTGCACTCGATGAGGCGCTGACGCGCGTACATATCGCCGTTCTTGCAGCGATTCGCGAGGTCGAGCTCCTCCTCCGGCGTCAGCAGCGGATAGCTTCCGATTTCCTTCAGATAGATACGAACCGGATCATCGGCGGATACATTCTCGAGGTTGGCGAGTGCTTCCATATCGAGGGTTCGTGCTTCCCGATCCTCCTCGGACAGCTCCTCATCCTCGAGATCCTCATCGCTGGCATCATCGTCCTCGTCGACGGCCACCTGCGTAAGCTCCTCGGACAGCTCCAGCTCGCTCTCCATCTCAGCTTCGTTCTCGAGTTCGTCGCTGTATGCATCCTCCAGCATCTGCTCCGTCTCCTGCTTGATCACCGTACTGGAGCCATCGCGTCCATTGATTTTGATGATGAGATTCTTGTTACCTTTTGTGTTCTGTGTATTAATTTTAGCCATTGAATAACCTGAAACGATAAAGACGACCGGAGTCGTGTGAACTATATTGCTACAGATCATCTGCAGCGCAGATGAACATGCTGATATTTTTAGACAGCCTTGCTATTTTATGAGGAAAGAGAAATCTTTACAAGACAGTTTGGAATAAAGAACATAAAAATGATTTTATGTATAGGATAAGTTTTTTTATTGCTTTGATTTTCGAAGAAAATCAAAGCAATAAAAAAACCCGGGAAGCAACCGGGTTTAATTATAAAGGATTTAGTTTTAAAAAAGGATTGTGCCTGATGTCTTTCTCAAGCATCTTTATCATAACGGAATCTGTTCCGGAGTGCTTGAAGAAAAGCGAAATGTCTCATTATGAAATTCTTAAGATGCTTCTTTACTCTTTTCTTAAGTGTTCTGAAAGACCTCGATCGTGGCTTTTCAGAGCTGCTTCGGCATAGCTTTTCATACAGGAATCAGGTTTATGCGTAGCGCTCCATACGGATCTCGACGTGCACCATCGGTGCGGATTTCGCGACGGCCTGGCGGAAAACCTCCTCGTCCCCCGGCTCTCCGGCGACGGAGCCGTAGTGCGTCGGGATGACGAGCTGCGGGCGCAGGATGACGGCCAGGGTAGCCGCTTCATGTGCGTTCATGGTATAAGTGCCGCCGATCGGAAGCAGTGCGACATCGCAGCGTACCGCCTCGGCTTCCGGCGTGATGTCGGTGTCGCCGGCGATATAGATACGGCGTGTGCCGTCGTCGAGCAGATAGCCGATCCACTGCTGCGCCGCCGGGTGGAAGCGCTTCTCCGGATTATAGGCCGGGATGGCGCTGATCTTTATGCCACGAAAATCCAGGCTCTCGTTCCATGCGAGAAAATGCTCATGCGCATCGTCGATACCGGAATCTGCGGTCGCCCCGCGCATCGAGGCCGGATAGACCGCTTCGCTGCTGCTCTTCCGTACCTTCGCGATGTCCTCGACCGAATAGTGGTCATAGTGCGCATGCGTTACGAGGATGAGGTCGGCATCTGCTGTGGTTTCCACGAGGTGAAACGGGTCACAGTAGATCACGACATCCTTATGATGCTCGTCCTTCAGCACGAGCCGGATCGCGGCATGGGTTAAAACACGAATGTCTTCACGTAACTGCTTCATACATACTCCTTCCCGGATGGTATACAACCATCCATCCTGGAACGCCCCTTTATATTCTGTTTTCTATCCCCTTTTGCTGCTTCCGTGAAGCGCCATGAACAGAAGCAGACTCGATACGTGCCCGGCACGCATCTGATTAGCTTCTATTTTATGCGTTTTCGCGCAGTGCCGCAAGTAAAAGCAGGCTCGATACGTGTACCGCGCGGATACCGGCGAGCTGCAGCTTATCGAGGACGCCCGCACTGTCATCGATGAAGAGATGCGGTGTAGCGAGTCCCTGATGGTTGTTTTCCAGCGCTTCCCGCACGGCCTCCGCCTTCACATCGCTCCGTGTAAACAGGATATGGTCCGCCGGGAACAGACCCGGATACCAGCGCCTGAGAAACGCGAGCTTCTGTTGGTCCTGCGCCTCGGTGCCGGACTGACTCACCACATAGTTCAGTGCCGGGGTCGTATACTTCTCGATGTATTCCTTTATAAAGGCAGGAGCAGCTGCGTACTGATAGAGGTCATGGGTCTCCATGAAGTCGTCAAACGCATCGTCCGGTACCGCATTGATACCATCCGCCCCATAGGCATACACCGACAGCACCCCATCGATATCGAAAAAACGGACCAGATCCCGCTGCTTCAGAAGCGCGGTATCGAGGCCCAGCTGATAATTCGGATCAAACATACCTATCTCCGTTCTTAACATTTCAGGCCCGGAATCATCGATTTCCCGGGCTTGATGTAAATACCGTTTTTTTGTTATATGTCCGCAACGACGCATCCGGATCCAGCGCATCCTCGCACCCAGGGCGCGGATAAACGACCAGCCAGACCATCGCCGGACAGATCAGTCCTTCGGCTCTCGTGTAGCGTCGATCTCCGCCTCCGTCATATGGTCGAGCATCGCATAATCCATATTAAAGGTCAGAAAATCGTCGTAGTCATACATATCCTCGAAGCTGGCGAGGCGGACATCCGGGTCCATCTCATCCTTCTCCTCGTCGGTGAGGTACTCGTTTTTCAGTACATTTATAACATATTGACGGGCTTCCTGCGGCATCGGACGTGCCGGGCTCAGGCCCTTATCCTCACAGTTATGGATGTAGCTGTGGATCGCCGCGTGGAGCGCATACTCCTCGTAGATGTTCGGGATGAACGGATCCTTCGACTTCACACCCTTCAGCAGGTTCAGAAATGCCGCCGCGCCATCCTTCCGATCGTAGTGATCCGGAAAGTAAAAATGGATATTCTCCTGGTATTCCTCATCGTCCGGCAGTACCTTAAGATAGCTCTGGCCCGCCGCCCACTCGATATCATTGATAAGAAGGGACGTCACCCGATCGTTGATAAACTCACGGATGTAGGCATCAGCCTGCGGATCCCTCGTAAATGCTGTATTGATCTGGAGCATAAAATCTCCTCCTTCGTTAGAATAAGTTTTAGTATAACATATCTCGTTTTCAGAACTTATAACAAATTTACGGCACTCACGCCTCCACCTTCTCCATCTTCACGCGAAGGCTCAGCCGTCGCTCGGTCGGAAGATCGTCGAAGCGGATCGTGTAGGCCGACTGGTCGAGGTCCACATCCTGGATCGTGCCGAGTCCGAAGGCGCGGTGCCGTACGCGGTCGCCAATGTGAAAGACCGCGGCATCGTCACTTCGCCTGAAGTGGCTGTCGACCAGCTGGATATAGCTCTCCGCCTCTTTCAGAAGCCCCGCCTTCGGTGCCTCGGTGAAGTGCAGGAGGTCCCGGTCGATGTCCAGGATGAAGCGCGACGGATAGCGTGGCGAGCCATCGAAATTCCGGCCGGCGGCCTCGGAAATATAGAGCCCCTTCTCGGCACGGGTGATCGCGACGAAGGCGAGCCGCCGCTCCTCTTCCATGCCCTCGAGGGTGTTCACCTTCTTCGACGGGAAGATGCCCTCACTCATGCTGCAGAGAAAGACATATGGAAACTCCAGGCCCTTCGCCGTATGGACCGTCATGAGCTTCACCCGGTCGTGGCTATCCGCGATATCCATATTGCTCAGCATCGCGACACTCTTCAGATACGCCTCGAGATCCGTCTCCTCGCCGGCGCTCGTCTCGAAGGAGAACACCGCCTGTTTGAGCTCTGCGAGATTATCAAGCCGGTCCTGGGCTCCTTCCGTGCGCAGCAGCTTCTCATAACCGGACTCATGCAGGATGCTCGTCAGCACCTCGGAGATCGTCCGCTCCGCATAGCTCGACGCATATTTCTCGATGAGCGCGACGAATTCCCGTGCCTTCGTGCCCCGGAAGATCTCGTGCTCCAGGTTCTTCGCGAGGGCGTCATACAGTGTGTCTCCGTGCTGCTCCGTGTACTCCTCGAGGAACTTCATGCGGCGCACACCGAGATTCCGCTTCGGGACATTCGCGATGCGCCGGAAGCTGAGATCATCCTTATAGACGATCATCCGAAGATAGCACAGCGCATCCTTGATCTCCATGCGCCCGAAGAACTGGACGCCCGAGTAGATCGTGTACGGAATCTTCGAGCGGAGAAGCACCTCCTCGATCGTCCGCGTAACATAGTGCGCCCGGTACATGACCGTCATTTCGTTATAAGCGACGCCCATCTGATGCAGGGTCTCGATGTTTTTCACCATCCACTCGGCTTCCTTCGTGCTGTCCTCCGCAAGATGACAGACGACCGGTACGCCATCGGGCAGCATCGGGATCAGATCCTTCTCGATCCGCTGCCTGTTCTTCCGGATCAGAGCATTGGCCACCCGGAGGATCTGCGGCGTCGAACGGTAATTTTCCATCATCATGATCGTCTGCGTGCCCGGATGATGCTGGTCGAAGTCCAGCAGGTACTTCACGTTCGCACCGCGCCAGGTATAGATGGTCTGGTCTGGATCGCCCACGATGAAGAGGTTATGGTGGTAGGCGCACAGCACCTCCATGAGCCGGTACTGCAGCGGGTCGATGTCCTGGAACTCATCGATCTGGATGTACATGAGCCGCTTCTGCCACTTCTCCGCGATGTCCGGATGCTCCTGGAAGATGTAGAGACTCAGGATGATGAGATCGTTATAATCAACCGCAAAGGTCTTCCGCTCCTGGTAGAGATAGCCGTAAAAGAGGATGTCGTTCACCTCGGTCGCCTGGAGATACTTCTGGTGCAGCTCGTCGATCGGCAGTGCGATCATGTCGAGGAAGTAGCCCGGCTCCGTGAGACACTTCCGCATCTCGAACATATCCCGCGCGCTTGCAAAGGTCTTATCCCGGAGCGTCAACCCCCGCTCCTCATAGATGATCTTCAGCATCTCGTCGATGTCACTGTTGTCGAGCACCATGAAGCTCTTCGGATAGCCGATCGCATGACTGTCCTCCTGCAGGATGTTCACACAGAAGCCATGGAAGGTGCTGATATAGCCCGTATCGTTATCGCCCGTCAGCTGATGAATCCGCTGCCGCATCTCGTTCGCCGCCTTATTCGTGAAGGTCACACAAAGGATGTTCCCCGGCAGCACCCCGAGCTCCGTCACGAGATACGCGAAACGATGTGTCAGCGCCCGCGTCTTCCCGGACCCCGCCCCCGCGATCACCCGCACGAAGCCCTCCGTCGACGTCACCGCCGTGAGCTGCGCCTTATTCAGTCCTTCCAGAATTTCGTCCATTTCGTTACCCCATTTAACTCAGCCGTACATTCGTAATTGATGATATTATAGCACATATGTTCGCATTGTACAATATGCCGGAGGGGGCACCATCGAAAACCATACTCGCTGCAACTGTTCAGTCAGGACCCGAAGGACCGGCAGCTGAAGCCATACGAAGAGATCGTGAATAAATCCAAATCGGGCCCTTAGAACCAGTTGGAGCAATTTTTCCTTAGCACTCTCTGCAACACTGAGTTTTCATAAAGAAAACTCAGTCGTTTGCAGAGAGCCTACTGGTTCTTAGGGCCCGATTTGTGATTTTTCCGATCTCGTAGTACTGTGCTTCAGCTGCCGGCCCTTCGGGTCCGTCACTGAATTATACTGCGTTTTCGATGGCTCCCCTCCGGCGATTATACACGAACCAGCGGCGACAGCTCCCCATCCGCCAGGATGATGAGATTCTCCGTCGCGCGCGACTCCGCCGTATACAGACGGTGCCGGTACAGCTCCCGGTCCGGATAATCCCACACCGACACATCCGGCAGGATGACGGTATCAAACTCCAGCCCCTTCGCGAGCTTCAGCTCCATCATCACCACACCACTCTTCGGCAGTGCCTCATAGGAGCGGATGATGTGCGGCGTATCGTCCCCGAGCGTCCGGCGCATCATATTGATGCCCGTCCAGTCGCAGCACACGATGGCCGTGAGCCCCTCCGTGCGATCGTTTTCCCGAATCACACGACGCAGCTCCTCCACGTAGGTCTCGTGGTCGGCGCAGGCCAGCACCGTCGGCTCCACACCCTCCCGCTGTACGGAATTCGTCTGGACCCGGATCTCCTGCGGCAGCAGGTTCGTAAAGAGCTTCGTGATTTCCGGGGAGGAACGATAGCTCGTCATCAGCGAGAGCTCCGTCACCTCCTTGCCCTGCTCCGTAAACATCCGGCGGATGTCCGCGAAGCTTGCCGTACCACTGTGGATCGACTGGAACTCATCGCCGAGGAACATGAAGTGCGCGTTTCGGAAATAGCGTGCGAGCAGCATCAGCTGCGCCTCCGTATAATCCTGCACCTCATCGACGATCACATAACGGGTGTTGCGATCGGAGGTACCGGTCAGCGTCATCTTGAGGTAGCTGAACTCCGCCGGCGTCAGATCATCCTTTCCGAGGATCGACTTACCGATGGCCTCCATATCGAGCCAGTCGAGGTTCCGGATCTTCTCATAGACACCACCCATCTGGCTCTCATCCGGCTCCTCATCATAGAGATCATCGAGGCCCTGATCGTGCTTCTTCTTTTCCTGCTTCTGCGCGTTGCTGCGTGCGAGCTCCTCGAGCTCCTCCACCGCGGTCTGGATCAGCCAGGTCGTGGACGAGGTGCCCTTATGGCGGCGCAGCACGCCGAGAATCTGCTGCTTATCGAGCACGCGTGCCCGCTTCAGATTGATGTTGTGGAGGTGCTTCGCTTCGATGCAGAAGCCCACCAGTCCCTCATCGATCTGGTGCAGCGCATCCGCTTCGGTGATATCCGCCTCGCCGAGACTCTTCACCCCGAGATCATCGAGGAAGTCGGACCAGGTCATGGTCACCGGATTCGCCTCGCCCATCTCCGGCAGCACGTGATCGATGTACTGCTGGAAGACCGGATTCAGCGTGATGAGCGCCACCTGGTTCGGTCGCAGACTGTGCCGGCGGCGGTAGAACAGATACGCGATACGCTGCAGCAGCACAGAGGTCTTACCGGAGCCCGCGATGCCCTGCACGAGCAGCACCGGCACGTCCGGATAGCGGATGATGAGGTTCTGCTCCTTCTGAATCGTTTCGGTGATGGACTGCATCTTATCACTCCGCTTCTTCGTGAGCGAGTGGATCAGCAGCGGATCCTCCAGCGCAATCTTCGTGTCGAAATACGCCTTCAGCACATCGCGCTCCAGGTCGAACTGCCGGCGAAGCTTCAGGTCCACCGGGATCTTACGGTCATCGACCATATAGGAAGTCTCGCCCAGCGCCTGATTGTAGTACACCTCCGCGATCGGGCTTCGCCAGTCGATGATCTCCGGCTCATGATGCTCGTTTGACACCGAGGACGAGCCGATGTAAAAGCTCTCCTCCTCCGTCTCCTCCGGGAACTGCACCGTGATGCGCGCGAAGTACGGACGCGGCAGCAGGCGGTTGACGCGCTGCAGCCCCATCGATACGGTCCGGCTCGAGATATTGAGCTCCTCGACCGCACGGCTCATGGTCTCGAACTCGATCAGCGTCTCCTGCGACTCCTCGATACCGACGAAATCGTACTGGAGGTCATCCGCGACCGTGTTCTTCTCCTCCTGCGCCTGTCGCTGGAGATCGACGAGCTCGGCCTCCATCTGCTCCTTCATCCGCGCGAGCTTTCCGTACTGCTCCGTCAGATGCGCCTGTTCTTCTCTGAAAATTCTATCTTCGTTCATTCCTTACCTATTAAAAAAATTATGCGTCCGAGCGCGAGAATGCGTTCTTCATGTGCATGCTGGCTTCATACAGTACCTTGTCCAGCACGTCGTCCGTCTCTTTCCGAAGCATCTCGGCGATGGCCTCATTGGCCTCCTCGAGCGTTGTGTCCTTCGCGTCCATGAAGCGCTGGTCATACTCCCGGATCAGGCGGTGACCGGCGATGGCTACCTTATTCTGGTAGCGCTCGATGTGGGAGGAGGTGAAGCTGTAGGCAGCGTCCGACAGGGCCGCGATCATCCGGCTCGCCCAGTAGAAGCTGTCGGTGGACACCTGTGCGGTGGTGCTGTTCATATACGCCGGGGTTCCGTCAACATTGGCATAAAATGGTACAAACGCGTTAAATGCGTTGGAGCCGTAGCAGATCCACTCGATCGCCTGAAGCTCGGCCGGTACGTATGGGCGGAGCTGGAGGCAGGCCATGAAGCTCGTGCGGTTGATGCCGATCGTCCGGTAGGTGCCGCAGAGCGACTTGTCCCCGTGCTTCCGATACGGATCATACGGGGTGCCCTGATAGTGGTTTGAAAGCGCCCACTTCACCTCTTCCACCGTGATCTTATGCTCCGGCACGAGGGACCATGGGAGGTCGTCGCTCACCGGAGTGAAGTCTGCCTCCGGGCCATCCCAACGGTACGTGCGCGGGTTGAAGTAACGGAACAGCGCCCAGGCACGCGGGGTGTTGTAGGTGTGGTCAGAATCATCGTGGCTACCGAAGGCGAGGCGTGGATTGAAGGCGTCGCCCTGATTCAGATTCAGATGATTCTTCTCCACGAACGCACGGAGATCCGCGGAGCACATGAACTCCTTCTGCGCACCGAGGGCATCCTCGAAATCGAAGTGATCGATGCCAAGCTGGTTCGGCATGATGACATACTGGTCATCCGGTACGCGACGTGCCATCCAGTGGTGTCCGCCGATGGTCTCGAGCCACCAGATCTCATTCACATCCTGGAAGCCGATGCCGTTCATCTCATAGGTGCCGTACTGCGCGAGCAGGCTGCCGAGACGCTCGACGCCCTCGCGAGCAGAATGGATATACGGAAGGACCAGGAGGACGATATCCTCCTCGCCGATCCCGCCGGCCTTCTCCGGTGTATGCTCATCGCCCGGCTCGAAGGTGACGAGCGGATCGGCACCGAGTACACGTGCGTTCGAGGTGATGGTCTCAGTGGCGGTCATCGCGACGTTCTCACTGTTCACGCCGGCAGCCGCCCAGATGCCCTCACCCTTCACGGCGTTCGGCATCGCAGTATAGCGGAGCGGATTCTCCGGCAGCGGAATCTCCACATGGCTCAGCACCGAGCGGTATACCCGCGGCTGCTGGGACGGCTCCACCACAACCCACTTCTTCGCTGTGAACTTTCCTGCACCGGAATCATCGTTCCGGGCGATCATCGTCGAGCCATCATAGCTCGCGTTTTTACCTACTAAAATCGTCGTACAAGCCATCGTACGTTCCTCCCTCACATAGATATACAATGAGACGATGCAATGGAATGTGCCTGCGGCACAAGCATCGTCGTTTGATTTTGCCACCCCAGGTGGCAAAACGGGTAATGCAGCTTTGCTAAAGCAAAGCTCTGAACACGCTCGCCGCTAAGGCCTCCTAAGGAAACCTTAGGAGCTGTGTCTCGCCGCCCGGGGGCATCCATGCGCCTCTCCGCGCTACGCGCGGCCCTCTCATGGATATTAAAAAAAGTACTAACTATTTTAACATAGTTCGTACTTTCCTCAAATAGTCAGTTTACAGCTTTCGGTATCAGACGGTGACGGCACCTGGGAAGTAGCCGGCGACGATGTCCTTCCGGAGGGCTTCTCCGATGACGATGATGACGTCCTCTGTCGGCACAGAAAGTGGGCGGAAATGCCGCTCGTCCTTCGTGACATTCAGCTCGAGGCCGCTGGAGAAGCCCTTGATGCGGAGGACGTGGCCGGCGGCGGGATCCTCGAGGAGCTTCAGCACGCGCACCTGCAGGTCCTCCGGCGTGGTTTCATAATGCATATAGAAAAGCGACTGGTACGCATCCTCCTCGGCGACGGCCTTCTTCAGGAAGCTGACATGCCGGTAACCGGCAGCCTCCAGCATCTGGAAATCAGTATCCTCGAGCTGATCCCATGGCTTCGCGAGCACATCGGCGGGATATGCGAAGCGACGCGCACACTGCACCTCTTCCATCGCCTGGTTCAGGACAGCAAGCGTCTGCCCGATTACATCGTTCTGCGCACGCACCGGGTGCTGGTCAATGTTGTCGACCGCTACGGTCATCGCGCTCTGTGGGTTGGCATCTGGGCAACCTGCGTCGTTACCCGCAGCGCTGTCTTCCGCTGCCGACGCCGTAACGGGTAGCTTACTGAGGATGATTTTTCCAGCATTGGCGGCCTCCGTGGCGAGCAGATAACGGGACGCAGGCGAGAGGTCCGGGTCGAGCTGGGCGTCGACGATGGCGAGCACCGAGCCGAGCTCATACCAGCGGTCGAGAGGCTCCTCATAGAGCGTGTCGAAGAACTCGTCGACATCATAGATGCCGCTTGGTTCCACGAGGACGCGGGTATAGCCGAGCATCGCCATGCTGATCAGCTTCGTGCGGAAGCGACGCTGATGCGCCTTTGCCCCATCGCCGCCGACCACCATCTCGAGCTCGCAGTTCGGCCCGAGGAGGTCCTGCAGTAGCACACGGTCGATGTTGATCGCCCCGTAGTCATTCTCGAGGATGCAGACACGCTCGCCCTTCGCGACGAGCCAGCGCGCGTATTTCTCGATGAAGGTGGTTTTACCGGAACCCAGAAACCCGGTGATGAGATCGATCGTGATCATAAATTCCTCCTGCTGCACTATTCACGTATTCTGAATCATATTAGCGCCTTACCTCAGCAGCGTCAAATCATCTGAGCTGTACAGGCAGGGCCTCGGAGTACTGTGCTTCCGCTGCCTGTCCTCCGAGCGTCCCTGACCCTACTGCAGGAATTTATCCTCTGACCTTCGCGCCGTCAAACAGATCCTCGACATCGACGACGGCGACGACCGTATCCCCCTCTGCGAGGCCGTCCGTGATGACGGCCTCGGTGGAGGTCGTGTAATCGACCGTAACCTTCGTTTTCACCGCGCGACCGCCCTCGATGCGGTAGACATAGTGCGCATCGTCGCTTTCGAACACAGCGCCCGCCGGCACGGTGAGGGCATCCTCGTTCTCATAGAGAAGAAACTCGACATCGACCCCATAGCCGTCTTTCGAGGCGATATCCACCGCATCCGCTGCATCGCGATCGTCCAGGACGGCACGCACATGCACCCGGTATTCCTTCAGCCCCAGGGCGGAGCTGCCCTCCGTGGCGAAGTCATTGACCTCCTCGACGGTACCGTATTCCGTTTCGTTCCGGCCCCGCAGCTTGAGGACCGTCTTCACCTTCGTGCCGGCGTGGATATACGGCGCGACGTCGGTGAGTACGTCGGCTTCCACCCTGCGATCTCCACTTCCACTGAGCTCGGCGACCGTCTGACCGGCGCTGACCATACTGGCGTTTTTCGCCGCGAGTGAGGTGATGATGCCGTCGCGGTCCGCGGTGATGGTGCAGTCGTCGATCTGATCCTGGAGGCGGCGGAGCTCGATCTCCGCGGAGTCGATCTGCGCCTTCAGGCTGGTCGTTTCGCTCTGGTAGAAAGCATCGTTCAGGCTGCGCTCGTCCATGCCCTGCTTCTTCAGCTCCGCGAGGTACTTCCGGCTCTCGTTGAGACGCGCCGCACTCTGCGATGCCTGTGCCTTCGCGGCATTATAGGCGGCCCGGGCGGACTCGTACTCGCTGGTCGACACATCGCCACTTGCGTAGAGGGACTGCGCCGCCGTAAAATCCGTCGTCGCCTTCTGGAGCGCTGCATTGGCCGCGTCGGCTTCCGAGGCGATGCCGTCGAGGTATTCCTGCGGCGTCGTGGTCATCACGCGACTGACATCGGACTGTGAGAGCTCCGCCTGCAGCATCTCGATGTTTTTTTCCGTCTGCTCCTTACTGTACTCGTACGCCCGGCTGTCGATGCGCAGCAGGACATCGCCCTTCTGCACCACACTGTTTTCCGATACCAGAACCTCGCGGACATCCCCGTTCACCTTCGACACGATCTCGACGCTGTCGCCGGAGCGGATGGTGCCGCTCTCCGTGTACCAGTCCGTCACCGCGTCCCGGCTCACCCGGGTACTCTCTACCTTCAGGCGGCTGCCGATGAGCAGCTGGTAGCTGGCAGCTGCGATGACGAGCAGTGCGATGAGTCCGCCGATCCAGATTCTGTACTTTACTAGAAACGCTTTCATACTTCTCCCTTTCTGTTTCCTGCAGCGCGTCTCGATTTATCCTGTCGATGCACGAGCGGTGGTCTGCAGCGTTTTATCGCACACAGCCGCTGTCTGCCTTCGGCTCTGTAGCGGCTTCCCGTGCCTTCTCGTACCGGATCACTCCCGCTCCTTCAGCACCTCGGTCAGGGAGATACGGCGTACGGCACGCATTTCCATCCACACGGTCAGCATCGCCATCAGGAGGCAGATGAGGAAGGTGATGAGGTAGGCCGGCTTGGTCACATGCATGTCGATTTTATAGGAATCCGACACAAGCACGTGCTCGAGCAGGTATTTGATGCCCCGGCTTCCCGGCAGTCCGAGCAGAAGCCCCGCGAGAAAATAGATGCTCATCTCACAGCGCAGCATATCCCGGATCTCCGCGTCACCCGCACCGAGCACCTGCAACGTGCCGAGCTCGGTCAGCCGTTCACGGAGGTTGATCATCGAGATGTTGTAGATGAGGATGCCGCCGGTCACGATCGACATCAGCGCGAACATATAGATCATGGCCTTCATGCTCTTCATCATATCGAGGTAGGCCTGCAGCGTCTTCTGTGCATCGGCGACCCAGGTCACATGCGCGGCCTCCGACAGTGCGTCTTTGACGGACTGCATGCTGCCCGGGCGGATGCTGGCGATGATGGTATTCACCGGCGTCACGCTCGCAAACATCCGCTGTATGCTTTCGATATCCGTGTAGGCGGCCCCGCCGACGTTTTCGTAGATTACCTTCGTAACCGGCACCCGGATGTACTGTTCGGACAATGTCGGGCAGCTGAGCTCGATGGTGTCGCCGCTACGTACTCTCAGCTTGTCGGCAGTGCGCCAGTTGAGAATCAGCCCGCCCGTCGGCGGCACATAGCGCTGACCGTACATATCGCTGATATGCCAGAGCCGGGAATCCTTTTCGATGCCGTACAGCAGGGTGTATTCCGTCCGGTTGTCCGCGCGCAGTGCGGCGGTCAGGATGCTGAGCGGTTCGGCATAGGTGATGTCGTCGATCGCCTCGGCGGCCTCCGCCGCCTGATGCGGATCCGTATAGTGGTCGAGGCTGATCTCGAGGTCATAGAGCTTAATTTTTTCGAACTGATCCGTATACATGCTGTCCGCGACGGTGTCAAAGGACAGCAGCACGGTGGACATCGAAAACGGAAAGGCGATGGAGAGGATGATGAGGAAGCCCCGCATCGGGTTTCGGAATACCGCGCGCAGGCCCAGTCTCCGGAGCGCCGACATTGGCTGACGTGCTGTGAAGTCGGCCACGCGCCGACCGAGACGGCCACTCGCATGTGCTGGTGCCGCACTTCGCATCGCCTGGGCCGGGTCGATCTTCAGGATGGCGCGTACACCGACGTAGACCGCTGCGATGCCGGTGAGGACTGCAATCAGTCCGCCGGTGAGGCGCGTTGAGAGATAGTCGTGGTAGCGCGGGTCCGGGAGGTTGAAGAAGTCGACGTACATCTCGAACATGAAGCGGCCGAAGGCCCCCGCCGTGAGGTCACCGAGCAGCGCGCCGACGAAGCCGGCGATCGCGCCCTCTGCGAGGTAGGCCTGCATCAGCTCACGGTCGGTCATGCCCATCGCCTTCAGCGTGCCGATCAGCGGTCGGCTCTGGTCGATCATTTTTCGGAGCACGACGTAGAGCATGAAGACGGAGATGCTCATGAAGATCAGCGGCAGCAGGACGCACATGGACATGAGCTCATGCAGCTCGCCGTCCACCATGTCGTAGCTTGTCTGGTCCGCCCGCTTCGTGAGGGACTGGAGGCCGTAGCGCTCGAGCTCCGCGCGCAGGGCATAGCGGACATCCTCGTAGCGGTAGCCGGGCTTCAGTCGGAAGCCGAGCTCGTTTCGCACGTCGCCCATCCCCATCAGGTCCTTCATGTCACGTAGGTCAATGCAGGCGATATCATAAACTTCACCATCCGGGATCATCGCGCCGCCGGGCGGAATCGAGTAGATGTAGTCCGGTGCGGAGCAGCGACCCGCGTAGGAAAGGTGTTTCACCTTGCCATCGTACACTATCCGGAGCTCCGTGCCCTCCGGATAGTCATAGACTTCGGCCATGCGGCTCCCGAGATAGAGAGCGTCGGTGCCCGCCTGTGACAGTGCGCTGCTGTTGATGTCTGTCCCGGATCTGGAAGCAAGCGTGACGTCCGCCCTGTCCTCGGTTTCATTCCGCTTCGTACGCTTTTCGCCTGTCGATTCAGCTGCTGTCGTCGGGCGCAGCAGCTGTATGCGCAGGCGGTTCAGGGTATCGTCCGGATCGTAGGACATGAGATGCACGGTGACGAGCTCCTCCTGGTCCGGACCCAGCATCCGGAGATCAGCGGACAGCTTTCCGGAGACGGCCTCGATGCCGGGGATCTCACAGAGGCGCGCGAGATCACTCGCCGGGATGGCCTCCACCGTCGCGAAGATATCCGCGAGCCCGTAGTCGTCGTAATAGGTATCGACCTGGGTTTCCAGGTTTTTCATGGTGTCACTGACGCCCACATAGCAGAAAATGCCGATGCCGATGATCAGGACCGCACCGATGAAGGAGGCACGGCTTTTCAGCGCGAGGCGCAGTATGTTTTTCGAAAACTGCTTCAAAAGAAACGCTCCCTCGCCGCGGCGACGTCGGCGTTTTCGGCGATGCGTTCGAGGCAGCCATCCTTGAAATAGAAGATGCGGTCAGCGATACAGGCGATATCCCGGTTATGGGTGATCAGAATCACGGTTTTCTTATATGCACGATTAAAGTCACAGAGGAGCCGGAGGATTTCGTTACCGGTCGTGGAGTCCAGGGCGCCCGTCGGTTCGTCGCACAGGAGGAGGTCCGGATTTTTCGCGAGGGCCCGGGCGATCGCCACGCGCTGCTGCTGTCCACCCGACATCTCGCTCGGAAAGTGGTCTGCCCGATCAGCGAGGCCGACCTGCGCGATCAGGGTCTTCGCATCGAGCGGATCGGCGCTGAGCTCGGCGGCCAGCTCGACATTTTCGCAGGCACTGAGGCCCGGCATCAGATTGTAGAACTGAAAGACGAAGCCCACGTGCTTTCGCCGGTAGGTACAGAGCCCGGTGCTGTTCATCGCACTCAAGGCCTGTCCGTCGTACTCCACCGTACCGGCGCTCGGGCTTTCGATCCCGCCGATGATGTTCAGCATCGTCGATTTACCGGAGCCGGAGGGCCCCAGCACCACGATGAATTCGCCCGGATAAATCTCGAAGCTTACATCCCGCAGCGCATGGACGACACTATCCCCGGAGGCGAAATCCTTACAGAGCCCGTCGGCTCGTAAAAGAGCATGTTCGCTACGCATAAATCCCCCTCTCTAAGGTTAGACAGAACTAACTTTGCGACGATTATAGCACACAAAAAGCGCCTGTAAAATGAAATCCGTCATTTTACAGGCGCTTTTTCAGTATTTCGTATTTCACTGCTCTCCGTTCATCGTGTTTCGGATCGTTTTGATCGCGTGCTGCTCCCGCTGCCGGATCGCCTCCGGGCTCACGTGGTAGAGCTCGGCGATCTCCCGCAGTGTGTGGCGCTTTCCGTTGAAGAGGCCGTAACGAAGCACGAGGGTGTTCCGCTCCTCCTCGCTGAGCTGATCCAGTGAATCATAGAGCTCCTGAATCTGCTGCTCATCGAGCACCTGGTCCTCGACATTATCCGGCGATACGGCGATATCGCCGAGCTCCGTCGCGTCTCCATCCTCACTGCCGACCTTCGTGTTGAGCGAGGTCTGGCGCAGCACCTCCTGATCGAGCTGCAGACAGCGCTCCACCTCCTCGCGGCTGAAGCCGGAATCACGCACGATGGCGTCGATCATGGCATCTCCCTCGAGATGCTCGAGATCATAGCGCTTCTTGATCGCCTGCACCTTCATGATCCGCTCAAACTGATGATTCGAGACCCGGATGTTGAAGCCGGTGTTGTAAATCTCCTTCAGGATACTGTCGCGGATCCAGTAGGTCGCGTAGGTCGAAAACTTCGCGCCCTTCGTCGGGTCGTAGCTTCGGGCGGCCGTCATGAGGCCAATGCTTCCGGAATTTACGAGATCATCGAGCCCGAGGGTGTGGTTGAAGAGCTTTTCGTACTTCTGTGCGGCGTGAATCACGAGTCCGCGGTTCTGCTCGAAGAGCTCCGTCTCCTCGACTTCGGCGGACTGTCCTGCTGTGGCCTTCGCCTGGATCGCGGACACGAGGCGCAGATTCTGCTGCTCCTGCGCGTCATCTGCTGCGCTTTTTTCCGGGTGCCCGACCGTCGGCGAAGTGTATGTCTCCGCCTGTGTGTCATCTGCCGGTATGGTTGTTTCTTCGATGATCGCTGTGTTCTTTTTCTTTGTTGCTGATAATTCGGTCAATGGAATCCCTTCTATATAAGTCCATGTGCATGGCTTCTTTCAAGTAGCCCACATGGTGCATCGCACTTCATGTCCGCAGGTGCTGTCGCGTATTATGGCATGACGAAGATCTGCTCTTCAGCATTGCCCTGTGCGAAGGTTTCGAAGCCTTCGTTGGACATCGGCTGGAAATAGCTTGTGATCATACGGCAGATCCCGTTGTGGGTCACGAGGAGGATGGTTTCGCCATCGTGTTCGCGGCGCAGCTTTCGGAGAAACGGGTAGATGCGGGCGGCGATGTCGAGGAAGGATTCCCCCTCCGGATAGCGTGCGAAGTAGCGATGCTTTTCGGTCCGGTACGCCTCGGAATCCCGAAGCAGTCCCTCGCAGGTACCGAAGTTCATCTCGATGAGCTCGGCGGCCTCCACCGGCGCCGGTGTGCCTGTGCCCTTCTGCGCGGCGACGATCTGCGCCGCTGTCTCCTTCGCCCGGCTGAGCGGTGAGCAGTAGACATAATCGAAGTGCACGTCGGCGAGCTTCGCACCGAGCGCCTGTGCCTGCGCGATACCGCGCTCGTTCAGCGGGATGTCCGTCCGGCCCAGGACCTTATTTTCCTGATTCCACAGCGTTTCGCCATGGCGTACGAGATAGAGTTTCAGCATCGTGGCCTCCTCTTCTGCAGCACTTTTCTGCATGTCGTTCAATCGTTCACTTATCTGTAACAGTTCAGTGTCGAGGAACTGAAGGGTCGGCAACGGAGGCACAAAACTCCGAGACCGGTTCAATCTAAGCCGGGGCCCCTAAGCGGCACTAGGCCCTCTGCAATCGTCGAGTTTTCTTTATGAAAACTCGGCGTTGCAGAGGGTGCTAAGGAAAAATTACTCCAAGTGCTGCTAAGGGAACCCGGCTTGATTTCACACGGTCTCTCCGTATGGCCTCCGTTGCCGACCCTCCTGGTCCTCATCCTGAACTGCTAAACTTAACTTAGGCCTTCGCACCCGTGCCCTGCGCCGGGTTCGGGTTCTTCTGGCGCTCGATCACCATCGCCTGTCCCTGCGGGTTGAT
>JAUNWX010000006.1:52294-76922 GCA_030540075.1 Lachnospiraceae bacterium
CCGGGTTCGGGTTCTTCTGGCGCTCGATCACCATCGCCTGTCCCTGCGGGTTGATGATGAAGCCGTCATAATTTCCCATGAAGCGGGAAATCGTCTGGAAGTCTGCACGTGTCGGACGGAAGCCGCTGTTCGCAAACTTCTTCGAGAACTCGAAGATATCCGTGTAGACCGGCATGAAATTCTTTCCGTTCAGCGTCACCATCGGAAGCTGTACACGATGGTTCTTTTTCGCAGCCTCCGCGGACTCTGTCGCGGCATCGGTCGTCTCCGCCATGCCATCATGGGTCGGTGTCGCCGTCTGTTCTGTCGCAGCGTCCTCTGCTGCCTGGTCGCCTGCATTGGCCGTCTCCTCATCGAGGTTACGGAATGGCAGGAGGTAGGTGCCCTTCGGCACGAGCTTCATGACGGAGTTGAACTTCGCCTGCAGCAGCTCCTTTCGCTTCCCGTACTGTACCGGCCAGCGGAGCTCGCCGACGTAATCGGTAAGGGCGAAGGAAATCGCCGGGTTGTATGGCGGGATCTTCTCCGGATCCTCGTTGATGTAGAACGGCGCGGAAATCTCCGAGCGGCGCAGGAAGCCCTTGTACCAGCCGTTGTCGATGACGATGTTCTCGGCACCGAGGAAGAAGAGATAATCAAAAATCTTCATCTGGATCTTGCCGTCGAGCTGCGCCGGCTCTGCGGCCATGCCCGGCACCTCGATGATCTTCACGGAGCGCATCTGCTCCGCATAGAGCTTCGCGGCGATCTCTGCATGCTCCTTCTCGAGGTACATGAGGACGAAGCTGCCGTCGAGCAGCGGATAGCCGGTACGTGCGTCATAGAGCACATAGATCTTCTCCTGCGCACGGACCATATCGAGGAAGTGATTGCGGATCACCTGACGGTTCTGATCGTAGTTGTCGAGCGGATGCTGCTTATGCGCGATGAGAAGCGCCGCCTCGAGGAACAGGGTCTCCTGGAGATTCAGCTCCTTCAGCATATCCGGCTTCAGCGTCGGCTCATATACGAGCGCACCCACCTCGTCCTTCCGCTCCGGTGTCAGCGGATCCGAAAGAATCGTCGGCTGCGGCTGCTGAGCGCTCGCTGCGGCCTCGGAATGCTCGCCCTGTGCGGATGCAGCGGTATCTTCTGCAGCTGCCTCACCAGCGGAAGCCGGTGCCGCCGGCGTCTCACCCGGCTTCTTCACAAACATGTTGATCGGCGTGATCACCGGCCAGTGCATTTCCGGATGCTCCTCCCGCTGACGTGCCACCGCCTCGTCATGCTGCTCCTGCTTCTGCTCCTCTATCTTCTGCTCGGCCTCGGCCTTACGCTTACTTCCAAAAAAATCAAATAATGCCATGTCTCTTCTCCTAACCACGATGGTCCGAATGCATGATGTCATCGTTTACAGATATCATAAAATATCGCACAACTATTAATTATACCAAAAAAAGAAGAGGTATGCACCTGTTTCGTACATACCTCTTCTGGAACCTCACAGCAGCCCGAGCTGCTCCATCGCATAGAAGATTCCATCCTCCTCCACCCGCTTCGTGATGAACGGATGATACGTCTCGAGCACCGGATCATGCTGCCCCATCGCGACCGGATGTCCGACCACCCGGAACATCTCCTCGTCGTTCGAGCTGTCACCGAAGCCGTACGCCTCCGCCCTCGTCAGATGAAGATAATCGAGGATACGATCGACCGCCGCGCCCTTTCCGTGCCCGATCGGCACATTCTCATAGAAGCCATGTCCGCGGTCAATGATGCTGAACTCCGCGCCGAATTCCTCCCGGAAGCCCTCCATATCCGACGGATGTCCGGACTCGGCGCCGTCATCCGTCTCGATGCAGAACTTCGAGATCTCGTACTCCCCGTCGTACGGCGTCGGATCGATACCGCCTTCCATTCCGATGAAATTCGCGAGGTTCTCATAGAGCGCCTGATATCTCGGATGTTCCTGAAGCAGCTTCTCTGACGGCTGACAGTGCCAGCCATGCTGCCCCTCGAGGTGTACGAGGACACCATAGCGGTCGGATGCGTCCTTGATGCGCTGCTTCATCGCAGGCGAAAGCTTCTTATAATAAATGGACGCTCCTTCATAGATCAGCTCCGTGCCACAGCCACAGAGGAAACCGTCGACCTCGACCATCTCCATAATACGCTTCAGCATTCCGACGGTACGTCCTGAATTGATAAATACTTTATTGCCTTTTTCACGTGTGCGACGGAGCGCTTCCAGTGTGTTCGCCGGGATCTCGTGCTTTACTTCATCGATCAGTGTGCCATCCACATCAAAAAACAGTGCTTTCATATATACCTCATCAGGATCTCTACGCATCTTAAGAATTTCGTAAGGGGGTCAGACCCTCTTACAAAATTCTTAAGGATCAGAAAAGCGCCGGCAGGAGCCGACGCTTTTCAGGTTTCACTACGCATATCGTAGTTTCAGATATCGCCATCACTTTCTTCCGTGAAGAATCGGACTGATATAAGGATATACAACAAATGTGATCACTACGTCAAGAAGTCCTTTCACGATCGTAAACGGAAGGTTGAAGCAGAGGAGGCACTGAAGGATGCTCTTCATTGATGGGATGAGTGCCTGGTAGGCTGCGAGGATGACCTCCTCCGGCATGAAGTTGTAGTAAACCGGATACACAACGAAGTAGTTGGACGGTACAGATACGACGCCCATCACGATGGCACCGGCGAGGGAACCGAGGATGGCACCCTGCTTCGTCTTCTTATGCTGGTAGATGCCACCGGCCACCGCGGTCATCACGGCACCGAGGATGAAGTTGGAGATCTCACCGACACCGAAGCTCTGGGAAGCCATCGAGTGCAGGAGGTTCTTGATGAGCTCGATCAGGATACCAGCGACCGGACCATACGCGAAGGCACCGATCAGGGCTGGAAGATCCGAGAAGTCAAACTTGATAAAGGGCGGCATGAACATCGGGACCGGGATCTCGATGAGCTGAAGCACGAAGGCAATCGCGGACAGGATACCGACCGCGGCGATGTAACGGGTGTTTTTTACGTCTTTCATGATATTTCTCCTCCATACAGGTTTCTTCAAAGTGAGTAAGGAGGCGAATAAAAAAGTCCCTGAGCATACACTCAGGGACAGAGATATCGTCATCACTACACTCTTCTTCCATCCAGACTATACTGTTGGTACCGGAGTTTCACCGATTCAGCCTGCCCGGATGAGCAGGGTCGCGGACTTTACCGCCAGTGAGGAATCACACCTCGCCCTGAAGAACTATTTTTGATTACGCCTACATTCTAGCGAATCCCCCCGTGATACGCAAGCCCTTTTTCACCAGGGGCCAATGTCTACATCCTGTGCCACCCGGTTTCTGCGGACACAGGCGCTTAATTAAAAAATCACAACTTTTTTTTACTTACTAAAGCTAGTTTCGTACATAAAGAGATTTACGAAAAATTTACTCTATGCTATAGTAGTCCACGCCAATGACAAAAAAATATCAAATAGGAGTCGGATGCGCGCATCTACGCCGCTCCACTACGTATAGGCTCCGGTGTCAAGTGGAAGCATTGGCAGAAACAGAGAGAGGAAAAAGACATGAAAAAAATGAATCTGGTGCTTGGATTCGCAGCAGCTGCCAGCCTTCTGGTGACAGCGTGTGGTTCAAGCAAGACCGAGACGACGGCAGCTGCGACAGAGGCAGCGACCACCGCTGCTGCGACAGAGGCAGCAGGCGAGATTCCTGCAGACGCTGTGACCGCGACCGGTACAGCGAAGGGAAACAACGGTGACGTAACGGTAGAGGTTACCATGACGAAGGATAAGCTCTACAAGATCGAGGTTACCGAGCAGCAGGAGACCGAGGGTATCGGTGATAAGGCCATCGCGGAGATCCCGGGCAAGATGATCGAGAACAACAGCGTAAAGGTAGACGCCGTTTCCGGTGCGACCAATACATCCAACGCCATCATCGAGGCTGTAAAGGCAGCGATCAAGAGCGCGGGCTTCGATCCGGCTGATTTCGAGAACGAGATCGCCACTGCTGCGAAGGCAGAGGATCAGACACTCGACGCAGATGTCGTTATCGTCGGTGCCGGCGGTGCCGGTATGACGGCAGCGATCGAGGCAGCAGACGCTGGTAAGACCGTTGTGCTCGTAGAGTCCCAGGCGATGGTCGGCGGTAACTCCGTACGTGCAACCGGTGGTCTCAATGCTGCGAAGACCAAGTGGCAGGATGAGAACGAGTTCGGTGAGGATGCCGGTGTAGAGGCGAAGCTCGCAACGGCGAAGGAGAAGTACGCAGATAACGCGGACATCACCGCACTTGCAGAGACCGTCGAGAAGCAGTACGCAGATTATCAGGCAAACCCGACCGGTTACTTCGATTCTGTAGAGCTCTTCGAGCTGGACACCATGATCGGTGGCAAGGGCCTGAACAACTTCGATCTCGTAAAGACCCTCTGCAGTGAGTCTGCAGATGCGATCGACTGGCTCGACACCATCGGCGCAGAGATGCACAACGTTGGTTCTTTCGGTGGTGCTTCCGTAAAGCGTATCCACCGTCCGGTAGATGAGAACGGCAAGACCCTCGCTGTCGGTGCTTACCTCATCCCGATCCTCGAGAAGAACATCGAAGATCGTGAGAACATCACTCTTCTTCTCGACACAACGGCTGACAAGATCCTCATGGATGGTGATCAGGCAGTTGGTATCCACGCAACCGGTAAGACCGGCAACAGCGTAACTGTAAATGCTGCTTCTGTTGTTCTTACATCTGGTGGTTTCGGTGCAAACCTTGCGATGGTTGAGCAGTACAAGCCGGAGCTCAAGGGCTTTATGACCACCAACGCACCTGGAATCCAGGGTCAGGGTATCGAGATGGCAACCGAGGTCGGTGCTGCTACCGTCGATATGGATCAGATCCAGATTCACCCGACCGTTCAGTATGACACCGCTGCACTCATCACAGAGGGTCTCCGTGGTGACGGTGCGATCCTCGTAAACGCCGAGGGTCAGCGTTTCATCGATGAGGTTGGTACACGTGATGTCGTATCTGCTGCAGAGATCGCACAGACCGACTCCTACTCATGGCTCGTTGTAGACCAGAAGATGGTAGACGCTTCTGCCGTTATCCAGGGCTACATCAAGAAGGGCTACACCGTAACCGGTGAGGATTACAAGGCACTCGCAGAGGCGATGGGCGTAGACGCTGCTGCTTTCGAGGAGACCATGACGAAGTGGAACGGCTATGTTGCTGATAAGAAGGATCCGGACTTCAACCGTACCTCCTTCGCAAATCCGCTTGACACTGCTCCATACTATGCAATCAAGGTTACCGCTGGTGTTCACCACACCATGGGTGGTGTAAAGATCAACACCGCTACCGAGGTTCTGAACGAGCAGGATGCAGTCATCCCGGGTCTCTACGCTGCCGGTGAGGTTACCGGAGGCGTACACGGTGCAAACCGTCTCGGCGGAAACGCCGTTGCTGACTTCACCGTATTCGGTCGTATCGCAGGTCAGAACGCCGCTGCCAATGCTGGCGCCGCTGAGACTGTAGCCGAGACCAAGGCTGCTGCTTAAGGCAGAACACAGAATATGTAAACCGTAAGGTTTAAAAAGGCACTCTCCACTCGGAGGGTGCCTTTTTTAAACATAGAAAAACGTTCAACCGGGGACTTCTGCATCTCCGACTGAACGTATAATAAAACAAGGCAACGCAAAACCCCAGTACCAGGTCATCTTCACTAGTACTGGGGCCTCACTGATCATTCGGGCTTCTGTATCCCATCGGGCTACCCTCCCTTTAATTCTAAATGCAGATCTCGAATCATTGAAGCATCGCCTATGACTTTCTACCATCTGCATTACACTGAGTTAAGAATTGAATTGATGAAGCATCGCCATCGCATCTCTTCTTTTGTTGTCTTTATTCTATAAAATAAATATTGCTTTGTCAACTTTATTATTAAAAGAAAATATTTTTATTTCGGGGAGATGGTAACCGTTCAGCCGGAGTGACTTCCTCACCCCGGCTGAACGGTTACCGGATATGAAATCCGCTCTCTTCTACGCACGGAATATCACTCATCTCGACATCGGTCACGTCGATCCAGCGCTGCTGCCGGATGCGGGCCAGCAGTTCCTGAATCGCGCTTTCAGAGCCCTGCACTTCCATCTCTACGCGGCCGTCCCACATATTCTCTACCCAGCCGGTGAGCCCCAGTGACTGCGCGATGTAGTAGGAGCGGAAACGGAAACCGACGCCCTGGACATCTCCAGAAAAATAGATGTGTTTTCTCACGATGGATTCTCTCATACACGACCTCTTTCTCTTTGCCTGCGGAAATACTAACCTGCTTCGTGGTGCGTAGTGCATTGGATCGATGATATGAAGATTTTTCCTGTTCTCATCCCCCAAATCACCGCTATATCCGCACTTGAAGGTTCTTCTGGTCTACTCTTCAAACCTGCCCTTCATCCGGATGTCCTTCTGCCACAGCGCGAGTTGTCCTCTCGCGAAGAGACTATCGATCTCGAGATCCGCATCCAGCACGAGGAGATCTGCGTCTGCGCCTGCGGCGATGCAGCCCTTTCGTCCATCCTGCGCAAGCAGGGTCGCCGGTGTGGTCGTCAGGAGCTTCAGCGCCTGCGCGAGCGGCATCCCCATGCGCACCAGTGCCTGGATGGTCTTATGCAGGTACTTCGGCGACGCGTAGGTCAGTCCCACGCACTCCCCTGCTTCATTAAAGCGCGGCTGACTTCCGTAGGCATCACTCGACAGGCTCACATGATCCGGATCCACACCCTCGCGGTGCAGTAAGTCAAAGAGCTTCGCGGCATCCTCTTCCACCGCCACATCATCCGAGCCGGCGGTACAGTCGATATAGCCGCCCCGCTTCACGAGCGCCACGCCTGCGTCGATGAGCTCCGGTGAGCGCAGCATATGCGTCGGCAGCAGGTTCTTCGCCGGTACATCTGAGTGGTCCAGCACATAAAAAATCGGATCCAGCGTCGCCTTCCCGCTGCCCATATGCATCGTGACGAGTCCCGGTGTGCCGCTTAACAGGCCGGCGCGGCGTGCAGCCGTCGCCAGCGCGATCAGCTCCTCTCCGCCCGGATTCGAGCTCCGGTGATCGGATACCGCGACCTTCACACCGATCATCGGTGGAATCAGGACGATATCCCGCTCGACGCTTCCGGTGATCGTCGTCGGCGGGTAGCCATAGGACGAGGTTAATGTATACACCGTCATGCCTTCCTCGGTCAGTGCACGGGCCTTCGCCACCAGGTTCTCGAGGCTTCGCGTGATGCCATCGGTGCCCAGAAGCCCGACGACAGTGGTGATACCGTTCTTGAAAAAGGTGCTGAGCGTGGACTCCGGTACGCGGGAAGCCGGCCCCTGCTCACCACCGCCACCCGTGATGTGGACATGCAGATCGATGTAGGCCGGTACGAGGGTCTTTCCCGCGAGATCATAGACCTCGACGTCCGGAAGCCCCTCATAGCCCCGGATCTCCTCCGCGATGCGGAGAATCTTCTCTCCCTCGATCAGGACATCCTGTTTCCCGAGCGGCGCTGGTGTGTAAACATTGGCATTTTTTAATAATTTCATATCTTACCCTCTTTCTTCAGAATTACGCTTGCTTATTTCGTCCTGCCCTTCTTCAGGATGCCATCAAACTTCAGCAGGAAGCAGCTGGTGGTGACGATGGCGGCGATGAGATCACTCACCGGCTCTGCGAGGAACACGGCGAAGACCTGATTTGACAGGAAATGCGGCAGGATCAGGATGAGCGGGATCAGCAGGACGATCTTTCGGAGGCAGGCAAGCAGCAGGCTGATCTTCGCCTGGCCGAGGGCCATGAAGCTCTGCTGGCATCCGATCTGCGCACCGAAGGCGAAGATGCCGGCCATATAGATGCGAAGTGCCCAGGAGGTATAGCTGCGAAGCTCCATATTGCTGGTGAAGATCCCGGCGAAGAACTGCGGCTTCAGCATAACGATCGCCCAGAACAGGGTCGCATAGCTGAAGCAGGCCGTGAACTGTGCGGCAAATGCTTTCTTCACGCGGTCTGCATTGCCCGCACCGAAGTTGTAGCTGATGATCGGCTGGCCGCCCTGACAGATGCCCTGCATCGGCAGCGTCGCGAGCTGGCTGACGCTGGTGATGATCGTCATCGCGCCGACCGCGACATCCCCGCCGTAGCGCGCGAGGCTGGAGGTGAAGCTGATCGAGAGCAGGCTCTCGGTCGACAGCATCACGAAGGTGGAGATGCCGAGACTGAGGCACGGCAGAATGATCTTCGGGTCGAGCTTCATATTCGCCCTGCGAAGGTGCAGAAGGGTCTGCTGTCCGGTCAGGAAGCGGAGAATCCAGACCGCGCCGACCGACTGACTCAGTATCGTGGCGAGTGCCGCGCCCTGCACGCCCATTCCCAGTACGAAGATGAAAATCGGATCCAGGATGATGTTGATGACTGCGCCGATCACGGTGGTCAGCATGCTGATTTTTGCGAAGCCCTGGGTGGTGATGAAGGGATTCATGCCGAGCACGATCATCACGAAGACGGTGCCGAGGATATAAATGCGGGCGTAGGCCAGTGCATACGGCAGGGTGACCGCACTGGCACCGAAGAGGCGAAGCAGGGTCGGCGCGAGCGCATAAAACACGATGGTCAGTACGAGGGCGAAGCGCATCAGGATGGCGAAGCAGTTGCCGACGATCTTCTCTGCTGTTTCATGGTCCTGTGCGCCCATCGAAATCGCGGCACGCGGTGCACCACCGGCACCTGCCAGCATGGCGAAGGCGTTGATCAGCATGAGGATCGGCGTGAAGAGGCCGACACCGGTCAGTGCGTTGGCACCGACGTCCGTCATATGACCGATGTAGATACGGTCGACGATGTTATAGAGAAGGTTGACGATCTGGGCGACGACGGCCGGAATCGCGAGCTGGGCGAGCAGCTTCGGAATGCTGCCACTGCCCATATCCTGTGTTTTTGTCTGCATCATATAAATCTGAAATCCTTTCTAACGCGTAAGATGCTCGAGAAGCGCAGCCGTGGCTTTATAACGCTTCAGCAATGTAAAGATATCTCCATTTTTATTATACGTGGGCATATCTCTCCTATTATAGCCAAAGATAAAAAATATACCACGATGATTTTATGTGAATATCGTGTTCATTTAAAATAAAAGTAGCGTGATGCGATTGTCGAAATAGATAAATTGTTTGATTGTGTACATCGTTTTTATGTAGAAATATGCTATAATCTACACAATTGTATCCTTGGGCGAAGGATGGAGTATCAAATTTTGAAAGGACATAGAATATGAGTAGATTGACCATTTTTACGAAGAATGAAGCCGAGAAAACGGTGGAGTCTCTCTACAAGGATCTCGAGCGCCGCGTTCAGGCGGCACAGCCGGGACTCTGCCCTGTAGATCTCGCGTCTTCATTTCTGCATCTCTGCCATGCCCAGTCCTGCGGTAAGTGCACACCGTGCCGTGTCGGTCTCGGCCAGCTGGAAGCACTGATCGGACAGGTGCTGGATGGTACGGCGGACATGTTTACCCTGAAGGTGCTGGAGGACACGGCAGAGAGTATCTATATGTCGGCGGACTGCGCGATCGGTTCCGAGGCGGCACGTATGGTGCTCGAGGGACTGCGCGGCTTCCGCGATGACTATGTAGAGCATATCAAGCATGGCCGCTGCAAGAGCATGCACAGCCAGCCGGTGCCATGTGTATGGCAGTGCCCGGCACATGTGGATATCCCTGGCTACATTGCCCTCATCCATGACCGGCGCTATGAGGATGCGGTGCAGCTGATCCGTAAGGATAACCCGATGCCGGCGACCTGCGGCCTCATCTGTGAGCATCCGTGTGAGGTTCGCTGCCGTCGTACGCTCGTGGATGATCCGATCAACATCCGCGGACTGAAGCGCTTTGCGGTCGAGCATGAGGATACCATCCCTGCACCGAAGCGAATGCCGGCGACTGGCAAGCGTGTGGCCGTCATCGGCGGTGGTCCGAGCGGCCTGAGCTGTGCCTACTATCTCAGCATCATGGGCCATGAGGTGACTGTGTTTGAGCAGCGGAAGCAGCTCGGTGGTATGCTTCGCTATGGTATTCCGGCGTATCGTTTCCCGCGTGAGATCCTGGATCGCGAGATCGAAGGTCTGAAGCTCGCCGGCTTCGAGACGAAGACCGATTATTCCATCGGTCGTGATATTTCCGTGGCAGAGCTTCGCAGCCAGTATGATGCGATGTATGTGGCGATCGGCGCACATACCGACCGGAAGATCGGTATCGAGGGCGAGGATGCCGAGGGTGTCATCTCGGCAGTCGAGATGCTTCGTGCGATCGGTGATGACGGTTACCCTGATTTCACCGGCATGGATGTTGTGGTCGTCGGTGGTGGTAATGTCGCGATGGACGTCGCACGTTCGGCGATCCGCTGCCATGCGAAGTCGGTCAAGGTTGCGTACCGTCGTCGGAAACAGGATATGACGGCCCTCGCAGAGGAAGTCAAGGGTGCGATCGCCGACGGTGTGGAGATCGTCGAGCTGAACGCACCGGTACGCATCGAGAAGGATGCTGAGAATCGCTGCACCGGTCTCATCGTGAAGCCGCAGATCCCGGGTGCGGTCAAGGGTGGCCGTCCATCTCCGAAGAACAGCGCGAAGGACGAGGTGCTGCTTCCGGCCGATCGTGTACTCGTGGCCATCGGTCAGGGTATCGAGTCCGGCAAGTTCGGCGAGTTCGGTATCCCGGTTCAGCAGGGCCGTATCTCCGCCTTCGATACCTCGGATATCGCGGACAATGAAGGCATCTTCGCAGGTGGTGACTGCGTGACCGGTCCGGCCACCGTCATCCGTGCGATCGCAGCCGGAAAGGTAGCGGCCGCCAACATTGACGAATACCTCGGATTCAACCATGAGATTACGACGGATGTGGTTCTGCCGCCGATTCGTTTCGACGATCATAAGGCACTCGGCCGTGTGAATATGGTAGAGCGTCCGGCGGATGAGCGCAGATGTGATTTTAAGCTGATGGAGTGTCCGATGACGGAGGAGGAAGCACTGCAGGAGTCCTCGAGATGTCTGCACTGTGATCACTTCGGCTATGGCATCTTAAAGGGAGGCAGAGATACGAAATGGTAAATTGTACGATTGATGGCAGAGCTGTCCAGGTCCCGGAGCGGACCACCATACTGAATGCTGCCGCCGCTGCGGGCATTCACATCCCGACACTGTGCTACTTAAAGGATATCAATGAAATTGCGGCATGCAGAGTCTGCGTCGTCGAGGTCGAGGGTTATGATCGTCTGATGACCGCCTGCAACAACACCGTGACCGAGGGCATGGTCATCTATACGAACTCCCGGAAGGCGCGTCTCGCACGACGTGCGAATGTGGAGCTGATCCTCAGCCAGCATGATACGAACTGTGCAATCTGCGTGCGCTCCGGAAACTGTGAGCTGCAGAAGGTCGCCAATGACCTCAACATCCTGAGCATCCCGTTTGAGAAGCAGCTGCCGAAGAAGCATCGCAGCTCGCTGAACTTCCCACTGATCCGGAATTATGATAAGTGCATCAAGTGCATGCGCTGCGTACAGATCTGTGATAAGGTGCAGGACAGCCATATCTGGGATGTCATCAACACCGGTTCACAGAGTACGGTCGATGTGAAGGATGCCTATGATCTCGAGACCAGCAAATGTGCACTCTGCGGTCAGTGCATCACCCACTGCCCTACCGCGGCGCTGCGTGAGCGGGATGATACCCACGACATTCTCGACGCACTCGAGAATCCGGATAAGATCGTGGTCGCACAGATCGCACCGTCGATTCGTACGGCCTGGGGCGAGGGCTTCGGTCTCACACCAGAGCAGGCGACCGTGAAGCGTCTCGCCGCTGCCCTGAAGATCACCGGCTTCGACTATGTATTTGATACCAACTGGTCCGCCGACCTCACCATCATGGAGGAGGCGACGGAGTTCCTGGAGAAGCTGACGCATAAGGAAGAAAACAAGTTCCCGATGTTCACGAGCTGCTGTCCTGGCTGGATCCGCTTCTGCAAGGCACACTACCCGGATTTCGTGGATCAGCTCTCCACCTCGAAGTCTCCGCAGCAGATGTTCGGTGCGATCATCAAGAGCTACTTCGCGGAGAAACTTGGCGTGGATCCGTCCCGCATCTACTGTGTATCCATCATGCCATGTCTCGCGAAGAAGGCCGAGTGCGGCTATGAGACGATGCGAAACGACCAGGGTGATCCGGATGTCGACGTCGTACTGACGACCCGTGAGGTGAACCGTCTCCTGCGTATGGAGAACATCGCGCCGGGCGAGATCGATGAGATCGAGCTGGATAATCCGTTCTCTGCAGGTTCCGGTGCGGCGAATATCTTTGGTTCCACCGGTGGTGTCATGGAGGCCGCGCTTCGTACCGCTTACCACAGTGTGACCGGCGAGAATCCGGATCCGGATGCGTTCCATGATGTCCGTGGTCAGGACGGCTGGAAGGAAGCGACCTTCGATATCAAGGGCATCCCGGTTCGCGTCGCGGTCGTAAACGGCCTCGGCAATGCGGCGAAGCTTCTCGATGCACTTCGGAAGAAGACCGTCGAGTATGATTTCGTCGAAGTCATGGCCTGCCCTGGCGGTTGCGTCGGTGGTGGCGGACAGCCGATCCACGACAGCGTTGAGATGGCCCCGGAGCGTGCGAAGACACTGTATGCACAGGATGCAGCCGGTGCCCTCCGTTTCAGCCATGAGAATCCGGATGTCATCCGCTGCTATGAGGAGTATCTCGAAAAGCCGCTCAGTGAACGTGCCGAGCACCTGCTCCACACCGATCACCACGGCTGGAAGATGCCTGGCGAAAGATAAATACGTTTATTATAAAAGAAGCCGGCGCGATCGCGCCGGCTTCTTCTCTGTTATCTGAGGCTTTTGAGCATCTCCACTGCGCGCCGGATTTCCTCTTCGTCTGTCCGGTAAAGCTCGAATTCACTGATGCCGTCGAGGCCCATGTGGACATGTTCGTTGCGGTAGCGCATGCCACTCGAGAGGATTTTCTTGCCAGACATATGAAAAGCGTGGGCACCGGTCATACCCGCGATTTTGGCAATGTTGTCGGCCTTTACGCCGCCACCGACTAGGATCGTCGGATTCTCTTCCGACATCAGTACGAGCTTCCGCAGCAGCGCGATTCCCGTCTGTGCGTCGCCTTCCTGTCCGGAGCTGAGGATCGTATCGATACCGAGGTCGGCTGCTTTTTCGTAGCAGGCGATCGGATCCGCGCATACATCGAAAGCACGGTGCAGGGTGATGCCACAGCGACCGTCCGCAGCATCGATCATGCCGCGCATCTGCGCTTCGTTCAGGCTGCCATCCGCCTGCAGGCTTCCGATGACGACACCATCGGCGCCAACATTGGCAAAAAAACGGATATCCGCGCACATCTGCTGATATTCATATGCCGTGTACAGGAAGTCACCGAATCGCGGACGAATCAGAACCCGGATCGGAAGCCCGGTTTCCTGCTGCACCTGCTGAAACAGGGTATAGCCCGGTGTGGTACCACCGATGATGAGGTTTGCGCACAGCTCGAGACGCGTCGCACCGCCGGCCTTCGCAGACAGCGCAGATTCTACACTGTCGACACATACTTCCAGGATATAGTCATTCATCCTCACTCCTCCGAATCGATTTTTTCTACCAAGTCTTCAACGCCGCAGTTCAGAACCCGAGCCAATCGAAGAAGGGTGTCCGCCTGTGCCTTATGAATGTCTTTCTGACGTTGTTCATACTACTGTATCGTGCTCAGAAGTCAAATTCCCGCACCTCTGCATTTTTGATGCCGAAGGACGCGAATTCCGCATTCGTCATGTCCCGGAAGTAGGATTCGATGACACGTGAGATTCCATTATGTGCGACGAGAAGATACGTCTTCTCCGGCTCCTTTTTGATATCGTCGATCAGATTATAGATGCGCTGTCCGACATGCATCATGGACTCGCCGCCATCGAAGCTGTCAAGGAAGTTCTCTTTTGCTTTCTTAAACTCCTGACCGTTTCGCGGGGTTCCCTCCCAGCAGCCGAAGCTCTGCTCGATCAGGCGCTCTTCCACACGCAGCGGAACACCGATCATCTTTGAAATCTCGACGGCGGTATCATATGCCCGTGAAAGCGGTGAGGTCAGAATCTCATCGACATGCAGCTCGCCACGGTCGATCTTCTCCTTCAGCATACGCCCGGTCTCCTGCGCCTGCTGATGCCCCAGATCTGTCAGCGGGCTGTCGGTAGCGCCACATATTTTGTTTTCTACATTCCATACAGTCTGTCCATGACGGACAAAATAAAACTTTCCCATGATTATCCTCGTATCTCAGCAATGATGTCCATGCCTAAAATGTTTGCAAGGTGTATAGCTTTTTCACAAATGAATTATATGATCAGCCGTACGGCATAGTCAATCGATATAAATCATCATTATTCGCACCATTCAGTCAGAAGGCTACTGTCCGCCGACCCATGCCTTGACTTAACTACGTTTGAACAGTAACACGATGCGAATGAGCGATCACCATTCTCTCCGGATTCTCTTTGCAGAACGTATCATATTCCTCTATAATGTATACAAATCTTAAGGAGGACTACTATTATGACAACTGTACACACCACCGATGCTCCGGCAGCAATCGGACCATATTCCCAGGCAAAAATCGTAGGTAACTTCGTATTTGCATCCGGCCAGATCCCGGTGAATCCGGCGACCGGTGCCGTAGAGAGTGATGACATCGAGGGCCAGGCTGCGCAGAGCTGCAAGAATGTGGCTGCCATCATGGAAGCTGCAGGCACCAGCATCGATAAGGTCTTCAAGACGACCTGCTTCCTCGCGGATATGAACGACTTCGCTGCCTTCAATGCGGTTTACGAGCAGTACTTCAGCTCGAAGCCGGCACGCAGCTGCGTCGCAGTCAAGACCCTGCCGAAGGGTGTTCTCTGTGAGGTAGAGGCCATCGCAGAGCTGTAATAATGAAAAAGCAGCGGGAGGATACACCTTGTATTCTTCCGCTGCTTTTATTATAACCCAAAAACCGGGCGGGCACCTTACGTGTCCACCCGGTTTAAGTGATTGTGTATATATGAACTGCGATTTCTGCCTCGCAGGGTCTGGGCATGCGATTGATTTTCATTCAGCTACCCGCTGAAGCACCATGCATTCATCGGGTGACCGCTTTTCGGGTATTACCCCTCAATCTCGATATAGCTCTCTTCCGGCAGTGCCTTCTTCGCCTCTGCTTTCGGAAGACTGATCTTCAGAACACCATTTGCGAAGGATGCCTTCACATCGTCCTCTGTAAGGCCATCACCTACATAGAAGGACCGCTGCATCGCACCCTCGTAACGCTCCTGCCGAATCAGTCTGCCGTGCTTCTTCTCGTCCTTGTCGAGACCCTTCTCCGCGGAGATGGTTAGATAACCGTCGGACAGCTGAAGCTTTACTTCATCCTTCTTGAAGCCCGGGAGATCGACCTCCAGCTCATAACCGCCGTCGGTCTCCTTCACATCGGTCTTCATCAGGTTCCGTGCACGCTTACCGAACAGCGGATTGCGCTTACCGAAGAAGCTCCGATTCCAGCCATTACTCCACTCGTTCATCATCTCATTCATCACATCATCACCATCACTAAATACACTAGGCATAAACATAATCCTATCCTCCTGTTTATTTACTTCTGGTTCTTCATGTCCGTTCATCGAACGGATGCGAACCGCTCTATATTTCAGCTCTCATCGAGAACTGTAGAGCAGCTCTGGATGCTGTTCAGAACTCACGTATGGAGGCCAATGTCTCCACCGGGGCACCGCCCGCGAGGGAATCAGCCCTCGATGGCGATGTACTTCTCTTCCGGCACTTCCTTCTTCGGATCCACCTTCGGAATGTTCAGTGCCAGAACACCATTTTCGAACTTCGCAGTGATGTCGCTCTGCTTTACATCCTCACCGACATAGAAGCTTCTCTGCATCGAGCCGGTGTAACGCTCCTGGCGAACGACCTTACCACTCTTATCCTTCTCATCCTTGTTCTCATTATGCGAAGCAGAGATGTTCAGATAACCATCCTTGAGCTGAAGCTTCAGATCTTCCTTCCTGAAGCCCGGAAGATCGATCTTCATCTCATAGCTGTTCTCCTGCTCCTTGATATCGGTCTTCATGAGATTCGCTGTCGACTTGCTGTATGCAGGCTCATAACCAAGCCAGTTTGTATCATTAAAGAAATCATCCATTAAGTTCTCACCGAAAACACCAGGCATATACATCATCATCACTTACCTCCTATATAACCGGGCTCCGGGATCCTATCCCATCGCCGAATGCTTTATGTTTCAGAGATTCGGAACCACTCACTCAGGATGCTCATCCTTTCGGATTTCTCATCCCCTGCTTTCTGTTCCCTTTCTCCTTACAACTAACATAATACTCGTTTTGTTAGCACTTTCAAGAGGCGAGTGCTAATTATTTTGTGAACTTTCTGTGACGGTTTTAATGAACCTTAACTCTATTTATCTACACACTCCATTTTTTTCCTGTATTCACGAGGTGTCAGTTTATATCTATCTTTAAACACTCGATTAAATGTTCTTTGACTTTCAAAACCACAATTCAAGCAAATATTTGTAATTGAATCCTGTGAATTTTCCAATTCAGTAACTGCATTATTCAAGCGAACTCCGTTCACATATTTACTAAAATTGCAGTGAAAGGTCTTTGCAAACATTCTTGATAAAACATACTTACTTACGCCTAAATCATTTGCCATCTTTTCGAGTGTTATCTGCGAACCATAGTTTTTAGCTACATATGCTACCAAACTATAAATTAAGTCATCACTTCCAATTGCATTCTTGTCAATCATTGGCATCTCGGTAAAGACATGTGCCAGTATCATATGTACATATGCTTTCATCAGTAATTGGCTTTGGCCGTTTTTGTTCATCAGGGATCTTATAGCATTAATAACATCCGGATGAACATGCTGACTTTTCATTACTGGATACTTAGGGCTATACATCTGAACTTCTTTATAATAAGAAGGTAATATGGATGGATCCAAATACAGATATATAACCCTGTTTTTCCCTTGATTAAAGACTTGATAATGGTGTATTACATTCGGAAATACGATTGCAAAATCCCCTTTTTCCATATGGTACAGTTCCTGACCAACACCAAGTTCAATACATCCTTCCGTTACATAGATAATTTCAATTGCCTCATGTAGATGCGGTGGCATATGAACAGGCGTTTTCCACTCTGCCGATACCATTTGTTGTCTGTTTTCATACACCAATAACACTCGTAATAGCTCCTTCCTATGCCCTTCCTTATCAGCAGATATAGAACGAATAATCGATATCTTTTTCTGCACTGATATGGTAAGCATCTTCGACATCGGTTCCCCAACTGTCTATACCACCAACACCGCGAACTGCGCCATATATGCACAATACAGTTCTTCTCGCTGGTGGTAATTCTTCATGATGCAAAGCATTCTCAATTTCACTTGCCGTATATGGCAGGCAGGAAAAGTCAAATGGTGTATCGGCCATTTCTATCCGCAGCTTATGATTAGTGGCCTCCATTCTACTATTATCCATACTTGTATGACGAGTGATTTCAAGCCATTCCGTATCCATTCTCATGCCGCATTCCTGAGGTACAATATATGGCGTCAAGCTAAGATCCGTAACTTCAAATTCGCCATGCTGTGCACCTGCTTTTCGATCCGGATATGTCTCTCCTGATAAGCCTTTATAGATGTACTTATCTGCAAGTGTTGGCATAATAAATCTCATGCCAAATACCGGAAATTCAGGAAGCCCTGTTTTGCCATTGTAGTGCACATCTACTTTGATTTTTCCAGATTTATTCACAGTATACGATACGATAACCGTCGTAGAAGGAATAGAAATAGTCTTATAAAGATACTCTACAGTAATCTCATTTGCCGATACATCTCCGCCATAGCTGTTATTATCCGGTGCCTTGCAATTCTGAACAGCTCCATCCATGATCACCTTGACAGCCTGAAAATCGATGAACATATCTGCAGCAAGCCAGCTACCACTTTTAATATGGAATTTGCTTCCTCGGTCATTATCTGTCAAGGCTCTCCAGAACGTAGGTTTCGGGCAACGATAAAGCCATTCATATCCATCTTTCACGATAGATTCAAGGCCACCCTGAGCATAAGAAAAAATATAGTCAAACCCTACACCATGTACACCCAGGGTAAAGTCACCATAGACTACTCTTAATTTTTCATTATCTGTATAAGCCATAGTAATACCTCACTTCCTGCATTGCCGGTTTTTCTTTACGGTCTGCGAATAGAATGCCATTTGCTGAAAACTCATAATCAGCAGGTCTGTCTTCAAAATCGCCACCATACCGAAGAACTTCCTGGCCTGTTACCGGGTCCTTTACCAGAATTGCCTGATCTATAAAGTCCCAAATAAATCCGCCCTGATAGAGGTCAAACTCATCAATCAGTTTCATGTAATCGCCAAGTCCACCCATTGAATTACCCATATCGTGCATGAATTCGCACAGAATGTAAGGCTTCTTCGGTTTATCGCTTAAATATGCCGCAACGTCCTGTGGCTTCGGATACATTCTACTTTCAATATCTGAAATTGTATCTTCATATGCCCTGTTATAGTAGGCGCTTTCATAGTGAACTAAACGGCCATCCTTCTTGTTCTTAAAGTAAACGTTCATGGCCTCGATATCATCGCCTGCATAGGACTCATTTCCGAGAGACCAGAACAAAATAGAAGTATGATTTTTAAAGGTTTCAAAGCTGGTTCTTGCACGATCCATAACAGCCTCTTTCCACTGCGGAATAGAACCCGGAACATTACAAGATGGCTCGACAGCCCCAAGCTTTTGGAAAGTACCATGGCTTTCAAGATTGCACTCTGCCATTACATAGATTCCAGCTTCATCACAAAGGTAATACCATGGGATTTGATCTGGATAATGACAGGTACGCACTGAATTGATATTATTTTTCAGCATGCAGGCTATATCGGAATGCATCTCTTCTAATCCGATACATCTTCCAGTCTTTGGACTCCACTCGTGGCGATTAACGCCCGTGATAACAAGACGCTTTCCATTCAGATAAATAACTTTATCAATGATCTCTACTCTTCTAAAGCCAATATCATAAGGGATAATCTCTAATAAATTTCCATTTTCTGCATTTTTCAATTCAACTGTTGCATGATATAGATATGGATGATGATTATCCCAACATTTAATCACTCCTGTTTCCGTGTTAATTTCACCTGTGAGATTTCCGTTTGAACCGTGTAATTTAGTGCTGTTCTCTACAACTACATTACCTTCTCTATCTCTTAAAACAAACAGTGCATTTACAGCGACCTGCATAGGGGCAGATACCTTCATACGTACCGTAACACAACCATGCTTATTGTCATAATTCAGGTCAGGCTGAAACCATACATCCTCCATATGAACATCCGGCACTGCTTTCAATGTGACATTTCTAAAGATGCCAAAGAAGCGGAAGAAATCCTGATCTTCCAGAAATGCTGCTGTACTCATTTTATGAACCTGCACAGCAAGGACATTATCTTTTTCGCGAATATAAGGCGTAAGATCAAACTCTGACGGTGTAAAACTATCCTCAGCATAACCAACAAACTGACCATTGAGCCATAAGTACATTGCTTCCTCTACGCCTTCGAAGCAAATACGTATTCTTTTTCCGATCATGGTCGGCTTTAAATCGAAATGCTTAAGATAGGATCCTACAGGATTATAATTTGCTTCTGAGAACATGCCGGCTTCTGCCCCTCTGCTCTCTAAACTGTAAGCGCCTCTATGGTACTCTTTTCCCTCCCAAGGGTACATGGTATTGATATAGCGAATCTTATCATATCCTGCCAATTCAATATGACCAGGTACCATGATTTTATCAAAACCAGAATCATCAAACCCTTCTTTGTAAAAATCACAAGGTCTGCTTGCTGCGTTTTTACTAAACGCAAACGCCCACTGACCATTCAGCGACTGCGATAAAGGATTATCCTTTTTTTTCATATCAGCATAGTCCACATAGTACGAATGATCGCTATGTGCATCCAATTGATTCACACGGAATATTTCCGGATTATCCAACCATTTTATATCAGCGTTCATAGTGC
The DNA here is from genome assembly GCA_030540075.1 of Lachnospiraceae bacterium. Taxonomy (GTDB): domain Bacteria; phylum Bacillota; class Clostridia; order Lachnospirales; family Lachnospiraceae; genus Oribacterium. The sequence goes on from JAUNWX010000006.1 coordinate 72,530, forward strand.
TCCTTTCTTTTTCACAATCTGGAGTTACCGAAACCAATCGCTTATCTTCCTCCATGCCCTCATAGTGCATATCAACATTCCTCCATTTGAGCTCTTAACTTCTGATTTGCTGCTTCAACATTCATTTTAGACATGATGAATGTAATACATAATGACAGGATCATCGGAATCCATAAATACATCACATAAAGCATATTCAGGCAGGATTCCGGCTGTACTGCAGACTCCTTGACAAAGCCGCTGGCGTCAAGCAGCCATCCGCAAAGAGCAACTCCGATACCGCCTCCAATCTTGGTTCCAAAAGACGTACATGAGTACATAGTTCCATCAATATGCTTGTGTTTTGTAAGATATGTATACTCAGAACAGCTCGCTACAACTGCGCCCATATCCCCCTGCCAAGGTGCCATTCCTAAAGCTGCGATTGCTGTAAAGGCAAGCATCATCGGTACACTACCCATATAACCGGCAAAAATAACGCCAATACGGCCTGCTGTTCCTAAGATATAACCAGCAAGGTTCATATGATATAAACCCTTCATCTTTTCAACAAGCATTGGCGTGATGCACATCGCAAGAATAACCGGGATGTTAATTGCCCATGAAAATACAGAATATAAGTCTTCATTCTTAAGAATATAAATCATATAGTAAATACCCATATTCAGCATAGCAGAGTAAATCTGCTGGCAAATATAAGTCATACAAATCATGAGATAATATTTATTTGAAAAGAGGAGCTCTGCAGCTTCAACCAAACCGTATTTTTCTTCTGAATGCTCTTTTCCTGCATTTAATTCTTCTTCAGGCAGCTCTTTAATAGAAAAAACAGAAATGGTATTAACGACTAATCCGATAACGGCATATACGATTGCAACAGTTCTCCATGCAGCAGCACCGCCACCAAGGTGCCGAACGAACTGAACGGTGACAGACTGAATAAATAAGCTTGTTGAGAACGCAAAAATAAAGCGAAATGATCCCATTTCGACACGTTCCTTGCTGTTTTTAGTGCAGAACGTAACAAGGGACGCATACGCAATATTGTTTGCGGTAAAAAATACTGCGTTTAAAAGTGTATATGCAAGGAAAAACCACGCATACTGTGCAGTTGTTCCGATACTATCCGGAATTGCGAAGTTCGCTACGAGAGTCACCGCACAGCCAATATAAGCGTAAAGCATCCACGGTCTTGCTTTTCCAAGCTTACTCTTTGTTTTGTCAATCATGGTTCCAAAAAACATATCGCTTATGCCGTCAAATAATTTTGACACCATGATTAAAGTACCTACAATACCTGGATTTAACCCCACTGTATTGGTAAGGTATAACATTACAAAGGACGAAAGAAATGCATAAACTACATTTCCTGCCAGATCACCCGAACCATAGCCAAGCTTGTTATACCACTTCAAATACTTTTTTTCGTCCATCAGAAATATGTCCCCCTTCGTCTATTTTTATATTCTATAAATGCCAATTTACTAAAAGATAGAATATAGAAACAGCCTGCAAAAAGCCATATCATAAATCATTTGAAACATGCACAAAACAGTATATTCAACAAAGGTGTATTTGCTAATTCTTCTTTTTTGTCGTATTTGCTATAATATTTGCAATAGTTCAAAAAACGACTCAGTCAGTAGAAACAAATCCTGCTCTGGTTTTTCTTCAAAAAAGCAAAACATGCATGAGATTTCTGCTTCTATCAGATATATAAGGAAGTTTACTTCTTCAAACAATCAGCATTTGCTGATGGATTATGGAGAGAAAATGTATATAAACAGTGCATATTTAAACAACTCGCTCATCGACAGAAAAGACAATTCAAAACCACTTATCGTCACCATGTGTGGAACATACAGATTATACACGAAACAAAAGTTACCCACTTGGCGTCCACGTGGAAGACTGGATTTTCAGTTACTTTACATCGCGTCGGGGAAGGCACATTTTCATTTTGGCGATGGCGACGAAGATACCATCGTTCAGGCAGGGCATATGGTTCTATATCGTCCCAAAGAACCGCAAAAATACGAATATTATGGGGTAGATCAAACAGAAGTGTATTGGGTGCACTTTACCGGAAGCAACGTAACCAATCTTCTACGCTCTCATGGATTGACAAAAGATAAAAAAGTCTTTCACTGCGGTTCCGGATCTGAATATCAAAATTTATTTCAAGCCATGATCAAGGAATTACAAATGTGTCAGGACGGATATCCAGAAATGCTCGAGCTGTATTTAAGGCAAATTTTCATACGACTGCAGCGGCACTTCAAATGCTCGACAATTATTGATAATTCACAAGCTTCAGAAGAAATCGCAAAGGCGATTTCTTATTTTAGCGAGCATTATAATGAAGCAATCAGTATTGATGATTATGCTGCACAAAATCACGTAAGTACAAGTTGGTTTATACGAATGTTTAAACTATATGCGGGTATTACTCCGAAACAGTTTATTTTACAAAAGCGAATTTGTAATGCTGAAATTCTTCTTCAAAACCGACACTATAACATTAATGAAATTTCTCAGATTGTAGGTTATGAAAATCCGCTGTATTTCAGCCGTATTTTCCAAAAGATAAAAGGCGTATCTCCTTCAGAGTATAGGAAAAGCAAATAGAGCAACGCGTGCTCTTTCGATTTTGAACTTGCAATTATTGGCTATAAATTCTTCTATTCTGGCACGTAAATCCATCGATACTTCTGTATGATGAATATGAAATCAGAAAGGAGATAACTTCTATGAAAAAATTAATTAGAAATTATATTGACCTGCTGCTTACATTTTACGCAGACCACTTTACTCACTATTCTTATAACTATTGATTCTTCGAGCTACCATAAATATCCATAATAGATTTATTTAGCCGGTCTAAACAGACCGGCATTTTTAGTATATCCTCAAAAATCACATTTTCAGATCATGGAACTTACTACTTTTATAAAACCAGATAATATCATAACGCTTATCGGATTGATCGTTGTCTTTCTAAGGAGTGTTAGAGTCGGTTCTTCGACTGAGTTCTGCCAGATTCACTTTATCCGGCGAGAACTTGTCGCCCTGTTCTGTCTTCAACTGTTGAAGAGCTTGTGCTATAGTGTCATTGCCTATCATCAATAGAAAGGAACTTAAAAATCATGCCAGCTATCAGCGTACTAATAAAACCATCATCCGGAATGTGCAATTTACAATGTGACTACTGTTTCTACTGTGACGAGACAGAGAAGCGCCTTCAAGCATCATATGGTTTTATGTCAGAAGAAACATTAAAAAATGTAATTCGCAAAACAATTCTTCGCGCAGAAGGAATGATTTCATATGTGTTTCAGGGTGGTGAACCCACTCTACGCGGATTAGATTTTTATAAAAAAGTCATCGAATATGAACACCAGTACAATCGACATCATATTCAAGTAAATAACGCGTTGCAGACAAATGGCTATCTCCTAAATGATGAATGGTGTCAATTTTTAAAAGATAATAACTTTCTAGTCGGCTTATCCATAGATGGCATACCCGAAACCCATAACCTGTACCGCCATACTAAAAATGGTGAGCCCACATATGATCAAGTTTTAAAATCTATCGATTATTTGCAGAAATATAATGTTGATTTTAATATTTTAACAGTAGTAAACCAAAAGGTTGCGAGTTCAATTGATGCGATATACGCATATTATCGCAAGAAAGGCTGGCACTACCAGCAGTACATTGCCTGTTTAGATCCATTAAACGAGCCTCATGGGCAGAATCCCTATGCTGTAACTCCGCAGCAATATGGAGAATTTTTGATTTCACTCTTTAGATTATGGTATAAAGATTGGAAAAATGGATGTGCACCATATATACGACAGTTTGAGAATTACATCGGCATTCTTCTGGGATATCGGCCAGAGTCATGTGACCAGTGTGGTATCTGTAATATTCAAAATGTTGTAGAAGCAGATGGCAGTGTATATCCTTGTGATTTCTATGTTTTAGATTTATACTATTTAGGCAACTTCAATCAAGATCAGTTGGATGACATCGATCGTCGCCGGAAGAAAACGGATTTTATATCACGTTCTCAAAAATTAAAACCAAGTTGCATTCAGTGCCAATACCATTATGTTTGCCGTGGTGGTTGCCAGCGGAATAGAGATTTTGATTCCACTCTTGGTCTATATGAAAACTATTTCTGTGAAAGTTATCGTATGTTTTTTGACGCATGCTTAGGTGATATGAAAACTGTTGCCGAATCTATCAGGTCACATTCTTAATATACACTCATACCTAATTTCCCCTTAAAAACAGCACTGCTTAAGCGGTGCTGTTTTTCTATGCATCAAATCAAACTGGTAATTACTTTTAAAAATCCAGCCATAATCATAACACTTATCGGATT
>JAUNWX010000033.1 GCA_030540075.1 Lachnospiraceae bacterium
AGGGGGCAGGGGGTGTTTGAAGATGCCCGTTTCACAAACGGGCATTTTCTTGTATACTGGTTTATGCTATAATCGTATTCGAGTTTCTATGCCTTCGTTTCAGGGGAGAGCTTATGATGAAGAAAAAACCACAAAGTGTCATCGATATATATCTGGCCTGGCCACTTGCAGTCATCGCCATCCTGCTGCTTGGCGATGTCGTTCTCTGGCTGACGGAACCGCGTGGCGCATTGATCCTGCTGCCATTTATTCTCATCGCAACTGCATTTGCGTTGCTGCTTTACTTTACACGTCAGTCGAAGCTGCAGGGTGCACTGCAGGCTTACGCGATCGGCGCCAGTGAGGTGCATACGACCATCTTCGATGAGATGCCGATGCCATACTGTATGGTCGATGAGCGTGGAAACGTCCTCTGGGCGAACCGCAGCTTTCGCGAAATCGCCGGTAATCGTCCGGATGCCCGGAATATCCTGCAGATGTTTCCGAATATCCATAAGGAGATGCTGGAGGAGGATGACGTCATCCTGGAGATCCACTCGGATTATCAGGATCGAAAATATCTCATCGATCTGATGCGGACACCGGTGACGACAGAGGATGGCAGTGCGCCATCGATGTATACGCCGGATCTGAAAACCATCGCGGTGTATCTTCGGGATGAAACGGAGGAAACCGTACTTCGGACGCAGCTTGATCAGGAGCATATCGTCATCGGTCTCGTCTACATCGATAACTACGATGAGGTCCGCGAGCAGATCGAGGAGGTTCGACGTTCACTGCTGACCGCGCTGATCGATCGAAAGATCAGTCACTACATCTCGTCGGTGAACGGACTGATCTATAAACTTGAGAAGGATAAATATGTCTTTATCCTGAAGGAGCAGTATTTCAATCGTATGCTTCAGGATCGATTCTCGATTCTCGAAGAGGTGAAAAATGTAAACATTGGCAATGAAATGGCCGTCACGCTGAGCATCGGTATCGGCTATGGTGCGGATTCCTATCAGAAGAACTATGAGTATGCACATACCTCCATCGATATGGCGCTCGGTCGTGGTGGTGATCAGGCGGTCGTAAAGTCAAATGAAAATCTGACCTACTTCGGCGGCAAGACACAGACACAGGAGAAGGCCACTCGTGTCAAGGCGCGTGTGAAGGCACAGGCCTTCCAGGAGCTCCTGGAAACACGGGACCGTGTGCTCGTCATGGGCCATGCGAACAGTGACGTGGACTGCCTCGGTGCGTCCGCCGGTGTTTATCGGATGGTGACGGAACTCGGAAAGCGCTGCTACATCGTCGAAAATACGGTGACGGCACCGATTCTGCCGCTGAAGGAGCGCTTCCTGCAGAGTTCGGACTATCCGGAGGATATGTTCATCACCGGTGCACAGGCGCTGCAGATGGTGGATAACAGTACCGTGCTCGTGGTGGTCGACTGTAACCGTCCATCCATCATCGACGAACCGGAGCTGCTCCGGGCATGTAAGACGATCGTGGTCTTCGATCACCATCGTCAGAGCAGTGAGACGATTCAGGGCGCGGTGCTCAGCTACTGTGAGCCGTATGCCTCGAGTGCCTGCGAGATGATCGCCGAGATGATGCAGTACATCGCCGATGGAATCAAGGTCAAGGGACCGGAGGCCGATGCGATGTATGGCGGTATCGTCATCGATTCACAGGAGTTTACGGTGCAGACCGGTGTACGTACCTTCGAGGCGGCAGCATATCTCCGCCGCTGTGGTGCGGATATCACACGTATCCGGAAGATCTTCCGTGAGAACTTCAAGGATTATCAGGCGAAGGCTGCGGCCATCTCCAGTGCGGAGATCTACCGCGATGCGTACGCCTTCAGTACGATCGACCCGAAGGGACTCGAGAGTCCGACGGTCGTGTGTGCGCAGGCAGCGAATGAGCTGCTGAACATCCGCGGGATCAAGGCCAGCATCGTACTGACACTGTATAATGACATCATCTATGTATCGGCGCGCTCCATCGATGAGATGAACGTACAGGTACTGATGGAAAAGCTCGGCGGCGGCGGACATCGCACGATCGCCGGTGCACAGCTTCGCGAGGGCAGCTTGCCAGAGGCGATCGCCACGATCAAGCAGGCCATCGACGAGATGATTAAGGAAGGAGAGGCTTCATAATGAAGGTTATTTTATTAAAGGATGTAAAGTCACTGGGTAAAAAGGGTGAAATCGTAGAGGTATCCGAGGGCTACGGACGGAACTTTATTCTTCCGTCGAAGACGGGTGTCCTCGCAGATAATAAGAATCTGAATACGCTGAAGCTCCAGAAGCAGAACGATGCAAAGATCGCAGCCGAGAAACTTCAGGAGGCACAGGAGCTGAAGGAGAAGATCGAGGCGGTCAAGGTCACCATCCCGATCAAGTCCAGTAAGGACGGACGGACCTTCGGTTCTGTTTCCACGAAGGAAGTGCAGGAGGCGCTGAAGAAGCAGGCCGGCATCGAGATCGATAAGAAGAAGCTTTCCTGTGATGTACCGATGAAGAATCTGGGCGGTTATAATGTAAACGTCAAGCTTCATAAGGATGTCACGGCGGTTCTTCATGTTTCTGTGATCAGCGCATAAGCGTGGCAGCACAGTGACATAGCCGATATCGAGGTTCTGTATGGAGAGCCTGCAGGAACATTCGATACGGTCGTTTCACATAGTATCACACAGGAGTAGTATGGCAGAGAATAATGAAAACATCCTGACGAGGGTCGTGCCCCACAGTCAGGAAGCCGAGCAGAGTGTCATCGGCGCCATGCTCCGGGACAAGGATGCGGTTTCGACTGCCGCGGAGATGCTCCGCCCGGAGGACTTCTATCAGAAGCAGTACAGTCTCATGTTCGACGCGATGACCCAGCTCTATCAGAAGGATCAGCCGGTCGACCTCGTGACGCTGTCGGAGAAGCTGAAGGCGACGAGCAACATCCCGCCGGAGGTGTACGACATCGCGGTGATCCGTGATATCGTCATGTCGGTGCCGACGAGTGCCAATGTAAAATCCTACTGCACCATCGTGAAGGAGAAGTCGATTCTCCGCACGCTCATCCGAACGAACGAGGACATCGCCAATATGTGCTACAGCGGCACCGAGTCCGCGGATACGATCCTGAATGAGACGGAGCAGAGGATCTTCAAGCTCCTGGAAACCAGAAACACCGGCGACAGTGAGGATATCGCGACTGTCGCGATGAAGGTGCTCGAGAACATCCAGGAAGCAGCACAGAACGGTGGACAGATCACCGGTATCCCGACGGGCTTCAAGGCGCTCGACTATAAGACCGCCGGACTTCAGCGCTCGGATCTCATCCTCGTGGCGGCCCGTCCGTCCATGGGTAAGACCGCCTTCGTCCTGAACATCCTCGATAATGTCGGCGTCCGTCAGAAGAAGCCGTGCATGATCTTCTCACTCGAGATGAGCCGGGAGCAGCTTGTCAACCGTATGCTCTCGATGGAGTCGCTCGTTGATGCAGACAAGCTCCGTAAGGGCTCCCTCACCGATGAGGATTGGGGAGAGCTGATCAATGCTGTCGACCGTGTCGCAGATGCAAACATCACCATCGACGATACGCCGGGTATCACGGTCGGCGAGCTCCGCTCCAAGTGCCGTAAGCAGAAGCTCGAAAAGGGACTCGACCTCGTCATCATCGACTACCTTCAGCTCATGTCCGGTGGCGGACGCGGCGGCGAGAGCCGTCAGCAGGAGATCTCGGAGATCTCCCGTTCCCTGAAGGCGGTGGCACGAGAGATGAAGTGTCCGGTCATCGCCCTTTCCCAGCTGTCGCGAGCGGTAGAGCAGCGTCCGGATCACCGTCCGATGCTGTCCGACCTCCGAGAGTCTGGTGCGATCGAGCAGGATGCCGATATCGTAATGTTCCTGTACCGTGATGAGTACTATAATAAAGATACGGAGCATCCGCATGAGGCAGAGGTCATCATCGCGAAGCAGCGTAACGGTCCGATCGGTACCGTCATCCTCGGATGGCAGGCAGAGTATACAAGATTCGTGAATGCCGCCCTCGACCGCGACAGTCACTGATCAGACGGAGAATGAGGATATAAAAACGTGCAGATTCCGCGGATTTCACCAGAATACGACGAAAATACGCGACTGCACGTAAAAGTTTTATAAAATCTCATGCAGAGATTTGCATTTTATACTGCTTTCAGTTACTATAATCTGAATAAAAATACCGGAGTCTATCCGGTAGCGAAGGAGGCGCCATTATGAAAATAGAACGAATTGATGACAACTCCATCAGATGCACACTGACGAGCCTGGATCTGAGCTCTCGTAACATCAATCTCCGCGATATGACCTACGGGTCAGAAGCCGCGAAGCGACTGTTCACCGAGATGATGCAGAAAGCGCAGAACGAGGTCGGCTTCACCGCCGACAGCGGGCCTCTGATGATCGAGGCCGTCCCTCTTCAGGGCGGTTCGATTCAGCTCGTCATTTCAAAAGTAGATGATCCGGAAGAGCTCGACACACGCTTTTCGAAATTCACGGCGGCTGCCGCCGGCAGTCAGAGCGGCTGGATTTCCCAGCTCGCAAGTGAAATTCTCGAGGGTGCGCATGGACTCCTTCAGGAAATGAAGGATAAGGCATCGCAGCAGGCGAATACGCTGGATGGTGGAAATGCCGCGGCGGGTGGAGCGGACGGACATGCGGAAGCCGATGCGGATCGACACGATGACGACACCGATGTTTACCGCATTTACGCCTTCCAGTCCCTGGATCGCGTCATCGATGCAGCGACCGCCATTGGTGACATCTACGATGGTCCGAATACCCTGTATAAGGATCCGCAGGACCATCACTTCTATCTCGTTCTTCATGCCGGAAAGGGTGGGGCCAATGCACTCAACCGTGCGTCTAATCTCCTCTCGGAGTATGGAAGCAAGCTGAAGGATAACGATCTATATGAGGCATATTTCACGGAGCACTATGAGCTTTTCCTGAAGGAAAATGCCCTGCAGAAGCTGAGAAGCATCTGAGGATAGAAAAACATATACACAGGCTGCGGACCGCAGCCATGAAAGAGGAGAACACAATTATGACGATTACGAAGGATATGCGCATCGGCGATCTGCTTCAGATGAATGAGATGATCGCTCCATTTCTGATGCAGAACGGTATGGGCTGTGTGTACTGCCCGTCATCCATGATGGAGTCACTGGAAGAGGCCTGCATGGTACACGGCATCGACTGTGACATGCTGACGGCGGACCTCAACGACGTACTGCTCGAGTACGAGGAGGCACAGAAGGCGCAGCAGACAGAGCAGCCGGAAGCGTAAATAAGATCAGAACACGAAAAACAGGGCGTTACGTGCGCCCTGTTTTTTATGACCGCAGAAAAGTTCAGCCGGAGGCACGTCGATGCTTCCGGCTGAACTTTTCTGTTTCGATCAGATACGATCGTATGATTTCCTGTCTCATTTCGACTTCATCGAGAGTCCGCCGCTCAGCATATCGCCGGTGATGATGGCGAGCTCGTGCGGGGTCTCCTTCATCCCACTCGAGAACCAGTACTGCAGCAGGCTGATCAGTCCGCCGACGATGAAGGCATAGTAGCTGTCGAACTGCTCCGGGCGCTGCTTCTTCGTGATGAAGGACCACTCATTCAGGCACTTCTCACGGACCAGCTCCTTCAGACTGTTCAGGAAACGGATATCTCCGTTTTCGCCGATCAGGATGCGGATGAAATCGCCGTTTTTCATACAGAGCGTGTAGACACTCTCGAAGAAGCGGGTCGCGTCATCCGAAACACTCTTCTCGTCGAACTCGTTCAGCGTTTCCTTAAACTCTTCCAGGATATCATCCTCGGTCTTCTCCAGGAGATCGAAGACATCCTTATAGTGCAGATAGAAGGTGCCACGATTGACATCTGCGAGATCGGTGAGCTCTCGTACCGAGATATCCTTCACCTGCTTCACCAGCATCAGATTCGCCAGTGCACCCTTGAGTGCGGCTCTGGTTTTTCGGATACGACGATCCATCGTATCATTTTCTTTCATAGAACTTCCCATATCCATACCCTCCAAAGGCCATTACCGGCCTGAATATATAAATTTCGTGGTTTTTTGTACGTAATCAACATGTATCATAAAAATGTTTATTTATAAACCAAGCGACCAAAATTGACCATTGATAATTTGAACGCTTCTCTATATAATGGACAGTACCACAGAAATAGACATGTGTCAACAAATGAAAAACAGATTAATAAAGAACTTACATCAATTAAGGCACAAGATGTCGTAGATTCAGTGGCGGGACATACAAAGACTTGTTTTTTCATCGAAAAAACAGCGCAGGAGAGAGCAACATGAGCTTATTCAAGAAGAAAACGCAGGATACTGCCAGAGAAGCGTCTGTACAGCAGGCACGAAATGAAATCCACCTTCCGGAGGATGAAGCCATCGAAGCCCACCAAAAGAAGAAGGAAGCGAAAAAAGCGCGGAAGCAGGAGCATAAGCACGGAAATCTCGCCGACTTCATCGTCGATCATAACAAGGGCATCCGAAACCTCATCATTCTGCTGGTGGTTTTCTTCGGTTTATGTTATCCACTCGTTTCGGTCAACTACGATCTGACAAAGTATCTTCCGAATGACGTGGATTCGAAGATCGCCATCAATAAGATGCGCGACGTCTTCGGCTATCCGGGTACCGGACGACTGATGCTGAAAGATGTCACCCTCTATGAGGCGAAGCAGTATAAGAATGAAATCGAGGCCATCGATGGTGTCGACCAGGTCATCTGGTGTGATCTGACGACGCAGGTCTATGGCTCCTCCGAGTTCATCAACTACGATGATATCGATGACTACTATAAGGACAACAACGCCGTCATGGATATCACCTTCGAAGAGGGCGATACCTCGAAGCGGACGCACAAGGCCATCCAGGAAATCGATGATCTGATCGGCGACCGGGGCTACCTCGTTGGTATGTCGCCGACGAATAAGTTCATCGAGGAAAATGTAAAGAAGGAGATGCAGGAGGTCATGGGCATCGTCGTCGTCCTGATCTTCATCATCCTCCTCTTTACGACGACCTCCTGGTTCGAACCGGTCCTCTTCCTGACGATCATCGGCTGTGCCATCGTACTGAATAAAGGAACGAACATCTTCCTCGGCGAGATCTCGTATATCACGAACAACATCTCGGATATCCTGCAGCTCGCCACTTCGATGGACTACGCGGTTTTCCTGCTCCATGCGTATGAGCGACAGCGTGAGCATGGCCTCGATAAGGTCGCTGCACTGAAGCAGGGCCTCATGAGCACCATCACGACCATCCTGGCCTCCTCACTGACCACCTTCTTCGGCTTCATCGTCCTCGTCTTCATGCGATTCAGCATCGGCTGGGACATGGGTATCGCGATGGCGAAGGGTATCATCTGTTCCCTTCTGATGGTCATCTTCCTGATGCCGTCCCTGCTGCTCAGCTGGTCTGACCGTATCGACCGCATGAAGCACAAGCCGTTCCTGCCGAAGTTCCACCGCTTCAGTATCGCGGTCAATAAATTAAGCCCGATCATCCTGGTGGCGGCCCTCGTGGTGGCCGGACCGATCTACTTCGCACAGGGCATGAACAAATTCATGTACGGCCCGGATGCGACGGGTGCAGGACCTGGAACCTCGATGTATGAAAACTCCGCAGCCATCGATGAGGAGTTCGGCCGAAGCAATCTGCTCGTCGCGATCTTCCCGGATACCGATCGGCTGAAGGAAAAGGAGCTCTGCGACAAACTGGAAGACCTTCCATATGTAAAGAATGTCACCGGCATGCAGGCCTACCTTCCGGAGGGACTTCCGGAGAGCTTCCTGCCGAGCTCTGTGACCGAGCTCTTCCATAAGGACGGCTACGCACGACTGCTCATCTATATAAGAACGAAACCGGAATCCACGACCGCCTTCAAGTACTCGGATGAGGTCTCCGACATCATCAAGAGCTACTACCCGGGCGAGGCGTACATCACCGGTAACACCCCGACGACTCAGGACATGGAAACCGTCCTGATCCCGGATTATAACCTCGTCAACGGTCTCGCGATGATCTGCATTTTCGTCGTCGTCGCGATTTCGTTCCACTCGATCGTGATGCCGATCATCGCGATGATCCCGATCATGATGGCGATCTACGTGAACATGGCGTTCCCGTACTTCGCCGGCCGGGAGCTCATCTTCATCGCCTACGCCGTGGTTTCCTGTGTACAGCTCGGATCCACCATCGACTATGCGATTTCGTCGACCGAGAACTACCTGCAGGCCCGTGCCGTCGAGCCGGATAAGCGGAAGGCCGCGATCCGCGCAACGCAGCTCAGTTTCCCGTCCATCCTGACATCGGGCGTGATCCTGGTCGTCTGCGGCTACGCCATCAGCTTCATGTCGTCCATCCCGGCGATCAGCCAGGTAGGCCATCTCGTAGGTCGAGGCGCGATTTTCTCCGTGACCTTCGTTACCCTCCTGATGCCGTTTCTCCTGCAGCTGGCCGACCGCTTCATCACGGTGCCGGCAGCGACCAAGCGTGCACGCCGAAGAGCCGCGATCAATGAAACGATCATCGCGCTCCGTGAACGCCGCCGCATCCGTCACCATCGGGTGAAGGAGCTGCTCGGCGGACATGGCGAAGTGAAGAAAACAGCATCTGAAAACAGTGACCACGAAGCATCAAGCGAAAAGTGAAGGAGTGAGGACCATGAGAAAGCATTCAGTCCAGAAAATTATGAAAAAAACGGCGGCTTACACAGTGCTTTTAAGCTGCCTTACCACCAATATACTGGTCGCACCGATGACGGCGTATGCCGGACAGGCGACCGCAGACGTCGATGAGACCCTGTACCTGAACCTCGACTACTATGGCAACGTCAGTGACGCCAATGTCGTGAAGGGCATCAACTTCAACGGCACGAGCAGCTACACCGATTTCGGTGACTACCTGAAGATTACGAACATGACCGATGAGCAGAAGCCGGAGATCAAGAACGGCTCCGTCACCTTCGAGAAGAACAAGAACGGAAAGTTCTTCTTCCAGGGCGAGCTGAAGCCGGATAAGATCAAGGCACCGTGGACCTTCGACATCACCTATAAGCTGAACGGTGTCGTAACCGATGCGGATCAGATCGCCGGTGCGTCCGGCCTCGTCGAGATGGACATCGACTGCACGCCGAACAAGAGCGTGTCGAAGTACATGCAGGACAACATGATGCTCTTTGTGGCGATCCCGGTCGACATCCAGAAGTGCTACTCGGTCGATGCACCGGAGAGCCAGACCATGACCCTCGGTCAGTACACCGGCATCGTGTTCACTGCACTCCCGGGACAGGAGGGACACTTCCAGGTACGTCTCGGTACCGATAAGTTCGAGTCGGTCGGCGCCATCTTCGCGATGACCCCGGGCACCGTCGGTGCGCTCAATAAGATCAAGGATATCAAGGACATCAAGGATGACTTCCGTGACGATACGAACGCCATGCTCGACGACTTCGATAACGTCCTCGATGATGTGACGGATGTCAGCGCACAGCTGAAGATCACGAACCAGATCCTCGAGCAGCTGCAGTCCGGCAAGAATAAGATCCACGGCAACGCGCAGGTCATCTTCGATGGCAATGATGTCGCCATCCAGGATCTCCGCGACCTGAACGGTACCCTGACCCCGCTGAACGACGATCTTAAGACCGCGCAGTGGATGGTCTATGATGTCAATCAGAACCTGAACACCCTCGATTCGGATCTCATGGACTCGAGCTCGAAGCTGAAGAGCCTGAACACGAAGCTGAAGCGCCTCGGCAGCTCCATGAGCGGCACCAGCATCGACAACCTGCAGATTCAGGATATGTCGGATGAGATTCACGGTGTGACAAAGGCACTTGGAAATGTAAATACGGATATCAATAAGCTGACGGATAGAGATTCAGAGGACTGGACGAAGTTTAAGGCGAGTGCATCGGAAATAACGACAAGCGCTGGTCTCAATCATGTGAAGCATCACACCCAGGATGTGGATGCTGAGGGCATGGGACTTACGACGGAGGTACTCGAGAAGCTGAGCAGCAAACTGGGAAGTAAGATGTCTGCAGACAGTGAAACCTACCAGAAGGCGATTGCTCAGATAAATGGATTACATTACTTCGGTCTCAATGATGCAGATACGATTTCGAATCTTCTGATTCAGCTCTTATCGGCGAAGACAGCTGAAGAGCAGCAGGCAATCTTGGCTCCGGTATTACAGGCATCAACGCGTGGTCAGGAGATCATTGCGGAGACGATGAACAGTTCCGAGACCGATGGAATGCAGCTTGCGCAGATCCAGGCATACATTGCCGGAAAGATTCTGACGGAGTATTCTGTCAATGCTAAGTTGAAGGCAGATGATCAGAAGTATATCGGGCATTTGTCAGATCTTACAACGCTTCAGAAAGATGCCGAGAATCTGAAAAATACAGCCATTGGTTCGACGACAACGGATCTTGTAGATCATGTGAATAAGCTTACTGGTGCCATCGGAGAAATCCTTAAGGCGACGGATGGACTTGTGGACAGTGATGCGGCTGAGAATCTGGTCGACTATATCAACAGCGTCACCAGTGATCTCAACGAGATCATGGACAACGGTGGTGCGGTGGCGTTCGATGCGGCGAAGACCCTGAATACGCTTCGCAGTGTGATCAGTGATATCGATGAGCTGATCGGTATCATGAACGCATACTACGATGATGTGCAGAAGACCCTCGAGGATTCCGAGAATGTGCTGACGCAGATTCAGAAGACCTCCGGGGATGCGGCGACGGCGCTTCAGAACCTGAACTCGACGCTTCGCTCCGCAGAGCCTGACTTCTCTGCAGCGGCAGACAACTCCTTCAAGGTCGGTCACATGGCGATCGACAACACGAACAAGATCGTCGATGATACGAAGAATTTCAAGTCCACGGGACGCAATCTTCGTGATACGATTAATAACAAGCTCGATGAGGAGGAAGCAGACAACAACTTCCTGAACATGGATCCGGAGGCGACGAAGGTTTCCCTCACGAGTGATCAGAACCAGGAGCCGACCTCCATCGCGATCATCTGCCGTTCGGATGAGATTTCGGTCAGCGATGATACGACGAAGACCCTTGATGCGGAGGTTCCGGATGCATCGACGACCCTCCTCGGCAGAATCAAGGCGGTATTTGTGAAGCTCTGGAACACGGTTCGTTCCCTGCTCGGCATGGACGACTAAAACGTAGAGGAAGAGAAGATCTCCGTGGCGTGGCGGATCCGCAGTGTGCGGCAGTCCGAACAGCACGGTTTCGCCGCATCCCCCGCAGCGAGGGCTGATGGAAGCATTGGCCCAGGACGCGGGCGGATGGCGCGGAAAGGAAGCACTATGAAGAAGATACAGAAAACACTGATGATCACCGGTGCGCTCGCAGCTCTGATGTCGGCACCGGCGTATGCGATGATCAAGTCGATCGAGATCAGCGCGGACACGGATTCCATCCCGAGTTACAGCGCGGGCACGGCGTTTTTCCCGGAGTACGAGGTATCGGATGACGACGCAGACGGGCTGACCGTGGCCTTCTCCCCAGAGGCGAGGTCGGCGATGGGCAGCGCGAATCCGACGATTCCAGCGACCGTGAAGTTCACGATCCAGAGCGACAGTGAGGACCTCGATGACGACCTCCGGATCATCGGCACCGGCATCCGCAGCACCTATGTGGATACCGTGTCGGTGGATAACTCCGAGGCGACGGGCCGCCTGCTGGTGTACCCGTTCTACGAGCTGATCGCACCGACCGTGACGATCAACGGCACAGAGGCACAGTGGGCCGAGGTGCCATACGCCGGAAAATACGAGATCGTGACGACCTATGTGAATAAGAGCGGCAACGAAACCACGACGCATCATACGACGAAGAACTGCTACTATAACATCGCGTCTGCGGTGGCCAATGCTTATAACGGTCAGGTCGGTGTCGCGGTGCGCGCGCTGCCGACGGGCGATGAGGGCTATCAGACGCTCACCGTCGCAAACGGCGGCATCGTGAACGGCGTTGCGAAGTGGGATGCACTCACGGAGTTTGCAAACCAGTACGAGGTGAAGGTCAGCTACACGCTGAATGATGGAAAGAAGCAGACCACCCGCTACAAGACCACGGACACCAGCAAGGATGTCAGCGCGTATGTGAATTCCGCGGCGAATAACTCGCTCGTGGTGACCGTGCGTGCCCTGCCGAAGCAGAACGACGCGGCCTACTACAACATCGCGACCTCCGAGTGGGGACGTGCCGGCGGATATACGGCGGACACCTCAGATTATGAGATCGACGACAAGTGGGAATTCCTCTCCAGCTATCAGGCGACGGTAGAAGGCGACTTCGCCACGAAGCTCCGCGGCAGCGCGGCCCGCTTCGGCACCACCGCCTCGACCGGCAGCCAGGACGGCTCCTGGAACCGCGTCGCCTACCACTGGCAGTACATCGTGAACGGCGCGCCGTTTAACCAGGGCTGGCGTCAGATCAACGGCAGCTGGTACTACTTCGACGCCGACGGCTACATGCACACCGGCTGGCTCGAGTGGAACGGCCACTGGTACTACCTCGAGTCGAAGGTCGGCGCGACCTGCGGCACCATGTGCACCGGCACACAGCAGATCGGCGGCACGAGCTACAGCTTCGCAGCCGACGGCATCTGCCTCAATAAATGAGTTCATATAAGTGAAGTCAGGTCCCCGGCGAGCTGCCAGCAGAAGCACCGTACTTCTGCCGGCAGCTCGCCGGGGACCTTTTGTGAATTCGTGATATAAATATCAGATATGGCAGATTCTGCTTAACATTCCACAGAAACTCCGTTATACTGTTTGTCGACTTTACATAGGGAGAACAGGCAGGGAAGCCTGTAAGAGAAGATGAATAAACAGTGGTTTTCAAAGGGCTTACGCGATGGCATTCCGATCGCGGCAGGATATTTTGCAGTGTCGTTTGCGCTCGGCATCGCGGCGCGGAACGCGGGACTCAATGCGTTTCAGGCGACGCTCGCGAGCCTGCTGTGCAACGCCTCCGCGGGTGAGTTCGCGGGCTTCACGGTGATTGCGAGCAATGCCTCCTACCTCACCATGGCGGTGATCACGGCGATTACGAATGCGCGCTACCTCCTGATGTCGGCGGCGCTCTCGCAGAAGCTGCCGTCAGATACGAAGCTCGGCCATCGACTGCTGGTCGGTTTCTGGATCACCGATGAGATCTTCGGTGCTTCGGCGACGGTACCAGGCAAGCTGAATCCATTTTATAACTACGGACTCGCGGTGTGCGCGCTCAGCTTCTGGGCTCTCGGCACCTGCCTCGGCGTCGTGGTCGGCAACATCCTGCCGGCAAATGTCGTAAGCGCCCTCGGGGTGCTTCTGTACGGCATGTTCCTCGCCATCATCATGCCACCGGCGCGGAAGGATAAGGTCGTACGCCTGCTGGTCGCGGCATCGATGCTGCTCAGCTTCGTCTGCGCACGTGCGCCATGGATCTCGAATCTCAGCGATGGAACGCGCATCATCATCCTGACGGTCCTGATCGCCGGTGCCGGCGCCGTCCTCTTCCCGATTTCCGATGAAGAGGAGAAGGCCCAGAGCGAGGGCGTCGATATCAGCGCAGCGGATATGAAGAGCGCACTCGATGCAGAAGTGGAGAAGCGCGAAGAAAATGTGGATAACGCGGTCGCTGCAGGAAAGGAGGCCACGAAGTGATGCATCAGAAATATGTATATATCTTTATCATGTTCTTCGTGTCGTTCCTGATCCGTGTGCTGCCGCTGACGCTCATCCGGAAGGAAATCAAGAATCGGACGATCCGCTCATTTCTCTACTATGTACCGTACGTGACGCTGGCCGTCATGACCTTTCCGGCCATCATGGACGCGACGGCGAAGCCGATGGCGGGCCTCGCCTCGCTGGTACTCGGCATGATCATCGCGTGGTTCGGTGGCGGACTCTTCCCGACCGCGATCGCCTGCAGCGTGACGGTATTCGTACTCGAGATGATGTTGTGATAGAAAAAGCCTGCGGAGGGAAGCCTCCGCAGGCTTTTTTCTTACGTTTTCAGCTCATTATAGATATCACGCTTCGAGACGCCGCGGTCCTTCGCGACGGCCTTCATGGCGTCCTTCTCACTCATGCCCTGGTCGAGGTAGTGCTGCATATGCTCCGTGAGCGGCATGGCGTTCCAGTTCGCCTGTGCCTCCTCGGTGATGGACTCCGGTGAGCGGCCCTCGATGACGAGCACATACTCGCCGAGCGGATCCTCCTCCTGATACAGCGCGATAGCACCGCCGAGGGTGGTACGGATCGCTTCCTCGTGACGTTTCGTAAGCTCACGACAGAGGGAGATGCGGCGCTCACTGCCGAGGACGTCCGCGAGATCCTGCAGGGTGACGCGCAGCTTGTGCGGTGCCTCGTAGATGATCATCGTACGGGTCTCGGTGCGCAGCTCCTCGAGGATACGCTGACGCTCCTTCTTGTTCGCCTTTTCCGTCGGAAGGAAGGCCTCGAATGCGAAGCGGCGGGTCGGGAGCCCGGAGATGGTGAGGGCAGTGACGGCTGCGACCGGTCCCGGCAGCGAGGTGACGGTGATCCCGGCCTCGACGGCCTGCCGGACGAGCTCCTCACCCGGATCGGAAACGCAAGGCGTGCCGGCGTCCGTGATGATCGCGACATTCTTCCCGGCGAGCATATCCTGCACCAGTGCCCGGGCCTTGTCGTATTTATTGAACTCATGGTACGCCGTCATCGGCGTTTTGATTTCGAAATGATTTAACAGCTTGATCGAGTTTCGTGTATCCTCCGCGGCGATCACGTCGACGGATTGTAAGCACTTGATCACGCGAAAGGTCATATCATCGAGATTACCGATCGGTGTCGCGCATACATACAGTGTTCCTGCCATTGTAAACCTCCATAACTGCAGCAGCCGGGACCGTTACGGTCCGCGACGTGAGGACGCCGGCGGTCGACGACATTGGCCGACCGGCGTGTGCGGCCGGCGATTCCGGTGGAAGCTGCATCGTTAAGCTCCATTGTAAACGAAACGCTTCCTATAAACTATTAATTTTTTTCGGAATGTTTAAGATTTCAGCACATTACTTGCAAATATAGTAGGGCTCTGCTATATTACGAATGATTAAAAGGCTCTTCGGGGCTTTATTTTTTACTTACAGAGTATATAAAATCGGTCGCCGACACCGCGTATATGCGCATGAATCCGCATCGCTGCGTGCCGGGCGATGATGAGGAGAAAAAAGATGAAGAAACTCATGGCGATGCTTGTCCTGGCAGCGACGATCTGTATGGCGGTTGCGGGATGTGGTAAGAAGGCAGATGATAAGACACAGGAGACCGTAAAGGCAGCGGAGACCGCGCCGGATGGTTCTGTTGTTACGGAGGCGGCTGCAGAGGTGGAGACCAATGCGGAGAATGGTCTTCCGGCAAATCGTCAGCCGGATGCGACGGCACCGGTGGTCGATACCGTGATGGTATATGCGATGGTGAACGGCAAGATGTCCCAGGTGATGGATTCCGTAGAGGAGCTCAATGAGCAGACACTGCTTGATAAGCTGATCGAGCTCGGCACCGTAGCCGAGGGCACGACCCTTGTCAGCTTCGAGAAGGTCGATACGGGTGAGACCGTTCTGGCCGGCCCGGGCGCTCCGGAGGGACAGGATACCATGGCGGTACAGGATGGCGCGCTGACACTGTCCGGTTTCAAGCCGGGTGAGGGCCTCGATGAGGCGACCGCAGAGAAGGCTGTAGCGGATACCTACGCTGCAAACTTCGAGCTGAACCAGTGCACCGTAACACTTCAGTAAGACACGAGACGAAAACACCGCAGGACCTCCTGCGGCGTTTTTTCATATCCGGGGACCGATGAGAGGAGGAAGCATGAATTTTAAACGTTTGGCAGCCATGGTACTCTGCGTCGTAACGATGTTCGGGGCGATGGCATTGAGCAGCGGGACGGAGGCGTACGCTGCAGACAGCGGCGAGCTCCGCGGTGTGTGGTTCTCCTACCTCGACTGGCAGAACATGCCGACGGATGAGGCGGGCTTCAAGGCGGCGGCCGACAAGGTGATGGCCGACATCCGGAAGAACGGCATGAATGCGATTTTCTGTCATGTGCACAGTCACTCGGATGCGTATTATCCGTCCTCTGTGCTTCCGACCTCGAAGTTTCTTCCTGGAAACGGCCGCTTCGATGCGCTTCAGTACATGATCGACAGCGCGCACCGGCACGGCCTCAGCTTCCACGCGTGGTTCAACCCGTACCGCGTGACGGGCTACCAGATGAAGTGGTCGGATGTCCCGGCGGGCTCCATCGTGAAGCAGTGGTATGCGTCCGGCAGCCGGAACGTGCTGCTCTTCAACGGCAGCTACTACCTGAACCCGGCCCAGCCGGAGGCACGCGATCTCGTCGTCTCCTCGATCCGCGAGGTGCTCACGAAGTATGCGGTCGACGGTGTGCAGTTCGACGATTACTTCTACCCGGACCTCGGAAAGGATGCGGCGACGAACTTCGACTATCCGGAGTATCAGTTCTCCGGCGGGACGGCGTCGATCACGGAGTGGCGGAAGGCCAATGTCTCTGCCCTCATCGCTGCCGTGTACCAGACCGTGCATACCGTCCGTCCTTCTGCGGTGTTCGGCGTGAGCCCGGTGGGGCCGCTGAAGAATCTGCGAAGTGAGAAGAGTTACTTCGTAGACATTGACAAATGGATGAGTAACACGGGCTATGTCGACTACGTGCTTCCGCAGATCTACTTTGATTTCGAGCAGAAGACCGGCAGTGGCGCGGCGTCGGATGCCGCGTACGCGACCTGCCTCGACAGCTGGCTCAAGCTCCGCCAGAAGACCGGCGGGAAGGTGAAGCTTTACATCGGCCTCGCGCTCTACAAGTGCGGTACGAACAGCTGGGACGGCAATGCGAAGCCGGAGTGGCTCCGCCGCAGTGATGTCCTCCTCCGGGAGGTGCAGCTCGCACGGCAGAGCGGCCAGGTGAGCGGCTTCGGCATCTACGCATACCAGAACTTCGATGATGCCGCGGCACAGGCAGAGCTTACGAACTTAAGGACGGTATTTCAGTGATGACCTGGACCGAATTCACCAGCCGATTTCCGATACAGTTAAATCAGCAGCAGGAGAGCGCTGTGCAGTCCGTCGAGGGCCCGGTGCTCCTTCTTGCGGTGCCGGGCTCCGGTAAAACGACGGTGCTCGTGACGCGGCTCGGCTACATGATTTTCTGCAAGGGCATCGCGCCGGAGCGGATCCTGACCGTGACCTATACGGTGGCGGCGACAAAGGATATGGCGGCGCGCTTCGCACGCTGTTTCGGAGCAGAGATGGCGGAGCGCCTCGAGTTCCGTACCATCAACGGTATCTGTGCCCGCGTGATCCAGTACTGCAGCTGGAAGAGCGGTCGTACTGCGTTTTCGCTGCTTACCGATGAGAAGCGCATCGCTGCGATGCTCGCCGGCATCTACCAGCGGATCGAGCACAGCTATCCGACCGAGAGCGACCTGCAGAACGTCCGCACCCTCATCACCTTCATCAAGAACCGTATGCTGGGGGAGGAGGCGATCCGGGCGCTCGAAAAGGACGCGGAGATCCAGCTTCTCCGGATCTATAAGGCGTACAATGCAGAGCTCCGGGAGCATCAGCTCATGGATTACGATGATCAGATGGTCTATGCCTATACCATGCTGCAGCGCTTCCCCTGGCTCCTCGAGCATTTCCAGCAGCAGTATCCGTACATCTGCGTCGATGAGGCCCAGGACACCTCGAAGATCCAGCACGCCATCATTGCCCTCCTTGCGTCCCGGACCGAAAATCTCTTCATGGTCGGCGACGAGGACCAGAGCATCTACGGCTTCCGGGCGGCTTATCCGGAGGCACTTCTGGAGTTTGAGCAGCACCATCCCGGCGCCCGCGTCCTCCTCATGGAAGAGAATTTTCGTTCGGATGCCAGCATCGTCCGCGCCGCCGACCGTTTCATCCAGAAAAACACCCTGCGCCACGAAAAGCACATGCAGACTGCCCGCCCGAAGCAACGCGAGATCCGCGAGATTCCGCTCGCGAACCGGAAGGCGCAGTACAGCTATCTCCTGAAGGTGGCGGAGGATTGCACGGCCGCGTATGCTGCAGCGGTGCGGGCGGCGGCAGCCGGCGGGGCGCAAGATCCGGCAGAGGCAGCCGGCGAGACACTTTCTGCTGACACGCGCAGCCCCAAGACCCGGATCGCGGTCCTCTACCGCGACCACGAGTGCGCGCTTCCACTGATCGACCTCCTCGAACGTAACGGCGTGCCCTACAGGATGCGGAATGCCGACATTGGCTTCTTCACAAACCGCGTCGTGCTCGACATCTGTAACATCATCCGCCTCGCCGAGAATCCGCTGAACAGCGAGCTCTTCATGCAGCTCTACTATAAGCTCGGCACCTACCTCCGGAAGCAGGACGCGCAGAGCATTGCGGAAATCAGCCAGCTCGAGGGCCTCTCCGTCTGGGACGTGGCGCTCAAGCACGGCGGGCTCAATGCTTATACCAAGGGAAAGGTCCGCGCCATCCAGACGCATATGCGGAACCTGCTGAAGGAGAGTGCCGGCCGCGCGGTCCATCGCATCGTCGAGTATATGGGCTATCGTGAGTATATGGAGCGAAGCGAGATCAAGGACACGAAGCTCGACATCCTCCGCATCCTCGCGGATCAGGAGGACAGCCCGCGTCAGCTCGTCGACCGTCTCGAGGCGCTCCGGCAGCTCCTGAAGGAGAAGCCACAGGAGCGGGACTGCCCGTTCATCCTCTCGACCATCCACGCCAGCAAGGGCCTCGAGTACGACAGCGTGTATCTGCTCGACGTCATCGACGGCGTCCTCCCGGCGCAGATCCCGAAGGACCTGAAAAAAGCCGAGAAGGTGGAGCTCGAAGCCTACGAAGAAGAGCGGCGCCTCTTCTATGTCGGCATCACCCGCGCGAAGAACCAGCTGTACGTCTTCACGATGAAGACCCAGCACTCCGCCTTCTGCGATGAGCTTTTCCAGCGGACACCGAAGAAGAGCAGCGTGAAACCGGCCCCGACGTACAGCGGCACCGCACCGAGCAGCTGGAGCGGCTACACCAGCATCACCGGACGGAACCGGCGCTGAGACGCAGGATGGCACCGCCGGCCCCTCTGCGCTGATTCTTGCATTTACGGCCCGGATAAATTATAGTTAATAAGTTAATGCACCTACATACGGTGCGCAAATCTATACATCAGGTCGCCTTCCATTCGGGCGCCCGGAAAGCGAGTATTATGGAAAAGAAACCTTACTACATCACCACTGCGATTGCCTATGCATCCGGCAAGCCGCATATCGGAAACACATATGAGATCGTCCTGGCCGACGCCATCGCACGATACAAGAGATTCCAGGGCTACGACGTCCAGTTCCAGACCGGAACCGACGAGCACGGCCAGAAGATCGAGGAGAAGGCCGCTGCGGCCGGCATGACACCGAAGGCCTTCGTCGACAAGACCGCCGGCGACATCAAGACCATCTGGGATCTCATGAACACCTCCTACGACAAGTTCATCCGTACCACCGACGACTACCACGAGAAGCAGGTACAGAAGATGTTCAAGAAGATGTACGACAAGGGCGACATCTACAAGTCCGAGTACGAGGGCTGGTACTGTACCCCATGTGAGTCCTTCTGGACAGACTCCCAGCTCGTGGACGGCAAGTGCCCGGACTGCGGACGCCCGGTACAGAAGGAGCGTGAGGAGGCTTACTTCTTCAAGATGAGCAAGTACGCGGACCGCCTCATGCAGTACTATGACGAGCATCCGGAGTTCATCCAGCCGGTATCCCGTAAGAACGAGATGGTCAACAATTTCCTGAAGCCGGGTCTCCAGGACCTCTGTGTCTCCAGAACCACCTTCAAGTGGGGCATCCCGGTCGTCGAGGATCCGAAGCACGTCGTCTACGTATGGCTCGACGCGCTCACGAACTATATCACCGGCCTCGGCTATGACGCAGACGGAAACAGCGACCCGATGTTTGATAAGTTCTGGCCGGCGGATCTCCACCTCATCGGTAAGGACATCATCCGCTTCCATACCATTTACTGGCCGATCTTCCTGATGAGCCTCGATCTCCCGCTTCCGAAGAAGGTCTTCGGCCACCCGTGGCTCCTGACCGCTGCCGGCAAGTCACAGGAAGGCATCAAGATGTCGAAGTCCCGTGGTAACGTGATCTACGCCGACGACCTCGCGAAGCTCTTCGGTGTCGATGCCGTTCGTTTCTTCGTCATCCACGAGATGCCGTACGAGAACGATGGTGTCATCTCCTGGGAGCTCATGGTCGAGCGTTACAACTCCATGCTCGCAAACATCCTCGGAAACCTCGTGAAGCGTACCATTTCGATGAGCAACAAGTACTTCGACGGTGTCGTCGAGGATAAGGGCGTGACCGGCCCGATGGATGAGGATCTGAAGACCACCATCCTCCAGGCCGTGAAGACCACCAGTGAGAAGATGGATCAGCTCCGCGTGGCGGATGCCCTGACTGCCGTATTCGACATCTTCCGTCGCTCCAACAAGTACATCGACGAGACCGAGCCGTGGGTACTCGCGAAGGACCCGGCCCAGGCCGACCGTTTAAAGACCGTCATGTACAACCTCACCGAGGCGCTCAACATCGGCGCATCGCTCCTCGAGAGCTTCATGCCGGAGACCGCCGAGTCCATCCTTTCCGAGCTCCACGCCGAGAAGCGTGCCCTCGAGGACATGGATCGCTGGGGTCTCTACAAGTCCGGCACGAAGGTAACCGACGCACCGGCGACCCTCTTCGAGCGTAAGAAGGAAGAGGACGTCATGGTCGAGGTCGAGAAGATCGAGGCAGCGCAGCGTGCTCAGTACGAGGCGCAGCAGGCGAAGGATGCCGCGGCTTCCGAGGCCAATGCAGACGACCAGAAGGCAGATACCGACGCGGAAGACGACGGGATGCCGGAGGAAATCCTCGAGAACGGCGACTGCGCACCGGATACGACGATCGCGACACCGGAAGCGAAGCCGGAGATCAGCTTCGAGGACTTCGATAAGGTCGAGCTCCGCATCGGAAAGATCCTCCACGCAGAGGAGGTTCCGAAGTCGAAGAAGCTCCTGAAGCTCAGCGTGCAGGTGGGTGCCGAAACACGTACGATTCTCAGCGGTATCAAGAAGAGCTATAAGCCGGAGGATCTCGTAGGAAAGCGCGTGATGATCGTCGCCAACCTCGCACCGCGGAAGATCGCAGGCGAAGAGTCCCAGGGCATGATCGTGGCGGCAGAGGATAATGATGGAAACATTGCCCTCATGACCCCGATGGCGAAGATGCCGAGCGGCTGCCTCATCGGCTGATGAATACCACGACCGGCGCGCAGCAGGCTGTGCGACCAGCCGCAACAACGCCCTGCGCAAAGGTCAACGACGACCGGCGTGCAGGAAGCTGTGCTCCGGTCGTCGTTTAATATTATGTCTACATATCAAAGTGTTTTAAAAAGCACCAGAAAAGGAATCGGACTGTCCGGCGGTATCCTGAAGCTCTTTGCGACCCTCATGATGACCGCGTACAGCTTCGCCGTCGTCATCATAAAGAACGGCAAGCTCTACGGATACTCCGAGGAATACTACCAGATGGCGATCGCCACGGCGGAAGGGATGCGCTGGCTCCGGCTCTACGACATCCTTCATTTCTGCGGTTTTTTCTGCTTCCCGATCTTCGCATTTCTCTGCGTCGAAGGCTTCATCCACACGTCTGACTTCTGGAAATATTTCGGACGCATGCTCGTGTTCGCGCTGCTGAGTGAGGTCCCGTTCGACCTCTGCATGTACAACGAAACCTATCACTTCGAGCTGCAGAACCCGATGCTCACACTGGCGCTCGGACTTCTCGTGCTGCACGGCATGAAACAGAACCGGAGGCATGTCGAGCGGAAGTGGATCTGTGTCCTGGCCGGCTGTGCCGCCGCCTATGTCGCACACCTCCAGTTCGGCGTGTTTGCGATCCTCGGTATGGCCCTCATGTACAATTTCCATAAGGAGAAGATCCTGCAGATCGTGAGCGGCGTCCTGACTACCGCCGCCGGCTCCGTCAGCGCCCACTTCCTGCCGGTCCTCTGCTTCCTGCCGATCGGACTCTACAACGGCGAGCGTGGCCGCCTGCACCCGAAGTGGCTTTTCTACCTCTATTACCCGCTTCACCTCACCGCGTTCTACCTGATGATCTATATCGGCGCACTGCTATAGTTACAATTCAGGCAGGGGCCCGGAGGCCGGCAACAGAAGCACGTTCTCTTCGTATGGCTTCTGTTGTCGGTCTCCGGGCCCCACCTGTCTGAACTGTTACCTTCTATAGCTTGAGAAAAAATGAATGTGGTCAGAAAAGATTGAATTATTATGATAAAAGCAAGTGAAATTTTTGACACCCATGCACACCTCTGCGATGCGGTCTTCGATATGGACCGCGAGGTGATCATCGCGGATCTCGGCGCCCATGGCGTCGGGGCGTTTACGGAGATCGGCTTCGATCTGCCGTCGAGCCGCGCGGCACTGTCGCTCGCAGAGCGCTATCCGCAGGTTTACGCGGCGGTGGGCTTCCATCCGGACCACAGTGATCATCTGCGGGATGAGGATGTGGAAGCGCTGCGTCAGATGGTGGAAAACGACCGTCAGCAGGCGGGCGAAGGCGCATCGCATGGCGAGATCCCACGGCATTCCGTAGCGGTGGATGTGGATAAGTCCGGAGTCGAAAACAGTAAAGGGACACGACAGAAGATCGTGGCGATCGGTGAGATCGGCCTGGACTATCACTATACACGCGAAGGCATTCTGCGGCGGGCCGCCGCTTCCGGCCAGGAAGCGGACCCGGAGAGTCTCGCAACGGCCGATCCGGAGCCGGAGATCCAGAAGGCCTGCTTTCGGCGGATGCTCCAGCTTGCACGAGAGCTCGGGCTTCCGATCAATGTCCACTCGCGGGAAGCGGCGCAGGATACCTACGATCTCATCGTGGAGGAGCGCGGCTATGAAAACTCCGGCATCATTCACTGCTTCGGTTATCCGGTGGAGATGGCTGAGCGCTTCGTGAAGCTCGGACTCTATGTCGGTGTCGGCGGTGTCGTCACCTTTAAGAACTCCCGAAAGCTGAAGGAAGTGGTGGAGCGCATCCCGATCGAGCGCATCGTCCTCGAGACGGACTGCCCGTACATGGCACCGGT
>JAUNWX010000068.1 GCA_030540075.1 Lachnospiraceae bacterium
CCCATCTTGTAGCGACACGCCGGTTTGTGGTATAGTATATTGAGTGAGCCTTCGGGGCACGCATTATTAAGAAAAAGAGGTACCATAGACTATGGCAGACGAGATCAAGATCGAGGAAGCAAAGGAAGAGAAGATTCCTTCCATGGATGATTTCAAGGAGGAGCTTGAGGCATCGTTCAAGCAGCACGCAAATGCGAAGCGCGTGGACATGAGCAAGTGGGAGAAGATCCTCGATGACTTCCAGAACAAGACCAGCTTCGAGGTAGAAGTAAATGAAGCTGTGAAGAGCGGTGTAACCGCAAACGTGGATGGCCTGAGAGCATTCATCCCGGCATCGAAGCTTTCACTCGGCTTCGTAAAGGATGAGGAGCTGAAGGACTGGGTAGGCAAGAAGCTGAATGTTCGCGTCATCACGGCTGAGCCGGAGAATAACAAGCTGGTTCTTTCTGCACGTGATGTTCTCCGTGATGAGCAGGAGAAGGTAAGAGCAGAGAAGGCAGCTGCAATCCAGACAGGTCTCGTAACCGAAGGTACGGTTGAGACGGTGAAGGACTATGGTGCATTTATCGATCTCGGAGATGGCGTTACCGGTCTTCTTCACGTTTCTCAGATCTCCAACAAGAGAGTGAAGTCCCCGGCAGATGTGCTGAAGGAAGGCCAGACCGTCAAGGTTCAGGTCATCGGCGTCAAGGATGGCAAGATTTCCCTTTCCATGAAGGCACTCGAGGCTGAGAAGCAGGAGCGTAAGGAGAAGCAGGAGCGCGAGGATTTCCGTGCAAACTACAAGGAGTCCGGCGCGGCAACCTCTTCCTTCGCAGAGATCATGAAGAAGAGCGGCATTAAGTTCTGATGACGCAGACAGATTGATTTTTCATCAGTCACGTATTCGAAAGGATGCGTGGCTGATTTTTTATGATTTATGCTTTCTATTTCAGAACATATGGGTATAATAGCGGAACAGGCATAATGATTTGATTAAGAGAGGAAACAGATGGAGTATACAGCGAAGGAAGTGACGGCAGAGGAGCTCGAGCAGTGGCCACGGGAGAGCTATCACCTGGTGGATGTGCGGAGTGAAGAGGATTTTCAGACAGGCAAGATGCCGGATGCGCTTCGGGTCGATCTCGACCGCATCGCCGAGGGGAGCCACAGCATCCCGAAGGATAAGCGGGTCGTGCTCTACTGTAAGTACGGCGATCTTTCCATGACGGCAGCGGAGGACCTGTGCGCCCAGGGCTACGAGGCCTACAGTCTCGCCGGCGGCTACGGTAAGTGGGTGCTCCGTCAGATCCAGAAGGACATGGATTCAGAGCAGCGCCGTGACGACATCGAGAAGTCCCTCCGCAAGAAGTTCAAGCGGAACCTCTTCGGCATGTTCGTGAAGGCCATCTGCGATTATCAGCTCGTCGAGCCGGGCGACCGCATCGCGGTGTGTATCTCCGGCGGCAAGGACTCGATGCTCATGGCGAAGCTCTTCCACGAGCTGAAGCGCCATAATAAGATCCCGTTCGAGCTCGTGTTCCTCTGCATGGACCCGGGCTACAACGAAGCGAACCGCAAGGTCATCGAACGGAACGCGGATCTCCTCGGCATCCCGCTCACGATCTTCGAAACGAATATCTTTGACTCCGTCTACAACATCCCGAAGTCCCCGTGCTACGTCTGCGCTCGCATGCGTCGCGGCTATCTCTATAAGGAAGCCCAGCGCCTCGGCTGCAACAAGATCGCACTCGGTCACCACTTCGACGACGTCATCGAGACCGTCCTCATGGGCATGCTTTACGCCGGCCAGTATGAGGCGATGATGCCGAAGCTCCACTCCACAAACTTCCCGGGCATGGAGCTCATCCGCCCGCTCTACCTCATCCGCGAGGCGGAAATCAAGCACTGGCGCGACTACAACAGCCTGAACTTCATTCAGTGCGCCTGCCACTTCACCGAGACCTGCGCGACCTGCCACACCGACGGGCAGACCAGCTCGAAGCGCCTCGAGACGAAGAAACTGATTGAGAAGCTGAAGGAAACGAATCCGTATGTCGAGCGGAACATCTTCAGCGCGATGGAAAACGTGAGCCTGAACAAGATCCTCGGCTACAAGCGTCAGCACGTGAAGCACAGCTTCCTCGAGTGGTACGACGATGAGGACGACCTGAAGATCGGCATCCTGAACGAGGCGGAGATCGCGCACGAGGATGCGCTCCGCCGTCAGCAGGAGCTCCAGAAGGAGAAGGCCCGCATCGACTCCCAGCCGAAGTCCGAGCAGGCGCGCCGGAACGCCGAGGAGAACCGTCGCAACGCGCAGTTCCGCAAACTGGAAGGAGCGAGACCGGATGCAAACGCATAGTACAGGGCCAATGCCTACATCAGATCACACGCCGTCCGGACTTCACCCGACCGAAGTGCCTGCGGACGAGGCTCCGCGCAGTGTATCGGCAGAGGTCGGCAGCATTGGCGGAATGAACGAAGCGGCGATGGAGAACTGCCGGCTCTGCCCGCGACAGTGCGGCGTGAACCGGAACGCGGGGCAGAAGGGCGTCTGCGGCGTCGGCTCGGAGCTCTACATCGCGCGGGCGGCACTCCACTTCTGGGAGGAGCCGTGTATCTCCGGGAAGGAAGGCAGCGGCGCGGTGTTCTTCTCCGGCTGCACACTGAAGTGTGTGTTCTGTCAGAACTATGAGCTGAGTCACCAGGAGGTCGGGAAGCGCGTCAGCCTCGAGCGACTCGCGGAGATCTTCTTCGAGCTGGAGGCGCAGGGCGCGAACAACATCAACCTCGTGACTCCGGACCACTACATCCCCCTCATCGCGCAGGCCATGGAACGAAGCCGCGTGCAGGGACTGAAGATCCCCTTCGTCATCAACTGCTCCGGCTATGAAACGACCGAGCTGATCCGCCGCCTCGACGGCCTCGCGGATATCTACCTCGACGACTTCAAGTACATGGATGGCGCGAAGGCCCAGAAGTACTCCGGCGCCGGCGACTACCCGGAACGCGCGAAGGAAAGCCTCGCCGAGATGGTCCGCCAGTGCCCGGAGCCCGTCTTCGACGAACGCGGCATGATGCAGAAGGGCGTCATCGTCCGCCACCTCCTCATGCCATCGATGGTCCACAACGCAGAACGCGTCGTCGACTACGTCTACGACACCTACGGCGACCAGGTCTACCTCAGCCTCATGCACCAGTTCACCCCCTTCCCGCGCCTCGAAAA
>JAUNWX010000007.1 GCA_030540075.1 Lachnospiraceae bacterium
GAGGGGGCAGGGGGTGTTTGAAGATGCCCGTTTCACAAACGGGCATTTTCTTATTTTCCATTTAAGCGCGGATGTCGTAGCGGTAGCGCTCGAGGACCTTGCGGGCTTTCTCTTCGGATTCTTCGTCGTAGAAGGAGATGCGGAGCGCGCCTTCGCCATGGTCGCGGCTGTTGTTGATGCCCATGTTCTTGATGGACACGCCCTTCGAGGCGAGGATGACAGAGATCGTCGAGATCGCACCGACTTCGTCTTCGATGTCGACGGAGAAGCTGTAATCGGCGCTGAGGACACCCTTGTTCTTCGCACTGATCGAGTTCCGGTATTCGCGGGAGGACTCGAACATGTGGAGGATCTTCTGGTCGGATGTTTCCTTCTTGAGAGAGGTCGAGATGTCCTGAAGCTCTGCGATGTAGCGGTCGAGGAGCTCGACGAGAGGTTTACTGTTCGTGTCGCAGATCTGCTCCCACATCTCCGGGCTGGAGCTGGCAATTCGTGTGATATCACGGAAGCCGCCGGCAGCGAGGGTCTTCATGAGCTGGGTCTCATCATCGGAATCCTTCACGATGTTCACGAGGGAGCTCGCGATGATATGTGGCAGGTGGGAAACGGCAGCGGTGGCTGCATCGTGCTTCTCAGCATTGACCACGATTGGGATCGCACCGAGGGTTGTCGCGACGTTGCGAAGCGCATCCACGAGGGTCGGATTCTCGGAGATCGGCGTGATAATGTAGTAGGCGTTTGAGAAGAGGTAGTCGGTTGCGGCAGCGTAGCCGGTCTGCTCGGAGCCGGCCATCGGATGACCGCCGATGAACTTATCTCCGAGACCGAGCTCGGTGGCCTTCTGGCAGATGGCGGTCTTCGTGGAACCGACATCCGTAAGGACTGCGCCGTCCTTCATGAGCTTCGCCACACCCTCCATGTAGGAGACATTGACCTCGACCGGAGCACAGAGGAAAATCATGTCTGCTTCCTTCAGACGCTCACTGTACGGCGAATCGAGCACGACGTTGACGATGCCGTCCTCCTGCGCCACCTCGACACTGGATTTGTTGCGCGCATAAGCGAAGATTCTGGTCGTCGGATCCACCTTCTTGAGACCCTTCGCGATGGAACCACCGATGAGACCAAAACCGATAAATGCTACTGTTGTCATATCGTTACACTCCCTTTTATAGTGATGATACATCACATGATAACATAAGATGTGAGTATTCCAAACACCCGAGACTTTAGCACTAAAAAGTGCTAAAGTCAACAGCTATGATGATATAGCGAAAGTCCCCGGATGACCGACAGCTGCCGGTCATCCGGGGACTTTTGCTGTATAAAGGGGTAGTTTCACTACCCTAACATATCGAAAATACTCATCTGGTTCGATGACGGGATGTCGCCGAGCAGGCCGAGTTCCGAGAACTTGTCGACGAAGCCCTTCGGGCAGTGCGTCCGGTTCATGAAGTCGTCCTTACTGAGGTAGCGCGCACCACTCTTCGCGCCGTCCTCGATGCCCTGGGCAACGGCCTCGCCGAGGCCGGCCATGGAGGTGAAGCTCGGCATGATCTTCCGGTCCGGCGTGATCGTGAAGTCCTTCGCCTTCGCCTTATAGATGTCGAGCGGCGCGAACTCGATCCCACGCGCATACATCTCCTCGCAGATCTTCATATCGCGGAGACACACCGCCTCCGTATTCGTCGGATGCGGAATCTTCATATACTCATCGATGTAGTAGCGGAGCTTGTCGACACCGCCGCACATCTTATCGTAGTCGAAGCCGTCCGCACGGATACTGTAGTACGCCGTGTAGTACTCGACCGGATAGAATACCTTACAGTAGGCTACACGCCACGCCATCATGACATAGGCCGCGGCATGGGCCTTCGGGAACATGTACTTGATCTTCTTGCAGGCATCGATGTACCACTGCGGAACACCGTGATCGAGCATGTCCTGGCACCACTCGTCCTTCAGCCCCTTGTGCTTTCGGGTGAACTCCATGATGGTGAAGGACTCACCCGGGTCCATGCCCTTATGCATGAGGTAGACCATGATATCATCTCGACAGCAGATCGCTTCCTGCAGGGTGGTCGTGCCGTTCTTGATGAGGTCCTGCGCGTTGTTCAGGTACACGTCCGTACCGTGGCTGAGGCCCGAGATACGCACGAGGTCCGAAAGGTACTTCGGCTTCGTGTCCTCGACCATCTGCATCGCGAAGGAGGTACCGAACTCCGGGATGCCAAGGCAGCCGAGCTTGACGCCGTGGATGTCCTCCGGACGGATGTGCAGCGCTTCCGTCGAAGCAAAGAGGCTCATCACCTCTTTATTGTCGAGCGGGATGTCGTTAACCGGATCGATGCCCGTCAGGTCCTGGAGACGCCGGATCATGGTCGGGTCATCGTGTCCGAGAATGTCGAGCTTCAGCAGGTTATGGTCGATCTTATGGTAATCAAAGTGGGTGGTGATGATCGGGCTCTGGATATCATTGGCCGGATGCTGTACCGGGGTGAAGGTGTTGATCTCCTCGCCATGCGGCAGCACGACGATACCGCCCGGGTGCTGGCCCGTGGTCCGACGTACGCCGACGCAGCCCTGTACGAGACGGTCGATCTCCGCGCTTCGCTTGTCGATGCCCTTCTCCTCGTAATACTTCTTCACCATACCGAAGGCCGTCTTGTCGGCGAGGGTACCGATGGTGCCCGCCTTGAAGGTGTGGCCGTCGCCGAAGATGACGCCGGTGTAGGCATGGGCCTTCGCCTGGTATTCACCGGAGAAGTTCAGGTCGATATCCGGCTCCTTATCACCGTTGAAGCCGAGGAAGGTCTCGAACGGGATATCGAAGCCCATACGGTTGAGCTCCGTGCCGCACTTCGGGCACTTCTTCGGCGGCATGTCGCAGCCCGCCATACCAGAGTACTTCTTCACCTCTGGTGAATCGAAGTCGTACCAGTAGCACTTCGGGCAGACATAGTGCGGACTCAGCGGATTGACCTCCGTGATGTGCGCCATGGTCGCCGCGAAGGAGGAGCCGACCGAACCTCGCGAGCCGACGAGGTAGCCGTCCTCGTTCGACTTGTCTACGAGCTTCTGCGCGATAATGTACATGACGGAGTAGCCGTTGCTGATGATCGAGTTCAGCTCCGTCTCGAGACGGTCGGACACGATCTTCGGCAGCTCCGGTCCATAGATGCGATGCGCGGTCTCGTGGCAGATCTGACGAAGGGTCTCGTCCGAGTGCTCGATGACCGGCGGACACTTATCCGGGCGGACCGGACGGATCTTATCGCACATGTCGGCGATCATGTTCGGGTTGTCAATGACGATTTCCTTCGCCTTTTCCGGCTCGAGGTAGCTGAACTCGTCCAGCATCTCCTGGGTCGTACGGAAGTAGAGCTTCGCGTCGCTCTCCTCCTCGTCGAAGCCGCGGCCGGCCTGGATGATTCTCCGGTAGATGTCATCGTCCTCGTCGACATAATGGCAGTCGCAGGTCGCGCAGACCGGCTTCCCGAGCTGTGCCGCGATGTCGATGATCTTCAGATTATAGTTGATCAGGTCCTGCGTGCTGTTCGCAGTGTACTTGTCACTTGCGATCATGAAGCTGTTGTTCCCGAGCGGCTGCACCTCCAGATAATCGTAGAAGGAAGCAATGTTCATGAGCTGCTGCTCATCCGCGCCGCGGGTCATCGCCTGGAACACCTCACCGGCGACGCAGGCGCTGCCGATGATGAGACCCTCCCGCAGCTCCCGGAGCAGGGACTTCGGGATACGCGGACGGGATTTAAAGTACTTTAAGTGGCTCTCGGAGATGAGCCGGTAGAGATTGATTCGTCCGACGTCGTTCTTCGCGAGCAGTACGATATGGTAGGAAGGAAGCTTCATGACGTTTGCGGCATGATTGAACTCGAGATGATCGATGTCGGACAGCAGCGTCGCGCCCCGTCCACGTACCATCTCGATCTCCTTCATATAGATTTCAGCGGTGCAGGCCGCATCGTCCACGGCACGGTGGTGATGCTCGAGCGAGACCCCGAGCTCCTTCGCGACGGTGTCCAGCTTATAGCGGTTCAGCTGCGGGAGCAGCAGACGGCTGAGACTCACCGTGTCTAGGATGGTCGGATCATACGGAAGGCCGAGCCGCTTCGCGTTCTTTGCGATGAAGCCGGTATCGAAGCCCGCATTGTGCGCGACAATCACCGCATCCCCACACCAGTCGAGAAACGCCGGCAGGACCTTCTCGATCGGATCCGCGTCCATAACCATGCTGTCGTCGATGCTCGTGAGCTGCGTGATGCGGAACGGAATAGGCACGCCCGGGTTCACGAAGACATCCATGCGGTCGACGATCTCGTTATTCCGGAGCTTCACCGCACCGATCTCGATGATGTGGTCGCTCTCGGCACTGAAGCCGGTGGTCTCGATATCGAAGACGACCGTGTCGTGGTCGAGCCCCTGCCCCTTCTCGTTCTGCACGATGGTCTCGAGGTCATCGACGAGATAGCCCTCGCAGCCGTAGATCAGCTTGAAATCCTTGTCGTGCTTGATCTTCTTCAGGTAAATGTTGGCGTCCGGGAAGGCCTGCACGACGCCGTGATCGGTGATCGCCATCGCCTTCATGCCGAAGGAAATCGCCGTATCAATGTAGTCATTGACATCGGTCACACCATCCATATCCGACATCTTCGTGTGCAGATGCAACTCCACACGCTTCTCCGGCGAGCGGTCCTCCCGCTTCGCGCGGTTCATCTGATAGCGCAC
The DNA here is from genome assembly GCA_030540075.1 of Lachnospiraceae bacterium. Lineage (GTDB taxonomy): Bacteria > Bacillota > Clostridia > Lachnospirales > Lachnospiraceae > Oribacterium. Next base: position 4,747 of record JAUNWX010000007.1, read on the forward strand.
GATGCCGTCGATGAAGCTCATCTCGACCTGCTTATCGAAGGAGTCGTAGGACACGGTGCCCTTGATTTTGAGCGCGGTGCCCGGCTTCACGAAGCTCTGCGCGAGCTCCATATCCTCGTCCTCGACGAAGATCTTGACAGAAATCGAGTCGGTGAAGTCGGTGACATCGAACTTGAGGATGTTCTTGCCGGTACGCGTGTGCACCGGATCATGTACGAGGAAAATCTGACCGGCGACGATGACGTTTCCAGAGCTCGCGTCGACATCCTCGAGCTTCACGGCATCGCCCTCGAAGTAGCGCCCGTAGAGCACCTCCTCGTTCTCGGACATCTTAAACGCACGCTTGCGCCGCTGGAAGGAGCCCGCGCCGCCTCCGATCCCGCCGAAACGGTTTCCAGAGCCGCCCTCCCGCTGCGGAGCGCCTGCGTTCCGGGCGTTTGCATTGGCCGCTGCATCTGAAGCCGAATTCGCACGACGCTGTGCCGCCGCAGCATTCCCCTGGGTCAATGCAGAAGAACCGCCACCGTCGATGGCGTCACCGGCAGCACGTGCCATGCCGCTCAGATTGAACGGGTCGAGGGTATCCATGAAGTCTTCGCTCTGCTGCAGCGCCTGACGACGGCGCTGGGCCGCCTCCTCGTCCTCCTCACCGCCCGGCACATAGTCGCGCGCGAGCTGCTCCGGGGCCACCATCTTCCGCGCCTCGTAGTGCATGTCAAGCAGAAGCTCCAGATGACAGCGCTTCTCGAAGATACTGTGAAGCGCCGCCTCGAGCTTCTTCGCGGCAGTTTTATAGAGATTCGACTCCGGCACGGTCAGCTGCATCGTATCGTCCGCCGTCCAGGCGAGCTTCCCCCTGGTCAGCATGTTGTAGAGCACGATGTCGTAGTTCTTCATCTCGAGGAGAATCGAGTCACGGTACAGATCGTAGAGCGTGCGCGGATTATACTGCGCACTCAGATGGAACTCCTCCGCGATCCGGACCGTGATCTCCTTCCGCCCGAACAGCTGCTCCTTGATTGCCTTCTCGAGCGCATAGACCGTTCGTTTATCGATAAGGTGAGAGCTTAAAATATGAATGCGAATCAGTTTTCGATCACGTGTAATCGTAACACGCGTCACAAAAGTATCGGTCAGCAGCGACTCTATATCTTTCGGCAGGTTTAATGTATCGAAAACTTCAAAAAATTTCTTCATGGCAATCCTTAAATTGGTGCGAAAGCCAGCGGTGAGTACGGATAACTGTAGAGCATTTCGATGTCTGTCCCAGGCTTTCTGCTAGTGGCGTCCCAATGTCCTATGTGCGACCGAATTGTCTGAGGTCTGTTTTCCATCAGGAAAACAGGCCGAGTATCGGGCGCTGGATAGACGCCAGTTGCAGAAAGCGTGGTTGACAGACCCGAAATGCGTGATCAGTTCTCCGTACCACCGCTGGCTATAGCACCTCATGATGATTAATGGAATTTTGCGATTTCCTCGCGGAGGACGGCTAGCAGCTGATCCTCCGGCACCTTGCGGATGATCTCGCCCTTCTTGATGAGGAGGCCTTCGCCCTTGCCGCCGGCGATGCCGATGTCGGCTTCCTTCGCTTCGCCCGGGCCGTTCACGACGCAGCCCATGACCGCGACCTTCAGTGACTTCTCGTCGAACTCCTCGACCATGGTCTGCACCTGGTTGGCGAGGCCGATCAGGTCGATGTTCGTGCGTCCGCAGGTAGGGCAGGACACGACCTCGATGCCACCCTTCCGGAGGCCGAGGGTGCGGAGGATGAGCTTCGCGGACTTGATCTCCTCGACCGGATCCGCGCTCAGCGATACACGGATGGTGTTGCCGATGCCCTGGGAAAGGATCATACCGAGGCCGAGGGCGGTCTTGATGTTGCCGGACCACATCGTGCCGGCTTCGGTGATGCCGACGTGCAGCGGGTAATCCGTCTGCTGACAGATGAGTTCGTGCGCGCGGGTACACATCAGAACGTCCGAGGACTTGATGGAGATGACGAGGTTATCATAGCCCATGTCCTCGATGAGGTGGACTTTATCGAGCGCGGACTCCACGATGCCCTCGGCGGTGACGTGCCCGCCGTACTTTGCGATGAGGTCCTTCTCGAGGGAACCGGAGTTTACACCGACACGGATCGGGATGTTCCGCTCCTTCGCACAGTCCACGACGGCCCGGATCTTCTCGTTCGAGCCGATGTTGCCCGGGTTGATGCGGATCTTATCCGCGCCGTTTTCCATCGCCTCGATCGCCATGCGGTAATCGAAATGGATGTCCGCCACGAGCGGAATCGAGATCTGCTTTTTGATCTCGCCGATCGCCACGGCGGCCTCGTGGGTCGGCACGGTGCAGCGGATGATCTGGCAGCCGGCCTTTTCGAGGCGGTGAATCTGCGCGACGGTCGCCGCGACATCCTCCGTCTTCGTGTTGCACATGGACTGAATCGCGATCGGATTCTCCCCGCCGATCTTTACATTCCCGATGGAAACCACACGGGTCTTCTCTCTTGCTAACATCACATTTCCTCCTGTATTTGCGGCCAATGCTTCGGCCTTCTACATCGTCACTTCGCCTGGCGCTCCCGATGACGGTAGCAGCTGTTCGCACGCCTCTCCCGCTTTTTCATCTCGCAGACAAGCGGTTTCAGCGACCCAGCATCACGCTGTACGCGCCGGTGAACAGATTCAGTATATCGTTGGACATGACAGCGGCCATCAGCAGAAGCAGCAGAATCATGCCGATCTGGTTGATGCGCTCCTCGAGCTGCGGGTCGAGGCGTCGTCTCGAGATCATCTCGAGCAGGATGAACAGCAGGCGTCCGCCATCGAGGGCCGGCACCGGCAGCAGATTCATCACACCGAGGTTCGCCGAGAGCATCACGAGAAGCTCCAGCAGTACGAGGAAAGCATTGAGCGCACCGTACTGGGAGGACTGCTCGACCGTGGAGCCCATGACCGTCACCGCACCGACTGGTCCCATCACCTCCTGGCGCTGGACGCGACCATGCACGAGCAGACGCAGGCTCTGGATCACGACGGTCGTGTTGTAGCGGACCTCATAAAAGGCATCCTCGACGAACTCCCGCGGGCTGGCCGGCAGAAAACGTCCGCCGTAAAAGCTGATGCCGAGCTTGTACTTCTGCTGTGTCGTATCGTAGTACGGCTGGAAGTGGAACGTCTGCTGCTCTCCGTCTCGAAGCACCACGGCCTCCAGCTTCGTGTTCTTATCGAAGTCCGTGGCATTTACATAGAGCCAGATGAAGAGGTCGCGGTAGCCCGGTACGGCACTCTGCCGCTTCCCCTCATAGCCGATCGACTGGAGGAAATCGCCACGCTCGAAGCCGGCCTCCGCCACCGGGGTATCCGGCGTAGTCTCCATGACATAGAGACGGTCGTAACCGCAGAAGCCGACCAGCACAAAGGCGAGGATGGTCGCGAGGATAAAGTTGTTCAGCACACCCGCGATGCAGATGAAGAAGCGCTGCGGCGCGGTCTTCTCGTTGAAGCTGTACTTCGCGATCTCGTCACTCCGGAAGCGGACCCCGTCGTAGTCGATCCAGTGCACTTCTGTATCCTCTTCCCGGTTCGGGAAGGTGTCGGAATCCGTGCCGGATGCAGGGCGACCAGACTGTGGCTGGAAACCGTCTCGGCATGCTGTGCCTGAATCATCTCCAGCTGCAGCCCTCTCCTCCGGTCGCCCCTGCGGGGTCGAGAAATCACCGGAGCCGGCGCTGTCCTCTCCGAGCATCGCGCAGCTTCCGCCGAGTGGCAGAAGCTTGAGGGAGTAACGGGTATTTCCGATCACACGGCTGAAAATCCGCGGGCCCATCCCGATCGAGAACTCGAGGACGCCGACATGGCAGAGCTTCGCAGCCAGGAAATGACCGAGCTCGTGGAAGAAAACCAGGAAGCAGAGACCTAAGATAGCGATGATAATACTGATGATAGTCATAAACTCCTTCATAAAGCCCTGAACGCTGGCCGAGGAAGCCAGCGTTCAGCCCTTCGGGCACTGGGCATAGCCCAGTGGGATATCGTTCCGGTATTTGTCGAAACAAATACCTACACTCGGACGATCTTTGAGTGTGTCCGTACGAAGTCGCGGGCCCATGCTTCGATCTCGAGGATCTCCTCGAGGGTCGGTGCCGCGAGGACATGGCCCTCATGGGCATCCATGGCCTCTTCAATCACATCCGCGATCTCCAGGAAGTCGATGCGGTCCTGCAGGAACATCGCGACGGCTTCTTCATTGGCCGCGTTATAGACGGTCGGCATGGAGCCACCGGTCCGTCCGGCGCGATAGCCGAGGGCGAGGCCCTTGAAGGTCTCCATATCCGGATTCTCAAACGTGAGCTGCATCAGTGTCGCGAGGTCGAGGCGCTCGTCCTCCTTCAGCGCACGACGGTTCGGCGCATAGAGGGCGTACTCGATCGGGATGCGCATATCCGGCAGGCCGAGCTGTGCCTTCACGGAGCCGTCAACATACTGTACGGCAGAATGCACGATGGACTGTGGCTGTACCACAACCTTGATTTCATCGACCGGTACATCGAAGAGCCAGCTGGCTTCGAGGACCTCGAGGCCCTTATTGACCATCGTCGCGGAATCGATCGTGATCTTCCGTCCCATCGACCAGTTCGGGTGCTTGAGCGCATCCTCCTTCGTCTTGCCCCGGAGCTCGTCCCGCTTCTTTCCGCGGAATGGTCCGCCCGAAGCCGTGAGCAGGATCTTCTCGATGGCGTCATGAGGCTCCCCGGTGAGGGACTGCCAGATGGCGCTATGCTCAGAGTCGATCGGCTTGATCTCGATGCCGCACGCTGCCGCCAACGGCATGATGATGTGACCGGCGCAGACGAGGGTCTCCTTGTTTGCGAGCGCGACCTGCTTATGCGCCTTCAGCGCCGCGATGGTCGGCTGGATACCGATCATGCCAACGACGGACACCACGACCTCGTCGCAGTGCTCCATGGTTGCGAGCTCGATCAGCCCGTCCATGCCGCTCAGCACCTTCACGGGCAGCCCGTAGCCCCGGAAGGTCTCCGCCTTCGCTTCATCATAGATGCAGACCGCCTCCGGATGGAGCTTCTCCACCTGCGCCTTCAGCTGCTCGATGGAGCCATAGACCGCAAGTCCGGTGACCTGGATCTCCGGATCACCCTCGATCACATCGATGGTCTGGGTTCCGATGGAACCCGTCGATCCCAGTATTACTAATCTTCTCATGATATTCCTCGATTCAAACAGTTTTCCGCACCTCTGCTGAGCAGCGGCGCGATAGAATCTTTCGACAGTAGATGATTTTACTTGAGCTTCCTTCGCTGTTTCCACAGATACCTCTAATCCTGCCGGGGCCAATGCCGACGGCGGAGAGGTATGTGCTTCCCGGCGGCTGTATTGGCCACGGACAGCAACGGCGTCAGATCAGGAAGGTCAGGGCGAAGTAGACCGCCGGGGCTGTGAACAGCACGGAATCGAAGCGATCCAGGATGCCGCCGTGGCCCGGGATCAGGTGCCCGTAGTCCTTCACTTCGTAATCGCGCTTGATGCCGGAGGCGGTGAGGTCGCCGACCATGGAGATCAGCGCGCCGACCGCACAGGAGATACCGCAGGCGATACCCGGGTTTGCGATGATGGCGAAGCCACGCCGGAAGACGGTCGCATAGAGACAGCCGAGCAGCGCCGCACCGAGAACACCGCCGATCGCACCCTCCACGGTCTTTTTCGGGCTCAGGATCGGGGTCATCTTATGACGCCCGAAGAGCATGCCGGCGCAGTACGCGCAGGTGTCGGAGCCCCAGCTCGCGAGGAAGATGAGCCAGACGAGGTACTTGCCGTCCGGCAGCTCACGGGTCTGGTAGATGTAGCTCATCATGATACCGGCGTAGCAGAAGCCCATGAAGGCCTTCGCGACCTGAGAGATCTTGTAGGCCGGGTAGGTGATGACGTAAAAGGCCATCAGCGCCATGAGGCTCAGGACGATCATCAGCGGGTAATACTCCTCGACATGGAACCAGACGATGATGTAGTAGCCGATGGTCGTGAGATAGCCGACCAGTCCGAGGGACGTGTGCTCGATGCCGAAGACGCGGTAGAGCTCGAAGAGTCCGATCATGGAGATCAGAAAGGTCAGGACAAACAGCGGGAGTCCGCCGCGCGGGACGGTGAGGATCGCGATCAGGACGAGCACGATGCCGCTCAGAAGCCGCGTGACGAAGGACTTCATCTTCTTTTCATTTTGATCTTTCTTTAAGTTCTCAGTTTCTGCCATAGTGTACCTCAAAATACAAAGGACAGGCCACCCTTATACACTGTTGTTACAACGCAAAAAGGAAGCCTGTTCCGCTCGGATATTTATTTTTTTCTGCGATCGAAGCATCACTTCTGTGTGCTGCATGATCGATGGTCTCCGACGATCATGTCTAAACCGACTGTCGAAATCATCGATGGCATAAAGCGCATTACTTTTTCCGGCCGCCGAAGCGTCGCTCACGGCTGTTGAAATTATCGATCGCCTTCAGAAGCTCTTCCTTCGTGAAATCCGGCCAGAGCACCGGGGTGATGTAGTACTCCGCGTACGCACTCTGCCAGAGCAGGTAGTTCGATACGCGGAACTCGCCGGAGGTGCGGATCACGAGATCCGGGTCCGGCATGCCGGCGGTGTCGAGGTAGCCGGCGAAGGCCTGCTCGGTCAGCGCCGCGATCTCCTCTTCTCTCTTCCCTGCACGGATCGCCTCGATGGTGTACTTACGAACCGCGCGGACGATCTCGTCCCGTGAGCCGTAGTTCACGGCGAAGACGAAGGTCATGCCGGTGTTCTGCTTCGTCTCCTCCTCCAGACGGCGGATGCCCTCCTGGATGTCCGGTGCGAAGCGGCTGCGCTCACCGATCATACGGGCGCGGACATTGTGCTCGTTCGCGACCTTGATGAGCTTCACCATGTAGAAGCGGAACAGCTTCATCAGGGCGCCGACCTCCTCCTCGGAGCGTTTCCAGTTTTCGGTCGAAAAGCCATAGACGGTCAGGTACTGCACGCCGAGACGCGCACAGTCGGCGACGGTCTTCTCCAGCGTCTCACAGCCCTGCTTGTGGCCCATGGCACGCGGGAGGCCCTTATGCTCGGCCCAGCGTCCGTTGCCGTCCAGTATGATGGCGATATGGGCCGGGATGTTCCGGCCCTCAGAATTGATGATATCCACTGAAATCTCCCTGTCGAACAGCGGTGATGCAGGCACGTTGACGCTCTTACGGAGCGCGTCGCAGGTCCCACCGCTGTCTATGCTCGATCGTAAGCTCGTTTCAAACCGCCGATTAAACGGTCATGAGCTCCTTGTTCTTCTTCTCGACAGAAGAATCGATCTTCTCACACATGTGATCGGTGAGCTCCTGGATGTCCTTGGTTGCTCTCGTGAGATCATCCTCGGTCATCTCGGAAGACTTCTCGAGCTTCTTTGCGAGATCCATGGCATCACGACGGATGTTACGGATGGCGATCTTCGCTGCCTCACCCTTCTTCTTAACATCCTTCGTCAGCTCCTTACGTCTCTCCTCGGTGAGCTCCGGGAATACGAGACGGATGACGGTACCATCGTTTACAGGGTTGATACCGAGCTCGGACATATTGATGGCCTTCTCGATCTCCTTCAGCATGCTCTTATCCCATGGCTGAATCTGGATGAGACGTGCCTCCGGGACGGAAACATTGCCCACCTGCTGGATCGGGGTCGGTGTGCCGTAGTAGTCGACGGTGATACGGTCGAGCACGTGCGGGTTCGCACGGCCTGCGCGGATGGTCGCAAGCTCGTCCATCAGATTGTCGTGGGTCTTGTGCATCTTTTCGATGTAAATGGTAAATTGATCATCCATGATCTGGTCCTCCTATTGTTACCCTTTGCGGGTTTTTCATATGTTCAGTCAGCGGTGACGCGGGTGCCGGTGATCTTCCCTTTCAGCGCGTTCGAGATGCCGTTCTTCTCGTTCAGAGAGAAGATCGCGAGCGGCATGTGGTTCTCCATGCACATCACGGATGCGGAGAGGTCGATGACGCCGAGGCGCTGGTCGACGACATCCTGGATACGGATGGTGTCGAACTTCTTCGCGTTCGGGTTCGTCTTCGGGTCGGAATCGTAGACACCGTCGATGGCCTTCGCAAGCAGGATCTCCTCGCAGTTCAGCTCGACGGCACGGAGTACGACGCCGGTGTCGGTCGAGAAGAACGGGTGGCCTGTGCCGCCGGCACAGAAGATGACCGTGCCCTTCTCCATGGCCTTGATGGCCTTATCCTTGTTAAACAGCTCGGCCATGTCGCCGATCTGGATCGAGGACATCACCTTCGTCTTCATACCCTGTGTCCGGAAAATCTCGGAAACATAGATGCAGTTCATCACGGTCGCAAGGATGCCGACCTGATCTGCCTTATAGCGGTCGACCTCCACGGACTGGCGGCCACGCCAGAAGTTACCGCCACCGATCACGATCGCCAGCTGTACGCCGGCATCGACCGCGGTCTTCACTTCCTGTGCGACGGCACGTATCGTATCATCATCAAAGCCGAAATGCTTCTCGCCTGCCAGTGCCTCACCGGACAGCTTCAGCATGACTCTTCTATTCTTCTCTGCCATAGTATCTCCTTTTCATAGTGCGCGCGGGGCTTACGGAAACGACGCGTATCACGATTCCCCGCAGGCTTCTATCTGAAGTATTCTACCATACTACAGGGCCGCGTGCTAGCTTAAGTTTTGAAGGGATGATGCGCAGGCCGCCCCTCCGGTCTATCATTTACTTTTGCTGTTTTCTTTAAATTTAGTTTGCAAAAATCCATCATTCAGAAAATATCCAGCTAATACGATATCCGAACATGTATACTTTCTACAGGATTGAATAAATATTGTTGATAATGCATCGAGGAGAAACCAGGCGAGGAGGCGGCTGTTTTCGTCGGAGCGGCAGTCGTCCGGCTTCTTGATGTTCAGGGGGCGGTCGTAGTTGCGTTTTCCGAGGCTCAAGAGGTAGCGGATGCGTTCGTTGGCGAGGAGACGGATCAGCTGCTCTGTGTGGAGGATATCCGGGCTGTCGTCGGCGCTGGTTTCGCTGAAGGCGCCGTCGTCGGTGTCTTCCCAGAGGTCACCCGGCTCGAGGGTCGGGTCGTCCATCTCTTCAGCTGCCGCGATCAGCTTCTCGAGCTTCGCGTACAGCGTGTCGATCTGCGACTTTGATTTTCCATCATGTTCGAACGCTTCTGCAGCTTCGGCCAATGCTTCCATCGGGGTTCGGCCCGTGGGTGTGCTGATGCGCTGGAAGCCGAGGATGGCAGCGGCGGCGTCGAAGAGGCCGCTCGCGGCGGTGGAGCGGGTCGTGTTTTTATTCCGGTCCTGTGCGATGTACTGGGCGCGGGCGTCGTTCAGGCTGCAGAGGTCGAGGAGGTGGACCTTCTCGGAGGCCTCCTGCTTTGCGACGAAGTCACGGATGGCTTCGTCCTCGTTATGTGACATGCGGGCGAGGTCATAGAGCATCGAGACCGCGGTCTGCCATGGTGTCGAGCTGTGGAGCTCCATATTCGTGCCGATCAGCTGGTAGGGATGGATCGAGGCGAGGCGGGTGAAGCCTTCGCCGGAGATCTCGAGAATCTCGCCGCCCCAGAGCGTACCGTCGGAGCCGTAGCTGAGATCGTCGAGGCAGACGCCGAGTACATTTTCTCTTCTATCCATCGCGTCAAGGATCGCGCGATGGCACTTCTGCATGCGAAGCATCGGCACCTGATAATGCTCCGAAAGGACTTCGGCGGCGTAGGTCGTCGGGAACTTCGGATAGAGGTCGCAGGCGATGCGGTCCGGCTGCTCGTTTCTCTCATCGAGCGTCGCAATGACCTGTGCAGCGAGGCGTTCACCGATCTGCTGCGGCGTCTCAAGCCCCAGCGCCATTGCGGTGAATGAGTAGTGCTCCGCATGATGCGTCGCGGTCATCCGCTGCTCACCGGTTTGCGCGCGCGCAGGCTGACAGTCTTCAGCAGCTGCGTTTGTTTTCACAGAGTAGCTCTTCAGTTCATAGCGCAGCACATATCCTTCGCTGACATCTGCCCCGAGGGAGACAGTGATCCGGCGGTTTCCTCTGTTTTCTTCAATTTGTCTGTTTCTATTCATATATATCCACTCGATAGTAGGCATGGTAAGCGCTTTAAAACGTCAATATGCCTACGAAAATGTACAAAAAACTGTGCCGGACAGTCAGATCTGCCGGCACAGTTTGAAATTACTTATGGAAGAGCTTCTTCGTCTGGTACTGTGGCTCGCAGGTCACGTTGACGCCGAGCTTCTTAAAGGTGCTTTCGTCGACTTCGGACAGGATGACGGAGCTGTGTACCTCACAGCCGCGGAGCTTCTCGAGCTGCTGCATCGCAGTCTCTGCGTTCGGGTCGTGGGTCGCGCAGATGGTGAGGGCGATGAGCATCTCATCGAGGTGGAGACGCGGGTTGTGGTTACCGAGGTGCGCGGTCTTCAGGTGCTGGATCGGCTCGATGATTTCCGGGGACATGAGGTTCACGGAATCGTCGATGCCGCCGAGAACCTTCAGGGCATTCAGGAGCATCGCGCTGACCGCGCCGAGGAGCGAGGAGGTCTTACCGGTGATGATGGTGCCGTCCGGAAGCTCGATAGCCGCTGCCGGGTCGCCGGTCAGCGCTGCCTTCTGCTTGGCCGCCGAAATCACCGGGCGGTCGTTCGTGGAGACATTGGCCTTCTCCATCAGAAGCTCGAGCTTATCGACGATAGACTGTGCGCCGTTGCCCTTGCGGAGATCGCAGAGCGCCGTGTAGTAGCGGCGGATGATCTCGAGGCGGGAGGCATAGCAGCAGTTCTCGTCGTTCTCGATGCAGTAACCGGCCATGTTGACGCCCATGTCGGTCGGGGACTTGTACGGGCTCTCGCCGTAGATGCGCTGGAACATCGCGTTCAGGACAGGGAAGACCTCGACGTCACGGTTGTAGTTGACCGTGGTCTTGCCGTAGGCCTCGAGGTGGTACGGGTCGATCATGTTGACGTCATTGAGGTCAGCGGTCGCCGCCTCGTAGGCGAGGTTCACCGGATGGCTCAGCGGGATGTTCCAGATCGGGAAGGTCTCGAACTTCGCGTAGCCGGCCTTGACGCCGTGCTTGTTCTCCTGGTAGAGCTGGCTGAGGCAGACGGCCATCTTTCCGGAACCCGGACCCGGTGCGGTCACGACCACGAGGGAGCGGGTCGTCTCGATGTACTCGTTCTTGCCGAAGCCGTCGTCACTGATGATGAGCGGCACATTGCCCGGATAACCCGAAATCGGGTAATGACGGTAGACCTTGATGCCGAGGGACTCGAGCTTCTTCTGGTAAGCAATCGCGCTCTCCTGTCCATCGAAGCGGGTGAGCACGACGGAGCCCACATAGAGGCCATAGCCGCGGAAGGCATCGATGAGACGAAGCACGTCCATATCGTAGGTGATGCCGAGATCCCCGCGGACCTTGTTCTTCTCGATGTCGCCGGCATTGATGACGATCACGACCTCCGCGTCATCCTTCAGCTCACGCAGCATGCGGATCTTACTATCCGGCTGAAAACCCGGAAGCACACGGGATGCATGGTAATCATCGAACAGCTTGCCACCGAACTCGAGATAGAGCTTCCCGCCGAACTTCGAAATACGCTCGCGGATATGCTCCGACTGCATCTTAAGGTACTTATCATTATCGAAACCCTGTTTAAACATCGTACTACTCCCCTGTTCTTCCGTTATATCCGGTGCCACTCTGCACCGATCCACTGTTTAAAAATAAATCTAAAATAGTATAAAAAAGTCGTTTCAGCTTGTCAATTGATATTGAATCAGATAGAGCCAGATACAACTCAGCATATGGCCGGAGGGACGGCATCAGAAGCCATACGAAGAGGCCGTGTGAAATCTTGCCGGGTCCCCTTAGCGGCACTTGGTGTTATCTCTCCTTGGAACCCTCTGCAACGCTGAGTTTTCATCAGGAAAACTCGGCGATTGCAGAGGGCCTAGTGCCGCTTAGGGTTCCCGGCTTAGAGTTCACCGGCCTCGTAGTACTGTGCTTCTGATGCCGTCCCTCCGGCTGTAGCGTGTGTATAAGCGCTTATTTGATCGCCCAGCGGAGCTTCGTCGAGTGGGCCCGCGGGTTAATGAAACACTCTTCCTTTCCCGGGCGGATGACGTCGCGGGAGACCTCGCTGTAGAGGCCGGCCTTCTGCATCTCCTTGAAGAACTTCTTCACGAGACGGTCCTCGCCGCTGTGGAAGGTGAGGATGGCGACGCGGGCGCCGGGGTTCAGGCAGTCCGGCAGCTTCTCGAGGAAGTCATAGAGCACCTCGAACTCACTGTTCACGTCGATACGCAGCGCCTGAAAGACGCGCTGGCAGGACTTCTTCACGGCGTCCTTCTGCTCCTTCTCCGGGAGGAAGCTGAGCGCCTTCGCGATGGTATCGCGGAGCTCGGTCGTCGTCTCAAACTTCATCCCCTTATGGAGACCGCGGTCGATCTCCTTCGCGATGCGCTCGGCGTACGGCTCATCGGAATTCTCGATGAACATGTTCACCATGTCGTCACAGGACAGCGCACGAAGCCGCTCGGACGCTGATTCGCCGGCTTCCGGATTCAGCCGGAGGTCCAGCGGGCCGTCGGTCTTATAGCTGAAGCCCCGCTCCGGGTTATCGATCTGCATCGAGGAGACACCGAGGTCAGCGAGCACGAAGTCGAATTTATCGCCGTTCCCCGTGACCTGGTCAATGTCTCTGAAATTCATGTGGCGGATGGTGAGGATGTCCTCGCCGTAGCCCTTCTCACGAAGTCGCTTCTCGGTCTTCACTGACTCGATCGGATCGACGTCGGTCGCGTAGAGGTGGCCCTGTCCATGAAGCTGTTCGAGCATCTTCTCCGTGTGGCCGCCGTAGCCTAGGGTCGCATCCATGCCGATCTCGCCCGGCTGGATCTTCAGCACATCGAGGATCTCCTTTACCATGATCGAGATGTGCATGCCCGCCGGGGTCTTCCCCTTCTGGATGATCTTCTCGATGTCGTCCTGGTACTTCTCCGGGTTCAGCTCCTTATACTTCTCGTCAAAGCGCCGCGGATACTTCCCGCTGTAGCGCTTCCGGCGCTGGTGCTTCACCGGCTCTCCGCCCTCCGACGAAGCGGTGCCTGATGATGTGGTGTCGGCATTGCCCGCCGACTGTGCGTTACCACTCTCTTCCGTGCCGTGCATAAGGGCGGCTTTGGCCTCCTGTGCAGCGGCTGTCATATCTTCGATCTTCTTATCTGTCATGAATCCAGAAACTCCACTCTGTAATATGGGACGGCGTTGCCATCCATCGGGCGACTGAAGAAGTAGCCCTGGACGTCGTCACAGCCGAGCGCCGTGGCGAGGTCATACTGCGCGCGGTTCTCGACACCCTCGATACAGAGCGTCATGTTGAGGTCGTGCGCGATGTTAACGATGTTCTTGATGATGTTGGTCTTTCCCTGCTGGAGGTAGGTGTCCGTCATCTTCTTGTCGAGCTTGATGCGGTCCGCCGGGATGAAGGTGAGGTAGTTCAGCGACGAGTAGCCCGTGCCGAAGTCGTCGAGCGCGAGGCCGATCCCGAGCTCACGAAGCTGTCGGAAGAGCGTGTTCGTCTGCTCCTTATACTCCATATAGAGACTCTCCGTGACCTCGATCTCGATAAGATCCGGTGCGATGTTTTCCTTCTGGAGCAGCGACTTCAGGTAAAGTACGTACTCCTCATCCTGCAGCTGCTTCGCCGAGTAGTTGATCGACACCTTCTGCAGCTCCACGCCCTGTGCGCGCCATACAGCCATCTGATGGATGACCTTTTCGGTGACGATGCGGCCGATCTTTATGATCATGCCGTACTTTTCCGCAGGGGCAATGAAGCGGTCCGGATAGTATGCACCACTCTTCAGTCGTACGAGGGCCTCGTAGCCGATGACCTTCCCGGTTTTCGTCGAGATCTGTGGCTGGTACACGATGCGGAAACCGTCGTGATCGCAGGCGTCATGCAGGGTCTGGACGATATTGTCCTCCTCGAGGATGCGCTCATGCATCGTCGCATCGTAGAATACCGCCGTATGCTTGCCACGATTCTTCGCCTCCGTCAGCGCCTTATCCGCCTCGGAGAAGAGCTCGTTTACGAGACTATCCTTCCCGTTCGAGGCCGTCACACCGATACTGCAGGTGACGGTCAGATGCTGCTCCTCGTAGATGTACGGCTCATTCAGGATATTCCGGAGGTAGGACAGCATCTCGCCGCTCTCCTGACTGATTTCATTGGCGAAAAGGATGGCGAACTCGTCGCCGCCGTAACGGGAAACGAAGCCCTGGTACTTCACCGCGACGAGGCGGAGGCGACGCGCCATTTCCTTCAGTACATAATCACCCGCACCGTGGCCGAAGGTATCGTTCAGCGTCTTGAAGTTATCGACATCGATCAGCATGAGGGTATGGGTGCCGCCCTCCTGGAGCATCTCCTGCATGTGCGTGTCGGCATGGCCCCGGTTCGGGAGCTGCGTCATCGTATCGTGCTCATACATGTACTGCAGCTTGTTTTTGGAGTAGGTGAGCTCTCTCGTCTTCCGGCGCTTCTCTTCGTTCGAGATCTCGAGAACGATGAGCCAGAGGAAGAGACCGCTCATGATGTAGGCACTCGGCAGGATGATCGCCTTATACCGCCTGAAGTAGCTCAGCGGTTCGTTGATGAATTCGGTCTCCTTCGGGAGTACCGCAGTATTCAGTCCATGCTTCCGAAGGACGTCGAAGTCGAAGGCATAGTGGCTGATGTTCTCATAGTTCACCGGCATGTCGTCGGCCGATGCACCGTTCAGGATGTCAATGACGGTGCGCGCAGCGGTTTCGCCAGCCGCTTCGTAGTCGAAGTAATGTCCGCCGGCGAGGCCGAGACCGAGACCACCGATGGAGGCGCGGAATACCGGCACCGGGCAGTGCTGTGCGATGAATTTCGCGCTCGTTTCCATATCATAGATCGTGCCATCCGCATTCTCGAAGGCATCCAGGTAGAGCACGATGGAATTCTTACCGATGCACTCGAGCTGGTCCACAAGCTCATCGGTATAGAGCATCGAGGTATTGATATACTGGAAGCTGTAGTTCGGAAAATCGGCTTCGATCTCCTTCATCCGCTTGAAGTCACCGAGTCCCGAGTCTGTATCATCATAGATGGCCACGACTGTATCCGCGTTCGGAAGAAGCTTCGCCGCGACCTCGATCGTTCCTTTCAGGTCAAAACCCTCGATGTTACCGGTGACGTCATGATAGTTCATCGCGCTGCGTGCGCGGTCGAAGTCATTGATGCACATAAAGACCATCGGACTGCCCTTGAATAGGTCGTCGCGATAGCGGAGACCGAACTTCAGTGCCGCATCATCGGCGAGGATGATGGCGTCAAAGGCGTCCTTATTCCGGTACTTATAGAGAAGGCTCTCATAGACGTTCTGGAGATTTCCCTCCGCCGGGTAGTTACGGGTATCCATGAACTCCTCGGTGAGGGTGATGCCCGGGTACTGGTCGAAGACCTTCTGGATGCCCCTCTCCTGATCCGGCACGGTGGTGAAGCTCCGGCTGTAGGAGCTCAGGTACAGGACATTCGCGTTCGAAAAAGACGCCTCCTGCACGGTGGCAGCAGACGTATCCGACGCGTAGGTCGAGTTGTAGAAGTCCTGGATGAGCATCACGAGGCCGCAGAGGATGAAGCCGACTGAGAGGGTACACAGGATGATATGGATATGTTTTCTTGAGAATTCTTTCAACGTTCTTTTTCGTCTCATGGATGCGAGGCGCTCCTGTGTATCATTTTAACGTAGAACGTTGATTCGGGCAACAAGATTTGTGCAGAATGACCGGACCGGAGCCCCGGAGGGGCTCCAGTCATCAAATTGATTTCAGCAGATTCACATTTCCTTCATCATGTTCTACTTCCTTCGAGAAGAGGTGCGCGATGTCGATAATATCATCAACGCCGATCTGCTGCTGTTCGGTCCAGCGGCTGTAGAGCATGAAGAGGATCATCATGAGGCTGCGGTGTACGAGGCAGAGCTCGATTTCGATGTCGCCGTCGATGCAGGTGTCGATGAAGTAGCGGTAGGTAAAGTAGACGGCGAGCTTCGTGAACCAGCGGTCGAGCTGTGTGGCTTCTTCCTGCATGAACTGCGGGAGTGCATCGAGGAAGTGCGGGTCCCGACAGTTCTGCTCGTACGTTTCGACGAGGGTATCCCACTCCGGGCGGAGGGAATCGAGATGCTTCATGAGTTCGACGAGGGCCGGGAAGTCCTCCTTCAGGAAGCTTCGCTCTGCGTCGGCTTCCTTCGGGTCGAGGCCCTGCGCCTCCGCGACGAGGGCGCGTACGGCCTGCCATGCGTCGAGGAAGGCGCCACCATGATTCTGGAGCAGCTCGATGCAGCGGTTCCGTAGCGCGAGCACCTCGATGAGGGTCTCCTGCTCTTCTACGCTGATCTCTTCACCCAGGATCTCGTTCTCGGAGCGGATATACTCGATGCGATCGCACTCCGTGAAAAAGATGCGGCCGAGCTCCATGCAGCTCAGGCTCATGTCGATCTGCTCGTAGTTTCCGATGTCCATGAAGTAGCGCGGGTACTCCGTGCAGGTCTGGCAGAGGCTCTCCTCGCCGAGCTGGATGTACATCTCGCAGAGCAGGTCCTTCCGGAGGAACGGGCAGCGGCCTTCCTTCGTAAGCGGAAAGAAGCAGTCACCGTCCTCTTCCCGGATATGCGCGCGCAGGGTGTCGCCGAACGCGCCCTCTACGCTGCGATAGTATGTGCTCGACTCCTCGTCGACGTCGACCTCCCAGCCGGCACAGCAGGTGTCCGGGCAGCGTCCGCCGATGCAGCGGAACCTTTCATAGTAGGATGGATATTCGATGATCATGATGTCCTACACCTCCTTCAGCGTACAGTTTGCGAGCAGATTCCGTACCGCCGAGCGGTAACGCACGAGGGTATCCGCCTTCCGAATCTCCTTCATGTAGCGCTCGCTGCCATCGAAGGACTGACTCAGCCAGTTCCAGTACTCCTTCATCTTAAACAGGGTGTTCCGCTCACTCTGCATCTCCGTCATGTAATTTCCGAGCAGCTGCTCGTGGAAGGCCTTCAGCTCCTCGAGCGTCGCCGCATCCCCGCCCCGGATCTGGCGCACGAGGGCCGGATTTGTGAGGAGTCCGCGGCCGATCATGATGCTGTCGATTGACGGGAACATCCGGGTAATCCGCTCGTAGTCCGCGACGGTGACGATGTCTCCGTTATACACGAGGTGGTGCTTTGACTCTTCGACGAACTGCCGGAAGACGTCGAGATGCACCTCTCCGCGGTAGATCTGCTTCTGCACGCGCGGGTGCACGATCAGGTCCTTCAGCGGGTAGCGGTTGTAGACGCGAATCAGCTCACCGGCTTCGTCCGGTTCCCAGCCGCCGATGCGGGTCTTCACCGAGATTTTTGTAGAGATGCCCTCCTTCTCCAGAAGCTCGAAGGTCTGATCGAGGAACTCGTCGAGGCGGTCCGGATCCCGGAGCAGACCGGCGCCTTTTCCTTTCGCGACGACCGTACCGCTCGGGCAGCCTGCATTGAGATTCACCTCAGTGTAACCGAGCTTCGCCATCTCGCGGATGGCCCAGACGAACATCTCTGCGTTGTTTGTGATGATCTGCGGCACGACACGCATGCCGAGGTTATGCTCCGGAGCGACGTCACGCTCCTCGCGGTGCGTGAACTGGAAGGTATCGTTCGCCGAGAGAAACGGCGTATAGAAGCGGTCAAGGCCAGGGAAGGCGGCGTTGTACGCAGTCCGGAAGCAGTATCCGGTGACGCCCTCCATCGGCGCGAAATAAAAGTTCATAGAAAGCCTTTCATAAAACGAATGAACAATGCAAAACAAAGCAGCTTCGGTCATCGATCGTGACCTCAGCTGCTCTAAAATACCATAGTTTGTCGTAGAAGACGAGATTGTTCGTTGAAAAATCAAAACTAACGACAGATTTATCACTCAGAAGAAGCTCAGCCGACCCTTGGTTGACTTGAGGAGTTTGAGGCTGCTCCTCATTCGCCCACCCCATGAAATCTATGGCTTTTTATATGCATTGGGCCCGCCCCAGCTCATGAGGAGGCCTCAAACTTCTGCCTGTCCGATGCTTCAAAGAAGCACAGGCATGATAAGCTTCAAAAATCATCATCATGCCTACAGTAACGGATCCGGAAAAATCAACTGCAGGCATGGTAAGCGCTTTAAAATGTCAGCATGCCTACGGAAATGTCCATAACCAGGGGCAAACCGTAGGCACGTTGACCTCGATTTTAAGACATCGTGCCTGGAAAATCGATCAGAATTATAGGCACAATCATCAATTTTCAGCTCCAACATGCCTGCTGTAGGATGCTAAAATATCCACGATTTCATAATCGTGCACATATTGGATAGTTTTCTGTAAAATCATGCATACGCATATAAGCGTACTATCCAATCTACCCGGATTTTTCAAATAGTGGATATGTATTTCAGGCTTCAGAGAAGAATTTCCATAAGCCGATATCCAAAAAAACTTCTTTTCTAAAAAACTGGATACTCGAACCCAGGTTCCTCTTAAGAAATAAGGCTCTTCATATCCAGTATTTTCAAAATCGCTATAGAGTGGATATTTTCCAGCCATCTTCGATTATTCCAGCCAAAAAACATATCCATCATTTTGAAAATCAAGCCATATTGGATAGGACCATGATCGTTTGAACCGAGAGCCCCTCTTACCGTTAGCATCATGCCTGTTTTTCGCGGTTTTGATACAGCTTCACCCGCTTGAACGAAAGCAGGCGACGATTTTTTGTTTGCCTGCATGGGGTGGGACCAATATGTACGTAGATAAAAGATGTATGCCGGGGTGGGCAGGCAAACAAAAAGAGACGTCCGGTATGGAAGCCACCTAAAAACAGGTGGATTAAGAAATACACCCTGCTGAACTGTTACAGATTTATCGCTCAGAAGAGGGTCAGGCGAGAAAGGCGCGGACCTCTTCGAGTCGTTTCAGGGCTTCGCTGCGCCCGATTTGGTACACACGCTCGAGCTCCTCCGGATCGTGCTCGGTGCGGCGGATGCGGAGAGGCTCCGGCGGCTGGATCACCAGTACCTGACCGGCGGTCTCCTTCGCGTGGACATCCGCGAGCTGATCGTTATACATGAAGTGACGGTTTTTCATCGCATCGTAACAGAGCGGATACTTCTTCCGCAGCTTCCGGAAGGCCTGCATGCCCGCCTGCGGTTTCTTCTGGTAGCTCCGGTCCTGCGTGAGGATGACGACATTGCGCTCGTAGCCGATATGCTCCATGAAGCAGAGCGGAATCGCGTTGCTGATGCCGCCGTCCAGCAGGGTCTGTCCCTGTATCACGACCGGCTTCGAAACGAGGGGCATCGAGGCGCTCGCGCGGAACCACTCCATCTCCTCCGGATCCGAGGTCTTACACTCATGGTAGACCGGTCGGCCGGTATTGCAGTCCGTCGCGACGATGTAGAACTTCATCGGATTCGCGAGGAAGGTATCCCAGTCGAAAAGATCGAGCTCCTCTGGAAGCGTATGATAGCAGAACTCGGCATTATAGAGATTTCCGGTCTTCAGCAGAGACTCAATGCTGCAGTAGCGCCGGTCCTTCGCGAAGCGCTTATTGTAGCGGATTGTACGTCCGATCTGCCGCGACTTGAAATTGCAGCCGAAGGTCGCCCCCGCCGACACACCGACCATGCCATCGAAGGTGATTCCCTCCTCCAGGAAGACATCGAGTACACCCGCGGTGAACATCCCGCGCATCGCGCCGCCCTCACACACCAGGCCCTTCCGGACCGTTCTTTCTTCTTCCATCTATTCTGCCTCCACTTTTCTGTCTGTTCCTATTCTAGCTCTTATGTCGAGAAGGAACATCCTGTCTGTCCCGGCCTCTTACGTCGTGACCGGATCATACTGCCCATCCTGCCGGTTCAGCGCACTCTTTTATTCGCGGCGTCTCGTCGTCACGAGTCGTACCTACGATTCAGAAATTCGCAATCGATGCCTCGTTCGGTACGATCATCATGTAACAGCCGTTATGGCACTGCTGCAGCAGCGCGATCATGTCCGCTTCCTCCACGGAAACGCAGCCCGCCGAGCCCCAGTCTGCCGGATTCTTGCAGTGCAGGAAGATCGCGGAGCCACGCTTGTAGACGGTCGGGTTCACATTGAAGCCGACGGCCATCGCGTACTTATAGCAGATCGTGTACTCGCTGAGATGCTCTCCGCTGATCGGCGTTGCGCTCTCCACCCAGCTGTTGTACGTCGCCTGCTCGCCGGACCAGTAGGAGTTCGGCGTCACATCGCGCCAGCTCATCTGCGTGCCCGGATTTAGGCTGATCCCGAAGGCGTGCAGGATCGGGAAGGAGCCGACCGGCGTCGTCTGGTCGCCCTCGTGCCGCTCGTTCCAGGCCTTCAGTCCGTTCCGTCCATAGCCGCAGTACGTTTCCATCGCCTTCTTCCAGCTGCCATCCGCCTGCTTATTATAGAGGGCCAGCGAGTGGTCTACGACGAGGATGATCTGGTCCGTAATCTGTGCCGTCAGGGTCTTCGCCAATGCTTCTGCCGTCGCATCGTCAACGGTCGCCGTGCTCGTCACCTGCCCTGTGGTGTCGATAATCGCAGCCTGAACGCTTGTGAATGGAGCGGAAGTACCACTGCCGGTCGACGTATTCGTAATTACCGTCGTCCCTGCAGCGACAGTTACATCGCCGGACGATGACAAATCAGCGCTCGGACCAAACTCTGCCAGTGATGTAAATGCGCTGCTCACGAACAGCATCGCTGCAATCAGACAGGTCCCGATGAGCTTCTTTCTCTTTTTCATACTGTATATCCTTCTATATTTCATATCATGCATCCCATGACGTCACAGACTTATTCCGTCTACGATTGTGGGGATACATTCCTCCGTATTTATTTACGAAGTTTGATCCCCATGTCATCATCAGGCTGTGCTTTAATCGTAATCTACCTTCATGAGGCAGAGCCCCTTCGCTTCCATCGTGACGCCGGCCATCTTCCGGTCACGGGAGGCGATGATGTCCTTCATCGATTCCGGACGTCGCTTTCCGAAGCCCACCTCGAGGAGGGTACCGGTCATGATGCGGATCTGGTTCTGCAGGAAGCCGGTGCCATGGAAGTAGAAACGGATATACGGGCCGTTCTCGGTGATCTCCACGGTGTCGATCTTTCGCACGGTCGACTTCTTCATCTTACTGTTGCCGCAGAAGCACTTGAAATCATGCTCCCCGATGAGGTACGCCGCAGCCTCCCGCATCGCGTCGAGGTCCGGATGCTTCTCGAGCACCGAGACATACTTCCGCTCGAAGACCGGCTTCTGATCACTGTACCAGCAGCTGTAGCGATAGGTCTTGCCGGACGCCTTGAAGCGGCTGTGAAAGCGGTCGCCGCAGAGCATCAGTTCATTGATGCTGATGTCATCCGGGAGGTACTGGTTCATGTAGCTCCGGATCTCCTCTTCTGTTTGATCGGTATCGAGCAGTACGTTCGCGGTCATCGCACGCGCATGTACTCCGGCGTCGGTCCGTCCCGCCCCGATGACGGTGATCGGGAAGGAAGCATTGTCCGAAGCCTCATACTGCTCGCCGTAGATCATGCGGGTCAGCACCTGCTCGAGCTTCCCCTGGATCGTGAGCTCGGTGTTCGGCTGATGCTCCCAGCCGTAGTAGCGGGAACCGTCGTAGCTTAGAATCATCTTATAGTTTCTGGTCATAGTATGCTCCGTTTTTTCATTTTTAACATTGTAGCGCATTCCGGCGGCGGAGGCAATTTACAAAATCCGGTCAATCTTTTCAAGAACTCCCGAGGGCAGGTGACAGAAACCATACGCTGTCACCTGCCCTCGGGGGACTGAGAATTATGGTATCGGATTAGTAAAAAGAGCTTCGGGACATGCCCGAAGCTCTCGTAAAATCATGCTATCTGAAGATTAGTTCTTCTTTGCAGCTGCCTGCTGTGCAGCAACCTCTGCTGCGAAGTCCTCGCTCTTCTTCTCGAGGCCCTCACCGGTCTCATAACGAACGAAGGTTACGAGCTGGATCTTCGCGCCCTGAGCCTTGGCTACAGAATCAACGTACTGCTGAACGGTCTGCTTGCCATCCTCTGCTCTTACGTAGGTCTGATCTACGAGGCAGATCTCCTTGAGCTCCTTGTTGAGACGACCCTGAACCATACCGTTGAGAACCTTCTCCGGTGCGTTCGGCTTCTCGTTCTTAGCAGCCTCTGTGAGGATTGCAGTCTCGTGTGCGAGATACTCCTGGTCAACCTCTGCACGAGTGGTGTACTTCGGGTTCAGAGCTGCGATCTGCATCGCGATGTTCTTTGCCATCTCAGCAACAGCATCGTTTACAACGTCAGACTTCACCTGAAGGATGACACCGATACGGCCACCAGCGTGGATGTAAGCGGATACGAGACCCTCGTTCTCAACGAGCTTGTGGAAACGACGGATGTGCATGTTCTCACCGATGATGGAGATCTCCTCGGAAAGCTGCTCAGCGACGGTTCTGGTCTCATCGAGGTTCCACTTCTCAGCGAGGAAAGCGTCGATGTCTGCAGCGGTGGTTGTAAGAGCCTGATCGCAAACCTGATCAACGTATGCCTGGAACTTTGCGTTCTTAGCAACGAAGTCGGTCTCAGCGTTAACCTCTACAACGACACCAGTGTGCATGTCCTCGGAAACCTTTGCGAAGGAAACACCCTCAGCTGCGATTCTGCCGGCCTTCTTCTCAGCGCCTGCAAGGCCCTGCTCTCTAAGGAACTCTACGGCCTTATCCATGTCACCCTCGGTAGCAGCGAGTGCCTTCTTACAAGCCATCATACCTGCACCGGTAATATCTCTTAACTCCTTAACCTGAGCTGCTGTAATTGCCATCTTTTTATCCTCCTGGATGTTTATGTGATGGAAGCCCCACCGGCTTCCTATGAAACAAGAAACGCCAGCATTCTGCAATTTATGAAATTGTCGAATGCTGGCGTTATCAATTAATTAAGCCTCAGTAGAAACGACAGTCTCGTCGCCAGCAGTTGCTGCTGCAGCCTCTTCCTCTGTCATATCGCCCTGCTTAGCCTCGATGACAGCGTCTGCCATCTTGCCTACGATCAGCTTGATCGCACGGATAGCGTCATCGTTACCCGGGATTACATAATCAAGCTCCTCAGGATCAGCGTTGGTATCTGCGATACCGAAAAGGGTGATGCCGAGGTTATGAGCCTCCTTCACGCAGATCTTCTCCTTCTTAGGATCTACAACGAAGATTGCGTCCGGAAGAACCTTCATCTCCTTGATGCCACCGATGTTGGCCTCAAGCTTCTCCCACTCCTTCTTGATCAGCGCAACTTCCTTCTTCGGAAGAACGTCGAAGGTGCCATCCTCAGCCATCTTCTCGATCTGCTTCAGACGCTCGATACGAGTCTCGATGGTCTTGAAGTTTGTAAGCATACCGCCGAGCCATCTCTCGTTAACGTAGAACTCACCACAACGAAGAGCCTCTGCCTTTACAGCATCCTGTGCCTGCTTCTTGGTACCTACGAAAAGAACAGTACCACCGTCCTGTACGATCTTTACCATCGCGTTGTACGCATCGTCTACCATCTTTACGGTCTGCTGAAGATCGATGATGTGGATACCGTTACGCTGTGTGTAGATGTACGGAGCCATCTTAGGGTTCCATCTTCTGGTCTGATGACCAAAGTGTACGCCAGCCTCAAGGAGCTGCTTCATTCCAATTGCACTCATTTCAATACCTCCTGGTTGATTCTTCCATCTCAGCCTTCGTGCTTACCGGCTTTCGCCCTGTGCGGGTACCTTCCGGTGTTCGCTGGGATGTGCTGTTTATGTTCTTCTATAAAAGAAGCCGCGTCTCAAAAAGACGCGACTTGTAATATAACATAAAGCTTTGATTGCTGTCAATATATTTACCGGGCGATTTTTCCGCCGTTTTTTCAGATTTCGCGGCGGTCCGGCGATCGGGCCCCGGAGGGGCGGGTCGTGCAGCTGACGGAACGCTTATTCCGGCATCACCGGCTCTGCATTCGTATCCGTGGATGGGGCCACGAAGATGTCGCCGTCCTTCTTCTCGCCGACGACGGCCTCCTTCGGCTTGCTCCAGGTCATGTACTCGCACTCCGGATAGCGGGAGCAGCTGTAGAAGATGCGTCCCTTCTTCGAACGACGCTTCACGCACTCAGCGCCGCAGTCCGGGCAGGTGAAGCCGGCATACTCGACATACGGTTTCGTGTTCCGGCACTCCGGGAAGCCCGGGCAGGCCAGGAACTTTCCGTGAGGTCCGTACTTGATGACCATGTGGCGTCCACACTTGTCACAAAGCACGTCGGTCTCCTCATCACGAATCGTGATCTTCTCGACCTCGGCCTGAGCCTTCTCGACGGCTTCCTCGAGATCCGGGTAGAAGTTCTCGACGATCGTCTTCCACTTCGTCTTACCCGCCGCGACACTGTCGAGCAGGGATTCCATGTTCGCGGTGAACGCGGTATCGATGATGGTTGGGAAGTTCTTCTGCATCATATCGTCGACGGCGAGACCGAGCTCGGTAACGAAGATGTTCTTCTTTTCCTTCGCGATGTAACGGCGCGCCAGCAGGGTACCGATGGTCGGTGCATAGGTCGACGGACGACCGATGCCGTCCTCCTCGAGGGCCTTTACGAGGGACGCCTCGGTATAGTGTGCCGGCGGCTGTGTGAAGTGTTGTTCCTTATCGAAGCTGTCGAGCGAGAGGGTCTCGCCGACGGTGAGCTCCGGAAGGGAGACATCCTTCTCCGCCTTATCCTCTTCCGTCATATAGACCGAGAGGAAACCATCGAAGCTGAGCTTCGAGCCGTTCAGTGTGAAGACATACTCGCCGGCACGGAGCTTCACGGCTTCGGTGCTGTAAAGTGCAGCCGACATACGGCTCGCGAGGAAGCGCTTATAGATTAGCTGGTACAGACGAAACTCGTCGCGCGGGAGCTTCTCCTTCGCTTCCTCCGGACTGAGATCGAGGCTGGTCGGACGGATCGCCTCGTGCGCGTCCTGAATCTTCACCTCGGCCTGGGATTTCGGCTGTGCGCCGGAGCCACCGTTCACATAATTTTCGCCGAACTGTGCAGCGATGAAGCTTCTGGCAGCCGCATCCGCCTCGTCAGCGATACGTGTACTGTCGGTACGAAGGTAGGTGATAAAACCATCCTCATACAGGGTCTGTGCGAGCTTCATGGTCTTACTGGTGGCGAAGCCGAGGGACTTCGCAGCCTCCTGCTGCATCGTCGAGGTCGTAAATGGCAGCGGTGCCTTCTTGCGACGCTCAGACTTCCGGATGTCACTCACGATGAAATCAGCGTTTCCGATCTTCTGAAGGATCGCATCCACCTCTGCCTCTGAGCTCAGTGCCTGCTTCTTCTCGCCGCCGTAGAAGGCAGCGGTCAGCTTCTTCTTTCCGTGCAGGAGGATCGCATCTAGGGACCAGTACTCCTCCGGTACGAAAGCTGCAATCTGGGCTTCGCGGTCACAGATCATGCGAAGGGCTACGGACTGCACACGACCGGCCGAGAGGCCCTTACGGATTTTCTTCCATAATAAAGGACTGATGGTATAACCCACGAGACGGTCGATGACACGGCGCGCCTGCTGCGCATCTACGAGGTCCATATCGATATCGCGCGGACTTTTCAATGCATTCTTTACGGCATTCTTCGTGATCTCGTTGAAGGTGATACGTGTAATCTTCGCTTTATTCTTCTCATCCTTCTCGAGCTCGTTCCGAAGATGCCAGCTGATGGCCTCACCCTCACGATCCGGGTCGGTTGCGAGATAGATGCGATCCGCCTTCTTCGCTTCCTTCTTCAGCTTCGCGAGAAGCTCGCCCTTGCCACGGATCGTGATGTACTTCGGCTCATAGTCATGCTCGACATCGACACCGAGGGAGCTCTTCGGCATATCGATGAGATGTCCCATGGTGGCATCGACCGTATACTGCTTGCCCAGAAATTTTTTGATCGTTTTTACCTTTGCAGGCGACTCTACGATAATCAGATTGTTTGTACTTGCCATTCAGACTCACCTTTTATTTATACAAGATCTGCGCCGGATGGCCGATTTCATCACAGAAACCATCGAAACCGGCCCGTCGGTGCAGATGAAACGTGCTTTCCCGAAAGGGTAAATCTCAGACAATATACAACACTCTTTTTTGTTTTGCAAGACGCGCTTCTGGTATACAAGACATTCCGACGTCACAAAACCGGTTTAGATTCGGAAGGTGCCCCGCCGGGGCCCTGTACTGTCTGTTTCTAAATTCGTCGCCGGTAGAAGCCGAGCTTCGGGCTGTCGGAGAAGCCGAGGATCTCGAGCTCGAGGAGCACGGAGCTGAGCTCCTGTACGGACATCGAGAGCTTTCCGATCAGCTGGTCGAGATGCTTCGCCTCGACATCGAGGGCCGCGTAGACCTTCTGCTGCTTCGGATTCAGCATCGACGTATCCTTCTCGAGCATCTGCTGCTCCTTATGATACGTGAGATGCAGGTACTCGAGCACATCCTCCGGGCTCGTCAGGATGTCGGCGCCCTGCCGGATCAGCTGGTTGCAGCCCTTCGAGAGTCCGTCCGTGATGCGCCCGGGCAGCGCGAAGATCTGCTTTCCCTGGTCGAGGGCATCTCCGACGGTGATGAAGGTGCCGGATTTCTCGCGTGCCTCGAGTACGAGCACGGCGTCTGCCAGGCCGGCGATGATGCGGTTCCGGCTTGCGAACTGCTTTCCGATCGGCGGCGCGTCGAGTGGCAGCTCCGAGATCGCCCCGCCGCCATGCTCGAGGATCTTATCGTAGAGCAGGTAGTTCCTGGCCGGGTAGCAGACATTGAGCCCGCAGCCGAAGACGGCATAGGTTTTTGCCTCCGCATCGACGGCACCCCACTGGCCTGCACTGTCGATCCCTGCGGCCATCCCGCTGATGATGCCGATCCCCTGCATCGCCAGCGCCCGCCCGAAGGAGCGTGCGACCTGCAGTCCGTAATCGCTCGCGCTTCGCGCGCCAATGATGGCGACGGTCGGCATGTCGTCCGGTGGGAGACTGCCGCGGACATAGAGTGTCCGTGGCGGATCCGGGATGTTCCGGAGACGCTCCGGATAATCCGCATCCAGCGGCGTCAGTTCTCGTATCTCCTGTTTGAAATGCAGATCTCTCACGGTCATCGTCTTCCCTCCCTGTCTTTCTTCATGTATTCACTTATTCTATCCATCGTCTTCCTTTCTTTCTGAGGCTCCCTTCGAAACGAACGCACGGGCAATGTTGACGGCTCTCCATCATCGTCCGTCCTCCCGTCGTCCGGCACCGTACAGCTGATCCTCGATGCCGCGGTAGTTCACGGCCTCACTGAGATGGGCGACCTGAATCTGCTCCGCTTCCTCGAGGTCCGCGATTGTGCGGGCCACCTTCAGCACCTTATGGTAGGTGCGCATCGACATCGAGCGGAGCTGAAAGATGCGACCGATGAAGGCGAGCTCCTTCGAGCCAAGCGTGCAGTAGCGTTCGATTTCCCGTATGCCCATCTCTGCATTGACCCGGATCATCGATTCACCATGGAAGCGTGCCGCCTGAATCTCCCGCGCTCGGAGTACCTGTGCACGCAGCTCGGCCGAGCTCGGACCACTGTCCTTTGAGACCGCATTTGCGAAGGCGACCGGGGAGGCTTCGACGCAGAGATCGATGCGCTCGAGGATCGGCTTACTGATGCCGCGCTGGTAATGTCGGATCTGACTTTCCGTGCACTGGCACTTGTTCCGGTCCGGGAAGTAACCGCACGGGCAGGGGTTCATCGCCGCGACGAGGAGGCAGTCCGCCGGATAGCGGAAGGTGCCGTTCAGACGGGAAATGATAACCTGCTTCTCTTCGATCGGCTGCCGCAGGGCTTCGATCGAGGCCTTCGAAAAGAGCGGGAGCTCGTCAAGGAAGAGAACGCCGCGCGACGCAAGGGCAAGTTCGCCGGGCACGACGCCGCCCTGAGCGGAGCCGCCGACGAGCGCTGCGGTCGTGATCGTATGATGTGGGGTGCGGAATGGCCGGTGATTGAGCAGCGACTGTCCCGGCGGGAGCAGGCCGGCCACCGAGTACACCTTCGTAATCTCGATATTCTCCTCCCGGCTGAGCGGTGGCAGGATCGTCGGGATGCGCTTCGCGATCATGGTCTTCCCGGAGCCGGCGACACCCGACAGGAGCAGATTGTGTCCGCCAGCCGCGGCGATGAGGGCTGCACGGACACCGTAGCTCTGTCCATGCACCTCGGAGAAGTCGACGGTATAGGATTCGTGGACAGCGCTACGCACCGCTTCCTCGCGCGGGTAGCGGAGAAAGCGTTCCTTTGACTCGATGAGATTGCAGAGGTCGACGAGGTGCTCGACGCCGATGATATCCATGTCCTCGACGACCAGCGCCTCCTGTATGTCCACGAGGGGGACGACCGCCCCGCGCAGTCCGGCCCGCTTCATCTCGGAAACGAGCGAAAGTACACCATTCACATGCTTGATGGAGCCGTCCAGCCCCAGCTCACCGATGAAGCCATAATCGTCGAGGGAAAAGCTGTCCGTCAGAAAGACCGAGCGTAAGATCCCGGTCACGATGGCCAGGTCGAAGCAGGTGCCGTCCTTCCGACGGTCTGCCGGGGCGAGATTGATGGTAAGCCGGCGTGGCGGCATGGAAATCTGTGCGTTTCGAAGCGCGACATCGCAGCGCTCCAGCGCTTCCCGCACAGAGGGAGAAACATTGCCGACGATGACGGACCTGGGAAGCCCGTGACTCTCGTCGACCTCAACGGACACAGAATAACCATCCAGCCCGGATAAACCTGCACTATTGATTTTTGCCAGCATAGAATTCCTCTTTCCGGCGATTCAGAAACTAAAACGACCTTACCATGGAAACGGATTCCTGGTAAGGTCGTTAAGTGGACTATAGTCTGAAAACAGACTAGAAAAAAAGGCGGAATTCAGCGGAAAACGGGCCTTTTTTGAGGTGCGAAATTTATTTTTCCGGCAGACTGAAGGCATTGGCTCCGCAGTACTAAATGGGGTCAGACCCCGTGTGTCAGGCACTTCTTCGGCAGTTGATCAGCAAGGAACCCACGGTACGGATGGGGTCAGACCCCCGGCCTCCCGGAAGTTCATGCAAATCGGGGATTACTGGAGAAACGGGCAGAACTCCTTCGGCGGGGCGGCGGTGATGGTCTGGCCGGCGAGGTTGCGGAGCGGGCCGGCGAGGTTTTCCGGGAAGTGCAGTTCCCACGCGTGGAGGAGCTGCGACTTCACGCCACCATGGGTCCGGTAGTACGCATTGGCGTCCTTCCGTCCGTACTTCGGGTCCCCGATGATCGGGTGGCCGATGGCGCGGAGGTGCGCACGGATCTGGTGGGTCTTGCCGGTGATGAGATGGACCTTCAGTACCGTGTAATCCCCGCTACGCTTCAGCGGTTCGTACGCGGTATGGATTTCAGCGGCGTCCGGGAACGGCTGCGGGCGGATCTCGACGCGATTCGTACGCTCGTCCTTTGCGAGGTAGCCGTCGATGCGCTGTGCGTGGTCAATGTCTCCACATACGATGGCGAGGTAATACTTCTCCATCGTTCGGTCACGGAGCAGGCCGGCGAGCGCCTGCAGCGCCGGGAGGGTCTTCCCGAAGAGGATGAGGCCGGAGGTGTTCCGGTCGAGGCGGTTCGCAATGCCCGGCTTGAAGGTCTGGAGCTGCGCCTCCGTGAGCGCGCCGGTCGCCATCAGGTACTGGAGGCAGCGCTCGTTCACGGACGGAAGCCCGGAGGCATCCGACTGACTGAGCCAGCCCGCCGGCTTGTTCAGAACCAGCAGGTTTTCATCCTCATAGACGATATGCTTCCGAAATTCATTAATATCAAACGCGCGCTGATCTCCTCTTTCAGAAGCACTTACAGATGATTCACCACGACGCGTCTGTGCGCGCTTCCCTGCGGGAGATTCGTTGCGATACGCTTGCGCGCTGCTCTTTCCTGTGGAAGATCCGTTACGATACGTCTGCGCGCTGTTTTTTCCTGCGGATGATGTCTTATCCGATGCCGGACAGGCACGCGGAGCGGATGCATTCGCGCTCATCTCCCGATTCTTTTCAGCACTTCCGGAATACTGCTCCGTCCGCCCCGTCATGGTGGCGAAGGTCTCCTCGGAGAAGTACATCTTCACGGAGTCCCCGAGGTTCAGGATTTCCTTTCCCTCAGCCTTCTTATCGTTCAGCACGATGTTCTTCTTCCGGAGCATCTTATAGATGAAGGAGGTATTCGCGTTTTTCAGGTATTTCCGCAGCAGCTTGTCGAGGCGCTGCCCGGCTTCATTGGTCGATACGTTGATTTCTCTCACAGAGCTTCCTCACTTCCTGCTTTTTTATGATGGAAGGCAGAGCCGGTGACGAGCTGGTCGCCTGCATTGGCCGCATGCAAGTCGTGGGCGCAGCTGCCGTTCAGGAGGCGCATGCTCAGCATGATCAGCTTTGTCGGCAGGAGCTTACTGAGTACGCGGAGCAGCTTCATGCTCGCGCCGTACACGGACATCTCTTTTCCGAGCACACTGTCCATCAGCGCGAGCTGGCAGACCTTCTCCGGGTTCGCCATGAAGAGGTATTTGTAGAACGGGATGTGGCCACTGGTCTCGGCGCGCTCGAAAAACTCGGTCTTCACCGGGCCCGGGCAGACGGCGGTGACACGGATGCCGGTCGACCGCAACTCCTCGGCGAGGCTCTGGCTGAAGCTCAGCACGTAGCTCTTCGACGCGGCGTAGATGGCGAAATTCGGCTGTGGCAGGAAGGCCGCACTTGACGCGAAGTTCACGATACGGGACTTCGTGGCCATGTACGGCAGGCAGAGGCGCGTGATCGCAGTGAGTGCGCCAATGTTCAGGTCCACCATGCCGAGCTGGTCCTCGAGGCTTAATCCCCTGATGGTACCGATCTGGCCGTAGCCCGCGGCGTTCACGAGGAATACGATCTCCGGTGTCTCCTCTGCGAGGGCACGCTGCAGGGTATCCCGTGCGGTGCTTGTCTGCAGGTCGTCGGTGAAGAAGCGGCATGGCTTCGTGAGCTGCTTCTCGAGGGCTTCCAGGCGCTCGACACGGCGGCCGAACAGCCAGAACGCCTCGATGTTCGGGATGGTATCATTCAGTTCGATGGCCATGCGGCGGCCCATGCCGGAGCTCGCACCGGTGATGATCGCGATTTTCATAACTGCACCTCTTCTCTTTCTTTGATATCCAGTATACAATGCCGGCGATGTACCGAGCCTGCCGAAGCATCATCCCAGCCATAAAAGTTCCTTTTCGGCGGGAACCAGCATGCCGTACGATAGTCTGACCAGGGCATAAAAAAACCGGAAGCTCTATAGCTTCCGGTTCATTCCTGCGGGAGATGGGACTTGAACCCACACGTCCTATCGGACACAAGATCCTTAGTCTTGCCTGTCTGCCAATTTCAGCACTCCCGCGCGACAAGGTGTATATTAGCACAGCGGAAGGCAGTTGGCAACAACTTTTTTCATTTTTTGTTTTGCTTCCGGGAAGACTTTACTCTTCCCGGCTATGACAGGGTCAGACCCCATCATGGCACCGGTACGAGGGCACTTTATCTACGATGGGGTCAGACCCCCTGGCCTCTCGGAAGTTTACGGGAAAGGCAGGGGTCAGACCCCATCATGGTGCCGGTACGTGGGCGCTTTATCTGCGATGGGGTCAGACCCCCTGGCCTCCCGATAGTTTACGGTACGGGCAGCTGGTCTGACACCCATGGCCTCTCGTTAATTTTCTTCTGCTTCCGTCGTGGTCGGCTGCGCGGCGAGCTGGGCCTTGCGGGCCTTGATGTCCTCCTGAACGGACTTCTTCGTGCTTTCGTAGATGGCACGACCCTGCTCACGGCCGAAGGCCTTCATCAGGCGTACGTAGTAGGTGTGTAAGGTGTTGATGCCTTCACTGTACTTTTTCTTCGTGAGCTGAATGTCTTCTTCCGTCATCTCAAGGATCGGCTGCGCGTCCGTCGCGTCTGCATCGGATTTCTGTTCAGCCGACTCCTTTTTATCGTCTTTTTTCGCCGACTTCTTCGCGCTCTTTTTCTTCGTCGACTTCTTCGAAGCGGAAGCGGTATTCTCCGTATTTATTTCCGATTTTTCTGAAGCGTTCGCTGTATTCTGCGTAGCCTTCGTCTCCGAAGCGCCGGAGTTCTTTTCGGAATCCTCTTCGTGCTTTACAGCATCTGCTTTCCTTTTACCTTCCGGCTTACTGGAGGACGCAGACTTTTTCGCGTCTACAGACTTCTCCGAAGCATCCGACTCCTTCTTTACAGAAGCGGACTTCTTCGCCTTCCGATGGGCGCCGGTCTTCTTCGTTGCTTCGGATTTCTTTTCGTCTGTCACTGCAGGCTGTCCGGCCTGAGCATGCGTTGCTGTCGCCTTCTTTTCATCTGTTACTGTGGTCTGTCCGCTTACGGAAGCTTCTGCCGAGGCCGTCTCCACAGTTTCTTCGAGCTGCACTTCTGTTGTCTTTTCACGCTGTGCTTCCGCCGCGGTCTGCATCGCGTTTTCAGACTTCGTCATGTCTGCAGCAGACATTTCTGACTGATCGGCGGTCTCCGCCATGAATTCTGCAGGCTTCTCAGTTGTCATGTCAGCGATCTTTACTGCTGTCGCATCGGCCGCGTGCTTTTCTTCCGCAGTGTCCTTTTCCGTGACATCTGCGTTTACCTTTACATCAGTAACAGCCTTCTTCTCCGACTTACGATCTGAAATTGTCGCATCCGCTTCATCTATGGTCTTCACAGCATCTGCAGCGTTCTTCTCCGACTTACGATCTGCAGTTTTCTCATCCACTGTCTCTGCGTTCTTCTCAGTCGCCTCCGTCTTCGGTGCGTCGTCCTTCTTCTCTGCGTTTTCCTCTGCCGGACCGCCTACTCTCTTCATGGAGAGGGTGACCGGATCCCAGACGAACTGTACGCGGTTCGGATCAGCCTTTACTACAGCCGCCGTCTTCTTCTCAGTCTTCACAAGCGCTGCTGTTTCCTGCTTCATCTGTGTGAGTGCTGTACCGGTCGTCACATCCAGTGCCACATTCCCGGAAACATTCTGCTTTTCTTCATTCTTACGGTTCTCAGAAGCGCGCTGCTTTTCATCACTTACCGATTGCGTATTCTGCTTCGGATGATTTCTGTTCTTAGCGGCAGACGGCTCGCCCTGCTCATCCTTCTTATCTTCGCGCTCCTGGCGCTTATCGAGGGCGATGCGGGAAGCCTCGTTCATCTTCATGATGCCATCATAGCCACCGAAACGCTCCTGTGACGGCTCACTCGTCGTGTTCTGCTCCGCTGTGCTGCTCTGCTCCTGGCGATTACCCGACTGCTCACGTGTGCTGCGCGTGTTCTGGGTCCGGGCATCGGCATCACGGCCGGTGCGCTGCTCGCTGTCGGTCTTCTCTGCCGCAGTGGTATCCGCACGATCCTGCACATTCCGATCGTCACGCTCCGGACGATCATTCCGCTCATTGCGATGATTCTGATCGTTGCGACGGTTTCGGCCATTGCGTCCACGGCCGCCACGCTCACTGCGTCCCGTAGTCGTTGAAGTCTCCGCTTCAGTGACAGTAGCCACATCGGAAGCATTGTCCGGAGATACGGACCCCGTCATCGCATCCTCACGCTGTGCCGCAGAATCGGACGGCGCATCAGGGGCTGGCGATGTATTCTGCATATCGCGACCAGACGGCTTCTTCTGTGAAAGACGCTCCTCTGCTGCCGACTTTTTCTGACCATCGTGCGCATCCGCAGCCGTCTGTCCCTCACGTGCGATGCTCTCCGACTTCGAAGCGGCACTGCTCAGCTCCTTCGCGAGCTGATCGGCCGGGGTCTCGGTCATGAGCGGATTCGGCAGGATCGCCACCGGCTCACTGACTTCCATGAAATTCCGGGTATCGTTCCGACGACGACGCTGGTTGCTGCGGCTGAGGGTCGGACGGGTCGGGATGGTGTTCATCGTCGTGAATGCATCGACGAGCATCGCCTTCTGCTCACGCTCCTTGCAGAGACGGATCCGGGCTTCGTCGTTCAGCTCCGAGCTCAGCAGGCACTGCTTGATCGTCTCACCGAGCAGGATCTCCGCGCCGCGCAGGCTGTGCCAGAAATCGCGCACGGCGGCGTAGCCGTGATCCTTCGATACGATACAGATTTTCTCGCCCGAATCCAGGAACATCCCGGTTGTCGACGCGATGTACATGTCGAGCGCGTTACTGTGCTGCTTCAGCAGCTTCACGAGACGCACATGCACCCCGTTCTTCCGAAGATCATCCACGACGCCCTTCGTCACGGCGCTGTTCTCATCACTGTAGTACATCACGAGCGTATCGCTCTCATTGAGGTAGGTATAGCCCTCCAGACCCGATGCATGGGTATTCTCAAAATCCACTAAAATAATCACTGTTGCTCCTTCTGCTTTCGCTGATGCTCTCTCAGGTTCCAGCCTCTGCATCCCGCAGATACTTCAGTACAGTCGCCAGCTCTCTGCTCATGCATCCCGGAAGAAGCCTGCATGCGACACAGCTCGCATACAGAACACCTCCGCACTTCACCAGATGTAATACGATCCGTTCATTCAGGATCGCTTCAACACGTCCGTCTCATCCGGCTCACATTCTCTTGCATAGAGTAAAACCGAAGCCTGTACAAACCCAGAGTTTTAAAACATAATTTTAAATCGTGACTAGTATAACAAAAAAACCGGTTCAAATGAACCGGTTTTTTCAAGCGACGAGGATGAGACTCGAACTCACAACCCGCATACACGGGCACCAACTTTCCAGGCTGGCCGACTACCAATTATCACACCTCGTCATGTGTTGTGCTGCATCAATCCAGCTCGTTTATAATAGCAAAGCACCACGCCCGCGTCAAGCACTAATTTTAAAAAAATCCAAGCTGGCGTGTAACCGTGTAACAGCTCAGGCAAGGGGCCCCTCCGAGGCCCCAGGCCTTGCTGCGACCTGCTTACTTAATCATACACCAGCGGTGCTTTCTTCATCCACTCGGTGAACTCTTCGTCCGTGCAGCGTACATAGTGGCTGCCCTCCACGAGGTGCTTCGTGCCCTTCGTGTAGTCGATGCCGGAGGTCTTATAGTCATAGCTCTCCGCGACGCGTTTCTTCTCGACCACCGGGTTCGGGCTCGGGATCGCGCTCAGCAGCGAGCGGGTATACGGGTGCACCGGATGGTTGAAGATCTCCTCGGTCGTGCCTGTCTCGAGCAGATGTCCGAGATGGAGGACGCCGATGCGGTCGGAAATATACTTGACCATCGAAAGATCATGCGCGATGAAGAGGTACGCGGTACCAGTCTCCTCCTGAATATCCTTCATGAGGTTCACGACCTGCGCCTGGATCGAAACATCGAGCGCGGAGATACACTCATCCGCGATGATCAGCTTCGGGTTCATGATGAGCACACGGGCAATGCCTACACGCTGACGCTGTCCACCGGAGAACTGATGCGGATAACGGGTCGCGTGCTCCGGTGCGAGGCCAACCTTCTTGAGGATCGCCTTCACCATCTGGTCACGCTCTGCCGCGTTCGCAAACTTGTGATGGATATCGAGACCCTCTCCGATGATGTCCTCGACCTTCTTACGCGGATTGAGCGAAGCCATCGGGTCCTGGAAGATCATCTGCATATCATTGCGGAGGAGCTTCTGGGTATCCTTGCTCATCTTACCGCTGATATCCTTTCCTTCGAACAGAATCTTACCCGCGGTCGGATCGTAGAGACGGATCACGGAGCGTCCGATCGTCGACTTACCGGAGCCGGACTCGCCGACGAGGCCGTAGGTCTCGCCCGGATAGATCTCGAAGCTGACGTCATCGACGGCCTTGACCGTGAAAGAATTCGAAACCTTGAAATACTGCTTTAAGCCGTCCACTTTCAGGATCGGCTCCTGATTATAATTCACTGCCATCGATGCCGGCTCCTTTCTTCATACGTTCGATTCTTGCGCGAAGCTCCGCCGGCATCTCTACCTTCGGTGCGCGCGGGTCCAGAAGCCAGGTGGCTGCATAGTGCGTATCGCTGATCTTAAACATAGGCGGATCGGCCTTGTCGTCGACATCAAGCGCAAACTTGTTACGCGGCGCGAAGGCATCGCCCTGCTTCTCGTGGAGAAGGTTTGGCGGTGAACCCGGGATCGTATAGAGACGCTCGTCGGCGGTGTCGAGGTCCGGCATCGCACTGAGGAGGCCCCAGGTGTACGGATGACGCGGATCGTAGTAGATCTCGTTGATCGTACCCTTCTCGACGATCTTACCGGCGTACATGACATTGACGTAGTCCGCCACCTTCGCCACAACACCGAGGTCATGGGTAATGTAAATGACGGAAATACCGCGCTCCTCCTGGATCTTCTTGATGAGCTCCAGGATCTTCGCCTGAATGGTTACATCGAGCGCGGTCGTCGGCTCATCACAGATCAGCAGGTCCGGATCACAGGCCAGCGCGATCGCGATGACGACACGCTGCCGCATACCACCGGAGAGCTGGTGCGGATAGTTCTTCATCCGCTTCTCCGGCTCCTCGATGCCGACCTCACGAAGCAGCTCGACCGCACGCTTCCAGGCATCCTCCTTCTTCGTCTTATAGTGCCAGATCATGCCCTCCATGATCTGCTTTCCGATGTTCATCGTCGGGTCGAGGGAGGTCATCGGGTCCTGGAACACCATCGAGATCCGCTTGCCGTTGATGTGCTTACGAATCCACTTCTTGTCCTTTTCGAGGATCTCGACCGTCTCGGTCTGCCCATCTGCATGGGTATAGGTGAAGCGGATGGAGCCCGCATTGACCGTCGCGTTCTTCGCGAGGATGCCCATGGCGGCCTTCATCGTGACCGACTTACCGGAGCCGGACTCACCGACGATTGCGACCGTCTCCCCCTTGTAAAGGTCAATGTCTACGCCCCGGATGGCATGCACCATCCCGGCCGTCGTCTTAAAGCTGATATCAAGATTCTCAATCTTGAGAATTTTCTCTTTCTGTTCTGCCATCTTACATCTCCTTCATCTTCGGATCGAGTGCCTCACGGAGACCATCGGCAATCAGGTTAAATGAAAGCATCAGAAGCGCCATGACGATGATCGGTGGGATGATCTGATATGGATGGGTCGTAAAGCTGTTGTAGCCATCGGAAATCAGGGAGCCGAGGGAGCACTGCGGAACCGGGATACCCAGCCCGACGAAGCTCAGGAACGCCTCGGTGAAGATGGCGGTCGGAATCGAGAACATGACCTGGGTGATGATCGGTCCGATGATGTTCGGAAGGATCTCCTTGAAGATGATATGGAACGCGCCGGCACCGAGGGTTCTCGATGCGAGGACGAACTCCTGCTCCTTCAGCTTCAGCATCTCGGCACGGGCGATACGGCTCATGCCGACCCACTCGGTCAGCATCAGAGCGAAGATGATGGTCACCATACCCGGCTTCAGCACGAGGAGAAGCAGGGTCACGATGACGAGTCGCGGGATGCCGTTCATGATCTCGAGGATACGCTGCATGATGATATCGGTCTTGCCGCCAAAGTAACCGGAAATGAGACCATAGGACATACCGATCACCATGTCGATGATGGTCGCCGCGAAGGCGATGATCAGGGAGACACGGGTACCGGACCAGGTTCTCGTAAAGATGTCGCGGCCATAACGGTCGGTACCGAACCAGTAGAAGGTATCGTAGAGCTTCTTCGCTGCATACTCGTTCACGAGCTTCTTGCCGGTGGTGGTCTTCATCTTCTCGGAACCGTCCAGGATACCGAGGTTCTCGACCACCTGCATACGCGGTGCGAGGTTCTTCATCGAAAGATTCTGGGCAGAGAAGCTGTAGCCGGAGATCTTCGGTCCGATGATCGCCATGAGGGTAATCAGGATGACGAACACGAGGCCGATAACCGCACTCTTCTTATGGAAGAAACGCGTCGTTACATCCTTCCAGAAGGACTGGGAGGAGAAGTTCGTATCGATGGCGATCTCGCCGGCATTATCCTTCCGGACGAAGTCACTGTCGACCGGAACATAAGCATTGACCACACCCGCTGTCTGGGCTGTCAGTAGCTGTTTTTTCTTTCCAAACATACTTATTTACCGTCCTTTGCAAGTCTGATTCGCGGATCGATGATGCCGTAGAGGATATCAACGACGAGCATGATGCCGATGTACATCGCGGAGTAGATGAAGGCGAGGGAGATGACGACGTTATAGTCGTTCGACTGGATCGCGTTGACCAGCAGTGAGCCGACGCCCGGGATTGCGAAGATCTTCTCGACGACGAGGGAACCGGTCATGAGGTCGACGATCAGCGGTGCCAGGACCGTGATGATCGGAATCAGGGCGTTCCGAAGTGCATGACGGAAAATCAGGGCGAATCCGGAGATACCCTTCGACTCCGCGAGCAGCATATAGTCGCTGTCGAGTACCTCCATCATCTCGGAACGGGTGAAACGTGCGATGGAGGCCATCGTGAACATCGAAAGGGAAATACTCGGCAGTGCGCTCGAGGCCATCGCCCGCTTCGCATCGAAAAGCATCGGGAACAGCTTCATGTTAAAGCCGAGCTGATAGCTCAGGAGAAGTGCGAATACATAGGACGGTACGGAAACACCGATGACCGAGATCACAGTGCAGAGGGTGTCGACCCAGGTGTCATGGCGAAGCGCCGCGATGAGGCCGAGGATGAGGCCGACGACGGCACCGAGGCTGACCGCAGCACCACCGATACGGATGGAGATCGGAAGACGGGTGGCGATGAGCTGGGAAATCGGGGTGTTCTTCGAGATATTGTAGCTGACACCGAAGTCACCGGTCAGCATGTTCTTGACATAGCGGAAAAACTGTACGACGACGGGCTGGTCAAGGCCATACTTCGCATACAGTGCGGCGCGCTGCGCATCATTCAGCTTCTCATCATTGAACGGTGATCCCGGCATCAGCTGCATCAGGATAAAGAGCACCAGTAAAATGACGAGGAGGGTGAAGATCGAGGTTAACACTCGCTTGGTTACATACTTTTTCACAATTACCTCCCTTTGGGCATGAGCGCGTACACTCTTCTGCCCTGTATACTACGGTTTAAGCCGTAGACACGTTCGAAAGCGCTCGAGATTCGATATCTTCTGCAATCAGCGTTCTGTTTTCGGAACGATCGCAAACGAATTTACATACGTTTCCTGAAGCGTTTCTGAGCCTGTCTATGGCATAAACCAGAAATGATACAGGCCGCATTTTCATGCGGCCTGCTATCAAAAGAACTGTTTCAAACAATCAGATGATCAGCCTTCGGTCTTCACAGCGTTCTTGTAAACTCTGTTGAGGGCTACCGGATGGAATTCAACGCCGGTGACATTGGTGCTCAGCATCTCTGCATTGCACTGTGTGTACAGCGGGAAGATCACGGACTGATCCATAACGATCTTCTCAGCATCGTACATTGCAGACCAGCGACCCTCCGGATCGGTTGCAAGCTCACCGGTGGTGCACTTTGCGATGATGTCATCGTAATCCGTGCTGGACCATAAACCATAGTTATTGGAGCAGCCGGTCGTCCACATGCCGAGGTAGGTCATCGGATCTGCGTAGTCAGGGCCCCATCTGGTGAGACCGAGCTGGTAGTTGCCATCCTGAAGATCCTGTACTCTCTGCTTCTTCGGCTCTACCGTCAGGGTGATGGTAAGGCCAGGAAGCGCGGTCTGCCACTGCTCCTGAAGAACGGTTGCGACCTTCTGAGGTGCATCATCGGCATCGACAACCATATCAAGTGTCAGAGAAGTGATACCGAGCTCATCGAGACCCTTCTGCCAGTACTCTGCTGCCTTTGCGGTATCATCTGCACATACATCCTGGAACTTGCTCTGATCTGCGGAGAAATCAGATCCGTCAGGACCAGCTGCGAAATCCATCGGAACGGCAGTGTAAGTCGGCTTCGAACCATCCTTCAGGACATCCTCGCAGATGGCGGTACGATCGATCGCGAAGGTAAGTGCCTTACGGATGTTGTCATTGGCCAGCTCCGGAACGGCGCTGATGTTCGGGGTTACATACCAGAGATATCCGGCACCGACGGCCTTAAATGCAGGGTCGTCCTGAACCTGGTCAACCTGATCACCATTGAGAAGGGTGAGGTCGAGGTCGCCGCTCTGGTAGGAAAGAAGTGCCTGCTGAGAATCCTGGATGACCTGATAATCGATGCCGGCAAGCTTGATCTTGTCTGCATCGTAGTAATCCGCGTTCTTTGTGAGGTGAATCTCGGTCGCTGCCGGCTCATAGGAGTCGAGGACGAAAGCACCGTTCGAAAGTGTAGTCTCCGGAGATGTACCATAGGTATCCGGGCAGGTATTGAAGAACTCCTCGTTGACCGGATAGAAGGTCGGGAAGTACATCAGGGACAGGAAGTAGGAAACCGGCGCGTTCAGCTCCACCTGTAAGGTGTTGTCATCGACAGCAGTTACACCGAGCTCGGACTTGTCCTTTGTGCCGTCGATGATCTCAGCGGCATTCTTTACCTGGCCGATGTCGGAAAGCATGTATGCATACTCGGAAGCAACATCCGGATCAACGGCTCTCTGCCATCCGAATACGAAATCCTTCGCAGTAACCGGTGTACCATTGGACCACTTCGCATCCTTACGAAGGTGGAAGGTCCATGTGAGACCATCATCGGAGGTCTCCCAGCTCTCTGCCACAGCGGCTACGGCTGCACCACTGTCATCCATCTGTGTCAGACCATCAGTGTAGTTTGCCATAACCTCGAATGAGGTACCATCGGTTGCCTGCTGCGGATCGAGGGACATAACCGGTGTCTCCAGCATAACCTTGAGGTCAGATGAAGAAACAGTTCCGGTCGCCTCTGCAGCGGCAGCGGTTTCACCGGCAGCTGCAGTGCCGGCAGCCTCAGTCGCAGCAGCTGCGGTCGTCTCCTGGTATGCAGAAGATCCACAAGCCGCCATGCTGAGGACCATCGCACCAGCAGTTACGGTCGCAACAAGTGCTCTTGTCTTTTTCATAACTTACTCCTCCTTAAAAAGTAGAAAACGCAATGGCTTTACCGGTTAGAAACTAGCACTCCATTGCGCGATGGCAAAAGTATATAACTTTACATTATTAAAGTCCAGCGCATGAAATCGTAATACCATAGCGATTCGTCACAGCTAATATAACCTGCAAAAATAGTGTACCGGTTAAGTTATGACAAAAATCAGTTATTAGACACATTTTGGCATGTCTATAAAGATATTTTTCCAAAAGTAATATGATGCATAAAACTTATTTATATATCCTGGATTCATAGAAAAACAGCCGGCATTTATGCCGGCTGTTTCGAATCTGTTCCATATTTAACTGTTTTCGATCTTTTCCTGAAGATCGGAAAGATAATCCCAGCGCTCCATCTTCTCGTCGAGGAGCGCCTCTTTTTCCTCCTTCTCCTGTGTCAGTTCATGGAGCTTGATGAAGTCCTGGGCATATTTCATCATTTCGTCGTCAATGGCGGCGATGCGGGTCTCGAGGGCGTCGATGTCGGCCTCAATGGTCTCCCACTCCTTCTTTTCCTTATAGGACATGCGTAGCTGGTGACGGTCCCGGTTTGAGCTCGACGCACTGCTGTCTCCGGCTGTAGCTGCTGCGGTATCACCGGATGTACTTCCGCTGCCACTGTTGTCCTGCGAGGTGACGGTGCTACGGTCGCCGGCATTGGCCGAAGATTTCGGAGAGGACAGACTGTTTCCGCCGGTGCCGCCGATGGAGCCGGCCTTCGCGAAGTTCGGGTCCTCCTCCGGGTGGCGGCGCAGATACTCGACCTGATAATCGGTGTAGCCGCCCTCGTACTGGCTGATCCGACCGTCGCCCTCGAAAGCGAAGATGCGGTTCACGACACGGTCGAGGAAGTAGCGGTCATGGGACACTGTGATCACGATGCCGTCGAAGTGATCGAGGTAATCCTCGAGGATGGTCATCGTGCGGATATCGAGGTCGTTCGTCGGCTCGTCGAGGATGAGGACGTTCGGCTCGGACATGAGGACGCGAAGCAGGTAGAGACGACGCTTCTCGCCGCCACTCAGCTTCTCGACCTTCATGTACTGCACGGAAGGCGGGAACAGGAAGCGGTCGAGCATGTTGCTGGCGCTGATGAGGCCGTCCACGGTGTGGACGTACTCGCCGATGGAGGTCATCGCATCGATCACGCGCTGGTTTCCATCGAGTGCCTCGTTCTCCTGACTGAAATAGCCGATCCGCACGGTCTGGCCGATGTTGATCTCGCCACTGTCCGGGTTCTCCCAGCCGGTGATCATCTTGACGAGGGTCGACTTGCCCGCGCCGTTCGGACCGATGATGCCGACGCGGTCGTTTCGCAGGAAGTTGTAGTTGAAATGATCGAGGAGTACATGCCCGTCGTAGGCCTTGCATACATCGACGAGCTCGATCGTCGACTTGCCGAGGCGGGTCCGGATGGAGCTCAGCTTCAGTTCCTCTTCCTCCGTCGGTCCGTGCATCGCGGAGAGCTTTTCATAGCGCTGGAGGCGGCCCTTCTGCTTCGTGGTACGGGCCTTCGCGCCGCGCATCACCCACTTCAGCTCGTTCCGGAGGATATTCTGACGTGTCCGCTCCTTCGCACGGGCGATGTCCATGCGCTCGGCCTTCAGCTCGAGGTAGCCGGCATAGTTCGCCTTATAGCTGTAGAGCTTTCCCTTATCGAGCTCGACGATGCGGTCGCAGATCTCATCGAGGAAGTAGCGGTCATGGGTGACCATCAGCAGCGTTCCCTTGTAGCGCTTGAGGTAGTCCTCGAGCCACTCGGACATCGCGCCATCGAGATGGTTCGTCGGCTCGTCGAGAATCAGCAGATCAGCGGTGCTCAGCAGGGTACTCGCGAGCGCCACACGCTTCTTCTGTCCGCCCGAGAGCTCCCCGATCTTCCGGTCGAAGTCGTTCTCGCCGAGCTTCGACAGGAACTTCTTCGCTTCCGTCTCGAGGTCCCAGACATGCTGGTGGCCTTCATTATCATGCAGGATCGCCTCGAGGATGGTATCCTCCGGGTCGAAAGACGGGGTCTGCGGGAGGAAACGGATCTCGAGCTCACGGCGCATCGCCATGCTGCCCTCATCCGGCTCCTCGAGTCCCGCGATGATGCGGAGCAGCGTTGACTTTCCGGTGCCGTTCACACCGATCAGCGCGACCTTCTCGCCCTCATTGATGGAAAAATCCGTATCATTAAAAATCTGTCGCTCGGTATAGACCTTGCTGAGATGTTCGATCGTAACGATGTTGTTCTGTGCCATACTCTTTTACTTACTTTCCTTCTGTCTGTCTTATGGCGCGCCAGTAGTAGATGCCGTCCCGCATCGTGCGCTCCACGAAACCGATGTCGTGCAGATACTCGAGGATGCTGAAGGTTTTCGTGATCAGCATTTTGTACGTGAAGAAAGCGGCTTCATCTGTCGGATCATCATCCATATGATAGAGCTGCTTCGCGATGTCATGGACGGTCCACGCTCCGGATCCGATGCTGCGCTGCGCTTCCACCGCCGGTGCCTTTACGGCGTCCGGCAGCCCGTGGGCAGATGAAGCACTCTTTTCTGGAGCATTGCCCTTCATGATGTCCAGTGCACTCGTGCTTTTACTGAGATAGCTGTACACGATGCTGTCGACATCCTGTGCAACATCCCGGATCAGCTCGCCATGGGCAGGGATGATGGTCCAGTCGGCATAGTGTTCCTTGATGTCCCTGAGCGACGCAAACATACCTTCGAGCAGATGCTCATCCGCATAGGTCGTCGCCACAATCGGCGAAACGCCATGGATCAGCTGATCTGCAACAAACAGGATCTTCTTCTCCTGATCCATGAGCCCCATCTGACCATAGGTATGCCCCTTTAAAGGATAAGCGGTGAAATGATAGTCGCCGTAGTCAAATACATCTCCTGAATGCAGCGCGGTATATGGGAAACCCAGAATGGCGAGTACCCATTCACCATGATGCTGTACACGTTCGGAAACCTTCATAAAGGCCTCCCAGGCATACGGCGTGCGCTCCGGGGTGATACCGGTCGAACGCAGCACCTTCTTCTGTGCCGCGAGAGACTCTGCACTCACGCGATACGCGAGACAGTCATACGGATGACGCTCCTCCGCCGGGTTCATAAAGATATGCGCACCCTCCCGGGCGAAGGTCCCCGCCAGTCCGGAGTGATCATGATGGCGATGGGTCAGGAAGATATCGAGCTGATCTACCGGGATTTCAAGCGCTGACAGCGCTGCCTGCAGCTTCCGATGACAGTCCTCCTGACGGAAGCCGGTATCGATCATCAGGCTGCGGCCCTCATGGACCGAAGGTTTTCCCTTGATGATATAGATTTTGATGCAGCTCACACCCTGCTCGATCGTCGTATCGGTGAGACTGACGCAG
This sequence comes from Lachnospiraceae bacterium, assembly GCA_030540075.1. Lineage (GTDB taxonomy): Bacteria > Bacillota > Clostridia > Lachnospirales > Lachnospiraceae > Oribacterium. Next base: position 49,315 of record JAUNWX010000007.1, read on the forward strand.
AAAATTCCCGGCAGGATTTCCGTATAAAGATCATTTTCCATTGCACTCTTCATGTCGCACTCCACTATGCTTCTGTTCATATCCTGTTCTGTTCTGATCTGAAGGCCGGCATGCGGAACATGATGTCTTCGCGCTGCACCAGTGCCGTCTTCAGATACGAAAAAAGGAACCAGACCATCGTCTGATTCCTTCTCCTTCGCAGGGGTTGAGGGATTCGAACCCCCATGAGCGGTTTTGGAGACCGATATCTTACCATTGGATGAAACCCCTGTATGAGTCGTCGTTTTGACGACTCGTTAATAATACTCATTTTGCACCTGTAAGTCAAGCACTATTTCAGAAGATTTTCGGAACCCGGATTGCAAGTTCAGCTAAGGGGACCCGGAGGGGCGGCTGCCTGAACTGTCATCGTTATCAGCTTTTGAGTATCTTTACCGCTTCCCGGATACTGCGTACCGGTACGAGCTCGCAGGCCGTCAGGTTCGGCTGGCGCAGCTTCTTCATGTGAAAGGCCGGCAGCACGATCTTATGGAAGCCGAGACGGGCCGCCTCTTCGATCCGCTGGTCGGCGTTCGATACGGCACGTACCTCACCACTCAGTCCGACCTCACCGAAGATCATCACGTCCTCCGGGATCTCGATATTCATATAAGAAGAAATCAGCGCCATGATGACGGCGAGGTCCATGGACGGCTCGGCGATGCGCAGTCCGCCGGTGATATTGACATAGGCATCATACTTCCCGATCTCGAGATTCAGCCGCTTTTCGACGATGGCGATCAGGAGGTTCAGGCGATTATAATCGATGCCGTTCGCCGTACGACGCGGCAGATTAAAGGCACTCGGCACGAGCAGACCCTGAATCTCGAGCAGCAGCGGACGCGTGCCCTCCATGCCACAGGTGACGACCGAACCGCTGGCACCGATCGGTCGTCCGGAAAGCAGAAGCTCGGACGGGTTCAGCACCTCATGCAGACCCGCGCCATCCATCTCAAACACCGCGATCTCGTTTGTCGAGCCGAAACGGTTTTTCTGCCCATGCAGGATGCGAAGGCTGCTGCCCGACTCACCCTCGAAAAAGAGGACGACGTCGACCATATGCTCGAGGATCTTCGGACCGGCGACCGTACCGTCCTTCGTCACATGCCCGACGAGGAAGATCGCGATGCCGCACTCCTTTGCGGTGCGGAGAAGCTGCGCCGCTGACTCACGGACCTGGCTTACCGAGCCCGGTGCCGCGGTGACGCTCTCGGTATACATCGTCTGGATGGAATCAATGACGACGAAGTCCGGCTTCTCCTCCCGGATGGTCTCGATGATGTTCTCGATATTCGTTTCCGTCATGAAGCGGAGATCACCAGAGATCGGGCGGATGCGCTCCGCACGCAGCTTGATCTGCTTGAGGCTCTCCTCACCGGAGACATAGAGGACGGATTTTCCGTCATCTGTCGCCAGATTGCGCGAGACCTCGAGGAGGATCGTCGATTTTCCGATACCCGGGTCACCACCGAGCAGTACCATCGAGCCCACAACGATCCCACCGCCGAGCACACGGTCGAGCTCCTGGAAGCCGGTCGGGATGCGGTCCTCCTTTTCGAGGGCGATTTCATCGACCCGTACCGGACGCTGCCGTGGTGGACGCGAGCCGGTGTTTCGACTGAAGCCGGAAGCCGGCGCTGCCTTCACAACCGGTTCCTCCACGAAGGTATTCCATGCGCGGCAGCTCGGGCACTGCCCGAGCCACTTCGCGGATTCATAGCCACATTCCTTACAGAAGTAGCGCGATGTGCTTTTCGCCATAGTATTTCCTCTTATAAACAGCACGCACGGACATCAGGATGTTCGTGCGTAGCTGTTGTGGTTTCGCTGCAGATTTACTTCTCTTCGATCTGTGCGCTTTCTGTCTGCTGTTTTTCAGCTTCCTTCTTCCGGTGAGCTGTGCCGGCGGACGGCAGGCGGCGGCCCTGGAACTTCAGGGTCTTTCCATCCTTGTCGACACCGATACGGACACTGGAATTCTTCGCGATATGTCCACTCAGGATCTCCTCTGCGAGCTTATCCTCGAGCTCGGTCTGAAGCACCCGGCGCAGCGGACGTGCACCGTACTTCGGGTCATAGCCGCGCTCGATGAGGAGATTCGCCGCGTCCGCATCAAGGTGAAGCCGGATATTCAGCTCCTCGAGTGCGTTCTTCACCATATCCTTCATCATGATGTCGAGGATCGCGCGGAGGTCCTCCTTCGTGATCGGCTGGAAGACGATGATGTCATCGACACGGTTCAGAAACTCCGGACGGAAGAGACGATGCACCTCTTCCATCACGCGGGACTTGATGATCTGGTAGTTCTTCGCCTTCTCATCCCCGCCGGTGTCGAAACCGAGACGCTTCGGGCTCACGATCTGCTCGGCGCCTGCATTGGACGTCATGATGATGATCGTGTTCTTAAAGGAAACCTTCCGGCCCTGTGCATCGGTGATATGACCATCATCGAGCACCTGGAGAAGTACGTTCAGTACATCCGGGTGGGCCTTCTCGATCTCATCGAAGAGGATGACGGAATATGGATTCCGACGCACCTTCTCACTGAGCTGGCCACCCTCATCGTAGCCGACGTAGCCTGGCGGCGATCCGATCATCTTCGAGACGCTGTATTTCTCCATGTACTCGGACATGTCGACGCGGATGAGATCCGCCTCCGAGCCGAACATCGCCTCGGCGAGTGCCTTACTGAGCTCCGTCTTACCAACGCCGGTCGGACCGAGGAACATGAAGGAGCCGATCGGACGCTTCGGATCCTTGAGGCCCACACGACCACGACGGATCGCCTTCGCTACCGCGGACACCGCCTCGGTCTGTCCGATCACGCGTTTATGCAGTGTCTCCTCGAGCCGCATGAGGCGCTCTGCCTCACCCTCGGTGAGCTTCTCTACCGGGATACGGGTCCACTCGGAGACCACGCGGGCGATGTCGGCCTCGGTGACGTGCAGCTTATGCTCCTCCTTCTCCGACTGCCAGCTCTGCAGCGCACGCTCCAGCTTCGCCTTCTCCCGCAGCTGCTTCTTCTTGATCTGGGAAGCCGCTTCGAAATCCTCACGGCGGATACAGTCCTCCTTCTCCGCATCCATCGCGTCGATCTTCGCACGAAGCTTCTTCACGCTTTCTGGTTCACCGGAGTGAAGGATCCGCAGCTTCGACGCCGCCTCATCGATGAGATCGATGGCCTTATCCGGCAGATAGCGGTCATTGATATAGCGGACGGAAAGCGTGACGGCAGCCTTCAGTGCAGCATCGTCGATCAGCAGCTGATGGTGCTCCTCGTACTTCGACACGATGCCCTTCAGGATCGCATAGCTCTCCTCCTCACTCGGCTCATCGATCGTCACCGGCTGGAAACGTCGCTCGAGCGCTGCGTCCTTTTCGATGTGCTTTCGGTACTCATCGAGGGTTGTCGCACCGATGATCTGGAGTTCGCCACGGGCCAGGGCCGGCTTCAGGATATTCGCCGCATCGAGTGCCCCCTCGGCACCACCGGCACCGATGATGGTATGGAGCTCATCAATGAAGAGAAGCACCTGTCCGTTCTTCACGGTTTCGGCGATGACGCGCTTGATGCGCTCCTCGAACTCACCGCGGTACTTCGAGCCTGCGACCATGCTGGAGATATCAAGCGACATCACACGCTTCTGGAGGATGGTGTCCGGAACATCGCCGGCGACGATACGCTCGGCCAGTCCCTCGACCACCGCGGTCTTGCCGACACCCGGCTCACCGATGAGGCACGGGTTGTTCTTCGTACGACGGGATAGAATCTGGATGACCCGCATGATCTCGCGCTCCCGGCCGATGACCGGATCGAGCTTTCCCTCGGCTGCCATCGCGGTGAGATCCCGCGCATACTGATCCAGTGTCGGTGTATCCGAGGCCGGCTGCTGTGCCGCCTGCGGACGGCTCGTATCGTCGATGACGACATCGTCTCCGATCACGGCCATGATCTGCTGGTACATGCGCTGTGCGTTACCGCCGAGCGTCGCGATGATACGGGAAGCGACGCAGTTTGTATCCTTCAGCATCGCGATCAGAATATGCTCTGTCCCGACGAGACGGGCACCGGCGCGCAGGGATTCCTGCATCGCGTTCTGCATGAGGCGCTTCGCCGATGGCGTATAGCCTGCACGCTCGCGGATCGTCACCTTCGTGTCGGAAGCGATAAACTTCGCGATCATATCGAGGATTTTCTGATCATCGATGCCGTTTGACTGCAGTACCTTCGCAGCCACAGCCGTACCCTCACGACGGAGGCCGAGAAGGATGTGTTCGGTTCCTATATACTGATGGCCCAGCTCCTCTGCCGCTTCGATCGCGAGCTGCAGCGCACGCTGTGCCTGTATCGTAAACTGATTCATGCTTTACCACCTTTCATGAAGGATATTCTAGTGCATTTCAGGATTTGAATCAATCTTGATTTGAAGAGACATGAAGGAGACCAAGGAAGGGCGTCAACGTAGACCATACGTAGAGACCGTGTGAAATCAAGCCGGGTCCCCTGCCTGTCGAACAAAAGAAAACCTGCAGCCGTAGCTGCAGGCTTCCTCATGTATTAAAGATCTTCGATATCCAGTCCGGAATCCTTCGGCATCTGGAAGGCTCTCGTGTGCTCGAGATCCTCCTTCTCTTCCTCCAGCTCCGCCGGTGCATGCTGCACGCCGCCGAGATCATGGAGTGCGATCGTCGGCTCATCGACATCGTCGAGGTCCTCGATATCGAGGCCACGTGTGCTCTCGGAAGAATCGCTTCCGGAGATTACCGCACGGTCCTCCGGCTTCAGGATGCGGGTTGCATCAAGATCACTATCCTCTGTGTCCGTGTCATCATGAAGGTCTGCACTTCGCGTCGGAAGCTCTCCGAGCTTGTGAAGCGGGATTGTCTCCTCCAGTGAAGCCTTCTCGTCTCCGGCTGCATCCATATCCGCGTCCTCGCTGGATGCAGGCTTCACACGATTCTTTTCAGATGCATTCATGCGTCGAACCGTGCTGCTTCCACGACCATCGTGACGTCGGCTGACGAGCACGATGACAAATACCAGAAGACCCAGCACAGCCACCGCCAGGATACAGGTCAGGATGAACATATGGTTATACTGACGAACCAGTGCGTCGTAGCGGTTTACGAGCTCAGGGTACTGTTCCGCATCCGCCTTCAGCTGCTGCTCGACCGGATCCTCGAAATAGCGCTGGATGGTCTTCTCCGTCAGATCATAGCGGTAGAAGTTCAGCTCGCCGGCCTCGTTCATACCATAGACGATGCAGTACTGGTGATCGGTATCGAGCTTCCATACCCAGCCCTTCACCTGATGACCATCGATATCGATCGTGCTCTCCGCGAAGCCCGCCGGAATCTCGACATCGGAGCCCGGATTCATGATGGTGATGGTCTTATCCTTTGCGCTGAGCTTTACACCCTCGTTCGTCGTTGCCGTGGTGGTCGTCGTATCACCGACATTCGGTCCACCCTCCTGCTTCGTTACGTCCAGTGTATAGACCGCCTGGCTCGTACCATCGGCGGCCGTCACCGTGATCGTCACGGTATTCTCGCCCATGCTTAACTGCTCGTTGCCACTCACCTGAACGGAGGCGGTGCTGTCTGCGGGGATCGCATTGATCGCCAGGGTATCGACCTCTGTGCCGACGATCAGTGAATAGCTGGTCGTATCGGCTGAAAATGCCGGGCTCAGGGTGCCTGGTGAAACCACGAGCGAAGACAGCTGTGTATTCGTCGATGCGGCAGCGGCCGAGCTGATCGTCACCGTGGAGGAGCCCTGGTGCTCGAGCTCTGCGAAGCTCTCATCGGCATCGTAGATGTTGTAATTCTGAACGGTCAGCGTAGCGGTGCCCGCAGACAGGGTATGGAACTTCAGATTATACTCGAGGGTTCCGGTGCCGCTGCCATTGGTGCCGCCATTGATACGTACGGTGCCGGCGCCTCCCGACGCGTCTGTTCCACTGACAAACTCAAGCAGATTCGCATCATAGGCGAGGGTCACATCGGCACGGGCCAGGGTCGCCTCGCCACTCGACACCTTCATCGTGACATTGACATCCGAACCGACGGTAACGGATGGATCCGAGAAGGTGATGGCCGCGCTCGACGCGAGTGCCTGGATCGACAAAAGCAGGGTGAATAGAACTGTTGTTATGAAATATGAAAAACGTTTCATGCGTACCTCTATCTTAAGTGGATTTCGATCGATGAGCACAGAGGCTTCATCGAATCGTGACGGCGTAACATAGGGCGAAGCCAGGCAGCCTCGTTCAGCTGCCCGGCGATAGCCTGATTTTATTTTACATCGGGCCGTTTGTTCCCGCAACCACATCCGTCACGACGGTTCCGGTCGGGCTCACGCCGACCACCGGTGTCTGTGCATCCGTACCCGTCGTAGTTGTAGTCGTAGTCGTCGTGGTCGTCATACCCGGCATGGTCATACCAGCCTGCAGACTAACGGAGCTGCTGCCCGTCATGCTCACCTGCATCGTGTTGCCGAGCTGTCCGCCTGCGGACTGACTGATCGTGATCTGGTAGTTCCGCTGATCCCCGTTCTGTGCGGTTACGGTGATCGTCACGACCTTCGTCGGCGTATCCAGCAGGATCTGTCCGGCACCACTGATCTGCGCAGCGCTGTGATAAGCCGCGGCAGAGACATTGACCATCTGCACGGACGGATCGACGACGAGCGTATAGGATGTCGTATCGAGGTTAAAGCTCGGGGTCAGGGTGAAGCCATCGACCGCGAGATACTGCAGCTTGTTGTTCGGGTTGCCATCCTTCGTCGGCATCGGACACGGGGTCTCCGGCATGCCGTTATAGACCGGGATGTTGAAGACGAGGATCCCGGCACGCATCGTGTCGTTGTAGGCCTTCCCGAGGCTCTTGCCCTCCTCGGCGGCACCGGCGGTGTTCGTCATATACTGGTGCTTGAACATATTGGAGCCCTGGACGTTGAAGCGCTTGAGATACAGCGTATTCTGGCCGGCCGCGAGGTAGTTCTGTGCATAGAACAGCGCACCACCCACGATCGCCTTCTCCGGTGTATTCCACGGACGGTTATAGCTGCCGGACTGTGCAGCATACCAGAGGCCGCGCTCGACCGCCGTCATACCGTTCGCTGCATAGGCACCGACATTGAAATAATTATAGTAGCCGGTCGCTCCGGAGATCGAACCGGATGTACCCTTACTGCCCTGCTCCTGGAGGATCATCGCTGCGAGCATGTACGGGCTCACCTTCGACTGCTCCGCTGCCTCCATGATGATATCGGCATAGGAAACGGTCACGGTGCCGCCCATCATGTTCGTCGTGTTCGTCGTACCCATCGCGGCGTTCCCCATGCCCGGACCACTGGTGCCCGGCATCACGCTCGTCGACATCGAATCCGTGCCCTCGAGCACATTCGCCGCACTGATCGTCGTCGTGCCGCTCATGTCCTGCGACGCCGTCGTTCCGCTGACGGCCCCCGGTCCCTCATAGCCGAGCAGAGACTCTCCGCTGCCCGCCTGAGTCGTCGTGCCAATGCCAGCGTCCGTCACTGTCTGGCCACCCACCTGGGTCGTGGACGCACTCAGTCCCTGGGCTGCGACCGCCGCCGCATAGAGCGGACTCGAGGCATCGATCGCGACCTGTCCATCCAGAAAGGTGCCCTTCAGCATGGAGCGAAGGCCATCGATCGACTGAAGATCAGCATTGTAATCATGAACCGCGAACTGGAAGACATAGCTGTCATCCAGAAAGTTACGCGGGTCCATAAAGTAGGCGACGATTTCCTGCGATGCGCCGACCCAGGTTGCGCCATCGAAGCCCGGCCAGGTCGAAGTCGTCCAGTCAAACTTACCGGCTTCGGTCGACTTCCAGGAGGATTTCGAGCCGGTTTCGATCAGGCTCGAGGTGCCCTGCAGCTCGGACGCGACCGCGGTATTCCAGTCGAGACCGGTCTGTACGGCATTGAAGATCCAGGTTGGATGCTGTGCATGCAGGGTACGAAGTCCGGACTTGTAGCTCTCCGGGAAGCCCTGCTGTGCGAGGTAGGCCTCGAAATTCGCATCCGCAGTATAGGCCACGCTCTGCGTAGACACGAGATCCGAGCGCACATAACCGCTCACGCCGCCGGCAGAAATCTGATACCAGAGCTTACCATCACTGCCCGTGGTCTGATTCAGGATTGAGACTGCCGTGTTGTTTCCGAGTGAGGTCACCAGCTGGCTCGAGGTACTGGCTGCCGCACGGACATTAACATTCGTCCCGCGGATGACCGCCGCCTGTGCCGCATAGGCAGAAGGAAGTGCATTCAGCGCGGTTCCGGCCGGTGTCAGCAGAAGGCTGAGCGAAAGCAGCGCCGTACCGAAGCTGTGCTGAAGAGATTTCGTTTTATGCTTTTTCATGAATATGTGCTCCATTACCAAGATTACGTAAAAAAGAAGTGGTCGGTGGGGACTCCTCTGTCCGATCGCCCGCATCAGGTTGATGCCTTTCGATCCACTCTCGTGTTTCGAGTCGATCGAAATCAGGGGCGAAAACACCTGAAACCACTTCTACAGTATATCGATTTCTGAAGCATGCTTCAATCGCAAAACAAATTATTAATAGAAGCGATCAGTTTTTGTAAAGAATTTGTCAGGAAATCAACAAAAGAAGCCCCGGACCTTTCGGTCCCGGGCTTCGATATGGAAAGGATAAATCAGTTCAGATTAAACTGGATACGCCTTGTTCTCCTTGTCACCAGCGGTTGCGGCGAAGCCGGTCTGCTGTGCGTCACGGTAAGCAAAGAAATCCTTCGCTACAGCTGGGAACAGAGCGTAATCAAGTACGTCCTCCGGTGTCGGGTTCTTCACGAGCTTCTTGGTCTCCTCGGTGAACTGAGCCATCTGCGGAGCGATATGATCTGCAGGACGGTCGGTCATCTGGGTCTCGCCAGCCTTCAGAACCTTCTTCATCATCTCCGGATCCATCGGCTTTACAGTGCGGCCGAACTCACCGGCAACGAGCTTGTGAGACTCCTTCGGAACCATCTTATAGCGCTCGCCGGTCAGGACGTTCATAACAGCCTGTGTACCAACGATCTGAGAAGATGGGGTTACGAGAGGCGGCTCACCGAAGTCCTTACGAACTCTCGGAACTTCCTCGAGAACGGCGTTCAGCTTATCGATCTGGCCAGCCTTGTCAAGCTGAGAGATGAGGTTACTGAGCATACCGCCCGGCACCTGATAACGAAGTGTGTTAACGTTTACACCGAGAACCTTCGTGGAAAGAAGGCCGGACTTCAGGCACTCCTCACGATACGGCTCGAAGTACTTGGAAACCTCGATGAGCTTGTTTACATCGAGACCCGTGTCGTACTCTGTACCCTCGAACGCCTTGACCATAACGTCGGTCGACGGCTGAGAAGTACCCAGCGCGAACGGTGTGGAAGCGGTATCGATGATATCTGCACCAGCCTCTACGCACTTCAGGTAGGTCATGGAAGCCATACCAGAGGTGTAGTGGGTGTGGATCTCGATCGGAAGGGAGGTTCCCTTCTTCAGTGCCTTCACGAGATCATAACCAGCCTGCGGAAGCAGAAGGCCTGCCATATCCTTGATGCAGAGGGAATCTGCGCCGAGGGACTCAACGTCACGTGCAAGCTTCTCCCAGTAATCCAGCGTATAGGCATCACCCAGTGTATAGCAGAGCGCGATCTGAGCGTGACCGCCTTCCTTCTTGGTTGCCTTTACAGCGGTCTCAAGGTTACGAATATCGTTTAAGCAGTCGAAGATACGGATGATATCGATACCGTTTGCGATGGAACGCTCTACGAAGTTCTCTACGACATCATCTGCATAGTGATTGTAGCCGAGGATGTTCTGGCCTCTGAAGAGCATCTGGAGCTTCGTGTTCTTGAAGTGCTTACGAAGCATACGAAGTCTCTCCCATGGATCCTCCTTCAGGAAACGAAGGCAGGAATCGAAGGTCGCACCGCCCCAGCACTCTACGGCGTTGTAACCGATCTGATCCATGGTGTCCAGAATCGGCTCCATCTCGGAGCTCGGCATACGAGTTGCAATTAATGACTGGTGTGCATCACGCAGCACAGTCTCAGTGATTTTTACTTTAGCCATTTTATCTCCTCTTTCATTACTTCACGCCGTAAACAGCCATGAAGGTACCGGCTGCTACAGCAGTACCGATAACACCTGCTACGTTCGGGCCCATGGCCTGCATGAGCAGGAAGTTTGTAGGATCAGCCTCAGAAGCCACCTTCTGAGATACACGTGCTGCCATCGGAACGGCAGATACACCGGCAGAACCGATGAGCGGGTTGATCTTATGACCGGAAACGACATACATGATCTTACCGAGAACGACGCCGGCAGCGGTACCGAATGCGAAGGCAATCAGACCGAGAGCAACGATCTTCAGGGTATCGAGATTCAGGAATGCCTCTGCGGAAGTTGCACCACCGACAGAGGTACCGAGCATGATAACGACGATGTACATCATCGCATTCGAAGCGGTCTCTGTGAGCTGCTTTACGACGCCGGACTCCTTGAACAGGTTACCGAGCATCAGCATACCTACGAGCGGAGCGGTGGTCGGAAGAAGGATACATACGATGGTCGTAACGATGATCGGGAAGAGAATACGCTCGAGCTTCGATACCGGACGAAGCTGTGGCATTCTGGTCTTTCTCTCCTCCTCGGTGGTCAGCGCCTTCATGATCGGCGGCTGGATGATCGGTACGAGGGACATATAGGAATATGCCGCAACGGCGATCGGTCCGAGCAGAGAGGTCTGTCCGAGCTTGTTGCACAGGAAGATGGAGGTAGGTCCATCGGCTCCACCGATGATAGAGATAGCTGCCGCTGCGGCTCCGTTGAAGCCCATGAAAATCGCCATGAAATAAGCGGCATAAATACCAAACTGTGCAGCTGCACCGAGCAGGAAGGTGATCGGGTTTGCAATCAGCGGGGAGAAGTCGGTCTGTGCGCCTACACCCATGAAGATCAGGGACGGAAGAATCGTCCACTCATCCAGATGGAAGAAGTACCAAAGCAGTCCGCCTGTTCCATTGATGGAATCCTCCGGGCTCAGCATGATGTCCGGATAGATATTTACGAGCAGCATACCGAAGGCGATCGGAACCAGAAGAAGTGGCTCGAATCCCTTGGCGATCGCAAGATACAGGAAAACGAATGCGACGAGGATCATCAGCACATTTCCCCATGTCATGCTTACGAATGCTGTCTGCTGGAGCAGGTTTGTTAAGGTTTCTAATATATTCATATGTTTTTATAACCTCCAGTACAGCAAAATCAAATCAACACTTGACACGATCTGATCCGAGATCAGTTCAGAGTTGCAAGGGTTGCACCTGACTCTACTGAATCACCAACAGAAACGTTGATGGAAGCTACGGTGCCATCCTGAGGTGCTACGATGTCGTTCTCCATCTTCATCGCCTCAAGTACGAGGATCACGTCACCGCTCTTTACAGCATCGCCGACGTTCTTCTTTACTGCGAGGATCTTACCAGGCATCGGGGACTCTACCTTCACACCACCCTGTGCGCCGGCCGGAGCTGCGGCTGGAGCCGAAGCGGCTGCTGGTGCTGCTGCAGGAGCAGCTGCCTTCGGTGCAGATGCTACGCTGCCACCCTCTTCTACGGTTACGTCATAAGCGACGCCATTTACGGTAATAGTATATTTCTTCATTTTAATACCTCTCGAATTCTAAAGGGCTATACCCCAACTCAGTTTAATGTTGCAAGTGTTGCGCCGGACTCTACGGAGTCACCGACGGAAACATTGATCGATGCTACGGTACCATCCTGTGGAGCGACGATCTCGTTCTCCATCTTCATCGCCTCGAGGATGAGGATGACGTCACCGCTCTTTACGGCGTCGCCAGTGTTCTTCTTCACTGCGAGGATCTTACCAGGCATCGGGGACTCTACCTTTACGGAGCCCTGTGCGCCTGCTGGTGCTGCGGCCGGAGCCGGAGCGGCAGCTGCAACTGGTGCAGCGGCTGGTGCCACGGAAGTTACGACCGGTGCAGAAGCGACGGTCTCAGAAGCGGCTGGTGCGAAGCTGCGTGAACGAAGCGGACGTACGAAGAGACCATTCTGAAGAGTCGGTCCCGGTACGAAACCGTTCTCACTCTGCTCGCCGGCGGTATCCGCCTCATAAGCAGCGATCGCTGCGGCGATGACAGCCTGCATCACATCGTCCTGCTTTGCAGCCGGAGCCGGTGCTGCGGCCTTCGGAGCCGGTGCTGCGGCCTTCGGTGCCTCTGCCGGTGCCTTCTTGCCCTTCATCTTCTTCTCAAATACACTGATGTACTTGAACATGGAGATCACCCATGCGATAAAGATGAGAACTGCGAATACAGTACCCATACCTACCGCGAGGTTTGCACCTGCGTCTGCCATCTGCTCACCGAGTGAGTAGTGCGGCTCGAAGGTCATCTCCGTCGTCTTACCGGTCAGCTCGTTGAGACCGAGGGTAAGCTTCAGGGTTCTCTTTTCAAATGTTGAATTAATTTCGATGGAATAGCCATCTTCTGTCTTGGATGCAACTGCATCGTCTACACTGACGAAGGCACCGAGACGATCCTTATCGTTGAGATAATTGGTAAGGCCGTTGTAGGTGATTTCATCCTTTGTCTTGTATGCGGACTGGATCTGAGACTCGATCTCAGCATCGCTCAGAGCATAGATACTCTGCTCTGCATACTGCTTTGCCTGCTCCTCAAGTGCGGACTTCACGGATGGGTCGATCGGCTCAACCGTGTCCTTCGATGAGTTTCCGCAAGCTGCAAGTGTCAGAACGGAAAGTGCAAGAGCAAAACAGAGAGCAGCTTTTCTAAACCACTGTTTCATTCTGTCTCCTCTCATTAAACGGTGCCACTCTTCTTGTCAGGTCTGTATACGCTCTTATAGCCAAGCATCTGAAGTGCAGCAGCGATTCTCTGTCTGGTCTCCTCCGGAGCGATGATCTCATCGACATAACCGCGCTTTGCAGCAGCGAGTGCCGTATTCTCGGAAGCAAACTTCTTCTCAGCCTCTGCATCGCCGTCAGCGACTACCTTGGCAGCCTGTGCAGCGTCCATAACACCGATCTTTGAGTTGTTAAATGCATAAACCACGTCCGCGCCGAGTGCCTTTGCACCGAAGCTGAGACCTGCGGTACCGAGTGCGTTCTTTACGACCGTGATCATCGGAACGTCTGCGTTTGCATATGCATACGCAAGCTTGGCAGCAGAGGTCGGCATATGGCTCTCTGTGCACTCCGTATTCTTGTAGGAAGTCACATCAACCACGCTGATTACCGGGAGGTCATAGGCATTGGCGAAGGTAACAAGCTTTGCAGCCTTCTCAGCACCCTTCCAGGTAAGTGCCTGCTCCTTGTTTGCAACGATCGCAACGGTCTCACCGCCGATCTGAGCAAAGCCGGTTACGACATCATGAGAATAGCCCTTCTTGGTCTCGATGAATACACCGTTATCTGTGAGCTGCTTCACAGCCTCGTCTGCAGACAGGGTATCGAAGCCGGTTACGGCACGGTTCAGATCATCGATGCACTCGTCGAGTACGCCGCCGTCCTCACAGTTGCCCGGAAGTACGGAAACGACCTTACGGATCTGAGCGAATACCTCATCCTCAGTGCCATCGAAGTCTACGAGGCCATACTCCTCGCGCTTTGCAGCCTTTGCGATTGCGTCGTCCTTGTTACCAAGAACTGCATCCGGAGCATTGACATATGCCTTTGCACCCTCTGCCATCAGTACGTAATCGGAAAGACCGGCAAGAACGGTGAGTCCACCACCACAGTTTCCGAAGATTGCTGTGATCTGTGGGATCTGTCCGCTGGCCAGGGTCTGCTTCTTGTAGATGCGGCCGAGACCGAAAAGTGCATCGTTTGCCTCCTCGAGGCGTACGCCGGTGCAATCGAGAAGAGCGATGACCGGAGCCTGATTCTTCATGGCCATAGAATAGATGCTGGCGATCTTTCTCGCGTGCATCTCACCGATGGAACCGCCAAGAACAGCAGCGTCCTGTGCATATACATACACGAGGTTGCCGTCGATGGTTCCATAACCGGTAACAACACCGTCAGATGGTGCCTTCTTCTCAGCCATGTTAAAGTCTGTTGATCTTGCTTCCACAAGACGGCCAACTTCAACGAAGCTGAATTCATCGAGCAGTGACTGAATTCTCGTCAGAGCGGATGATGTTGACTGATTATCCATTTTTTATCCTCCATTTCATATCTAAACAAAGGGAAAAAAATCCCCGGTTTATGACGTTTATATTGTATATGAAGCCCATTTATAATTCAACCCGAAATGGGTGCTTTTTTCATTCTTTGTGAAAGTAATATCAGGTATAATGCTGACATCATAAGGCACAAATTATAGAGTTTATAAGGCTTTCCTTATACAATGTTGGCTTTTTCACAAAAACAGACGCAGATTTTTGACATTCAGAAATGAAATTTATTTTCATTTTTCTGCGGATTTGCCGTTCTGTTTTTATCGTCCGTACAGACCAGTAAAGGCCGTACGATGCCGGTTCCATGCTTGTAACTTTGCCTTCTTCAGACGAAGCGAAGTCCCTTCGGGAAATGATTCTTCACCTGTCCGTTCACCAGCTTCCCGAGTCCGAGGGCGACGCCGTCTGCGCAGACGATGCACCAGCCCTTTCCGCTGACGCCCTCCGGTGCCGTAATCTGCAGCCCCCTGAGATACTGGTCGATGCGCGGATCCGTCGCCGGGTAGCTGCAGCACTGGAGCTCAAACGGCTGAAGCTCTGCTGCATCTGCCGGATTCAGTACATGGCTCAGCGCATGCGCCGGCTCGGTCCGGTTCTTCAGGCTCGTTTCCGACTGGATGCCGGCACGGAGACAGCGCAGTCCGCGAAGCTCCGGCAGCATCGACGGCACGAGATACCCCTGGTCCTTCACCTGCTGCTTCCGGTAAGCCTTCTCCTCGAGTGGACGATCCGGACCGGAAACCGTCGTGCCATAGCGCTCTTCCAGCGCGGCCAGCGGATCACTGCCGGCCTTCCGGAAGATCGCCATATAGTGTCCCTCTCCCGGCTCCCGCTGCGGCCAGACACGCTTCTCATAGAGAAGTGTGAGCTCCGGGAAGGAGCTGAGCAGATAATCCCGTATATCCTCATCCTCTTCCTTTTCGAAGGTACAGGTACTGTAGGCGAGGATCCCGCCCTGGGCGAGCATGCGATACGCATTTGACGTGATCTCCCGCTGGCGCTCAGCGCACATACGGACATTCTCCGGCGACCACTCTGCGATCGCCGTGTCATCCTTCCGGAACATGCCTTCCCCGGAGCACGGTGCATCGACGAGCACACGCGTAAAGAACTCTGGAAAATGATCGGCTATTTTTCCCGTATCCTCATTCAGCACGGCTACATTCCGCAGTCCCATACGCTCGATGTTTGAGCTGAGCGTTCGGGCCCGCAGCGCGACGTATTCGTTTGAAATCAGGAAGCCGCCGGCATCCGCCGAAAGAAGGTCCGCAGCCTGCGTCGATTTCCCGCCCGGACTCGCACAGAGGTCGATCACGCGGTCGAAGGGACGGATCTGCATATGCTGTACGACCTGCATCGCCTCCGGCCCCTGGATATAGTAGAGTCCGGCTTCATGATAGGGATGTTTTCCCGGACGGATACCGATGGACTCGAGGTAGCTGTCATCGAGGTAGAAGGACGTATACATCGTCTGTCCGCGGAAGGAGATCCTGCTGCTCTCCGGCATCGGCTTCAGATGCCAGTCCGAGACGAGCTTCGCATAGCGGATCGCCTCCGGATCCGGGCTTTCCTCCAGCTCCATCAGCTTATGAAGATTCAGCCGTAGTCCCCGGACGGTCGGCTTCTCGAAGCTTTCGAGAAATGCGTCGTATTCCTCCTCTGAAAGGAGGGCTTTCATGCGGGTACAGAACTCCGCTGGTAATTGCTTCATATTCACCTCACACTAATGATTCTTTCCTGTGATTACAGCCTGTTGCATCGGAGATGCTTCATCTCTACTGGTCGCTCGTATTTTATCAGATATCAGCACCGGATGTATATAAAAAGAACGATTCACCTTTCGATGAATCGTTCTCTATGATCGAAACGCTGAATTACAGGTTTACTCTGTACTCCGGCTTACCCTCACCATCTACGGTGAAGTATGCAGCCTGATCGTTTACGTTGATGTAAACATGGACATCCTTGACATCCTTCTTAATCTTCTCAGCCGCCTTCTGTGCGTCTGCAACGATCTTTGCAGGGTCGAAATCCTTACCATCGATCTGTAATGTAACAGCTGTCTTCACTTCTGCCTTCGCCGGAGCGGTCTTCTTCTCAACCGGCTTCTTCTCTTCTGTCTTCTTTGCTGGAGCTGTCTTCTTTACTGGAGCGGTCTTCTTCGGAGCGGCTTCCTTCTTCGGAGCCTCTGCCTTAACTGCTTCCTTTGCAGGAGCGGCCTTCTTCTCAGCAGCCTTCGCAGTCTCTGCTACAGCCTTCTTGATCTCAGCGAAAGACTCCTTCAGAGCTGCATCCTTCTTTACTTCTGTAGCCTTTGTCTTCTTCTCCATTTGATGTTCTCCTTCTAAAATAACAATAAAAAAATATTTAATTTTTAAGAATTATATTTCGTACCATCTGATTTGTCAATGTATTCGCCAGGAAGCGTGTATCAATCCCGCGTTCTGTCTGTAAAACTTCTGTCACGTTTTCCCTGCATGAAGCGCTGCAAACCGATTCAAGGAGTACCGTTTACAGGAAGGAAATCAGGTCCCGGTAGAGCGCCTGGATCGAGTCCATCATCTTCTTAAAGGCGCCATAGCGGTAAAAGCACATCACGAGCATCCCGACCGGGACAGCGAAAATCAGTCCGACGAAGCCATAGAAGCGGTAACCGAGATACATGAAAAGAATCGTCAGGAACGGGGAGAGTCCCATCGTATCGCCCATGATCTTCGGCTGCATGAACTGACGCACGATCTGGGTCGCGACATAGATCACGACGAGCCAGAGCGCCTGCATCAGATTTCCGCTGAAAAGGTCGATCACGATCCATGGCCACATGATGAAGCCGACCCCGAGCATCGGCAGAAAATCGAGGAATGCGGTCAATGCAGCGAGCGGGATCGCATAGCGCACACGCAGCAGCAGGAAGCCGATCGCCAGCACGAGGAAAACGACAAACATGATTTTAAACTGCGCCAGCAGCCAGCCCTGGATGATCTTCCGTATGTCTGCCTTCAGCAGCTCATAGTAGCGGAACAGTTCCTTCGGAATCCACGCCTTCACCCGCTCGACATAGCGTTCGCCATCCTTGCAGAAGCAGTATGCAGAAAAGATCGTCACGACCGAATACACGAGGACATTCGGAATCGAGCGAACCGCACCGATGGAGACATTGGCGATCGGGGCAGAGATATTCGTCACGAAGCCGAGGAGGGATTCCTCGATGCTGCTGTTCAGTTTGTTAAGATCCAGTATGACCTCAGTTCCATCCGCCCCCGTCCCCGGCAGATTCAGTGAGAAATGCTGCAGCAGGTTCTGATGGGAAAGCAGGAACTCCCGGAGAAGCTGGGCGAAGTCCCGCACCATATCCGGCAGATCTTCTGCGAAACCGACGCAGAAGCGGAAAGCTACACTGATGACGAGATAAAGGATCGCGCCGATCAGTACGAGCATGAAGATGATGATGACGACGGACGCATGCTGCCGTTCCATCAGCTTCGTTTTCGTATTCAGAAAACGGATCAGCGGATTGGCGATCCATGCGATGACGGCGCCGATGATAAACGGGATAAAAAAGATGAGCAGTTTCGGAACGAAGATGACGACCGCTGCAATCATCAGGATCGGCACCAGGATATTTAAGATCAGCTGCGTATAACGCTTCATTCTCTTCTCCTTTTTCGCGCAGAACATGCATAGCCGAGGTACAGTACGAAACTGATCCCCAGATAAAACCAGGTGGCCGGGTTACTGAACCAGGTGGTGAAAAACGAAACCAGATAATAAAAGGCGAGCTGTGCATACAGCAGCGCAGAGAACGGATTCTGATCCTTCCGGTGGGCACGTGACACCGCACCCGAGACGAGGCCGAGCACGACGGCAAACAGGACGATACCCGCAAGTCCGAAATCATACCAGGCATCATAGAGCATCGTGACCGTCGTCAGCTCCTCCTTCGTCACGAAGAGCGGAAAGCCCTGCGCCAGCGCGGGTATGAAGAACTTGAGCCCGCTCAGCGTCACAAACGGATAGAGCATGCGCAGACCATGGGCGTGCGTCGTCAGCTCACGGGTCATGACATTGAAATTATCATAGTTGTTTGCGATGTACATGTACGGCTGGGTGATGAAGATCGGGGTCGACGGATCCTTCATCTCGAAGATGCCGTTCAGATACTCGACGGAATGGGCCCGCTCGATCGTGATGAACACATACGCAGCGACCATCAGCGCGAGGAGCAGCAGAAGCTGCCAGAGCTTATAACGACGCCCCGAAAGAAGTGCCACGAAGACGGCCAGAATCACCGAAATCATAAACTGGAAGCGGGACACCATCAGGAGCGTCAGGAGGGTCGGGAGCAGCAGCCCGAGGAGCGCCAGCACGTCCGGACGAAGTCCGTGTTTACGACGGGCGCTGAGATACAGCATCGAGACCGCCGGGGTAAGCACGGCCAGCGTCGTGAAGTAGTGGACGCCCTTTACATGGAAGTAGCTGTAGGCATGCGGCGTATCGACCGTAAAGAGCGGTACGAAACCGAGCCGCCGGGCCTCGAAGAAAAACGCCGCCCAGGAAACACCGAGCAGGCCGACGAGCGCATAGCGGAAGTAGCGGAGATCCGGCCCCGTCTTCTCTCCCATCGCCGGGCGTCCGTCACCGTATTTTCCATCCATCATCTCAGCGTGTTCCTCGTCTTCTGTCCCTGGACATCCATGAAACACACAGGCATCACGAACACCGTTGGAAGCCGAATCTACCGATCTCGAAACCTCGCTGCCGGATACACGACGATCTGCCCCTGCAGTCCATACCTGCTCCGCACACTGAGCCGACAGATCAAAGATCAGATAGAAGACATAGAACGAGAGCCAGGTCTGCATCGTCCAGTCAGTGCTCAGCCGACTCAGCTGAAAACGGGCGACGCCTTCCCCGCCGAGCAGGCCGAGGGCGAGCAGGCCCCGGAGATTCAGCGTGGACCGTGTCCTCTGGTATTCCGTAAGATATAAAAAAGCAGCAGCGAAAATCAGGCAAAGGCCGGAAGGGGCGGAAAGACCCGCCTCTCCAAGCACGAAGCTCATGACATACGCTGCTGTATAGATACCAAGTTTAAACCATTCTGTTTTCATGAAATATATGTATTCTCCGATCAGTGTCCGGACTGGCTGAGCAGTGTTTCTTCATGTGTACTGCCCGACTCATGCGCAGCGGCCGTGCCCTCCGGCGCGGTATCTCCATCCTGGGCACTGCTCTCCGGCAGCTTCGCTTCTGCCGCCGTACTCTCACTGGTATGCGCACTCTGTGATCCGGAGACGAGTGCCGTCGTTTGAGATGTTTCATCACTGACGGTCGAGGTCTCCTCCGTCTCCGGTATCTTTTCGATGCGGACGGTAACATTGACCTCCGCGTCCTGGTCCTCCGCCAGCATCACGCCGGCCGGGAGATAGTCTGCCAGATTGAAGCTTACGGTCTTCGTTCCGCTGGCACCGCTGATATCGATCTTCGGAAGCTCGAATACCGTCATCCCGTCGATGATGTAGGTCGACGCCGCCAGCTTCACGGTTGCCGGGGAAACCGCGGTCGACTCATACTGATACCCCGCGGCCGGTGTACCACTGACACTGGACAGAAGGTTGATGGACTTCTCCTTATACAGGGTCACGGCATAGTGAATCGAGCTCGTCGATGCGCTGACGTTCTTCAGGTCATAGAGCTGATTTCCATTTGCATCATAGTAGACAAGCTCTGCAACACCGTCTTCGTTCTGTGCGATCCCCTCCACATTGACATCGATCCCGACGCTGGACACACGGCCGATTTCGGATTCCGGACCACTCAGATAGACATATTCCGGACTCACGATGACATTCGCGACCTTGTAGCCGCTCTTCGGTGTACCATGCACGGTATTTTTGATTTCAAATTTCTTTTCCTGGATGTCCTCGATGATGACACGGGTGACCGTCGGGCGCACCGTCACATCTCCGATCAGCTCGTCCTTATCATTCAGCACATCCACATAGATCGGAACCGCACCGGTGATGCTGTAATCCTTCAGATCCACGTAGGCATGAAAATCCGATGCGCTGATGAGGGAGCGGCTGTTCGTGCGGACACTGTAGCTGATCGTCACACTCGTGCGGTCGATTTCCCAAGATTTATTCTGCGCCGCAAAGGCCGACTGATTTTCGACTTCGAGCGGCACCGTCTTCGTATCCGTTACCTCCGGATGCGAGACATTGACCACCAGCAGCCAGAGGAGCAGCGCGATCAGGAGGCTCAATACCTTCAGTGGCAGATTTTCAGTAAAGAAATGTTTCATCATGCTTTGCCTTCCTTTCGTGTCGTACGGAAGATACGGAAGCGTGTATTCTTATCCATCTCCTTCTGCTCTCTCGTCGGAAGCATCGAGCGCAGGGCTTCGGCGTCCTGCGCACGGCAGAGCTTTCCGTTTACAGCGACCGACACGCGGCCGGTCTCCTCCGAGACCACGATCGTAACGGCGTCACTCGTCTCGGACATGCCGAGCGCAGCACGATGACGTGTACCGAAGTCCTTTGAGATATCGGTATCGGACAGTGGCAGATAGCAGGTCGCGGCCGTTACCTTGTCGCCGACGATCGTGACCGCACCATCGTGCAGCGGTGTGTTTTTCTCGAAGATGTTGATCAGCAGTGCCGCCGATACGATACCGTTGATACGGATGCCGGTCTCTTCGATTTCCTTCAGTGGCTGATTCTGCTGGATCACGATGAGAGCTCCGGTCTTCTTCTTCGCCATCTCGAAGGTCGCGCGGATGATTTCATTGATCGTCGTCACACTGGCGTCGTCGATCCCGTCATCCGGAATCAGATTCGAAATGAAGTTCCGGCTGCCGAGCTGCTCCAGTGCTTTCCGAAGCTCCGGCTGGAAGATGACGACCGTCGCGATGATGGCGGCGGTCGAGATACGTTCGATCAGCCACATGATCGTCGTGAGGTGCAGGATGGCGGCCACGGTGATAAAGGCGGCGATGACCAGCAGTCCCTTGAGCAGCTCCCAGGCCCTCGTATTCTTGATCCAGAGAAGGAACTCATATACGAGTACCGCGAGGATGATGATCTCGAGGATGTTGGTATAGCCGATCGGTGGCAGGAGGCTCACCCAGCTTTTCATTTTTTCAATCATTCCTGTCATTCGAATTATGCCTCATTTCCTGATTTCAGCTTCGGAATCGCCTTTACAAAATAGAAATAGTCATCATCCTCGAAGCGTAAGCGCTCCGTTCCCTTATAGTCTGCGCCATGAAAGGCGAGCGCATACAGGAAGGAGAGGATGCCGGAAAGGATCGCGCCGATCAGTGCTGAGCCAAAGGAAAAGCTGGCCCCGAGGCGCGCGGATCCGATGGCGGAAACCACCAGGATCGAGAGGAGTCCGACGATGACCGCCACACCCCAGTTATACGAAAACACCATCTGATGAAGGATAAACACCAGCACGATGCAGATGGCGAAGGCCATGATGGACACGATCATCGTGCGGTTCTGGAAGTAGCCCTGGAAAATGGCGGCATACTGGCTCGCCATCTCCATCGGATCCTTCGTCGATACACTGAGCTGCGATGCATTCTCCGAGATATACTCGATAAAATAATACATCATCACGCCGATGGATACCGGTACGATGGACATCAGTCCAAGGCTGAGTCCCGCGATGATCGGAAGTACATAGGGTACATGCAAGTAAAACAGCATCGGTACCAGGACGATCAGAATCGCATTTCCTGCACGGAAGGCAGACTGCGCAAGTGCCATCAGCAGGAGGATGAAAGCTGCCATAAGGGCCAGCTCCATCGACGTGCCATAGGCATTGCCCAGCACGAAGACTGCCGACATGACCGTGACGGCCGTCCACGGAAGGAACGAGCACAGTGCCGCAGCGGCGATCGCGATCAGCAGACTGCCGAACATAGTGTCGGAGCCTATGCGAAGCCGGATCATGAAAAAGCTCACGTACGCGGTCAGCGCCTTCAGTACAGGTGTGAGCCAGTATTCATTTTTGATGTAAAACTTCTGTAATTCATCCTTCATATCGACCAGCTGTGTCATCGTTTCTCTTCCTCGTGATGTTTTCTGAAATCCATAAGCTGTATGCCATCCGCGGATGGTCTGCCCGTGTCACTGTGCTTCTTCGGCTCGACCGGATCGTCCAGCCAGCCGCTCTCATCGCCTGTGTTTACAATATCGTCTTCACCGTCCAGCCAGCCGCCCTCCGGTTCGACCGGATCATCCAGCCAGCCATTCTCTGGTTCGATCGGATCATCCAGCCACTCCTCTTCCTTTCGGACCACAGGCTGCGCAGCACTCTTTCGCAGCGTGTGCTGCGCTTCGGCCTGTTTCGGGGCAGCCGTTGCGCTCCGCCTTTTGTCCGGCTGTGGCTTCGGTTGCTTCGCCTGTCGCTCAGGCGCATCCTCCATGATGCGGATCTTCCCGCCCTTTTCCTTATAGAACTCGGAGCCAGCGCTCTCGATATTGAGCTTCGTATCCGGTGCCTCCTCGAGCTGCAGCAGCTTGTCAAGCTTCGCCATATAGTAGAGACTCTTCCGATGAAGATCATCATAGGCCCGTGCATAGCGCACATAGGAAAACGCCATCATGCCCACGAAGCCGAGCACATAAATGAAAAGAAGAACCCGGACCGCAGCCACGATAAACGGGATGTTCAGATGCATCAAAAGCTCTTCGAGATTGATCAGCATCAGCAGCATGGACACCAGAATAAAGCACAGTGTGTAGTGCACGAGTGCCATGAACATCCTACGGGAGAGATAGTCTCCCTTGAAATATCTGCTTACATCCCGTATCGCCTTTCCCTCTTTCCGATCATAAATCGAAAGCTGGGTCATCAGGCGGATCTTCTCAACATTCAGCATGGATCAGTACCCTCTTGCCTGTCTTGCACGCTCGGCATAATTTGAATCCGGGTGTGCGCCGATGATTTTATCAAACAGTGTGTTGGCCTCGTCGGTTCTTCCCATATTCTGGTAGAGACGTCCGAGGAGATACATATTTTCCGGTTCCTCGCGGATCGCCAGGCTCAGATTGTACAGCTCGGCTGCCTGATCCTTGTTTCCGCTGTTCCAGGCACTGGTCGCCTGGTCGGCGAGCTCCTGATAGATCGAGCCCTCCATCTGCACCTTGATGCTCTGCAGCTGCTGCTGCATGGTCGCATCACTGATCTGGCTCTGATCGAGGCCCGTATAGAGCTTCGCAGCCTGAAGGGTATCACAATTCGCCAGTGCTGTCCGGATCTCGTTCAGTGCCTGGTACTGACCCATGAAGGAGGCATTGGCATTCTCAAACTGTGAGACCTGATCCGCCGCCTCGGCGTACTGCGACTCCAGGGTATCGTACGAATCCTTCAGCTCCGCATACGCACGGTTCGAGGCATCGAGCTTCTCAGTATAGGTGATCAGCTCGCGGTTGTTCTCGGCATTGAGCGCCTTCGTCTTCGCCGGCATGATCAGCAGATAAAACGCGAAAAGCGCCAGGATGACACCGACGAAGATGTAGCCGACGACCATCCACGGGGACACCTGCTTCACCTCCTGCGGGATCAGCACATCATCGTCCGTCATCTTCCGGTGGGAAAATGCATTCTTCAGGCGGCTCTGCTCGACCTCCTTCCGGCCGGTGTTATGCTTGACCTCATCCATCAGCACGAGCGCCTTCGGATTGTTGCGGTCGATCTTCAGCACGAGGTAGAGGCTGCGCCCCGCCTTCACCCAGTCCTCTCTCTTCATATATAAAAGAGCGAGCAGGATTTGCGCCTTGATGTAGTTCGGGCTGTCCTGGATGACCTGGTTGAGCTGCATGATGGCGAGGTCCTCGTTGTTGTTCTGCGCATAGTCCAGTGCCTGATTATAGCGCTTGACATTGTCCGAACAGATCCGGAGGATCGCCGGCTTGCGCTGGATCTCATCGAGGTAATGATCCGCGATGTTATCCTGTGGCAGCAGGTTCATACTGATGACCCACTGCACGAGCGCATCCGCGGTCTCGCCGCACTCGAAAAAGATAAGGCCCAGGAGATTGCGCGCATCCTTCTGATACTTATCGAAGGTCAGCGACTTCTTCAGCAGCTCGGCGGCTCCGCTCAGATCGCGGAGACGTGCCCGCTCCAGTCCCAGATTGTAGTAGCAGTTTGCGATCTGCTCCAGCATTACGTCATACTTCATTTAGCACTCTCATCCTTTTTATGCTTGATGGCCTCCTCGATGAGACTGGTCATGATGTCGTTCATATCCGTGAGGTCCACCTTCGCGATGGCATCCTCGATCTGATCGACATCGAGACTCGGCTTAAAACGTTTGATTTCTTCTTCGTAACTGATCATATACTTCTTTCTATGGCTGTTCGCGGCCCCTGCAACACAGTGTGTCCGTAAGCGCGTTTCCGGATGTCCGGGCTGCGGATCTGAATGACCCGCTCGATGCGCTCGAGATTCCGCATCCGTGATTCGAGGATGGCCGACAGCGGTCAGACAGTGTCCCGGCTTTCGTTTCCTTCTGTTTCAGTGATCTGAAACCCGTTCATCGCTTGACACAGTCAGACGCAGTCGATAGAATCGGCATTGTGCCTTTTATGGCGTCGGACAATGCAGGCGACCAGCGCTGTGATCACGCCGCGGGAGACATCGATCTCTTCCAGATGACGTGTGAACGTAATTTCAAATCATCTGTTTAGTCTATCACATTCCATAGGGGCATTCAAGAAAACTGAATTACGATATTATTAGGAAATTGAGGTCAAAAATGGAAGCACTTGTAAGCTTTGTCACCACTCACCTGACGGGACTCCTCTCGAAGGACGCCATCGTCTTCATCATTTCCTTGATGCCGATCCTGGAGCTCCGTGGCGGACTCCTCGCATCCTCGCTGCTGGGCGTGCCGTATCTGCGTGCACTGATCCTCTGCATCGTCGGAAATCTCCTGCCGATCCCGCTGATCCTTCTCTTCATCGAGAAGATCGTGCTGGCGTGTGAGCATTTCGGACCGACGCAGGGCATCGCGCGAAAGCTCCGCGAGAAGGTCGAGAAGAACCAGGCAGCGATTCAGAAGTATGATTTCTGGGGCCTTGTGCTCTTCGTCGGCATCCCGCTCCCGGGCACCGGCGCATGGACCGGTTCCCTCGTCGCAGGGCTTCTGCACATGCCACGGAAGAAATCCTTCCTCGCCATCATCGTCGGCGTACTGCTCGCCTCCGTCATCATGTCGATCGTCTCCTACGGCGTACTCGGCGCATTCCTCCACTGACTTCAACTGTGGATGGCCGGCAGTGGGCTCCGTGACCGATCAGGCATTTCGATAGCGATGGAAAATCAAACAATCCGGCTGAGGCTCGTCTTCAGAACCTGGTCGCACGAGTCGTAAGAATCTAAAACAGGACCCTTAAGAGGCACTAGGCCCTCTGCAAACGACGGAGTTTCCTTTTATGGAAACTCCGTGTTGCAGAGGGGAACAAGGAAAAATTACTCCAAGTGCCTCTAAAGGGTCCTGTTTTGATTCTTATCTTCCTCGGCTCTAAGGTTCTGTAGACGAGTCTCAGCCATAATCGTTACGAAACCATCCGCAACAGAAATGCGCATCCTGCAAATCTGTCTCCATCGTCCATCCGTGTAATCTTTACGCCATAAATCGAGTAGGAGGCGGTGACTAGCCGCCGTCCTCTCACACCACCGTGCGTA
>JAUNWX010000008.1 GCA_030540075.1 Lachnospiraceae bacterium
AAAAACAGGGAATTTTGATGACGATTTTATGGATTGCCTATTTACAATATACAATCATCTGCCGAAGGGCGTCCTCCGATGTGGCTGCCTGGCACATTTCCGGCGTAAGTTCTATGACGCAATACCGTCAGAGGACCGCAGGAGTGGTAAGTCCAAGTCACCTGCCGCAAAGATCGTAAATCTCTGCTCGAAGCTGTTTGAAATCGAGCGAAGCTTCATCGATCTCAGCGCGGAGGAACGCAAAATCAAACGAGAAGCATCCAAGGAGCACGAGATCTGGAATCAGATCTGGGAATCCCTGGATCAGATCTCAGCAAGCAAAACCAGCCTGCTGGGGAAAGCGGTGACGTATGCCCAGAATCAGAAACCGTACATGGAGAACTATTTCCTGGACGGCAGCATTCCGATTTCAAACAACTTCACTGAGAGCTGTGGTGCAAGACCGTATGCCGTGGGACGGAAAAACTTCTATTTCCACGATACACCGGCCGGTGCCGAAGCCAGCGCTATCATCTACAGCCTGGCGCAGACAGCGAAACTTAACAACCTGAGCGTCTTCAAGTATCTGCAGGCGGTACTCCTTTACATGCCGGACTACGTTCATGAGCCCGAGGGCATTGAAGAACTGATGCCATGGTCAGATAAGATGAAGAAACTCTGTGCCATAGACACGAAGGCAACTATCGAAGACAAGGATGGAAATCCAAAGATCTCACGGTAGTCAGTTAGCGCGCTCAGCTAACACTGAGCGCTTACCATCTCTTTCCATAGATCCGAATGATTTCTTCTTCCGTCAGCGACATATCTGTGCAGATCACAGCAAGCCAGTTCTTTTTGTTTGACCGGTTCCGAACACATACGATGCGGGCAGGAATCGCGGGCTCGTTTTCAGTACCCTTGCCGACTTTAACCTCGACAGACAGAAGGTAAGAAGAACGCCCACGGCGCTTCTTGCAGCTGGCATAGATCTGTTTGATGTTCTTACGCTTGCCTTCAAACTCATAGTTGATCTTGGAGCTGACCTTGACCATTGCGATGGAATCGAAGCCCCTCTCCTTGATTTTCACGAGTGTGTGCGGAGTAGAGAACCAGCTGTCAAACAGAACATACCTGGCTCTGAGACCGGATGTCTTAGCGTACTTCAGAAGATGGAGTACCACGTCCGTTGCCTTCGTAACAGCCATCTTCCGGCGCTTACCCGCCAGAGAACGGTTGTCGACTTTTGAGAAGTCACCGAGCTGATTTGAATCTTTTGAAGAAGCCAGAAGACTTGAGTTGATTGGAACGAAAGAATTACCATCGGACCATCCGAGCGTCAAGAGACGGAAGCCTGTCTTGTACCGCATGGAGACATGATCAAACACGCGGGAGGCCATCTGCGTTTTCTTGTAACCAGCGCGCTCGTAAAGCGAGTCATCAACGATGAAAACGTCAGCGCGATCTTCGCTGGTCAGCGGCTTGAAGAAGTTCTCGATGACCGAAAGGGCAAGCAGGGTCGTAAAACGAAGCCAGTTGATACCGGCATCATTCAGAAATCGATAGAACGCATTCTTTGAGAACGGCTCAGCGAAATGCTTCGTCTTCATCTGCATGTACATGCTCTTCTGATTGAAGACATTCGCGAGCTTGTACCGAAAGATCGTCATGACCGGAACACCCTTCTGCTTCTGAGCATTGCACTTTTTCAGAAGGTCACCGATTCTGAAGTCGGAAATAAACTTTGATACAGCGCAATCTACCTCTTCACGATTATCCTGTCCCTGTGCTAAGATATGCATATGGCGTAAGTCTCCTTTGTGGTAATGTTTTGTGGTAAATTCATTATACCTTAATCAAAGGGCTTATGCCTTTTTTATTGTCTGAAATATAGAGTTTTCAAGGTGCTACACACGATTTACGTGTGGGAAGTTTGAGTTTTAAATCTATTTTTAATATTAATGAAATTCTCTGGCCTGGCACCAATGTAGTCGCATCGCGCTATCTTTCGAATCCCACCAATCATCGCGCCTCCGCTGCATCATCACACCGAAGTCTCATCACGCGTTGTATAAATATTTTAGGATTTGTTTATTCTTTCTTCCCGTGGCCTAGCCCCTCCATCCTATAGGTACGGGTTGCGCTATTATGCCACCATTAATGCAGCCTGTTCTTCGGCGACATGCTACAGAATCTCTCGCAGGTTAGAGCTGAGGAGATTCTGATAGAATTCTGGGCTGAAGATTGCCTTGTGCGTCTGGCCGAGCGTATTCTGCTCAATCAGGACAGATCCGATTAACCGAAGCAAAGATGCTTCGGTAGGGAAAATACCGATGACTGTCGAACGACGCTTAAGTCTCCATCTGAAACATTTGAACCGTATTATTCAAAATTTCAAGCCCATACGGTACAGATGACGATTCCACAAACAATCAAAGCTAATGCTATCCACTTTTTTCGGTTCATCTTCTCCCCAAAAATGGTAACACCAAAAATAGTGACATAGATATAACTGGTCGCTTCTAGCACAGGCCCCATAGAAAGAGGTAGTCCTCTGTAAGCTAATATAGACAAGAATGTTGTCCCTACAAACATAGCATAAGCAATAATTACAAGCGGATTCATATATTCTTGAATTACAGATTTATACTTACGCTGTGCTGCCTTTTTCAACATCACCTGCGAAACAGCACTTATAAACACTCCTAATAGTAACAGGCCCGCATAAAGCAAAGTTTCTTTATTCATCGTTTGCCCCTTCTGTTACTTTTTTCTCATCGGACTCCGCAAACAAAGCAACTCCAGCTACGACCAAAATAGCGCCTACAATTTTACCTAGTGTAATAGACTCCTGGAAGAACATCCGCCCCCATACAATGCCCCACACAACAGTTACAGCCTTATTAGCGAATGCCGTTGTCAATGGGATGCGTTTAATAATTTGTTGCCACCCGATTGCGTAAAAACCCAGTAGCAAGATTATTATTCCATAATACAGGCAGAATTTAGCGCTCAGAAATATCTGTCTGGCAGCTAATTTACTACAAATGCCACTCATGGAATAAATCATCAGCATACAGTGCAACGCAATAAGAGTTTTCAAATTTGACTTTGTCATTCAGCATCCTCCTGCTGTATTGGCAAATACGGCTCCAACTCCGCGCAAGTTTTTGCATGCATCAGGTAATATCCAAATCGAGTCGAACTATCTGTCACCGCACCATCATGTACAGTTTCCACATCTTCCCTCAACAAGTATTGAGGGTTTTTCTTTTTAAGCTTCTGTAGCACGTCCACATCATCTTGCGAAAATACAAAGCGAATTGCGGCACACTCTCCTGGATGTTTAGGTTGCAAATCAGGTTCCTGCCCTAGTGCAATCTGAATAACAGCTGCCACAAAATCAATACCTGTAGATAACTCAACCAAATCGCTACCAATGCAATCGCCTCCCATTCTGCCGCCAATCTCTATAAATGCTATTTTTCCATTTTTCGAAATTTTAAGTTCTGTATGAGATGCACTATTTTGAATACCCAACGTGTCAAGTGCATGAAAGACTGTGCACTTAACTTCTTCAAGTTTTTCATGTGAAATAGGTGCAGGTTCAATATGCCCTGTTTCAATAAACTTTGGCGCTCCAGTTGTGTATTTTTTAGTCATAGCAAGGAAATGATGTTTTCCATGATACGATACACATTCGACACTATATTCCTGTCCAGTAGCAAACTCCTCCACCAAGGCATCTTTTTCAAATCCTTGTTCTTCTGCACATTGAATCGCGGTGGAAAGTTCCTCATAACTTTCCACCTTAGTGATTCCTCGGCTTCCTGAACGATCTACAGGTTTTACAATCACAGGGTAATTAATCTTAACACCTTGAAGATTTTCAATTGAATGTATTAAAATACTTTTGGGCGAAGGGTCACCATTCTTTTGAAACGCCTCCCGCATAGCATGTTTATTAGTAGATTTATGTGTGCATTCTAAGCTGTTGCCTGTCAGTCCCATCTTTGCAGCAACATAGTTCACTGTAATTGCCGCCAAGTCGGACGCAATGCTACAGATACCGTCAATGCCGATTTCTCTACATTTTGCCAGAATCTGGTCTTTTTCCACAATACTAATAGGATAAAAGTAATCTGCTGTTTTTTCCCCCACATCCCCTGCTGCCCATGCAAACACATGTGTCTCAAGGCCCATTTCTTTTGCTTTAAGAATCAAAGGATTCTGAAGGTATGATGCTCCGATAATAGCCAGCTTTTTCATTTTATACATCCTTCTTTGTATTAAGCGCCTGTCGTACCACATATAGTGGGCGATGTTTTACTTCCATAAAAAT
Organism: Lachnospiraceae bacterium; assembly: GCA_030540075.1. GTDB lineage: Bacteria > Bacillota > Clostridia > Lachnospirales > Lachnospiraceae > Oribacterium. The sequence goes on from JAUNWX010000008.1 coordinate 4,319, forward strand.
ATTGCCAATATAGATGCCAACAACGCCTATGCAAGCAATTGTCATTCCACCCATAAGAAATACAGAGGCTATAATGCTTGACCATCCCGGCTGTATATGCATTCCAAAATACCGAATAACTATAATACAGATTGTCAGAAAAGAGATTAATGATATCATTAATCCCATTTTCACAGTTATCTTTAATAACTTGTCAGACTGAGAGGTCAATATCTCAATAGCCATATTGATTCTTTTTTTTAAATTATAACCTGATGTCCCTGCGTATCGTTCATGGTGATCCACATCAATACTGGTCTCATTAAATCCAAGCCATTGTATATACATCACAAATGCCCTATGTAACTCTCGCATACTGCAATAGGCATCCACTACTATTTTTTTACTAATACTAAAATTACATAAAGACGCATCATAAGGATGTCCTGTTGCAAAAGAATACACACTATAGAATGCATTAGACACTTTTACTTTAAGCCATGAATCATTTCGTACCTTTCGGCGAGCAAAAACAACATCATATCCTTCTAGTGCTTTATTATACAAATTCACAATTTCTTCAGGTTGATCTTGAAGGTCGCAGTCCATCACAACCACCCAGTCACCTGAACTATAGTCTAGTCCAGCTGTTATAGCTTTGATTTGCCCAAAATTTCTTGACATCTCTAAACCAATCACGTGAGTATCCGCTTGACATAATTTTTCGATAACTTCCCATGATCCTTGAGGGCATGCATCATTCACTAGAATAATTTCATAATCCTCCACAATATTAGAAAGCGTTTGAGTTAAGCGTTTATATAATTCAGGCAATGCTTCTTTACATCCATAAACAGGAACAACAACAGATATTTGCATAAATACAGCCTCACTCGTGATCTTTACGGTTTTCTAAATATGAATTCCATCGACCACTATTAAGTTCATTCTTATAGTCTTCCATTATCTTTCTATATGTTGTATATTCTGGGATAAATCCAAAATCTTCTCTTGCTTTAGACATATCAAACAAAAATGATGGTGTATTATTCTTCTTATCTGGCCTATATATAATTTTGCTGTAAGCTGGATTTCCAAATACTTCAATAACCGTTTTTGCCTGCTCTTCCAAATCAAGTTTTGTCCCCGAAGTCATATTATACAATCCATATGTTCGTTCACTTGCTAACGCCATTCCAAATGCACGTGCAACATCCTTCACATAAATAATATCTCGCTGAATGTGTGGATCTCCCCAGATTTCAATGTTTTCGCGGTTCTCCGCACGTTCAATAAATGTCTGAATACCTGATTTATACAACTTACCATTAACATAGATTGATGAATGAGGTCCAACACCATATACCGGTGGAAAGCGAAACCAGGCACACTGCATACCAAATTGCTGATTATAATGTTCCATTATATCGTTGGCAGCATTCTTCGAAATAACATAAACAGCATGGTCTCCTGTGAAACTAAAGTTACGTGGTTCTTCCTCTGTTAAAGCAACTCCCTTTTTCCATGATTTTGCAACATCTGAGTATGAAGAACATCCAATAACTCTTTTTATATTGTTCTTACGGCAATACTCCAAGACATGAATTGTACCATTTACATTAACATCAAAATATAACGTTGCATGCTCGTTCCCTGACTCATCCTTAATATTTGCAGGCAACAATCCTGCCAGGTGAATTACCCCCTCTACATTTTCCTTTGGGAGGGCCTCAAAGTCATCTGGCTTTGTAATATCCAGCGAAATATAGTCTGCTCCCATTTTTTTCAAAATCATGCCAAGCTTATCATTACGCCCTGTTGCAAGAACTTTTTTACCTTGTGCCAATAAATATTCAACGGTATACATCCCAATAAATCCGGTAGCACCTATAACAACGATCATTTCTCCCCCTTCTGGCTGTAAAATTTCAACACCAACGCAATGATCTTATTTCTATCTTCTTCTTTTAATCCATAATACAAAGGAAGCCTTACTAATCTCTCACTCTCCTTTGTAGTGAAAATATCTTCTCCAAAGAATCTTCCAAATTTTAATCCTGCCGGTGCAGAATGCAATGGAATATAGTGGAATACAGTCTGCACGTCATTGGCTTTCATATAAGCAATAAATCTAGTACGTTCATTTAAGTCCTTACATTTAATATAAAACATATGTGCATTATGGATACAACCTTCCGGAACGCTCGGTAATTTCACTAAATTTTCCTCTTGAAGCACTTTAAACGCCGCATAATAAGCATTCCAACTATCCAATCTATCTTCATTTATCATGTCTGCTTTTTCAAGTTGAGCCCATAAATATGCAGCATTTAGTTCACTTGGCAAATAACTATCTCCGAAGTCAACCCATGTGTATTTATCCACCTGTCCACGGAAAAATTTTGCGCGGTTAGTTCCTTTTTCGCGCAGGATTTCTGCCTTCTCATTATAAGCAGAATTATTAATTACAAGCGCTCCACCTTCTCCCATTGAATAGTTTTTAGTTTCATGGAATGAGTAGCAACCAAAATCGCCAATGGTTCCTAACGCTCTGCCCTTATAGGTGCTCATTACACCTTGTGCTGCGTCCTCAACGACTTTTAAGTTATGCCGACGAGCGATATCCATGATAGTATCCATCTCACATGCAACACCAGCATAGTGAACAGCTATAATTACACGCGTTTTCCGCGTAATTGCAGCTTCTATCTTTGTTTCATCAATATTCATTGTGTCTGGTCGAATATCAACAAATACCAGTTTTGCACCAACGAGTACCGCTGCAGTCGCAGTGCTGGAAAATGTATAGCTTGGTAAAATCACCTCATCTCCTGGCTTAAGATCGCATAAAATCATGGCCATATCCAAAGCCGTTGTTCCACTGGTCGTCAAAAGCACCTTCTGCGCATGAAAGCGGTCTTCAATCCATGAATTACATTTTTTGGTAAATTCACCATCACCACAGATTTTTCTATTCTCTACGGCTTTGCGAATATATTCAAACTCTGTCCCAACATAAGGTGGCACATTAAAACCTATCATTATCCTCTTTCCTTTCTTCCTCTTTGCCAATAAATCAGCCAAATTATAATAAACAAAAACGAAAGTGCAAATGAAGTCGTACTAGTCCGAGGATGATAGGTGAATATAATTTCATTTATACCTTCATTTATAGGAATAGCCATCATTCCGAGTGAGTCCAGAATATGTACTTTTTCCCCATTAATTTCCGCAGTCCATTCAGAACTATATGGCACTGAAAAAAAAGCATACTTGCTCTTCGATGATTGGATTGTGGTTTTAAAATGATATGAGTCATATGAAAAGTCCGTTCCTGCCTCGATTTTATGATTCAATTCTAATCTATTTAATTCACTTTCAGGAACAGGAGTGTCATAGACAAAATCATCATCATGAATTAAACTGTCATCTACTAAATTTACATCCTTATCAGAAACAACAAGATTTTTTAATGCAACAGCCGCGCGTATTTCTTCTGGAGTATCGCATAATTCATCTTCAGTTATAAATGAATCATAAGTAAATCCTATCGGTAAAGCCAGTTTATCCTTATATAAATACACCTCTCGATTGCCGTTATTATATTGAACTTCCAATTCAAGATGATCATTTAGTCCTTCCATAAAAAAGAACTTCGTTGACAAAAGAGAATTCGTTCCATTTGGCCCCCATGGTGATATGGTGCCACGTGCTGTGCCTAACAAGCTGTAAAATTTCTCAATTGATGGTGATACCAATGAAACAAACGTAATTCTTGCCGGATAGTGATGCATCATTCCATAATTATAATAATCGTTTGCAAAAACTACACGATATGGAAGTATATCCTTATTTCTTAAAACTCGTCCTGTATTTTCTAATTCATTCAAGATCTGGCTTGTTTTGTTGTCTTGAATTGCATGAAATGAGTTTTTCTTATATTCCTGCAATACTATTGCATTACTTATAACAGCAAACGACATTACGCTTATAATCATAAATTTCATTCTATTCTTAGATATAAGCTTTTTAGAGCACACTAAAAGCAATGCTGTTATAGCAATTCCGAGCAGAGAAACAACAATGCGGAAAAAAAATCTTCTAGGAGAATTTACGGGAAGTCGTTCTGTTCCATACCATGGCACAAGATAGACAATCAAGGCATACAAAATTATAAGTACAGATGATACTATGGCCGCTTTTGTAACAGGATATTCTGCTATATCATTTATCACCACTGTAGACGCCAGTGCTAAAATCAAGAGGCCAAATGCATACCACCGTCGATAAGGGCATCCCATCTCTAGCATAAACATATTATTCAAAAATGGCACTAGAGAAATGATAAGTTCAGCAATGACCATCCTTCGAATCCATGTTTTTTGATTACGCCACACAAAAGCAATTACCAATGTTATTCCTATCATCGGTAAATAGGCAGCATTACTGGTCCAATCTGCCGATACTACAGAAGTGCTATTTGACATAGTCTCTGCTGGTAAGATCAATGCACGGAGCCATAGCAGAATATCCGTACTGGAAAATGTAAGCGATGAACTGCCATACAATTTATCCGATGAAAGACGATTATTGTTCAATAGTATCATTGCCTGAGGTATAAAGGAAACTGATGCCATAGCAATCCCAAGAATCCCTTCAACCATACACGAAACACAATCTCTTAAGTAATGAATATCTTCAAACAAATAACGGATCAGATAGTACACTGCAAAAAAAAATATCTCCATCACGAGTGTACTTGGGCTACCGAGAGCAGTTATAAAAATCGTAAAGGCAAAAACTGCTCTTCTATTTTCAAGTATCAGACCATCTAAGGCCCATAATGTAAACGGGAAAATAACAAATGCATCATTTATAAAATTAAAAACCAAAACGCAGGCACTGTATCCAGAAAATGCGTACAGAATCGCTCCGATCAGCGCAATATTTTGGTTTCTCACATATCGATGAATATATAAATATGCGCCTGTTCCCATTAATGAGTATCGCAAAACAACGAACCATGGAAGTGCATAAATTATCATATCCCGTGGAAATAATGCATTTATCAAGGTGGTAATATTAAATCCGCCAATTGAGCTTAAGGATTGCACCGCATCTCCACCCAAATCAAAAAACCAACTCCAGCCAAATTCTCCCGAATAAATTGTGTCATGAATATAGTATAAATAAGGGATCGTTTCAGCATTGAAATCCTCACACATCGTAAGTATTCCACCATTCATGACAACAAACGGAAAAATGATGATGGTAGATATTATGGCACAAACCCAAAACGCACACCAACTATCGATGTTTTTCCTTTTTTGCCATAGTTTTGACTGCTTACTTATATTCACTCTATGCCCCCATCTTTAACAATATATACCACTTTATGGTCCTGGCCCAATGTTTCTGTATTACCAGAATAGCGGTTCAGAATCGCCCAGAATACTCACAGTTCCATGACAGCTTATAAATCAACAATAGGTCACTCATTATTAGTTGCAGATATGTCTACATGTATTAAATCTCTTTTTTCAAATCTGATTGAGTTCCCCTCACGATTAATAACTTTGTGCACAGAAATATCCAACGATTTATCGCGAGATAAAAGCTCACCATACTTCAAGAAGTCTTCATCCGAAGCACTTTCACTTATCAAAGTTGATAGTTCTTTTCCAACTTCAGTAAATGGATATTGAGTTATGCTGGCTTTTTCTGGCTTTCCAGAAGACGATGCAATCATCATAATCAAATCATGATTAATCATTAGAATTTGAGGTTCATTGCTTATGCTAAGATCAAAGGATATGAATCCGTTATTAAACATCAGGCCTAACTCATTCAACTTCATAATATTTGCATATGTAATTCCAGCACATTTTAAGTACTCGTTTTCATTGGGCAAAAAATAAACACTTTCGTTCATCACAAACGAGTGCGAACATATTTTGACAAAAAGCTCCGCATCTTTCTTGCTCAGATTCTTCATAACATCTATCGTCTTAAGCGAGAAAGAAGATGGTTGTGCGATTTCTCCCGCGAGGATCTTCGCCCACAAATGTTGCATAGCATCATCACTTACACTTCCTGTCGCTTCATAAAAGCGCACAAACCAATCAAAATCGTATTTTGCACCAGTATTTATTCTTGGATGATCCTGATAATAACAATCCGCTTTTTTTGCAATAGTTAGAAAGTTATTTGCCTTATAATACTCGGTATAAGTCATTTTTCCAGAAGTGAGTAAATCATCCGCTACCTCTTTGAATTTACCCGCCTTTATTTTTTCAAATTCATCTGTTTTAGTATTACGTCTAAGAAAGATAGCAGTAAAAAGAGCGCCAGCAAAAGGCCCAACCGCTGACCCGATACTTTCAAGGTTTCTTGATAATAATGTAATTAGTTCAGTTCCATTCATCACTAGTCATGCCTTATTTCGTAATCATTCAATGTTAACCGAGTAGGCTTACATTGTTATGAAGATTTCAAAAGAAAAATCAACATTTTCTGAATATTTTAATCATTCAAGTATCTTTGCCAAAAGTCTTCTGAATATATTTCATTTTTCATCTTTCGATAATCCTCTATAATACTTGCATTCGATTTTTTATATGAATCAATCGCCTTCTTAAATCTTTTCATGAGTACTTTGTATCGAGCTCGATCTCTTAGCAACATATATCCTGTTCGATTGTCCAAATTCACTGCAATTAATCGTTCACGTAAATATATTCTTTCCGGCGTCCAAACACCATTATAAGGAATCGAGTTAATATCTTTTCGGTATCTCCCTATCCAGAACCTATGTCCATTTCGAGTAATCTTAGAAATAACTTTCTGTATGAACGTTCGATTCCCATCAATATCTGGATCACCTAATCCAATATCGGGATTCCCGAATTTTGCTAAAGGTTCCATCTTATGAACAAGTTCACTATTCGATTTTAATATTTCTTCTCCATGATCCTCCATAATATACGAAGGCCCCTTGAGATAATCCTCAATTGCACGCAGACACAGTTCAGCTGTGTCATAATCCAATCGTATCAAAGCATCTCTAAAATCCTTCGTGGCTTTTCCAATGATATTCACATCATTCATCACACCAGAAATCGCATGGTCTACCAGCAGATTTCTGTTAACCTGATAGAAATCCATTGCAGCATTGTACTTTCCTGTAAAGCCCATATGCCATACGCAGATGCCGTTCATAGTAATAAAGCCCGGTTTACACCGTAGTCCATATTCAATATCATCTCCACGCACAAACACAGGAACAGGCAGTCCCTTTTCTTTTATCGTATCCATCGGTATGCAGCAATACCACCATGCCGCATAATTATGATCGTCATCGACAGGAAACTCTTTTTCATTATATAGATTATCACTTAATAATTCATGATTCAGCTCTTCGCCCTTTAATGGAATAAAATGCCCATCCTTAGAAACCATTCCGATGTCTTCTTTTTGAATCTCGACATTTTCCATATAGAGCATTGCGCCACTGATAAAGTTTTTCTGATACTCCTCCTTCAAATGTTTTAACAAATAATATGTTTTTCGAATGCTCTCCGACTGCATATTAACATCGTCATCCATCAACAGTACATTGGTGATGGGTTCTTTCTGGTGCATACACTCGATCATCCCTCGTGCAAAGCCGCCAGCTCCGCCTGTATTTTTATTAGGATGTAAAAAAATCCGATGATCTGAAGGAAAATTTTGTTCTGTAAGTGTATTTCCATTGTCCACAACATGTATAAACAGATGTTTTGCAACTTCATCACCTGAACATAACAATTCATCATAGAGTAATCTTATATTACGCGTAATATATTTTTCCTTATGACATGTGGTGGAGCTAAGTGCCAGATTCGTGTGATTATCCGATGCGAACTCACCAGAATAATGCCCTGATTGTATTATGCAATCACTTAAGGTTTCAATTTCGAAGCCAAGCATCATGTCATCAGTATCCGGCATAATTGCAGTGATTTCTTCAAATGAAGAACTACGAAATATCGCTTCACTATAAACCTTGATGTCGGTAGACCCATTCACCAGGTTGCACCCTATAAGCTTTAGAGAAAACTCCCCCTTAATGCGCAAAGCCAATTCAACATTCGAAACATCCGTATACTTTTTCCATTTTCTATTAGAAAAGCCGTTAAAGTAAGTATTAAACCCCACGTGTGAGAATTTGGGGAATCCAACACAAAGCGTCTGATTTTGATAATAATCTACGCCTCTTACGCCTCTATAGTATAGTGTATAATGTTCCTTTAACATTTCCTCTTTAGGAAATACTAAATTTTGGATTACCTCTCTCATAAAAATCTCACCTCAAATAACTATTGCACTGCCTGGCGCATAATATGCAAACAAGAGCGACCTGTCATCAATATATTTTAATCTTAGATATTACATATCAAATCAGAAACATTCTTTGATGCCATTTTTAAATTCTCCGCAATAAGGAACGTTAACCAGAAAACTGCACCAAGACAAAGCAGAATTTGCCATAACCGACTTTCTCCATTTAACCAATATGGCATTACAAGAATAAAAATACGATGATGAACAAGATATATTTCATAATTATACTTACAGATATATCTTGTCACTGTATTATCAACGCGTATATTGTATAGAATAATAAATGATAAGCAGGATGCAAAAAATACAGGTAGATAATTGAATCCGAGTATTGTAGCTGGATTTAAAATCCAGATTAATACACAAGCAAAAACTGCCAGAACCTCAATTTGTTTCGTGATCAAGTTTCTATATTTATCAAATATCATTCCTAACCAAAAATACATGATACCGTTGGTAAATGAGAAATAACCTCCTCCACCTGATAGAATTTGATATTTCAAGTTGAATACAAAAATTGTTCCTAGAACGATAGTAGTATATACTCCCCCCCCTGTTCGCTTTCAGTAACTTCCTGAGCAAAGGAAACAGACTATACACTACAAGAATCACACTCGTAAACCATTCTCCTGTAATCCAAACGGTGTTGATACCAATCCTGTTCCACAAATCACCAGCAAAGTTAAAACCAAAAAATGAAATTATACAACCTAGAAGATTCTCTTTTACATAGTTTATGTATCCACCATTTGAAATACTGGAAATCAATAATGATACAACAAAGCTAATCCATAACGGAATACATATACGAATAATTCGTTTTTTGAAGAAAACAATAGTACTGAATTTTTCTTCATCTCCATAGTTATGCCAGAGAAGCGCTCCGGAAAGAATGAAGAATAGTCCGACTCCCAATCCACCGAAGCCGAACCCTCCATGGTCTATTACAGACATAAGTAAAGGATAAACCACGATACTATTCTCCGTACACGTTGTATAGAAATGCCATAATAATATCAACATCATGGCTAAGAATCGTATAAAATCATATCCCTTATCTCTTTGCATAGTTCTTCACCCTCACCGAATCATGCCGCAACATACTCAGTCTTTAATAATTCCTATTTTTCTTAAAATCTTGCCTGGAGCCTTTACAATCGCATGTCCAATTTTGTAGGAATGACTTTCATAGACCTTGTGTAAGTCTCTTTCCAGTTCCTGCTCGTGAATACGATTATGTAAATTAGCTCTTCTTAGCTCATTATTCCAAAAATCCAGTAATGAATACTCTTCTGAATTATTTAAATCATCTTCAAAAGGTATCGCTTTAAACATGTGCTTATCGAATTCTTTTGGAAAATGCATATACATCTCGTATGGTGCCGCCAGTTCTGTTTTATTGTAGTAGACATATTTCGTATATTTACCCATCTTTTCAATAAAATCAGAAACAAATTGTATTGCGTTACTCTGCAGCGTTTCGGTAATAAGCAGTGCTGCATAAGGCATATCAAATTCTCCAAAAACCGGTTTGATACCCCCCCTCTCAGTAAGCTTATATCCAACTGTTGACGGTCCTCGTTCCATCAAGCAATGTTCGCGAATAGCACCTGTAATAACTGGCTTCACCGGATAGAAGCAGTAACATTTTATACCATACTTTTTCTGTCTGTTTTCCGCAAAGCCATCCCCATTCGTATGAAGATACAACGAACCAACTGGATACCCCAGTAAATTGGAAAGTGCCGCCTCTGGTCTACCAGAATACCCCACATCAAAAATGAAGTCTCCCTGTTGAAATACTTGGTCAAAATATGTTTTTAAATCCTGCTTATATTGATTTAACAGTTCTAATGAAAATGCACTATCCTTAATGAATTTTAAGAAGTTTTCATATTCAGTATAATCACTGAAACACCTGTCTTTATGAAAATTCAAGGCTCTCGCTTCTTCCCATAGTTGCTCTTCCTTCATCGATACCGCTGGTTTTAAGTACTGGTATATTTTTTCAGGTGTAGCTGCAAATGGGCTCAGTTTTCTTCCAAGTGAGAAGATATCATCTTCAACATTTACGTCGCATAATACGAGTGCTTTTCGAGATAAACGAATATAATCACTTCTTATCGAAGTGTCATTAATTAAGTCGAAGGCTTCCTTAACCAGCCATCCGTCCCTGGCGACAAAATGCACACATGGTATATTATGTTCTATTGCCTGTTCCTTAACCCATTGTGCGATTGCCAATACATAGCCGCCAATAACCTGGTAACCAATATAGCGCGGATCGTCATTATAATCCGATTCCGGATTAAACGAAACAAAAGGATTATCAAATGCCTTATTACACCCTAAGGCAATCATTGCTCTTGTAGATGGAGAACTATCAAATAGCATTCCATAATCCTGTATCATTCCGCTATTTCTATAAATACGGCGGTACGCATCTCCGCCATAGAACGGAGAATAATGCATAAAAATATCAGAACCCTTCGGCAAGTGCTCCGCCCGTATCCCTAACGATCTAGGCATTTCTACATCACTTTGCCAATTATCTCCCAAGTGAATCAACGACTTGGCATTTTTAATATCCAAATCCTTTAAAATATATTTAAAAAGATTACCCGTTGCCTTTGTAAGCATAATGTCGGAAGAAAGATATAGTTTACTATATCCTCTATATCCATTTTTATCCAGAATTCCTTCTATAAAATCCTTCGGCAGATACATGTCGGAAGTGATGATAATTCTCTTTCCGGCATCTTTGGCAAGTTGAAACAGTTCCTTTCCAAGTTGTCTCGGATAAAGTACCTGCTGTTCTATAGCAAGTTCTTCTTCCTTCATCTTTTCAATTCGTTCTATGGATAAACCACAGTTTTCGCTTATATGATGATATATTTGTTCGTATGTTATATCTTCATTAGATGGGCTTTTAATCTTTTCTTCTACTCTTGCTCCATCTTCCGCATTTTTTCGAATCATCGCAAAATCAACAAACGACGCTATATCTTCATTCATTTTATTGGAGAGTATATCAAACAAATCCGTCGGATAAAGAAATGGGCGAAGTAATAGTGTATCAAAAATATCAAAACTGACTGTATCTGTTTCGGCACTGACAATTTCTCGTTTAATTTGCTGATAATGGTCATAAACACCATCCAATCTTGTTCTTTGTTCATAGAAAAGGTCAATTTGTTCTTTAGATACGGTATAGCCAAAACTTTGAGCTATTTTTCTGCTATAATAAGTTTCATTAATTCTGTACAAATCTCGCTGTAAAATAGCTACAGCTGTATTTTTATATTTATTTAACAATTTTTTGTAGATGTCGCTACTATAGTTTGATTCTTCAATTAATTCTTCAGCAAATAAGAAAGCGCCCTTCACATCATTTATGTAATTAAAACATGCTTTTTTATTTCTAAATGCACTAGTCATTCCGCCAGAATGCTTATAATAATAATAATAAGCATTCTGAACATTCGTCACTTTCTGAGCATGCATCCATAAATCAAATGAGAAGGCAAAATCTTCCCACATCTGCATGCGACCATGCGATTTTGCATATTTATTAAAATCCGGAAGGCATCTTTCCCATAATTCTCTAGTATAAATTTTATTCCAAATCAGCGACCAGCTAAAGCAAGATCCCCTCTGCTCTAAAAAAGAATGCAAAATCTCATCACCAGTCAGTTCAAAATCTTTAATTCTAAAAGGATCAAGATTCAAGTATTCTTTTACTCCATCCTCATATGCAAAGCACCATTCTCCCACAACCATATCCGAGTTCGTATCTATAGCTTTACGTAGCAGTGTACGAATCCAGTCATATGATAAGAAATCATCTGCATCAACAAACAGAATGTACTCTCCCGTTGAAGCTTCTACACCTGTAATTCTGGTCTCAAACAATCCAGTATTCATCTCATGTCGAATCACTCGAACACGGCCATCCTGCTGGCTGTACCTACTAACAATTTCAACATCTTCTTTATTCGGTGTGCAATCATCTACTATAACAACTTCCAGATTATTGTAGGACTGCTTTAAAATGCTGTCTAAACAACGAGTCAAAAGCTGTTCACCTATATTGTATACAGGCACGATCACCGATACCAATGGCCCATTCATAATAAACTCATTCATTTTAAATCCCCTTTTTCAATCTTCCTCAGATTCAACGCTCTTTCTCAAACTGCATATACTTTTCTGCAATTTCATCAACGCTTCCTGTTTCCTGTACGCTTCCTTTATTTAGCCACAAAGCATGATCACACACCTTTTTCACAGATTCCATATTATGCGACACATACAACAGTGTCGTTCCTGCGTCGCGCATATCAGTCATGCGTTTCTCACATTTCTGCTGAAATGCATAATCACCGACTGCAAGCACCTCATCGCAGATGAGGATGTCTGGCCGAACTATCGTGGCGATGGCGAAGCCGAGACGTGCCGCCATACCGGACGAATAGTTCTTAATCGGCATATCCAGAAAGTCTCGAAGCTCTGCAAAATCTACAATTTCATCAAAATGCTCTTCCATGAACTTATGGTTATAACCCAGAACTGCACCATTTAAAAAAATGTTCTCTCTGGCTGTCAACTCCCCATCAAATCCTGCACCTAATTCGATGAGCGGTGCAATCGAACCATTCACCGTCACGGTTCCTTTGTACGGTTTCAGAATACCGGAAATCAGCTTCAGCATCGTAGATTTTCCGGAGCCATTGGTACCCACCAGACCCCAGGCCTCTCCCTTTTTCACTTCGAAGCTTACATCCTTTAATGCAAGAAACTCCTGGAACATGAGTTTCCCCTGAACAAGCTTCACGAAATACTCTTTCAGGTTGTCTATGCGCTCTGTAGCCATGTTGAAGCGAACCGTTGCATGGTCCACCTTTACTGCAATATCTGTATCCACGTAAATCTCCTTTAGTCGATGTTAAATATAAAGAATGAATTTATCCTGTGATTTAAAGAACACCCAGGTGCCCAAAACAAGCATGGTCAGTGCTACTACAAACCCATACAGAACCAGCCGAGGATCCGGGCAGGCTCCATCCAGAACGATCATGCGGAACTGCTGAATATAGCTATAGAGCGGGTTTAGATGCTTTATTCCTCTCTGAAGCCATTCCGGCAGCTGCTGAATCGGATAGAAGATCGGCGTCACATACATCCATGCGGTGATAACCGCAGACCAGATGTACTGAATATCTCTGAAGAAAACCGTTGTGGCAGAGAGGAACATACCCATGCCCAGACAGAAGATATACACTTGTAACAGAATGACTGGAACAAAAAGAATCCACGGCGTGATCATCACATGACAGAATATGAAGACGATCAGCATAGCGCCGAGTGAGAAGAGCATATTCACGCATGAACTTGTAACTGTTGATAGGGTGAATACATATTTTGGTACATAGACCTTTTTAAGAAGTGATGCATTTCCCAGAATAGCCCACATCGATTTATTCGTCGCCTCTGAGAAAAAGTTAAAAATCGTCTGGCCGATGATCAGATATACCGGATAGTTCGCAATGTCAAAACGGAACATATGTGAAAATACCAGTACCATGATACACATGATAAGCAGTGGATTCAATATGCTCCAGATATACCCTAAGAATGATCTTCTATATTTTAATTTGATGTCCTTCGATACCAGTTCATGGAATAAATCTTTGTAACCAAAGAAGGTACGTATTCTCTCTTTCATTTTCTCCATTAATCTATGCTTCTCCTTATTGCTAAATATATAGATTATATCATATACGCTCTAATTTTACTTTATCTTCCTGTATTTCATGAAGCTCCTGAGTGCATAGTGCATCCAGTTTTTGAATGCCGAAGACACGCTAAGCCCAATATGCCGATAAGCCCGGAATGTCATGGCAGCAGCTTTCAATTTGTTTCCAGATCTAGAGGACTTCATGACGCGATAAATCAGTAATGGTTCATCCAGACCATAGGCTTCTATCTTTTCTTTTTTCAGAATCGTCAGCCAGGTCACGAAGTCTTCGTGCACCTTATCCGAGCATGGCATCGAATATTTCAGCATCAGTTCTCGTCTGATCATAACCGATGAACACGATACCACATTCTGTTTCAGCAGATCTTCGAAGTCTACACGTTTCGGGACATGAAGTGTAGAAGATAAAGGCAATCCATTTTCATCAATGAACGATGATCCGGTAAACAGAAAGTCATGCTTTCTTTCCGGAGCATCTTTATCTAACTGCTTCTGTAAGTTTAGCTGCTTTTCGAGTTTATCCGGTGCCCACAGATCATCGCTGTCCAGAAATGCGATCCAGTCGCCAGAAGCCATCCTAACTCCAGTATTACGCGCATGGGATACGCCTTTATTCCCCGGCAAATTCATCAGATGAATCCTGGAATCTTTCGTTGCATACGATTCTACGATTTCAGCTGTACGATCCTCACTGCAATCGTTCATCACCAGCACTTCAAAGTCTGTGTATGTTTGTACACAGACCGAGTCCAGGGTTTTCGCTATATATTTTTCAGAATTGTAACTGGGAATAATTACAGAAACCATCTCACCTTACCTTAACCAGGTATACAGAATCTTGTACCAGGAAGCAAAGCTCCTGCGTTATCACATTTCCACACGATTGCGTTATCAATTACTGGATTTCAACGCATCTTCAAATCCGTCTTCTACGCCCTCTGCCGCATCTGAAGTAAAAATCACCTGTATGGTTTTCATCAGAATTTCAATATCCAGAGAAATACGGTAATTCTGAATATACATCAGATCCAGCTTCAGCTTATCATACGCAGTCGTATTATACTTTCCATACACCTGCGCATATCCTGTAAGACCAGCCTTGACCTTCAGCCGGTATGCAAATTCCGGAATCGCCTCTTCGTACTTCGCAGCAATTGCCGGGCGCTCCGGACGAGGTCCCACCAGCGACATATCGCCCTTTAGAATATTGAAAAACTGAGGAATCTCATCCAGACGTGTCGCACGAATGAAATGACCGACCTTTGTAATTCGATCATCATCCTTCTGCGAAAGGCGTTCCTTTCCATCCTGCTCCGCGTTTTCCTTCATACTGCGAAACTTGTAAATATAGAAGCTTTTTCGGCCATATGTAAACCGCTCCTGCTTATAAAATACACTTCCATGATCCTCTAACTTGATGGCGATGGCAACCAGCAGCATGATTGGCGACGTTATAATCAGAAGAATCAGCGAGATGATGATATCCAGCAGTCGTTTCATCACCTTACTCTCTATCGTCAAGCCTTCATTTCTCGCCATCAGCATCGGGGTATCAAACATATGCTGGCTTTCACTGGACCGTATGATGATATCCGAAATTTTAGGTGATACGTACGTACGGATATTCTGGTCATAGCAGTACTTCAGAATATCATTCCGACTTTTCGCACAGATATCACAAATGACCACGCCTTCATACTGTGGAATCATCTCAATCACACGATTTATTCCTTCATCGATTGAAACGAGCCCACTAACCGTAAACCGATCGGTACGATTCGCGATTTTCCGAATCAGGCTCGCTGCTGGGCGATCTCCATACACCATCAGTACCCTACGTGGCGGATAAGCTCTCAGATAAATCTTGTTGCAGGCCCATGCCCATGGAATAGAGAAGATAATCTGCACAACTGTCATAAGCATAAGCGGCAACGCGTTTTCCAGATGCTTCGTTAACAAGATGATCATGACATATGCGCCCATATTTGTGATGATCGCACCTACTGCCTGTGCAAATATGATATTAAACACGCGTATATATCCGTTTTTCCAGCCGTTATAAATGCGAACCACCAGATACATCGCCACTACGTAAACAGACATAATCAGATAATGTCCTTTACGCCAGAACATTCGCTCCATCCGCAGATTATAGTACTTCGACCAGGTCAGCCAGAACGCTACTCCATAGATGGTTAAAAGTATAATGCAGAATAACCCCCTCAGGAGTCTTCTATATTGACTTCGATTATCCAAATTTTTTCTCGTTTCTATATAATTATTCAAGCATCCAGCTTAAGATATTTCCTCCAGAACCCTGCGGTCTGCATAGTCTGAATTTCCCGCCGATATTCTTGCTGTGCCTTTCTGTACTGTGTAGCAATCAGTAAATATGTCCTTCCAATCGTACATAGTACGCCCATAAGTTCACGCCAGCTCTTATGAACCGCAATGCCTGTCTGCGAATCCGGATCAAACAGAATAACATTCTTTTTCCGAAAAAGAGCATATGGGTGAATCCCCATCGGATACGCATACACTTTATCACGCTGTGACGGCAGGAGCCATCCATTTACTGTAATCTGATATTTCCATTTATTCTTTACGGTATATTTCTGATACACATCCGAAATATTCTCAGGCTTTTGATAATTCCTAATTTCATTTTTCAGATTTTCATCGGTCGTCAGAGTATCTATCGGCAGCATTTTGTAGCCGGAATCCATCAATTCTCGATTCTTTTCCTGCGGGTTAAGATTCTTCAAATATTCTGGTCCTCTGCAAAAATCTCTGACCGCCATGTAGGTCATATTCACATCCTTATACCGGAAGCGAAGTGTATTCGCCATGAAACGTTTAAAAATATACCTCTTCATGAAACGAAGATTACCATTCTGAAAATAAACTGCATTTGTCAGCATGATATTCCGTATATCATAGTAGGACAAGCTTGATGCACGCTTATTCTCGAACACAGAATGCCATACATTTATGCCATTCAGCGTCATGACACCATTCCTGTTTCGCAGCCCATACTCCACATCATCCATATGAAGGAAGAATGGAATCGGCATGTTATCTTCTCTCACGACAGACAGCGGATAGCAAGCATACCACCATGCCGCATAGTCCCCCTGACGCAATTCTTCATTTTTCATGACATGCGCAAATGCCCGTAGATCCATCCCCTGATTCGTCACAATCGGATCACCACCAGCCCAGTTTGCCGCCACCTCATGTAGGGTATAGCGTCGATCTAAGCGCAGCATCGCCCCCGCTACACTGGACAGCTTATACTGATCTCGTGCATACGAAAGAAGACCATAGGTCCGCACCAGCGCATCCGGATTCAGTACGATGTCATCATCCATAAAAATCATATGCGTAAGATGCAGTTCTTCTTTCTTCCTCTGAATTTCCAGAACGCCTCGTGCAAAGCCACCGGTTCCGCCTGCATTCATATTCGGATAAACACGGATATGCTCATCCTCCAGCTTCGTAGCATCCAGTGACTGTCCGTTATCACTGATAAAAATATGAATCTTACCATACAGAGGAGATTCTGGATTCTTCAGAATCTCCTCTGTCAGCATACTGATATTACGATACACGAATTCTTCTCTTTTATATGTGCAAATATCAAGCGCAAGTGATACATCCTGCTCAGGCACATCCTTCGTATAAAAATATCCGGACTTTATCGGCATTACAGAACTGTCATCGATATTACGGACCGCAAAGTAAATAAATCTGCTAGTCTTTCCATACTCCATAGGAATGTCAACCGATTCTGCCTGTGGCATACCGATATCCACCGAAGAAAGGATGCCATACTCATCATGAACTTCTATATGAACAGCTGAAGCACATGATAAATGAAGCCGAATATCCCGCACTGTCGTGTATGTTCTCCACTTTTCAAGTGAAAATGCGTTAAAATATGTATTAAAAAAATATGTTCCACCGCTCACATGATAGAACATAGACTCATCACTGCATATCTGCTTATCTGGCTGCAGAAGATTCTGCAATATCATTTTTTCACTCTCCGTTTTTTCTGCTTCGCTATGTCATTCGAGATAATTCCATCCAGGGTATACTTAAACGACTGCCAAGGTGTCACATAACCTTTATATAAATTTCTTTTCACCATGGTATAATACGCCGCATACAGAATGGATACTGGAAGTCCCAGCATATATCGGTTCGTAATCCCCCGCTTATAGAAGAAGTCTCGATCGAATCCCCTAAACCAGGTAGAGTCTGTCTGCGCTACTGTACCTATACTTTTCGGAACATAGTAGGCTTTCAGCCCCGCTTTTATACAGTCTCTCAGGAACTTGACTTCTTCGCCACCTCCATTTCCGGTTCCAGCGCCCATATCTTCATCAAATCGTATTCCACTTTTCAATATAGATTCTCTGCGAAATGATATCTGCCAGGATGCAATGCGCATCGCGGTCCATTTCGTAAGGCGCTGCATTTTCTGCGTTAAGCGGCTTGGCTGATTCGAGATTCGAAAACAGATGATGTCCGCATCTGGAAGTGCTTCATATGCCTTCAGGATAGTATCCTCATAGGATGAATCCAGCTGTTCATCATCATCGCAGAGAAGACATAGATCTCCGACAGTATGCTGGATAGCCAAATTACGACTTTTTGACAGTCCTCGCGTGTTTGTTCTTATCATACGGATAGTACCACGCGAACCGTTTTGCGCTTCAATCGCGTTGCGATCTAACGAAACATCATCCGAACACTCGGCCTGTGGGCACTGATTTACAATCAGCGCATCCGTCTGAATTCCTGTCTGTTCAGCAATTCTCATACCCTGCTGGTTCATACAGGAAATCAATACTTCCAAATTCATAAAAATCCCTCTTAGTAAATGCTAAGAGAGATTTTACCACAAGTCTTCTTTTATGAATAGTCTGCGAATCAGTTCAATGACGCTGTACCCGCCTCTGTTGATTCTTCATCAGCCTGTTCGTTCGCTACAGACTCCATAATCTTATTTCCATCCACGCTCGGATCCAGTGGAATCTCCGTTCCAGGCTGAATCGTTTCATCATACAGCGCTTCCCCACCACAGGTTACCTTATAGGTGTAACTATAGATGTCATAAACAGAACCAAACTGTGTATCATCCGCCTGTTTGATACGAAAGTCCTGAATATAGGCATTATTATCAATTTTCTTTGTCACATCGGAAAGAAGAACCTGTACGGCATAATCTGCTACGCCTTCCTGAATATCTATATCAACCTCGATATTCTTCGTGTCATTATCGCCACTGATTTCCATCGATTTCACAAACGGAAATACCACATGCGTCTTCGAAAACGAATCGATGACATCATCATTCAGCTGATCAAAATCCATCTCATAAGGAGCATCCGCAGGGGCCGTCGTCATAACCGGATCATCCACTGGTGCTTCATACGTCGGCTTACATGCAGTTACAGAAAGCGCAACAAGTGCCGTCACGCCAAAAATCATCAAATTCTTCATCGATTTCATATCACATTCTCCTATGGTTTTCTGAGATCAGCGGTCGTTCGCATGCTTTCGATGCGATTACGTCACTGTTTAGGTTTTTAGTCAGATTACAACGTCGCCTATCATACCATTCTTTCAGGAAAAAGCCTAGCAGGTTCACGATATGTTCATGAAAAGTTCAGAGAGTTCTTTCATATCATTATAGTCGAGTGCCTGATCTTCATACAAAAACCTGTTTAAAAAAGGTTCCGAGGATTTCTCCCCGGAACCTTTTTTGAATCTCTCAAAGAATGATGTTCAGAAATTAGTCAGCAATGTACCAAGTCTTATCATCCTTCATATCATCATAAGCGTCCTTGCTTGCTGCCTTGTTAAGGATCTTACCATCCTCATCAGTCAGCCAGTACTGGTCGTTCTCATCCTTGACAGTCTTGTTCTTCACAAGAGTACCCTGCTTATTAACAAGATACATACCTACTGTCATATCATTATAATTGGTTGTGATGCTCAGACCATCAGTAGCTACTGCGCCATAGTTGTTGTCATCATCAGCTGCTGGCTTCAGAACCAGACCTGCAACAGTGAACTTCTTAATCTTTGTATCATACTGAGTCTTTGCTTCACCATTCTTCTGGAAATAGAACTGATAGGTATCATCATCCATCTCGATGTTCTGATATCCAGTCTTCATGGAGCCATCCTTCTCTTCGTCAGTTGAGAAGAAGAATACACCATCGTTGTTCTTAGCGATCCACTCCTTAGCAGTGAAGTCATCAGGATTACCAACCTTGGTTACGCCCTGGTTATCAGCTCCAACAGCTACGAAGCCCTTCTGCATACGGCCGTACTCATCGAATGCATAGTACTTGCCATTGATCTTCTTCTTCTGATCAACAGTCAGCTTGCCATTCTTACCGAAGTAGAACCATCTGTAGTCATCGTTCTCGTAATCCTTGTTGATCCAATTCTCATCCGGAATAGCCCAAACCCAGGTGTTCTTTCTCTGAGAACCATCGCCATTGAGATATGCGATATTTGTTGCTGTAGTACCAGTAGCAATCTCATCAAGTGCGGACCATGTATCGCCATGCTGAATAGCCCACTCATCAACCATGCGGCCGTACTCATCGAATACATAGTAAACGCCGTTGATCTTCTTACGCTTGCTGGACTGCTTGATGCCGTCGCCATCAAAGTAGAACCAGTAATCCTCGGTATCGCCGTCTTCCTTCTCTACGTTAAGCTGAGCCCAACCAGTCTGAGCATGACCATCATTCCAACCGTTGAAATAGTAGTCAGCGTTCATCCAAGCCTGAGCATCGTCGTCATCCTGAGTGTGGGAATCAGTATTAACCCAGCCATAAAGCATGTGGCCCTCAGAATCGAATGCATACTTAAGGCCGTTGATGGTCTTAACCTTGTTCTTTGTAAGCTTCTTGTCAGACTCGGTGGTGTAAGCCTTACCATCGTTGCCGAAGTAGTACCACCAGTACTCAGCATCAAGATCGGTATTATCATCGTCGTCCATAGCTACAGCCTTCCAGGTATTCTTTACCATAGCGCCGTACTGGTCAACATAATAGTACTTGGTCTTGGAGCCGGACTCATCCTCGATCAGCTTATCGGTAGCCATAACTCCGTCGCTGTCAAGATAGAACCAATTTCCGTTTGCGGACTTCCACTCGTCAACAACCTCTGTGCCGTCGTTGTTCAGGTATCTCCAAGCGCCTGTTGAGTTATCCCAACCTGCTGCCATGGAAACAGCTGAAAAACCAAGAGCAAGAAGTGCTGCAGTTGAAAGTGTTGCCATTACCTTTGTCTGCTTCTTCATAATAAATGCACTCTCCTTTTTTTCTTTTCGAGCCTATAGGCTCAGTTACGGTGAGATTATACCTCTAAGCGTGCTACCTTGCAAGTCCTTTTCTTACGAGGTTCCGCGGAGGAAGTACTTGCTTCGTACTCTCTCATCATTTACGAGGTTATCTTACTGCGATTCGATCAGAAAGTATATAACAGAGTCATTACTAATTCTTACGAATTTCTTAAAGACTATCTTTCGTACTTCTTAATCAAATCTTAATAATTAACCTATGTCTGCGATTATACATTCTTTTTGAAGGAATGCAAGCACTTTTTACATATTCGGTGAAGGCATGCCGAGATACATGTGCACATCACCGTCCTTCAAAGATCGATTATCCTTCACGTCGAGGGCGTCCATCCAGGCTCTGGTCGTCAGGGTGCCCCATGGACCGCTGCCTACGCCTCCGCCGTTATCGTTATCCCAGAGCCATGCCGGTGATGGCCAGAGGCAGGTGGTCGGTGCGATCCGTGCATAGGCGTCCTGATCTACGCCCTGCTGCCCGTGGTGTGCCATCTGTACGATATCTGATTTCAGTTCAGAGGCCGTACAGGTTTTGATCAGATCCTTTCCGCCGTCGTACGCGAGGTCGCCGAGGATCAGGATAGACTGGCCGCTCACACGGATCTTATAGACCAGACTGCTGTTATTTACACCGTTATAGGTATATACGCCACGGTTGTTTAATACACGGATGTTTACATCATCGATGTTGATTTCTGTGCCACGGCCGATATTATTCGTCACGGTACCGACCGGAAGCTTCGTAAAGGCACTCAACAGCTGATCTGCGATGCCGGCTCCCGTCGGGGAAACCTGGCGATACCAGTCCGGCGTTGCCAGCGAGCAGTAGATCTTATCGATTTTGATTTTCCTGGCGGTATCATTCAGAATCGCGCAGAGTGCACCGACATGATCCTCGTGCGGATGCGTGATGAGCCAGGCATCCACCTTTCCGCCCTGCTGCAGGATAAGTGATGACAGTTTATCTGCATCCGCTTCCCAGCCGCCATCGATGACGATGAGCTTTCCGTGTGGGCTCCTGATGACGATGCTTAGATTCTGCGCACCTGTTGCGCTTCCCAGCATCCATAACTCGCCGACACCACTTGCTCCAGTTGAAATCGATGTGTATGTCCCCGCCATTCCTGGAGTCTGTACTGTCTGTGCAGCTGTACTGCCTGCCGTACCGACTTCCTGTCCATTGCCACCGCCCTGGATCGACGTCATCTGTGTACTGGTACTTCCCGGTCCAGATACAATCTGTACGTTTGTCACATCTTGTGCCGATGCCGACGGCGCGGTCGATATGCCTGGCATATAGGTCGTCTGCGCCATGGTCGTATCGATGATCGGCGCTGCCTGCGCAGGCATCCTGCCGAAGATAAACAACGTCATCATCAGAAGGCAAAGGATTAGCGCATGCGCCATGCTATCTATTTTCAATCCCTTCATTAAATTCCAGTCAAGTCTCATAACGTTCCTTTCTCACAATTCGATGATTGAGGCGCTATTGATGCCCACATAAAGAAGAAGCATAAAAATCGGTGTCGTGACCGGAATCGCGATATTGACCACCGCCTGCACCGCATAGGCAAGCACTGCGAAGCCGCAAGCAATAGCGCAGGCATTGCCTGGCTTTTTCAGCATCTGCCGAAGACTCGTCGTCAACACCCCAAGGTATGCAAGCGTACCTAGTATTCCGATAGTGGTCAGATACTCTATATATTCGTTATGCGCCGAATCAAATATGCCATAGCCTGCGTCCCGCATCGCATGCTTATAGCGGTCCATGGTGATAATGTAGTAGGTATCCGGCCCATACCCGATGAGCTTCTTTAAGAAACTGGCATCCTTCGTAAAATATTCCCAGGCCAGGCGCCAGTTGAAGCCTCGACCTGTTCCCCAGTTATCGCCAAAGATCAGTACATTACGATACGCATTCCATATTTCCGGATGTTTCCCTGTATTGGCATCTACGAAGATGGCTACTGCTACCAGAATACCTGTTAAGAAAAGCCCCAGCCAGATATGGCGCGCAATTCGCGTTGTCCTTTTTTCCACCGCCTGCATCACTTCCTTACGGAAGCGAATCGACAGCGCTATCGAAAAAATCCAAAGTGCGATCGTAAGAAAAAGTATGGCTTTTGTTTTTCCAAGTGTCACAAAAACACTGCCGCCATCACAATCTGCCATCGTTGCCCGTCCAATGGTCAGCTGTGCTGTAATGACCACGCTCGTCATAAAGATACTCAACGCAATAAAATAGCGAGCTATAGTTTCCCGTGCATTCCAGCCCACAAAAGGAAGGAACGTAAAAATCGCAGCTGCCGCAAGAAGCCCATTATCGCTAATACCCATCACGATTGCGAGCGAGGAAAGTGCCAGCGCAATACATGTCAATATCGACTCGCGTTTTGAGTTCGAAAGCGTGAACAGTGCAACCGCTGCACCTAAGTGCAACGCCACCATATTTGTATAGGTATTGATATTGCCCACACTGGAAACAAAGGTATAAATATACTCGGGGCGTGTGTTCTTGTGAAATCCAAATAAATCTAAAAGGAAGAAATCTGTCATCCCCCAAATTTCCGGCAGACACGCAGCGATGAGGTAGGCGTAGATGTGCCATTTCTTGAAATGATAGAATCTGGTTACAAGCCAATACGCGATGAAGAACATGAGCCAGAGGACGAGGCCACTGAAGCGACCGCGGCTGCCCCAGAGGGCTTCGTACTGGTAGTCGGCGAAGATTACGGACAGAGTCATGATGAAGATCAGTGCGATGAAGCAGATATCCGTCTTCGTGAGTTTCGTTTTGAGGACATTCCACTTCAGATTCTCTTTAAACTTCGCTGTGAGGGCTCCGCCATTATCTCGTTTATCCGTAGTCAGATAGAAGATGCCCAGCACGAGAAAGAGGACGCCGTAGATGAGGGTCGGGATCCAGTAGAGCTGGAAACGAAATTTCAGGATGTCGAAGTATTTGTCATGGGTTGCGAGGGGGAAGATGCAGAGATAGAAAAGCACATAAATTGTCATCAGATTGCTGGCGATGCGACCAAAGCGTTGATTAATACGGTCGCTTTCTGGGCCGACTGCATTCTGCAGTCCGATTGTGTTCTTTTCTCCTGCTGCCGTCTTTACTTCCTGTACTGCTTTTGCTGTGTTTCCGGATTTCTTTTGCTTGCTCATGGAGAAGCTCCTTTAAGTAATTAATCGTAATAGTTTTCAGTAGGACAGTGTCGTTCTGGATACATCATCACATGGATAGATGCTCTATCTGAGGCTATCCATGCCATAAAAATATCCATGTAGCAAATTTCAGCGCCAAATCGCCCCTTCGGTCAATCCGCGCTGAAATCTGTCTGTGTCGTTCGTATTATGCGCCAGGGCCTTCGACGAGTTCACTGCCTGGTCCGCCAGGGATGACTTCGCTGGTGTGGCTGCTGCCCGGTCCTTCGCTGCTGTTGTTTGAGCTGGAGCCTGGGCCGGCGGTGCTGCTGTTATGATTCGAGCTGGAGCCGCCCGGGCCGTCGTAGCGGTTCTCCGGGGTCTTGCCCGGCTCTTCGATGGTTTCCTTCTGGCTCTCCTTCGTCTCCGAGCTGTTGTCCTTCTTCGACTCCTTCGTCTCGTCCTTCGAGTTTTCCTTCGTTTCCTTCTGGTTTTCCTTGGTTTCCTTCGTCGGACCTTCGATGATCTCACCCTCGTCGGTCTCAGATTCCTTGGTTTCGCCTTCCTTCGTTTCCTTCGTCTCGTCGGACTTCGTCGTTTCCGTGTCGGCCTTGATCTTATTGCCTTCGGCATCCGTCTCGTAGATGTACTTTCCGTTCTTGTCGACGCCCTTAATCAGGTAGCCGTTCTTGTCGGTCTTCGGGACCTTGATGACATTGCCGTCGGCGTCGGTTTCGGATTCCTTCGTTTCGTCGACCTTCGTCTCGGTGCTGGCCTTGATCTTATGACCGTCCGCGTCGGTCTCGTAGATGTACTTGCCGTCGGCGTCGGTGCCCTTGATCAGGTAGCCGTCCTTGTCGGTCTTCGGCTTCTTGATGCTGTCACCGTTCTCGTCGGTCTCGGTCTTCGTCTTCTCGCTTTCGTCCTCGTCGGACTTCGTGAACTTCTTATCCGACTCTTCCGACTCCTTATGGCTCGCATAGTAGCCGGAGTCGTCCGATATCTTCTGGGAGTAGCGCTTCACCGCATCCGATACGGTGTAGTTCTCATCCGCGAAGAGGATGCTGTGGAGCCAGACGACATTGGACTCCAGTGTCGCCGGGATGACGCATGCGCCCTTCTTTCCCATCATCTGATCCTTCAGGTCCTTCGGGAAGCCGACGGACTCGCGGATGTTGTAGCGGGAGATGCCCTTCGCGAGCTCGATGATGTCTGCGGTGTCGATGTTAAAGGCCACCTGCGGGAGCACGGTGTCGATGATCTTCGTGAGGGTCGCGAGGTCGGTCTTCTTCGCGAGGTCGAGGCACTGCGAGATGACTTCACGCTGGCGCTTCGTACGCTCGAAATCGCTGTCCATGTAGCGGAGGCGGGCGTAGGCCACGGCCTGGACGCCGTTCAGGTGCTGCGGGCCGGCCTTCTTGATGTACATGGCGGCCGGGTTCTGTGCGCTGATGCCGGACTTCAGGCAGGTTTCGTGAATGTAGGCATTCATATAGTAGAAAGCCGCCTTCGAGACGTCGATGTCCACGCCGCCGAGGAGGTCGATGACGTCCGCCACGGCCTTCCAGTTGAAGGTGACGTAATTCTCGATGTCGAGGTCAAGGTTTTTATTCAGCATCGCGACAGCCTGCTCCGGTCCGCCCTCGGCGTAGGCTGCGTTACTCTTCGAATAGCGGTCACCCTTTCCGAGGTTCAGGTAGGTGTCACGGTAGACGGAGGTCAGGGTGATATCACCGGTGCCCATGTTAACGTTTGCGATGATCTGTACGTCGGCATTTGCGCCCTTGCCGACGTCGCCGTTACGGGAGTCGACGCCGAAGACGGCGACGGTCCAGTAGCCGGACATCTTCTGCTTCTGGGAGATGTCGATGTTGTCGTTTCGCACCTTGCTGACATCGAAGGCGACGTCGGCGGTCATGTGCATGTAGCGATAGACGAAGCCGAAGCCGAAGATGCAGACGAGGGTCAGTAGCTCGACGATCACCATGGTGATGATGCGGGTACGGCGGGCCTTCTTCTTTTTATCACGCATGCGGCGCTCGTAGTCGGCGTCGAACTGTCCCTCGCCGATGCTGTTGAGCTGGCGGACGCCCGGCTGGGCCTCCTGCGGCTTCTTCACCGGCGTCGTGCGACGCGGGCGGGCGGTAGAGCCGGTGGCCGGTCGTGTGCCGGTGGTTCCGGTCGTCGGACGGGCATCGGATGCGTCGGTCATGCCGGCTGCTGAGCGAGGGTCCGGCGAGTGCGGGGTACGGGCTGTGCCGTCCGCGGCTCTGGCTGCTCTTCTCGCCGCTTCCATCTCCGAGAGATATGGATTACTGCGACGAGGCGTCGCCGCGTCACCGCTCTGCGGGTTCATGGCCTTATCCATGAGCCGTCCGGCCATCTGCTTATCGTTTACGATTCTGTCTTCGAGTGCGCGCTGTTCGGCTTCTGCCTCTGCCTGCGTGTGCGGGCGGCGCGTTTCCTTGCCACTGTCAAGTGCCATTCGTTTATCCTCATACTGCGGGTTGCAGTTACTTTTCAAAAAAACTTAGACGATTTTACCATACTTGCCCCGCTTCAGCAGTTTTTACTTAATATGCATTTTTGTTTACGAATCCTTTAAAAATCGTAAGGAACAGGATTTTTACGTCGAGGGACATGGTCCAGTTCTCGATGTACCAGATGTCGTACTTGACGCGCTCATAGATCGAGGTGTCGCCGCGGAGACCGTTGACCTGGGCCCAGCCGGTCATGCCCGGGCGAACCTGATGCTTGATCATGTAGCGCGGGATTTCCTCCTTAAACATCTCGACGAACTGGGTGCGTTCCGGTCGCGGGCCGATGAGGGACATCTGGCCGGCGAGGACGTTGAAGAACTGCGGGAACTCGTCGATGGAGGTTTTCCGGATGAAGCGGCCGACGCAGGTGACGCGCGGATCGCCCGGGACGGTCCAGCCCTTCTTTTCGTCGGCTTCGGTCTGCTGCACCATGGAGCGGAACTTGTACATCATGAACGGCTTGTTGTGAAGGCCGACGCGCTCCTGCTTGAAGATGATCGGGCCCGGCGAGGTGAGCTTGATGAGGATCGCGACGACGAGCATGATCGGGCTGAAGAGGATGATGCCGACGAGGGCGCCGAAGATGTCGACGGCGCGCTTCGCGGTGGCCTTGACCGGGTCGGTGAGCGGGACGTTCCGGATGTTGATAACCGGGAGGCCGTCCATGTCTTCGGTGACCGGCTTCGAGTGGATGATGTTGTTATAGTCGGGGATGAACTTCGTGTGGACGCCGGACTTCTCGCAGACATGGACGATGCCGTCGAGCTTTGCGTAGGCCGCGAGCGGCAGGGTGATCGCGATTTCGTCGATGGTATTCTGCGCGAGGATGTGCTCGAGCTCGGAGATGCGGCCAACGACGCGAACGCCCTTGTAGCCTTCGCCGACTTCGGCGATGTCGTCGACGATGCCGTAGATGTGGTAACCCCAGTCCGGGTTACGGCGGCAGGCGTCGATGAACTGGTCGGAGGCGTCCGAGAAGCCGACGAGCATGACGTGCTTCTGGTTGAAGCCCTTCCGGCGGAGGCGCGACAGGATGTAGCGGATGCCGAAGCGTTCGATCGTCGTCAGGGTGATGTCGATGAAGGAGAACGCGACGAGCATACGGGTCGAGAAGTTGCCGAAGTATCCGGAGCGTCGGAACGCGAAGAGGATCGAGGTCAGCAGCATGAGGCCGACGGCGCAGGCCTGGCAGATGTGCCAGAGCTCGGCGCGCTTCGAGTGGGTGCGCTTCGGCTCGTACAGGTGGAACGCCCAGTAAAGGAGGAGGTACGCCGGTACGATCGGAATGAGCGCAGCAAAATAGACCTGCGGCGGGAGTACGCCGTGGCCCGCCGGGAAGATCGGTGCAACGATCGTCAGGAGCCACGCGAGGGCGTAGGACGCGCAGATGATGAGGACGTCTAGAAGGACGTGAAGATTATTCAAAAAACGCTGGTTATCTTTAATCATACTGGGAGTATACTCTATTTTTCTGAAAAACCTAGAGCAAGGATGTTAGAAATTTCTTAGGATTTCGGGATGATCGTAGCATTTTCGCTAAGACGAAGCCCGGAGGGGTGACAACAGAGGCCCGGCGCATTTCACAAAATGAGGTCTTACGGCAGTCATGACATTAAGGTTTTCTGAGATTTTCACAAAAAGCTGATTTTTCCTCGCGATGCCATTAGACGAGTTTCGGAATCCCTCGTTTTTCTTGGTTCGTGCCATTAGTTTTTTTCGAAATTCTCACAAAACCCGTTTTATTCTTCATCGTGCCATTATCGACGTTTCACAATCTACCTGTATTCCCGGCTGATGCCATTAACTTTTTTCGCAGACTCTTTCTTATCTCGAAGTATGCCATTATATTTATGACTTCGAAGCGCGAATACAGCTGCTTTTTCAGAGAAATCCTGGCTTCGACCTAAAGTCACCGCTTCGAAAAACAAGCCTTTTGCGTCAAAAACCGGGAAATAGCCCTTCGATTACCTCCAGGAATTTCTGTGAGATAATGTCACTACCTTCTCCTCAGGGCGAAATTGTGAAATACATAATGTCATCCCGCTACAAATTCACAGATCCGTGATAATCTTCTGGAGGTAGTACTGGTTTGTCTTCTTGTTATCCATACACTTTAATACCGTCCTTTAGAATTTCATTTACGAGTTCGAGATTATCTTTTAACTGCTCGAGGTTCAGCAGATCCACCTCTTTTTTCAAAGCTTCCCGGAGGTCTTCGACGAGTTCATAGAACTTCATGCCGGAAACCGTGGTAGAAATCAGCAGGTCTACATCACTGCTTTCCGTCGCTTTTCCTTTTGCGTAGGAGCCGAACAGATAGCAGTAATCCACATCATAGGCTGCGAAAATATCGCGACATACATCTTTTATTTTCTGGATGCTTAAGATACCGTGGCTTTCATCGATGAAGCCATACTGATCCAGTTTCTGCATCATATAGACATATTTCGGCGTATCCTGCCTTTTTTCATCCGTTTCATAGTTCTGATATGTACGAACCGGGATTCCCAGGTACTTCGCACACTCGACCTGGGTCAGTTTCTTCTGCTTTCTTAGCGTTCTTAATTTCACTTCACTGCTCATAATTCAGTCCTCTTTAGAAAATAGACTAGCTATTCTTTCTGCTATGAGTTTACGTGGTCATCCCTCCGTTCTTCATTCTTTTTATATCCTTTGGGTATACCAGCTTCCATTCACCTGAATAGCCGGGTTCACTTATGCCGTTTGTCAGATATCGCTTTGAATTTCCACTCTTCTCTTTGCATATTTTTATAAATTCATCGCTTATGCCAAAATCTGTCTGATACTCACTAAAAATAAATCCTGTCTTCTGATATAAAAAGGCACTGTCATATCCAGACAGATATTTTAACATTTTGCCCTCATCTATACTGTTTACAGCAACTATACACGAAAGAACCTCTTCGAGTCCGGCGATAAGATTTATATCCTTTATAGAATCCACGATCGTTCGTTCTTTATCCGTAATCCGCACACCACTGCCAAACTCCGGAGATTCTATCCCTTCCTTCAGCTGCGATTTAATGTAGTGATATGTATATCCATCAAATTCAAAATCACGAAAGCGTGCCTCGGAGCCAACATAAACCTCATAGAAGACCTGATCGACGATCCCATAGTACTCAAAGGCCGTATGATGCGACACATAGGAAGATGACGTAATTGCACTGGCCACCTGAAATCTGTCCGCTACCGGCCCGCCATTTTCACCGCTCACGCATGTGTATAATCCATTTCGAATTTTTAATACCAGGTTCTCTTTCAGAAGTTTCCCTAAAGCCACTCTTGCTGACCATTCACTTGAATACAGGGCATTCACTTCTTTCATAGAAAAAACCGGGCACTGCAGTAATTCATAATATAAATTCATATTTCTGCTCCGCATGGTTAAGATTATGTCACTTTTTAGCGTTATTCATGCAAATTTTGTACTTATTCTTAACTTATCACTGCGGAGGGATTTTGTCGAGTTGAATATTTGATAGCCTGTAAGCACTGTTTGAAGTAGGAACGGAATCAAGGAACAGTACGCTGGACGCATTTATGCGTCCGGACAGTCCTTGACGAAGTGACGCGGATCACGAGATTATCCATAAGTGCGAAACAAAAGGAATCTGCAGACGTTTGATAGCGTAACGCCGTTTTGCCCCTGAGCTGGGGCGGGGCCGAAAAAGAAGAAGTAATCGCTACCTGGCAAGGGGCGGGCGAAGGGGCAAACGATGAAGAACTAAGGATAATTACGCACTTCGCAGAAAAGCCCTGAGACTGGCCTGTAGAGCCAATTCCAGGACTTTTGAACGTTTTGTTGCTATTCACTCGTACCCTTTAGCTTTTCAAACTTCCGATAGGCACGACATACACGCCATCGTGACGGCAGTATGCGTAATCTCCGGTTCCGGTGAGTACCATAAGAAATGATGGTGCGTTCATCTTATCGGTATCTATTTTAGCTTCCATTGCTTTCAAACTCTTTGCGCCTTCCTCAATGAGTTTGTCTCCACCGAGCTTGATCTCAATGAGTCCATACTTTCCGTTTCGCAGATGAATGACTGCATCGCACTCCTGCCCGTCTTTATCCCGATAATGATAGACTTCGCCGTTCAGAGCATCCGCAAACACACGAAGGTCTCGGATGCAAAGTGTTTCAAAAAGGAAACCGAACGTCTTGAGGTCATTCACAAGGTCATTCGGCCCAATACCCAAAGCCGCAGCGGCGATGGACGGGTCGATATAATACCGAGTATCGGACGAACGGATCGCTGTTTTTGACCGCAAATTTGGATTCCATGCAGGCATGTCCTCCACCACAAAAATTTTGCGAAGGGCATTTACATAAGCAGCAACCGTATCCTCGCTGATAGGCATTTCATCGTTTGCAGCTATATCCTGTGCCAGCACCGTATTCGACACCTGTGCTCCCTGATTTCTTGCATAGGAACGCATCAGCCGTTTTACCCGTTCGGGATTTTTTTGCACATCATCGGCACGGTTAATATCGGAGTGAACAACGGCATCATAGTAATCCATTGCCTGATCCAAAGCAATCTCTTCTCGCATATCCACCGCTTGCGGCCATCCGCCTCGGCAGACGAGGAACGCCAAGCGGTCAATGCTGAGTTTGGAATCTCCGTCAACTTCCGCATCTCCATCAAACAGATCTTTGAGACTGACATCACCGGTGGAATCACCCGATTCATACAGGCTCATGGGTCTCATGGTCAGCCATGTAAACCGCCCCGTACCAGAGTGCGTGATTTCCTTGGTGTCGGCGGGCACGGCAGAACCAGTCAAAACAAACTGTCCCAGCTCGTCTCGGTGGTCAACCTCAAAGCGGATGGCATCCCACAGCTTCGGAGCAAGCTGCCATTCGTCAATCAGTCTCGGCGTTGCACCTTTCAGCAGTCGCTTGGGGCTGAGTTCCGACATGGTGATATTCTGTTCTTTCTTTTCGGGATCATCCATATAAAGAATACTGGCGGCAAGTTGTTCGGCAGTAGTCGTTTTGCCGCACCACTTTGGTCCCTCAATCAGAACCGCACCTTTGCCCTCCAATTTCCGTTTCAGTATATCATCAGCAATTCGCTTTCGGTAATTTTTCATTCAAAATACCTCGTTTCCATTCGTGGTATCTGTATTATACCCCGAAATCACGACTTTTACAGCATTTTTCGTCGAGTTGGCGAAATATTGTTCGGCGTGTTGGCGGAATACTATTCGGCGAGTTGGCAAAATGCATTTTGGAAAGTCGGCATTAGAGCGTTTCATTTCTCACCAGAACCGACAATTTGATTTCTTTATCTTCTGTCTCAAATAAAATCATCAAGCAAAGAAATACGCAGCAAAAATACGCAAGTTTTGCGTGTTTTTGCTGCGCGTAGATATGCAATTATTGCGTGTTTTATGATTGCGTCTTTGATGCTTTCACAATACGCGATCGCTTGTGTGGTTTTACGACTGGGTGCCGGCGTCGGGGCCGTCCCAGACGATGCCTTTCAGGAGGGCGTAGTGCATGGGTTCGCCGACCTGTTCCTGGGTGAGGTCCTTCAGGGCGAAATTGGCCTTGCGGAAGGTGAGGGCCGGGCTGTAGTACGGGTCGCCGTCGCGGAGGATGTCCTTCCAGGTGGTGCCGAAGGTGAGGATTTCGGAGTGGAAGCGGGCGAGCTTCTCCGGAGTGTCTTCCATGCCGCGGGACTTCGATTCGTAGTGGTAGAACTTCGCGTACGGGTTATACACGACGAGCTTTCCGAGAGCGCGGACCTTCATGCAGTAGTCGACGTCGTTGAAGGCGACGGCGAGCTTCTCGGTGAAGCCGCCGACTGCGTCGAAGAGGCTCCGCTTCGTAAGGAGGCAGGCTGCGGTGACGCAGGAGTAGTCCTGGATGCACTTCGCACGGTGCATGTAGCTGAGATCCGAGTCGTGGATGCGCACGAAGGCTGCACCGGCGATACCGCCCATGCCCATGATGACGCCGGCGTGCTGGATGTCTTCGTCCGGGTACAGGAGGCGTGCACCGCAGATGCCAACGTCTTCGCGCTGTACGTAGCCGATCATTTCATCGATGGAATCCGGGTCGATCTCCTCGATGTCGTTGTTCAGGAAGAGCAGGTACTGACCGTGCGTGAACTGAACGCCGTAGTTGTTGATTGCGGAGTAGTTGAACGGGCCGTCCCACTTCACGACCTTCACATTTGAGAATCGTTTCGGAAGCTCTTCATAGTACTTCCAGGTTTCTGCCTGATCCGAGTTGTTCTCGACGATGATGAACTCGAGGTTTTTATAGTTTCCGGCACTCAGTGAACTGATGGCCTTGTCGAGGTCGGCAGTGTGGTCCTTATTCGGGATCACGACGGAGATCAGCGGCTGCTGATTTTCGTAGATCGGGTGGTAGAAGCCGTAGGTGATGCCCTGCTCGACCTTCTGAATCGGGAGGCCGATGCGCTTGCAGTGGTCGTACACGGCGCGGGCGCCGGCCTCGAAGGCGTAAAGCTTCGCTTCCGGGTGTTGCGCGGTGGACGCCTGGTGCGCGCGCCAGTGGTACAGCACCATCGGGATGTGGATGATGTTGCTGCTGGTGAAGCGGCCCTGGCGGAGGAGCGCCTGGTCAAGCGGGTTCAGCGCAGCAGCGATGGCCGGCTGTGGACTCATCTTTGTAGCCGAAATCTGGCCAACGACGCCAACCGTAGTCGAAGCAGCGGTGCCGCTCTGCTGCGCGCTCGTGACTGCGTTCGCGTGGGAAGCATTGGCGCAGGAAGCTAGACGGGCACGCTCCATCGCCTGGGCTTTCTCGGTGGCGCGGAGGATAAGGTCGTAGTCCTGGGCACCGTCGTAGGCGCTGCGCTCGTAGATCTTCCGGCCGTCGGCGTCGGTCTCGGCGATGGCGTCGAGGAGGCTGCGGCGGGCGACGAAGAGATGGCAGATGTAGTTCACGGAGCGGAGCAGGTCCGGGTTGAAGTCGGTCTTGAAGTGCGGCTCGAAGTAGTAGATGTCCTCGAAGTCAACCTTGTCCTCGTCGGAATAGAGGACCTGGACGTCCGGGTGGGCATTGATCGCGCGGACGCACTCATAGAGGGCCTGCGGCTCGAGCTCGTCGTCGTGGTCGGCGAGGACGATGAAGTCGCCGGTCGCCATGCGGATCGCGGCGTTGGTGTTCTCCGCGATGCCGAGGTTCTCCGCGAGGGTCTCATAGCGGAAGCGGCTGTCTGCGGCGGCGTACTCGGCGAGGACCTCCTGCGGTGTCCGGCCCTGCGCCGGGTCGTGTTGGATCTTCGCATACGGGGTCGCATCCACGAGGCAGACCTCGAACTTCGGGTAGGTCTGCTCGCGAATCGAGTCGAGCATGCGGCGGAGGAACTTCTCCGGGGTCGCGTAGACCGGGATCACGATGGAGAAGGTCGGCTGCTGTGCGAAATCGCCGGCACTCTCCCGCTGCTCGGCGAGCGCCTCGTCGCTGATGCGAACCTTCTTATACCACTCGTTGTAGTCGTAGTCGTCCTGGATGTTCTGGATCTTGTGGACGGACTTCTTAAAGAGGGCGCGGAGGCCGTGCTTCTGGAAGTACTCCCAGGCCACCTCGACGGTCTCCCAGTGGAACAGGGCGAGGAGCTTCTCGCGTTTCCGGTGGGCGACGGAGTTGAACTCCTCGAGGATGTGGTCGGTGAACTTCACGCGCTTCGTCTGGCCGTCGGCCTGGAGCACGAGGATGCGGGTCTCGCCCTGTGCGTACGGGGTGTGGACGTCGAAGCCGAGGTCGCGCTGGAGCGCCCCGTGCGCCTTCACATAATCGCCGAAAAAGGCGCTGACCACCTCATCGCGGCGTACAGAGGACACGGTCGTGCCCGGGACAGGGTTGCCTGCCTGATCCACGACCGTGAACTTCACTTCTTCTTCTGGATTTGAGCCGAAGGCCCAGCCCTGGAGCATGAGTTCGCCCTCACGCGCCAGCGCGATATCTACTTTAAATCGTAACATGATATTTCCTTTATATGAGCCGGCGACGCTGCGTCGGCTTCGTTCAATGCCGTCGGGCGGCAGGCAGATGGCAGTTCTTCACTGTCCCGGCAGCGGAGCCGAGGGCTGCATCAACTGAGCGGGTGGTCCGTTCTCTCAGCATTGGCCTCGGTACGGGAGGCGTCGGCCATGCCGCCGATCATCGCGTCCTCCGGGAAGTTCAGGCGCTCCTCTTCGACGACGAGCGGGCGACGCATGACGCGCTGGTTGATGCTCAGGATGTACTCGCCGAGCAGGCCGATGAAGAATATCTGCACGGAGCCGAGGAAGAGCATGCCGATGAGCATCGGGGCCATGCCGGCCGGGAAGCGATCCCACCAGATGAGCTTCATGACGAGGTAAATGATGGCGATCAGCATACTGATGGCGCTGCAGACGGCACCGAAGAACACGGCCATACGGAGGCCGACCTTCGTGTAGCTCGTGAAGCCGAGCATCGCGGCGTCGTACAGGGTGTAGAGGTTGTTGTGCGTGATGCCGGCGCGGCGCTTCGGCTGGGTGTACGGAATTTCCTTCCGGTGGAAGCCGAGCTCGGCGACGATGCCACGCAGGAACGGCGTCGGATCATTGAGCTGACGCATGACGTCGATGAAGGCGTGGTCGTAGAGGCCGAAGCCGGTGAACTGCGCGATCTGGTCGACGGAGGACATCTTCTGGATGAGCTTGTAGTAGAGGCCGCGGAGGGCGTACATGAGCGGATTTTCCTTCGAGTGGGTCTTCACGCCGATGGCGATCTTGTAGCCCTCCTCCCAGGCCGCGACGAACTGCGGGATCATCTCGACCGGGTCCTGGAAGTCGGCGGCCATGAGGATCGTGGCATCACCGGTGGACTGCAGCATCGCGTAGTACGGGCTGTTGAACTGTCCGAAGTTCTTCGCATTGAAGATGGCCTTCACCTGCGGGTCCTGCGCACAGAGGCCGCGGATCAGCGCGCGCGTCTCGTCGTGGGAATCGTTGTCGATGTAGAGGAGCTCGTAGCGGTACTGCGGGAGCTCGGAAGCGAACATGCTCCGAAGGGCCTCGTAGAGCGGAACGACATTCTCCTGCTCGTTATAGCATGGAATCACAATGCTGATGGTTTTCAAAATGGTATCTCCTAACGTGAGAGTGATCAGTGTGGGCACGCGGGCCCGAATCTTATCTATATTACACTCTATGGGAGGAGGTGGCAAGATTTGGGGAGGGATTTATATTCCGGGGATTTTCAGAAAACAACCGGGGCGAAGAAATCACCCCGGTTGAACGCTTAACTTACTGTTTTTGATTACATCTCACATATTTCTGGTCGTGGCTTCTCGGTTTTTCCGGAATCGTAAGTCGCACCAGTCCTTTTTTTACGAGCGGATAGATGTAGGTCTGCATCGCATACGTAACGGTTTTCAGCCCCAGAAATTCTGCGATTTCATCTTTACTTCTCGGCACGCTTAAATAATCCATAAGGGAGGCATCGGTTTCCCGGGACTTAAAATCCTGTTCTTTCGAACCATCGTTAGAACGATCGTTATACAGTATAACCGTAAATGTTCCGCGCTCGTCTAAGAATACCGGTTCATCCAGTCCATACTTTTCCATCGTCTTTCGAATCGTCGGTATTCCAGAATATCGATTCTCCGTCAAACCCAGGATTTCCATCGCATTGACGAGTACCGGATTTCTCGTATCCGGCTGCTTTTTTCCAAGCTGATCCAGGCGAAGTCTTCCATAAATCCCGCCCGGATTACTTATTTCAATTCGATCCGGGAACATCTTTATCTGAATCGGCATGCCCTCCGTGTGAATACTGTAGTCTCTATGCACGAGCGTATTCAGGATCGCCTCTCTGATCGCCGTAACAGGGTATTCGGTTCGGTCCTCCCGCTTTCCTGTAGAAGGATCAATGATCGTCTTCGTCCGCATATTTTTACGCACAAACGCAATCGCCTGGTCAAGCATCTCCGGAATCGTGCCCTCTATTCTCTGATTATCGATAAATCGTTCACCCGTTTCCCCGAGTTCACCGATTTCATCCCCCGGCACGACGACAGCCGTGATACAAAGCTGTGGGAAGAACGCCTGTGGGTATCTGCAAAAAAGCAAAACGGCGCTTAACGTAAGCTCTTCACTTCTCGTCAGGCTCATAAGCTCATAGATCGTCTTATCCGGAAGTTCACTTAAATTTTTCTTTTCTTCTTTGAGTTTATCAATGTATGCGCCCAGCAATGCACCATCGATCACGTCAAAGGATGCTCTCGGAACACTGCGTATGTCATCCTGATACTTCTTTCTGAAGGACTCATAGCTGTAGATTTCATATTCTGTCATCGGTTCATCGCTGTCACCCACCCGGATATACGAGCCTTTGAGACGTCCGCTCCCCTTGTAATAGCAAGGGCGATCTGCAAGATCTATACCCGGTATCTCCGCCGATACGAAAAACTTCCCTTCCTTCTCAGCCACTGTAAGAAGTGGTCTGACCGCCGGTTCCATCTGAAGGCACTGATTATTGATCTGCTTCTGAATGTCCTGCGCATCATAAACGCCACATTCTTCGAAGTCATGCTCTTCATCCACGCCAAAAATGATTACACCACCATCATCCTGATTCGAAAAGCTCGACAAAGAATCATAGAGACGCTTCGGACACCCCTGCTTCGCAGCTTTCAGTTCAAGTGTTTGCGTTTCATATTTGCTTTTCTGAATAAGTTCAAGTTTTTCCAGCAGTTCTTCACTTGTCATTTCGCTTTTCCTTTCTGTTTTTCAAATTCCAATTTATATTTTATACTTTGATTTATGTTTTCTCAAGTTGTAATTTGTACTTTTGCGCTACAAATTTGTACTTTTGATGAATATTTGCTTTTTTGTCCTTGATATTTGCCTTTTTATTTTAAAATTTTCATTTTTGTTTTCACTCTTCCAGTTTTATTTACCTTTTTGATTTTACATTTCATGTTTTCTATTTTAGTTTTGTCTGCATAGAATGGCACTAAAAAAGGCACAAAAATAACCGCCCGGAACCTGGCGGTTATCTTCGTAACCAATAAAATGCAGGGCCAACCGTCGATCGGCAGCACTCTTATCATTATAGTAACATCTTTCGTCGCCCACTGCGCCTTGTATTTTTACAGCAATCTTGACACTTAGATTTTCACAGCGATTTTGATGGCTTTTCGTTCTTTCATGTCGTCGATGGCCTGGGCGATCTGGTCAAGGCCGTCGTAGTGCTCCGTGATGAAGATCGACGGGTGCACGCCGCTCTCCTGCACGATCTGCATCACGCGTTCGAGGTTCTGGCGTCCGCCACGGCTCAAGGAAAACTTCAGGGTTTTTCCGGCCATGCCGCGGCCGATGGAGAACTTCGGAATCTGGATGCAGTCGATGTTGTCGTTCAGCGTCACGGTGTGCGCTTTCCTGAGCACGTCGCCCGGCACAGCGAACGTCGGCTTCGATGATGCGCTGCCGGTCGTGCTGAGCGTGCTGGTCGGCTGCGCGCCAGCGGTCGAGCCGAGCGTGCTGGTCGGCTGCGCGCCTGCTGCCGATGCAGAGGCGGTCGTGCGGTCGACGTTTATGTCGCCGGTGGCCTGTGCTTCTGCTTCGACAGCTGCGTCGGTGCTGGTGAGGTAGGTTTCGGCGCTGTTCATGGCTTCGAGGGTTTTCAGCTCGCCGCCCTGGGTGTCGAGGTCGGCGCCGTAGTACATGACGTTCGAGACGACGCCGGTGCCGTACTGCACCATGTCGATGGCCTGCGGGAAGGCGAGGTCATCGCCGCCGCAGATAAGCACCTTATCCGCACCCTTCGTCTGTGTCTTCGTGAGGACGTAGTTCACGACGGGAGAGCCGGTGGAGTTCGCGAGCGGATGCATCCCCTGCGGGAGCGGACAATGCA
Organism: Lachnospiraceae bacterium; assembly: GCA_030540075.1. GTDB lineage: Bacteria > Bacillota > Clostridia > Lachnospirales > Lachnospiraceae > Oribacterium. Next base: position 43,402 of record JAUNWX010000008.1, read on the forward strand.
GGTGGCGGTAGTTCAGCACTTCGACGTGACAGCCTGACTGCGCAGGGGCCTGCTCCCGACCTCCGCCCGATGCTGCGGAAGCGCAGTCGGACGACATCGCCAGACCGAAGTCGCTCATGGATTCCGCGATGCGGACGTTTTCCGGGCGGGAGCCGACGGCGTAGATCGTGCGGGCGCCGGCGAGCTTCGCGCCGAGGATGGCGGCGAGGCCGATGGCCCCGATGCCCATCACGACGACGGTGTCGCCCGGCTTGACGCCGGCCTCTTCGACCGCGGTGAAGCCGGTCTGGAGAACGTCGACGCACATGAGCGCGTCCTCGAGCGTGAGGCCGTCTGGGATGCGTGCGAGGTTGCGGTCCGCGTACGGAAGATAGAACAGCTCCTGGAAGGCACCGTCGATGGTGTTTCCGAGCATGTGGGCGCTGAAATTATGGCCCGCATGCGCGTAGTTCTCTTCGACGTCCGGCTGGCTCCAGTCCGGGGTGATCGCCGATACGGCCACGACATCGCCGACACGAAAATCCGTCACCTCTGCGCCGACTTCCTCAACGCGGGCGATGACCTCATGGCCGAGCGTCAGGTCCGGGCGCTTCGGACTGCCCTGCCAGATCGTGTGGACGTCCGAGGTGCATGGCGAGACAAGCAGCGGCTTCAGCAGCGCACCATGCGCGGCCGCCAGCGTCGGACGATTCTTCTCGATGTAGGCGATATTTCCTTTTCCCTTTAAAACAAGAGCTTTCATAATACAGTTCCTTTTACTGGTACTCCTCAATCCGGTCTGTGCGGAGCACGAGGATGCGGACGTTTTCGTCGAAGCGTTCGCGGATGATGCCGGCGATTTCGTCAGTGTAGCCCGGGGCGACGATGAGGATTTCATCGACTGGGTGGGCGACGGCGTAGTCCGGGGCCACGATCGGGATGTGGGAGGCCGGCGAGAAGCGGCCCTGCTTGAACGGGGCGGAGTCGATGATGTACTCTACTCTTCCGCCGAGCTTCGTGGTGGCGGCGAGGGTGAAGCCCTGGTGGCTCGCACCCCAGATGGCCATGGTCCGATGACTCTCCGAGAGGTGGTCGATGTGTGCATTGACCGAAGCAGAGAGACGGTCGTAGCTGTTGCGCAGGGCGGACACGTCGATGAGGCGGCCGCTGTAATGGAGCTCGCTGAGCTCGTCCGGGTCGGCCTTCCGCACGATGGCCTCGATCGTGTCACGGTTCACGAGGTCCATGCTGAGGAGCTCGAAGCCGCAGTCCTGCAGGAGCTTCTGGAGCGTGAACTCGGTGTAGTTCGCGATGTGGTCGCGGAGCAGCTCGTAGTAGCCGTTGTAGCGGAGGATGTACTCAAAGCTCGGGACGGTGATGAGGCCGAGGGCCTGTGGCTTCAGGTTGTGCCATATGTTCCGGAGCATGTCGCACGGATCCGGCTGATGCTCGAGGAAGTTGAACTGCACGAAGGCGTCGAACGGGCCCTCCGGGTAGCGCACGTCGCCGGTCGCGAAGCCCTCGTAGACGCGATACTTTTTATCGGCAGAGGCATTGGCCTCCGCAACGAGCGACGCCTTATGCTCGATGCCGACAAGGTGGAGCGGGGCGGCGTTCGGCTGACCGGACAGCGGGTCACGCTCCTGATCGCGGGCGAGCGCAGCGGCACCTTCCGGGTCCTCGGCGAGATTCTGCCACATGCGAAGGAACTCACCGCGGCCACAGCCGACTTCCACGATACGGCGACCGCGGATGTGCTGCTCCTGCATGGCGGTGAGGAGGCGCGCGTACTCCTCGTGGCGGAGGCGCGTCATGGTGCGGGTGCCACCGCCGGCGCGGATGACGTCACGGTAATAGTCGACCGGCTCGGTGTCAAACTGGACGAGGCCACAGGACGGGCACTGGCAGAGCGTGAGGCTCAGCGGATGGTCCTCCGCGAGCTCCGACGCCGCCGGGATGTTCTGCGCACTCGCCGGCATGTCATCGAGGGTCATCAGCGGCGACAGCGCGTGGCCGCAGGCGATACAGGTCATGTTCATATATAAATCCTTTCGTCGGTCATAAAGTAGATCAAGCGCAGCCAGACGCTGCTCGTCTAACTCCACCATCCTTTCGACAGCTATGAAGTAGATTCTTCGATCTGCTTTGCCGTCTTATATTTCCAGCATCAGATAAATTTTAAAAGCTGATGCAGCATCCGCGGCTCATGATGCTGTGCCTTTTTCCCGCATCGTCTTCAGGAGCATGCCGATGCCGGCTTCAAAGGAGATTTCCTGGTGGAAGCCGAGGCGCTGGAGCTTGAGGATCTCCGGCGACATATTCGCGGCGCCCTCTGCATTGTTCGCGCGTGTACCGAAGCGGAGCTCCGCGCCATCCCCCGCGATGGCATTCATCGCGATGACGTACTTTTTCAGCATGCGCGAGTCGGAGCCGGCGATGTCGTAGATGCCGGTGCGGGTGTCCTCAGAGCGGAGCAGGATGCGGATCGCGCGGGCGAGGTCGTGGACCTCGAGGTAGTTCCAGCGCTGCTCGCACGGGCCGAGGGTGATGGCTTCGTGGCGAAGGGCGGCGCGAAGCACGGTGTTCACGAGGCTCGTTTCATGGTCGCCGCTGCCGTACACGCTGTAGATGCGCATGTGGATGAACTGCATCGGCGCATCGTCGTAGATTTCCGAGAGGAGACTCTGTTCGGTCGCCCAGCGGCCGAAACTGAGCTTCGCCTTTCCGTACGGACTCACCGGCATAGGCACGCGGTGATTGCCGCTGCCGTACTCTGCCTGGGAGCCGGCGAAGAGGAACTTCCGCGCACCGAGCAGCTTCGCGTAGAGGTAGGCCTTCTTCGCGTTCTGGATGTTCTCGATCTGGATGTTCGTGTCGCTGCGGCCCGCGGAGCCGACGCCGTCCCACGCGAAGTGGACCCACGCATCGATGAGGGGCGCGGTGTCGTCGGCCAATGCAGGCGACGGCAGGCAGGTGGCCGTCTGCTGTGCGGCAACGACAGGCGCTGCGCTGTGCGCAGGGTCCGCCGCGACCTGCATGGCTGCTGCCGTGCCGGAATGACCGGCAGGCTCGGCGCTGCGAGCAGGGGCCGCTGCGCCATCGAGGCCCATCACCTCCGCGTAGTGCGCTTCGCCGAGCTCGGCTTCCGGCAGCTCACTCAGGTCGACGCGGACGGTCCGGTACGTCGGGTACGCGCTGATGCCATGCGCATCGAGCTCCTGTGCGCGCCGGCTGCCCGGGCGCATCGCGCCGATGACCTCATGGCCCTCCTGAAGCAGAAGCTTCGCCGTATATAAGCCTAAAAAACTGGTGATGCCAGTGATCAGCACTCGCACGATATTCACTCCTTCTTACTTCTCTCCTGGTTTTTCGCAAAACCAGGAGAATTCTGATTTCTGCATTGCTGCGTTTCACAAAATGCCAAATCCGAAGAATTCAGCATTGCCGTTTTTTGACAGAATCAAGCTTTTCTGAAATCTTACATTACTGGTTTTTTCGCAATATCGCGGTTTGAATAAAATCAGCATTACAAAATAACACAATCAGACCTTGTTTCTGAAAACAGCATTACAAACTGGCAATGCTGTTTCTCGCAAAACCCTGCATTTGTCAACCGAAGGACATTTTCCTCCCAAAATCTAATGTCAATCCAGTCGAACTCACTCATTTGCCAACGCGCGAGACGATCGCCTCAACCAAGATGTCGGAAAAGGCGGCAGCCCACTCATTTGCCAACCCGCGGGACGATCATGATCCGGTCCATCTCCTCGTCCGGGAGGTATGGCGCGAGGTCCTCGAGTGGCGGGCTGATGATGCTGCCGTCCGGGAGGCGCTTCGCGGCGGACTTCGGGAGGAACTGCTGGGTCAGGGTCACCATGATCTCGCAGATGGCCGGGCCGTCGGTCGCGAGGGTCTCCGCAACCGCGTCGTGCAGCTCCTCGTTGTGGTGCGCGCGGATGAACGGGAAGCCGTACGCGTGCGCGATCTTCTCCATGTCCGGGAAGCTCAGGTCCTGGACGCCGCCCATGCCCGAGTCGATGCCAATGCCTACAAGCGGCTCTCCGCGGAAGAGGTTGGTCTGCGTCTGGCGGATGCTGTGGTAGCCGCCGTTGTTGATGACGAAGATTTTGATCGGCAGCTGGTGGCTGATGATCGTCTGAAGCTCCTGCAGGTTCATCTGGATGGAGCCGTCGCCGGTGAGGACGAGGATGTCATGCTTCTCGTACGCCGGGTAATGCTCGTCGCGTCCGGTCCAGTACGGGTCACGGAGCTCGGCGGCGAGCCGGTCATCGGCGGATTCATGGAAGGATGGATCCGCAGCCAGTGCAGAATAATCGTGGTCCTGCTGCGCGTCGCCTGCATTGGCGTCGGAGGTTTCCCGTGGAAGTGAGGCGTCCGCGCCGCCGCAAGGGGTCGCGTCGACGGAGGCGTGCACAGCCACCGCGGCACCGATCGCCGCCGGAAGTCCGTAGCCCATCGAAGCCACGCCGTCCTGCGAGATGAAGCGGGTGCCCGGCTTGATGCGGTAGGCCTGTCCGCCCGCCACGCACGGGGATCCGTTGCCGACGACGGTCACCTGGCCCGGGGCCGCCTGGTCGGAAACCTCCTTGATGAGCGCATAGACGTTGGCGAAGGACGCCGGGTCCTCCGGGGACAGGGTCGGGTCGCTCGGCGCGAGGTACTCCGGCAGGATCGTCGGGTAGTTGTCGCGGTAGAACGCGCAGGTCGCGAGCCAGCTGAGCCGCGCGGCAGCCGGGGTAGTTTCTTTATTTGCAGTGCCTGCGTCGGAAGACGAATCTTCGGCCGGGGTGACGCTTGTCTTGGCTGCAGATGGAGCGTCCGCTGAAGCCGAGGTGTCGGTCGATGTCAGGGCCGCCTCGGCCTGGGTGCCGGTCGACGGCTGTGCCACTGCATTTTCAGCCAGCACATCATGGCGCGCTTCTTCCGTGTGGCAGACGCAGAGGGCGTCGTCGCGGAGGAGGCCTTCGCCGCCCTGGAAGAGCGGGTGCGCCGGGGTGTGGCCGAGGACGTGAAGCTCGCGGAGCAGGCACTTGAGGAGCTGACGGGCGTCGGCGTGCACGGCAAGGTCACAGTGCACGGACGGCTTGCGGAGCTCCTCGGCGTCGATGTCGTTCACGATCACATAGGCGTCACGGGCCCAGCTCTTGAAATCGTAGCCGACCTGACGGATGTTGAGGCGGGAGCCAATGCTGAGAATCAGGTCTGCATTCTGTACGGCGAGGTTGCCCGGGCGGTCACCGCGACCACCCGGACGGCCGACGTAGAGCGGGTCGTCGCTCGGGATGATGTCCGGTCCGTTCCAGCCGACCACGACCGGAATATTAAGGAGATGCGCGACCTCCAGGAAGAGCGACTCGGCGCCCGCAATGCGGATGCCGTTGCCCGTGTATAAAATCGGGCGACGGCTCGCGCGGATCTTCTCGAGGATGAGCTGCACCTGCTGCGGATCCACCGGCGGCACAGCGGCCTCTCGCTTCGACGTATCGGCATCCGCCGGGATCCGGTGCGCCGCTGCATAGGCTTCGGCCGCCACGGCTGCCGGGGACGTCATCGCAGCTGCAGAACCGGATGCTGCCGGGATGTCGGAAGCGGCGTCGGTGACGGATGCGTGGTCGACTGCATTGGCCTCATACGGAGAGCGCGCGAAGGCGTTCCGGCAGTGCGGGCAGGCGTCGATGTGCGTGGTGACGTCCGGGGAGGTGGCCCAGCCGTCGCCACCGGCCGCGTAATCCACCGGGTCGAAGCCGATCAGTTCGTCGGTCTCGATGTACTTTCCCTGGATGTCGACCGGGATGTCGAGCCAGCAAGGGCCCGGGCGGCCGGTCTGGCTGAGATATATGCACTTTTCGAGCACGTAGCGGACGCGGTACGGGTCGGTCAGCATCTCCGAATACTTCGTCATGCAGTCGATGGACTTCGTGATGTCGAACTCCTGGTCGCCCATCGCGCGGAGGCGGGTGCCGTTCTGCTCTTCTGCCCAGCGCGCGGTGTTGTCATAGCGAACCTGGCCGGAGATGATCAGCATCGGGATGGAGTCGAGCCAGGCACCGAGCACGCCGGTGATGGCGTTTGTGCCGCCCGGGCCGGAGGTCACGCAGAGAAGCGCCGGACGGTTGTAGATGCGGGCGTAGCTCTCCGCGGCCATCGCGCAGGCCTGCTCGTGGTGCTGGTAGAGCGTGTGCATGCCCTTCTGGTGGCCGAAAGCGTCGTTCAGGTGCATGGCACCGCCACCGGTCACGCTGAAGTTCTGGGTGATGCCGTTGGCGACGAGGGTTTCGGAAATGTAGTTCGCAAGCTTGATTTTCATTACTTACTCCTGCTTTTCGTGAGGAGCGCGGCTCCTCGTGATGTAGTGTATTTCATTGTACTAGTTCGCGGGGAGAGGCGCAAGGGGACGAGGTGGAAGACACGCGTCACGCGCCAGCCTCATCTATCCAGACTGCATAAAAACCGCCACATGCCGGGGTGGCTATGTGGCGGTTTTCGTCTGGTTCAGTGGATGCGGGCCTTGCAATATGGATGCCCGACGGAAAGCTCCCCGGTGCGCCGCTACTGCATGCGCGCCAGATAATGCTCGAGAAGGCGGCGATTTACGCCGTCGCTTCGGCGGAGGTCGCGGGTGTCGTCGAGGATGCGGCGGCAGGCGTTATAGGCGGGTTCGCCGCAGATGTCGGCACCGAGGATGTGGATCTGGGGGGCTGTGGTGAAGCGGTCGAGTTCGTGCCGGAATTCGGCTTCGGTCATGATGCCCTGGTCCCAGTTGGTGCGGAGCACTTTTCGGGAAAGGACGTCCTTATCGATGGAGATGTAGACCGGGAGTCTGAGCTCGTCAAGGATGTGTGGCAGCTCGCGCGCTACACGGCCGTCCAGGATGTCGTCCTCCGTAAAGCAGTAGAAGCGCACGGGCGCGGATGAGCGTGGGGATTGATCGTCGGCTTCCCGGCGCATGAACGTCCAGGTGTGGGCCGGGAGATTCACGTCCGAAGCGTTGGGTGTCCTGTCATGCACAGCGGAATCTGCAATCATCCGCGGTTCAGATGCTGTTCCAGACACGCTTCCAGCGCTGAAGTTGTCTTCGTCAACGAGACTCTGCAGCTCGCGTTCGATGATGTCGGCCTGGGCGCGTTCCGGGCCAATGATGAGGACGGCGCGGCAGTGGCTGTTCCGGAGGAGAACGTCGCGGATCCAGGAGCCACAGCTCATGAGGCCGGGGAAGACGGGCTTTCGGAGGTCGACGTGGTGATCGTAAACGACGAGGGCGAAGTCTTCCGTGATTTTTTCGCACCAGAAGCGCGTGAGGTAGTGGTAGTTGCCGTTGTCGAGAAAGTGGAGGCCGCGCGCCGGGAAGTCGGCGATGCGACGACGTATCTCATCCGCGGCGGCATCGTCGCAGAAGCCGTTGGTGCCGGACAGCGTGGTGAAATCGAGAATGTAAGGAATGAACGAATAGAACGTTTCGTCTTCGTAGATGTGAGTGAAGTTCATGATGATGACGGGATCCTGCATGTGCCTGCCTCCTTTCCACATTTATGCGGACGGGTGCCTGCGTCGAGGGCACCTGCATTGGCCTGCCTCACAGGATGTACTCGGTGACGACCTTGATGGCGAGGAGGACGAGTACGACGAGGATCGACGGGCGGACGATTTTCATGCCGTTTTTCATCATGAGGCCGGCGCCGATGTAGTTGCCGATCATGTTGCAGATGGCGCATGGGATGCCGAGCAGGAAGACGGTCTGGCCGTGCAGGATGAAGATCACGAGGGAGGTGATGTTCGTCGTCAGGTTGATGACCTTCGTCTGGCCATTGGCGGTTTTGATGCCGAGCTTCGCGAAGACGGTGAAGGCGATGATGAGGAAGGTGCCGGTGCCCGGGCCGTAGAAGCCATCATAGAAGCCGATGATGAGGGCGGCGAGGATGGCGGTCACGTAGACCTTCGCGCTATCCGTCGATGCTTCTTCGACGTTGTCGTGGAAGATGTGGCGGTTCAGGACGATGAAGGCGGTCACGGGCAGGACGACGAGCAGGATTGTGACGAGGACCTGTTCCGGGATGAGGAGGCTGATGCGGGCACCGATCGAGGAGCCGATAACAGCCGCAACGATAGACGGGATCGCGAGCTTCCAGTTGACGAGGCCTTCGCGGATGAAGCGGACGGTCGCGACGGTGGTGCCGCAGCAGCTGGAAAGCTTGTTGGTGCCGATGGCGTAATGCGCCGGGAGGCCGGCGAGCAGGTAGGCCGGAAGGGAAATCAGACCGCCGCCTCCGCCGATGGCGTCGACGAGACCGGCGAGAAAAACGAGCGGACAGCAGATAAGATAGGTTAGAAATGTGATATGCATAGTGGTGGTACCTCGATGTATGGTGGGGTTTGGCGGGGTGGCGGGCGGTGGTGCCACGCGGCAGGGCGCGGAGCGGTGCGGGCGTGGGCGCAGCAGCGGCGCGGACGGCAGGCAGCTGCGTCAGGCGCGACAGCGGCGCAAGTGGCAGGCACGAAGCCATCCAGGTTCTGTTCGTCTGCATTGGCCCAGCTGAGCAGGCCCGAACAATGATGTTCATGTTATACTTTTCTTTTCGCAAGCGCAAGCCTTAAAATGGATATGATTTCTATAGCCGGGAGTTGGGGTGCTACGAAGAAGCTGTTCAGAGTACTTCCGAACGTGTTTGCAGGATAGTGAAGGAGGCGCACGCAAAAATAGACACGATATTAAATTTTTGCGATACGTGTATACAAAATAGACACGAACATGCATTTTCAAAATATATGTCTACTGTTTTTCTTCCCGATGAGGTAATTTGAAGAGAAAACTATACACGGATGGCCCTATTTAAAAATCGTGTATAGAAAAAGGAGTAAAGAAGCATAGTTTCACTTACTTTTCGGGTTTTAACTATACACGATTTCTAAATTCTGTCTTTAGTGTATATTTTCATCTGAAAACCTCTGTGAAACCCTGAAAATCAGTATACACTATTTTTCATATCGACGATCCGTGTCTATAGCCCGCAATCGTGCCTTATAAATTCAAGCCAGAACTATACACGCAGCATCTATTTTGCAATTCCTGTATAGTTTTCGCAGATACCCTCCCGGGCGACTGGATCCTCCACATGCGGTAAAGATTTTGTGATCCCTGTATAGTATAAACAGATATCGCCCGGGACGACAGGATTGCCAACACTCAGCAGCCGTCTTATGATCCCTGTATCATTAAAAGCACTCCTAATAAAAAGCAGCCTGGATCGAGATAAGCTGCTCTCAAGCAGGATATCATCACCCAGACTGCTTCCTTCCATCTGTCTATCTTTCTGTCTGAATCATCCGTCACCCGACGTCCGTGCTGCCTTTGCCGAAATAGTACTCCAACAGTTGCTGTACGTAGATCTCGTCCAATGGCATTTCCTGCGTTTCAAACGACATGATCAGGTTTACGCCAGGATAAATTCCATTATTCAGGTATGTCCGCATCTTCTTTATAAAATCCTGCTGATAATCCTCATCATCCATCATGCCGAAGTGTTCATAATAATAGATATCCCCACTTTTCGGGTCTACGATCGTAAAGTCTGGATAATTTGGTTTTCTGGTATTTTCCAGTTCCAGCCTGCATTCATAACGGAATGGCAATTTCGCATTTCTCAGAAGATTATAAATCGAGCGTTCTGATTTGGAACGGACAAATTCACCGCTCACCGTCGGTACATTCAGATGTCCCGGATTCATCGGATTCTTTTCGTAATCCGCACAGGCCCACGCTTTCAGATTCTCCGGCAGATCATACAGAAATGCTTGTGTCAATTCACGAAGCGCTCCCGAGTGCTCCAGTATGTATTCGGCATGCTTGATTTTTTGCAGGCTCTTCAAGCAGCACTCATAGGCTTCGATCTGTTGCTGAATATCTTTTAATTTCGCCTGATAAACCCGCTTCAGCGCCAACGTCTCCGCCAGTTTCCTTTCTTTTTTCGATAAATATTTCGGCTTTTGCGAACCCGGCGCGCGATAGAGCCAGCTCCAGCCCTGTGGATTCACCCGGAAGTGAATCGTTCCCTCCGGCGCCGTTTCCAGCCAGCGTTCATACTGCGCGCGTGCGCTCCGCAACCGCTCGATTTCATATTTCATTTTTTCAGATAAATCCATATTCCTCCTTATAGTCAAGTGATTTCTACACAAAGCGGGCAAATCCTGCCGCTGATTCGACTTATGTCTGCTCTTCGCGAACGAACAGCGTCGCAACCCAGCCTGCGGCGGCTGCGCTGAAGTAAGCGGTCGGATAGTCCACACCACCCTGGCTCTTCCGGGTGCCGAGGGCAATGCCGGCGGCCTCTCCTTTGGTGGTTGGGAGGTAGGCCTGGCGCGGCCGGCCGTTGACTCTGTATTCGCTTAATTCGAGGTAGCCAAGTTCCGCCAGCTTTCGGTCGATGGTCGCACCATACAGCTTCTTTCGTCCCTGGTCCTGCTGCTCTGCTTCCTCGACGAGCGTGTTCAGAAGCGCAGCGATTTCCGGCGAGCGCAGGCCGTCCGCACAGTGGAAGGAGGCGGCTTCTGCCACAGTCAGGAAGAAGTCCTGCTTTTTCTTTACCTTCTTCCGCGTCCGCTGCTGCAGGTACTTCTCCTCGAGGAAGGCGAGCAGGACATCATCCGGGATAAAACGGTATTTCGGATTCTGCTGCGATTCTGACCTTGCTTTCGGCACGGACTTTATAACAGGTGCAGGCACACCGGCATCCGTCAGGCCTGCACACGTGCTGTTTTCCTGATGCCCCGGATCAGCCGCGAATCCCATGCTTACAGAACCTACCGTACTATCCTGTATCTTTCCCGACTCATTTTCACAGAAACCTGCAAAGTTCCCAAGGTCAGCCGCGAATCCCATGCTTGCACAGGCTCTGGTACCATCCTGCAGATCCTGCTGAATCTCCTCCGACACGTTTTCATAGAAGTCTGCGACACGTGCAGGGTCGAGGGCTTTCCGGATCTCATCGGTAAAGGCTTCGTAGTGGAGTTCCAGCTTCCGCTGGCCGACACCGTGGATGCGCGCAAATTCCTCGCGGGTGAGCGGGAGCATACGGCACATCTCCACCAGTGACTTATCGGTGAAAATCTGGTACGCCTGCACACTCCGTTCCATCGCGAGCCGCTTCCGAAGCGCTTTCAGATTTCCGAGCAGCTGCGTCCGCATCTCAGGCGAAATCTCGAGACGGGCACTTTCAAGCAGCCGAAGCTGCTGCGTGTCGGGCTGGTATGCGCTGGTCCTGACCTGTGTGGCACACCCGGTTTCATTCGGAAGCTTTTGTGCATCGGCCTCGCCATCGAGAATCCGGGCAGAAGCATTGCCCTCAGATGCCGTGACATCCGTGAGACGACCGTCCGCTGGGCACTCCGGCACACGTGACGCCGGCCACGGCGCAGAGGACGACAGCGCAGGCGCTTCTCCCGACGTCTGTGCGGACTGACCGAGCGCCGTGGCCATCGCATTTTCATTTTTCTGATATTCGACTTTTCGCATCGCCATGATCCTTCCTGTGCGCTTCGCATGCGCATCATAATCGAAATGGTGCTGCTTTTCGCCCGCCTTCCACAGGCGGATCTTCCGCCCGACATCCATGTCCGTCTCGAGCTGGTGCAGATGTTCGCGCATCCGTTCCTGAAGGCCCATAGTATCGCTGATGCCATAGCGGTCCTCCTCGAGGAAGTGCTCTGGATTGCAGTTCACGCAGCAGCTGTCACGCGGGATGGAAAATGCGCGGAAATTCTGCACGCGAATTCCCGGCTCCCACAGCTCCCAGGGATCCGTGCGGAGATGATCATATTTATAGGCCTGGTTTCGCATGTGCTCCCGATCGGCATAGCGTATGAAGACATGCTGCTTCTCCGCGCGCTTCAGCTGCATCGACACCTTCTGAACGCGGTTTACCGGATAGCGCCCGGACTGCCGGATCGTCCGCAGGCTCTCGTCGACCGGCAGCTCTGCGCTCGTCAGCACTCGATTCCGCGACGGAAGCGTGATGACCTCGTAGTCAGCGGACGTTTCATCTGCCTGCTCAACATAATTTTTCATAAATGCGCGCAGACACTGATGCGTCATCGCGTAGCGGCGCATCGCTTCAAACTGCCGCTTCACCTGCGCGACGACTTCCGGATACGCCTGGTAGCCGAGCGTCACCTTCCCGAGCTTCGTGCGCTGGAGCTCGAAGTCGCGCTCGTTCGCAAGGAGAATGCACTCGGCCGGCAGGCCGTCACATCCCGCATGGACGACTTCCTGATAATAATGGTCGAGACTTTCCGGCATCGTGTAGTGCAGCACGAAGCGCACATCCGACCGGTCCAGCTCGAGAAAAGGATCCGGCGTCACGACGAGGATCCGGGCGCCTGCGCAGAAAGCCCGGGCATTCGCCATCCGCTCCTCGCGGGTCAGACCTGCGTGGTAGGATAGCGCCGGGAAACCGCTGCGATTGAGCAGCTGTGCGATGTGCTCCGTCAGACGATGCTCTGTGCAGTAGATGATGCCTGCTTCGTCTTCATGGCGGCGTAGAAAATCGAGGAGAAACGGTGCCTTGCGCTGTGGCCGATGCACCGACAGAAAGAGATTCAGGCGTTCAAACTGATGCCGGATGAGAAGTGGATGCTGAAGTGAGAAAAAGTGCCCGATGTCCTGCTCCATCTGCCGCGTTGTCGGCAGTGCCAGTGCAAGGACCGGTGGACGGGAGTGCGCTGCCTGTCGCTCGAGATCCTTCAGCAGAAGTGGGATCGCGTAGTAGAGCGGCTGGAAATGTGGTGCGTGGATCGAACAGATCTGGGCTTCATCGATGACGATCAGGGAAATCGATGCCTGAGAGACGAGGAAAGAGCGGATTTTAGACTTCTCCAGAAGACCTGGTGAGACAAAGAGTATTCGGAAATGATGTCGTCGGACGCGCTCCCGCTGCGCGGCCATGACATAATCCGTCGTGCCGGAATGCAGCATCGCCGCAGGGATACCATCCTGCTCAAGCATAGTGATTTCTTTTTCCATGCGCTCTTTAAATGAAGAAATGATCAGTATGATTCCCGGAAGCTGCCCCACCAGCCGTCGGTAGCAGTCCAGACGAAGCTGACCGACCGGCGGCATCGCCAGCACATCCCTGCCGCTTTCCAGCGCGGAAAGGATTCGCGCATAGGCCGAGGCCAGAGACATTTCAGATCGATGAACATCGGACATCTCGAGTAGTTCCTTTCGCTCGGAGTGTAATAATCATAATCGCAACGACGAAATCAGAAGCCCGATTTCAGAATTAGGAAAACAGAAAACAGAAATCAAGGCCAGGTATACACTGTGACGATGGCTCGCATAGAATATCTGCATGTATTCTTAAATAACTTCATCTTTTTGCATATACATATCGTAATATAAGTTTTTACTTTTGGCAATATCAACAAACAGACTATATTTGGTTTTTGCACATCTCAATAGATAGGATTTCCTAATTAATCCCTCCGTGTATAGTTTTGCTCCGCTATAAACATAGCTATGGGATGGCACTATACACGCATCAACTGATTTAAAAATCATATCTATGAATTTCGTCCTTCGCAAGCTTCATTAGCGTGATTTATATACATAAACTCGTATATAAATAAAATGTGTCTATTTTAAGAGCAAACATTCAAAGAAAATAGCGGTAAATTCGCAATTTCATATACACGATTTCAAAATACCATCTTGCGTATCTATTTTTACGTCCTGGATTCGCTTTTTACTTCAAAATCTCTATACACGATTTTAAGAATAGGTCTTGCGTGTACATTTGTTCAAAAAAGTACCTGCCTGCCCGGTTTTCACCGAGCAGGCAGGTGTTAAAGATAGAACAAATAATCAGGAAGTACCGCAGCAAGCCGGCTTCTAATGCAAATATGGGTCAAATCCAGGGAAATAAAAAGCCGCGGCGCGGGACCAGATTTCGAGGTCCTTCGCCGCGGTTTTGTCGTTCATTACGCGCGAATTTCTTTCCGCATGAAGCTGATATACGCGAGGGCGAAGCCGATGACGACTTCCATGATCATGGCGACGAGGTGCGGCCAGATCTGGAGGAGGGACTGTCCGAGGCTCAGGTACGAGGCGAGGGCGCCGTTCTGGTACTCGACGAGGGACATGATGTCGAGGGAGCGGACGTTCGGGTTCATGAGGACGGAGGCGGCTTCACTGAAGAGGTAGTATGGCGAGATGCGGTTGATGCCGGTCTGCACGCGGTACGCGCTGATCACGTCCTGCGCGGAGGCATGGGTGCCGACGAACATCGCGTTGGCGAGGCCGCTCGCCACGAGCGAAAGGAACATGGTGAGGAAGAGCCAGAGCGCGATGGAGGAAAGTGCCGAAGTCGCCGCGTGGCGCGAAAGCGTCGAGAAGAGGACGGAAATCGCGAGCCATACCGAGATGTACACACCGCTCAGCAGCAGGAAGATCACGAGGCGCGCCCACTCTTCGGCCACCGGCTTTGTGCCGCTCAGCAGAAGCCCGAGTCCGGACAGGACACCACCAAGTGAAAAGACCGTCAGGAAGACGACCGTCGCACCCGCGAGGAACTTCGCGTTGATGATGGTATCGCGGTAGATCGGCTGCGCGGCGAGGCGGTTCAGCGTACCCTGCGCCTGCTCGTTGTTGATGGCGTCGAAGCCGAGCATGATGCCGAAGATCGGACCGAGGAAGCCGATGAAGCTTTGGAAGCTGTAGATCGAGCCGCCGGCGGTCGTAAACAGTTTCAGAAACTGGAATTCACTTACGGCCTGCCCCTGGGACTGTGCGGCCAATGCTGTCTGCCGGAGCGATCCGATGGCGCCGTACAGGCTCGCCACCGAGACGATCATGAGGAGCGCAAAGAGCGCCCAGAAGCGACGGCTGCAGAGATGATCCGCGAGCTCCTTACGGTAGAGCACGGCCATGCCGCGGCGGTTGGTCCGCACATTGGTCGCATGACTTTCCGGTGTCTCCCCCGGAAGGAGGTCGTCATCCTCCATGAACCAGTCGACGATTTTCTTCAGCAGATGTCCAGTCGATTTCTTTCCTGCGTCTGGCGCTGCTGCCTGCGTGGAAGTGCCGATGCTCATCGAAGTAGCTCCTCCGAACGGACTCTGCAAAACATCAGCGGCTATGCCTGAGAAGTTTTTCTCTGAGTGATCGCTTTTCCGACTTGTGTTCTGTGCGATTGTCATAGTTCTCGTCACCTCCTGCTTTTTCGAAATATTTGCGGTAGATTTCATCGAGGTCACCGCCACGCTCGTGGAGCTCGCTCAGCAGATAGCCGGAGTCCGTCAGCTTCCGGAAGAGTTCCGCGCGGATGTCGCGGCCTGACTCGACGTGGAGGGTTCCATCCTCCTTCACGCCGACGAGGCGCACGCCCTCGATGCCGCGCACCAGGGACTTCAGTTCATCTATAGTAGCTGTCGATGTCCCATGATCGGAGGCCAATGTCTCTGCCGAAGCGTTCATCGTGCCCCGCGCTGTGCCTGGCTCCACCACTGTTCTGTGCTCCGCAGCATGCTGGTCATCTTCCATCTTCTCTGCGCGGAAGTCGACCATGTAGAGGCCTTCGTTCTGGAGCTGCTGTCCGAGCTCGTCGATGCGTCCGCAGGCGATCATCCTTCCTTTGACGAAGATGCCGACGCGGTCGGAGATTTCCTGGATCTGGTAGAGCTCGTGGGAGGAGATCAGGATGGTGCGGCCATCCTTGACGCTCAGCTCACGGATCAGGGCGGTGAGCTCTCGCATACCGGACGGGTCGATGCCGAGGGTCGGCTCATCCATGATGATGATTTCCGGGTCCTTCATGAGGACATCGGCGATGCCGAGACGCTGCCGCATGCCTCGTGAGTAAGTGCCCGTCTTCCGGTCCGCGGCGTAGGTCATGCCGACCCGCTCGAGGAGGCCGACGGCCCGCTCTTCCGCTTCTTTTCGTGTGAGGCCGTTCATCATGCCGGAGAAAATCAGGTTCTCCCGGCCGCTCATGTCCGGATAGAAGCCGACATTATCCGGCAGGTAGCCGACGATTTTCTTGACCGCCAGCGCATCCCGCGTGCAGTCGAGGCCATTGATTTCAGCTGTACCGGAGGTCGGATCCGTGAGGCCAAGCAGCATCAGGGTCGTGGTGGTCTTGCCGGCGCCGTTCGGACCGAGCAGACCGAAGACCTCACCCTTGTGAATCTCGAGGTTCAGGTGATCGACCGCGGTCACATCGCCGTACTGCTTCACCAGCTCGTTCGTCCGAATGATGATCTCGTGCAGGCCTTCATTCCGCTCGGAGCGCCAGTCGGTCGGGTCCCCGACCGTTCTATTCTGAAGCTCGGTCATGATCAGTGCCTCCCGTACTTATGGAATACCTCGCCGAGGCCGCAGATGACGGCTGCGATGATGAGGATGCCGACGACGCCCCAGAGAGTCGAGGTCTTGACGGTGACACGGAAGGACTGGTCGAGGGAGGTGTCCTCATTCTGCGCGCTGACGGTCATCGCGTAGTCACCGGACATGGCGTCCTTCGACGGGGTGACGTACATGACGACGTCCTTCTTCTCGCCGGCGGCGAGGCTGTCGATCGTGCTCTCGGAGAACTCGACGGTCCAGCCGGACGGTGCCGTGGTCGTGAGATTCACGTTGTTGAGGTCGATGTTACCGCTGTTCGTGATGGTGATCGGGACCGACTGCTTCTTGTTGACGTTTGCGTCGAAGCTGAGGGTGCCGTCCGTGGTCGTGAGGTCGATCTTATAGGTGCCGGTGATGGTGACCTTCAGGGTCTGGCTCAGACTCTGTGCGGAGCTCGTCGCCGTGATCGGGATCTCGTAATCGCCGGCTGCGACCTTATCCGGCGGTGTTACAGTGACGGTTACGCTCTGGGAGCCGTGGGCATCGACATCGACGCTGGACGCGGCATTGCTCGCGCCATTCGGCTTGAAGCTGACGGTCCAGCCGGTCGGTGCGTCGGCAGCGAGGCTGTAGGTCTGGGCACCCGATGAATTATTCTGTACGGTGGAGTTAAAGGTGAAGGTCGTGCCACTCGCGCCCTGCTGCTCCGGGTAGGTGGTCGTGAGCTGGTTCGTACCTGTGGTCTCGTCGGAGACATTGATCGTCAGCTGGAGATCACTGCTGGCTTCGCCCGCGCTCGCCGCATGCAGGAGCACGTTGTAGCTGCCCTTCTGTGCGTCGTCCGGGACGGTCACGCTGTAGGTGACGAGGCCGTCGTTCGAATCCGCGTCCGCACCGGACTTCACGAATACGTTCGAAACTTCCTTGTTGTTGCCCTCGAAGTAGCCCTTCCAGCTGTCGTCGAGGCCGGTCGCGCTGAGGCTTGTGTTGAGGCCCGCGCCGGTCTGGTTCGCGAAGTCGAGGCTGAAGTTCAGGGTGTCGCCCGGCTTCGCGGTGATGCCCGTGTAGTCCGTGGACATCTCGAGTCCGCCTGCGGCCAATGCCGGCGTCGCGAGGCAGGTGGCGCTGAGTAAAGTAAAAGCGCCCACGCAGGCTGATAAAGCAAGTGCATGAGCGCCGGAGATATGTTTCGAAGTAGTCATGATGTTTCCCCCAATAGTTTTCAGATTTGCCGGAGGAGTTTTACTTCTCCAACTAAAAACAGGTTTTAGTCGGAAAATGTGTTTCAAATGTGTTCAGAATAAGTCGATTTTGTGAATTCACGAAAGGGCCGGCGCTGGAGGACAGCCAACGGAAGCACAGTACTCCGGGGTACTGACTAAGCTTCAACAAATTTATCTGGCTTTCAGATGCAATATTCTCATCTGCGGAAGTCCGTCGGTTTCGTGGGTGGCGAGGATGAGGGGGCGGCGGGCTTTGGTTTCAAGGATGTAGTGGATGACCTGCTGTCGGGTCTGGTCGTCGAGTCCGGTGAAGGGTTCGTCCATGAGGAGGAGGTCGGAGGCCGGGAGGAGGGCGCGAACGATGGCGACGCGGCGGCGCATGCCGCCGGAGAGTTCGCGGACCGGTTTCGTGAGGGCGTCTTTCGGGAGGATCTTTGCGAGTTCCGCCGCCGCACGTGCACGGGAGATCATCGGCGAGACGGCGGAGACATTGGCCACCGCATCGAGCGGATCCAGGAGACGGTCCTCCTGGAAGACCATGCTAATCCGGAGATTTGCGCCGGCGGTTGCGGCCTCACCCATCGTGATGTCGATTGTGCCGCTGTCGGGTTTCTCGAGCCCTGCGAGGATGCGAAGCAGGGTGGTCTTGCCGACGCCGGACGGGCCGAGCAGCAGGAGGTCGCGGTTGTCGGCCTGGCTGTCGATGCGGAAGCTCAGGTCATCGAGGATGCGCTGGCCGTCGTAGGATTTGGTGAGATGGTTGCATGTAAGCAGCATGGTTTCTCCTTTTAGTTACAAGGCCCTCCGGGTTCCCTGACTTAATATCATCTGTTATAAAGCAATGCCTCAGCACGGTGTCAATTTCGTGTCATTTTCTATGAAACAGCGCGCGGAATCCGGCGAGGAAGAGCTGCTCGAAGAGGTACGAGATCAGGATGATGGCGATCGTCCAGCTGAGGAGCTCGCCGGTTTCGAGGTAGATCTTCGCGTTGTAGAGGCCGTTGCCCATCGAGCCGAGGGGCTGGCCGATGACTTCGGCAGCGACGCCGCTTTTCCAGGCCATGCCGAGCGCGGTCTGGAAGGCGCTGTAGAGGTACGGGAAGAGCGCCGGAAGGTAGATGAAGCGGAGGCGGCGCGTGGTCGGCATGTGAAAGACGGTCGCCATCTCGAGGAGCTTCGGGTCGGTCGCCTTTAAGCCGCTCAGGGTGTTCAGGTACAGGAGCGGGAGGACGACGAGGGCGCTGATGTAGAGGGACAGCATGCGGTTGCCTGCCCAGATCAGGAGGATGATGACAAAGCTCGCCACCGGCACGGCCTTCAGCGCGAGGATGAAGGGTGCGAGGAGTTCCTCGAGGAAGGGGCGGCGGTAGCTTCCCCACGCGAGGAGGATGCCGGCTGCGGAGCCGATCAGGAAGCCCGCGATGATGCGGACGAAGCTGAAGGCGAGGGACTGCCAGAACATCGTGGTCCAGAGCATTGTTCCAAGCGTGCGGAGGGTCTCGACCGGCCCCACGATCAGAATCGGATTATGGATGACGAACGCCAGCGCCTGCCAGAGCAGAAGCCAGAAGGCGATGATCAGAAGTTTTCGAAGATTTTTCATTTTGAATTTCCTCACGTGCATACTGTATTTATTCTATCAAACATTTACAACATCTGCATCGCATGCTTTCGCATATCGCATAAATCCAGAAATTCAACTTAACAGTTCAGCTGTGTTTCTTAATCCAGCTGTTTTTGTTCAAGAAAATCAAGTGGGATTGAAGAGCGTTGTTGGCATCAGGAAAGAATTCTGCCCAGATGATGCAGCATTTTTCCAAAACTACCCAGTCATCATCATAAAAAAAAATTCAAAAAGATACAGCAGAGGCATGCCGGGTGCTGAAAACCATCATCATGCCTATCCGCCGTCATATGGAATTTGCGAGTGCAGGCACATTGAGCCGAAAAATACGCCATCATGCCTATGGCGAGTGAACTCTGAAATTTCAACTGCAGGCATGGTAAGCGCTTTAAAACGTCATCGTGCCTACGGAAATAGCCATAAATCTGGGGGGAACCGTAGGCACGATGCCCCGGATTTTAAGACACCGTGCCTATAAAATCGATCGTGATCGTAGGTACGATCATCAATTTTGGGTTAAACCATGCCTACGATCGTCCTTTGGCTTCCGGTTAGCCAGAAGTTTGAGGGCTCCTCATGAGCTGGGGTGGGACCGGAACATACAAACATCCACTGACTCCATGGGGGTGGGCGAATGAGGAGCAGCCTCAAACTTCTCGAGGAACGTGTGGATTTCCCGGAGGCACTGCTCTTTCTGCCGGAACAGGGCCTGGTGGGTGCCGCCGGCGATGAGACAGAGACGGCTGTGCAGGATCTCGGACGCCATCCAGCGGGTGTGCGAGGTTTTGATGAGGTCGTGGGTGCCGGCGAGGAGCAGTACCGGGGCCTCGATGCGCTGCAGGCGCTCTGCCGGGAGGTCCGGAGCATCCGTGAGAAGCCGGTTCGTCTGCAGCTGTCGCCGGAGGACCGTGCGGAGCCGACCGGTCGGGAGATGACGCTGCAGGGCATCGAGCACCGCGCCCTCGAGCTGCGTGCCGATCCGCACAGGGAAGCGCAGTCCGGCGGGCGAGGCATTGCCGCTCACCGCGATGACCGCCCGGGTGCGTTCCGGATAGTGGCTCGCGAATTCGAGGGCAATGTTGGCACCGTCACTGTAGCCGAGCAGCGTAACGTTCCGGATCCCGAGGTGATCGAGCAGCTTCCGCACATCGTCGGCCATATCCCCGATGGAGAAAGCCGCTTCCGCGAAGGGCTTCGTCATCACGGAGTGCCCATGCGCGCGGCTATCCATGAGGATCAGCTGGTGGTCCGCTGACAGCGCATGTACATAACTGCGAAAGATGTGGTGGGACTGGCGATTGCCATGCAGCAAAAGCAGCGGCTCCCCCTGCCCAATGATTTCATAGTATAGCTTCACCTCCGGGAGCCGGAGATCGCCACGGGTAATTTCCACTCTTGCCTTATTTATGTCGCTTGTCATGATGCGCTGTTTCCTTCAAGAAAGATTTCATACTTTCACGGATGACATCCTTATTCTGGATCTTCACGACGGCATAAAACATGTCCGGGCTCGGGTGCTTCGGGAGATAGACATAGTAGGCAGGTACCCACTCGGTCGGGCTGTACTTTTCCTTCGCACGGTAGAGGTCCTTGAAGCCGTAGCATTCATTGAGATGATCATAAACGAAGCGAAGCAACCTCTCCGTGAGGCTCGCATCTTCATCGGACAGGCCGGCAAGCGGGGCCACGCCGAGGCTGCCATAGTGCACACCCTCCGCGCGAAAGACCTGGAAGGCTTCATAGATGATCGTCTCCATAACGCCGCTCGGAGCGCTGTTCCCGTGGCGGGTCACATCCGCCATATACCCATCCTTTCCGAGAAACGGGACGAAGGCAATGAAGGCGACAATGCAGCCGTCTTTATCCCGCGCATAGAAATACCGCTTGTCCATCGGATGCTCGATCCCGGTCGTGCCCATCGTGAAGGAAAGAAGCGAGCTCTTTTTCTGTCCGAGCCACTCCGCACTCACACGATCGAAGGCGGCCTCGATGTCCGGATCCCGCTGCTCGAGCGGCTTATACTCTTCGACCGTCACACCGGCCTTCGTGGCATGGTTGATGTTCATGCGCATCTTCGCGCCTTTTTTACCGCTGATTTCATAATCCGCCAGTGCAAAACGGGCTTCCTCCCCACACTTTACACAGCCGAAGCCCTGCTTTTTATACTCCTCGAGGTAGTGTGGGGTGACGCTCAGGAAAAACATCTTGTGGGCACTCCGCTCGCAGAAATCCTTGAATTCCCTGAGCAGTGCCGGGAAGTCGGCATCCGCACAGACCGGATCACCGTTGATGATGATGGTGTCCCCGACCACGCCGTACGGGATCACGCCGTCGACTGCATGGCCGAAGTAGAGCTGCTTGTCATCCTCCAGCGCAAGGTAGGAGCAGCTGTTCTGGCTGTACAGATTCAGCAGTGTCCGGGCATGCTGCAGGTCGGACGCATGACGAGACGCTGGGGCCAGCCATGGGCGGAAGGCATAGATGACGGCCGCCAGGATGCAGAGCCAGCTGAACCAGAACATGCTGAGCTCGAGAAGGTGGGCGGCGTGCGGCAGCGTGACGGTGCCTGCATTGCCCAGCAGAATCCACAGGCTGTCCTTCAGACTGTCGAGGAAGGTATGACGCCCCTTCCCGAGAAGCGGACTTAAGTAGTGATAACTGATGGAGGCATTGACCAGCACACCGACGAGGCTCAGCAGCAGAACGAGGAAGCCGCGCTTTCGATCCGTCGGCGCACCCGGGCAGCAGAAATCGCGGCGAAACCAGAGGAACGCGAGAAGCAGGGCGAGGTTCGTAAGCGGAATCAGGACCGAGAAGCTGATCTGCTTAAAGCCATGGACGGTGCTGATGAGAAGCAGAATAAGGGTGATGTCATACGCTCTCCTCTTCCGCTTTTTCAGCTGCGTCGAGAGGCAGAGGAGAAGCAGCGACACCGTGCGCTGTACCATCCAGCCCATCTCGGTAGACACGCGGATGGCGATCTCCGCCGAGGACTGATGGAAAAAGCTTAGTATAAAAAGCACGAGGGAAAACAGAAACATCAGATAAATAAACAGATTTTCAATTTTAATGCGTACAGACTGCTTCATGATGACGCCTCTTTCTGTCAGGTCTACCGAACATCTTCTATGCAAAGGATCCTGCAAAGCATCCCTGCTTTCAGCCGGTGGACAGACGACCTTTCAATTCGCCTATGTTATAGCACAAAAAAACAGGATTGCCAGTGTTCTGAAGAATCTGACAATCCTGTATATTTTTACAGCATCTGTGCAAGCGAACAGATCTCGATGCCTTCCTTCGTGAGGGTCTCGCGGATCTTTGCGACAAAGGCGAGGGCCTTCGCGCCGTCACCGTGTACGCAGATCGAGTCGGCCTTCAGCGGGATGTCCTTTCCGGTGATGGCGGTGACCTTCTGCTCCTTGATCATGCGGACGACGCGGGCGATGGCTTCGTCTTCGTCGGTGATCATCGCGCCTTCCTTCGAGCGGTTCACGAGGGTACCATCCTCCTCGTACGCGCGGTCGGCGAAGACCTCCGAAGCGGCACGGAGGCCGCAGTCCTCGGCGGCACGGATCATCTCACTGCCGGAGAGAGCCATGAGGATCAGCTTCGGATTGTACTCTGCGATGGCTTCACAGATGCCGTGTGCGAGCTTATAATCCTTCGCGGCCATGTTGTAGAACGCGCCATGCGGCTTCACATGCTGCATCTCCAGTCCGGCGGCCTTACAGAAGGCATCCAGTGCGCCGATCTGGTACAGCGTATAGGCCTTCGCTTCCGCCGGGCTGATCGTCATGTTGCGGCGACCGAAGCCCATGAGGTCCGGATAGCCCGGATGTGCGCCGACATGGATGCCGGCCTCCCGTGCCATCTCGATAGTCTTTTTCATCACGACCGGATCAGATGCATGAAATCCACATGCCACGTTGGCCGAGGTGATCAGCGGGATGATCTGATCATCCGAGCCCAGGGTATAGCGGCCGAAGCTCTCGCCGAGGTCGCTGTTTAAATCTACACGATACATCGTTTCTTCCTCCTGTTATCCATCATTCGCGCGAGGTGGTACCCCTCGCGTCATGCTGACCGAGGCTGCATGCTGCCCCGGTCCTGCCCTGTACAGATGTCCTGCACCTCGAAGTCTGCATCACGTAAGATGCATGATGTCCTCGATGAAGTCGGTATCCGCCTTGCCTTCGGCGAAAACCGGATGCTTGATGATCTGGTACTGGAAGTCGAGGTTCGTCTCGACACCGACCACGAGCATCTCGTTGAGGGCGGAGCGCATCTTCATGAGGGCGGCTTCTCTCGTCGGAGCATGGACGATGACCTTTGCGATCATCGAATCATACTCGGACGGGATCCGGTAGCCGGTATAGAGACCGGTATCGACGCGGACGCCGTTGCCGGCCGGCAGATGCAGGTGCTTTACCACACCCGGGCTCGGCATGAAGTTCTTCGCCGGGATTTCCGCGTTGATGCGGCACTCGATGGCATGTCCACGCGGCTTCACATCCTCCTCCGTGAAGCTCAGCGGTTCGCCTGCCGCGACACGGATCTGTTCGATGATGAGATCGGTGCCGGTCACCATCTCCGTCACGCCATGCTCCACCTGGATTCGCGTGTTCATCTCCATGAAGTAGAAGTGCCCCTGCGGGTCCACGATGAACTCGATGGTGCCTGCATTAGTATACTGTACAGTCTTCGCCGCGAGGATCGCACAGCGGTTCATTTCGGCACGGGTTTCGTCGTTGATGGCCGGGGATGGTGACTCCTCGATCAGCTTCTGGTGATTTCGCTGGACGGAGCAGTCACGGTCGCCGAGGGCGACGACATGACCGAAGTTATCCGCCATGATCTGGATCTCGACGTGGCGAGGCTTCTCGATATAGCGCTCGATGTACATGGTGTCATCCCCGAAGGCGTTTGCAGACTCGCGCTGTGCGAGGCCGAACTCAAACTCGAATTCATCCTCAGATGTCGCGACGCGCATGCCCTTACCGCCGCCCCCGGAGGAGGCCTTGATGATCACCGGATACCCGATCTCACGGGCGAGCTTCTTTCCGGTCTCGGCATCGTAGACCGGCTCGCGGGTGCCCGGAACGACCGGCACACCGGCATCCATCATCGTCTTCCGGGCATGGGACTTGTTGCCCATGCGGTCGATGACGTCCGCATCCGGTCCGATAAAGGCGATGCCGTTTTCCTTACAGCGGCGTACGAACTCACTGTTCTCCGACAGGAAGCCATAGCCCGGGTGGATCGCATCGGCACCGGTGTTGATGGCCGCCGTGATGAGCTGGTCCATATTCAGATAGTTGTTCTTCGCCGGACCCACTCCGATGCAGATCCGTTGATCCGCAAGCTGCGTGTGCAGGCTGTTCTGGTCCTCCTTCGAGTAGACCGCGACACTCTGGATGCCCATGTTCCGGCAGGCCCGGATGATGCGGACCGCGATCTCGCCTCGATTGGCAATTAGTATTTTTTCAAACATCGGCCGCGCCTCCTGTTCTTATAGTTTCTTTACGCGGAACAGAGGCTGACCATACTCGACCTTCTGCTCATTGCTGACGAGCACGGCCTCGATCTCGCAGTCATAGTCCGCCTGAATCTCATTCATGAGCTTCATCGCCTCGAGGATACATACCGTCTGACCTGCCTTCACATGATCGCCGACCTTGACATAGGCCGGTACATCCGGTGCCGCAGCGGAGTAGAAGGTGCCGACGATCGGTGCGAGGATCAGCTCGAACTCGTCCGCGGCCTCCGCCTTCTCTTCTGCAGCGGTCGGCTGTGCCGGTGCTGCGGCCAGCGGTGCAGCCGGAACGCCCGCGGCGATCACCGGCGGATGGGTCAGCTTACTCATCGTGATTTCGGTATCGCCATCCTTGATGGAAAACTCCGTCAGGGAGGAATTTTCAACGATCTTTACCAGTCCTTCAATCTTCTCTAAATCCATATGAACATCTCCTTATCATCAATCTATAACCACTTCTGACGCACTGCCTGCACACCGGTCGGCTTCCCGCTTCGGTCTGCACGTGCCCCGCATACAGAAGTTCGTATCGTTTACTCCGGTCCCGATCAGGCTTCATCCGGGAACAGACGGCGGATGCGCTTCGCTACCTGCCGCACAACCAGTACTTCCTTACATGGCTTATGGATCAGCGCATGCATCGCGATGTAGCTGTTTTCCTCTTCCTGATACAGTCGCTGCGCTTCCTCGACAGACACCGCCTCGAAGCGGATCTTCTGATCGGTCTTCCGCTGTACCAGCTTCGGAATGTCGACACTGATGACCGTCGCGATCTTCGCATAGCCACCGGTGGTCTGTCGGTCAGCGAGCAGGATGATCGGCTTGCCATGCGACGGCACCTGGATGGAGCCGAGCGCGATCCCCTCTGAAATGATATCTGAGGTGGTCTTTGGTGCGATAAACGGGCCCTCGAGTCGACAGCCCATACGGTCGAAATCACTGGTGACGGTATACTCCTCGTTCAGGAAATTATGGATACCCTGCTTACTGAACATGTCATCCTGCGGGCCCATGACCACGCGGAGCGTCACGCTCTCCTCGTCATACTCGTGCAGATCGAGCTTTCTCGAGAGGAAGAACGGAAGGTAATTCCGCTTGATACGGAAGCTGATATAATCGCCCTCCATCAGCTTTCTTCCCTTGAAGCCACCGATCTTACTTTTTAAGCTCGTGCAGCGGCTGCCCATCACGACCGGAATCTTGAGATAGCCGGAAAAGGCGATGTAGCCGCGGCTTCCGGTGCGCGCACTTCCGAGCTTCAGAATATCGCCCTTTTTCATATAGAGTGCCGTGTACATCGGCGCCGGCTCCCCGTTCACCTCCGGATGGAAATCACCGCCGGTGATGGCGATGATGCAGGCGGACGTAAACTCCAGCGTCGGTCCGATCAGTGTGAACTCCAGCACTGCCTCGTTCTCCGGGTTATCCAGCAGAAGGTTTGCGATCTTAAAGGAGCGAACATCCATGACGCCGGAAACGCCGAAGCCCTGGCTCTGGTATCCGGTGCGCCCCATATCCTGCACGGTCGTGAGCAGTCCCGCTTTTAATATACGAATTCCCATACTACACCTCACCTTCGCGAATCGTGCACTCGTATTCACCGCGTGCCACCTGCTCCTTGATTCGCAGGTACTCATCCTCATCCACCGGCACGAAGCGGATATAGTCGCCCGCCTCGAACAGGATCGGCGTTTCACGCTCCGGATCGTAGGTTTTCACCGGTGTCATACCCATCAGCTGCCAGCCTCCCGGCGAGTCCATCGGATAGATGCCGGTCTGGGAGCCGCCAATGCCTACACTGCCGGCGTCGATTTTAATTCTCGGCGTCGCGAGTCTCGGTGTGTGCAGGCGCTCATCGAGACCACCGAGGTAGCAGAAGCCCGGCAGGAAGCCGAGCATGTAGATCAGGTAATCCTTCGAGCTGTGGAGAGCGATGACCTCCTCTTCGCTCATGCCGGCATGCTCCGCGATGAATGCAAGGTCTGGACCATACTTACCGCCATAGCAGACCGGAATCTCGTACACCTTCTTTTTCTCGCTGCCTGCACTGGTTTCCACCTTCAGGAGCTTCTTCATCCGCCGTGTGATCTCCGCATAGGAGGTGACACGCGGATCATAGTTGATGAGCAGAGAGCAGAAGGCCGGGATGACGTCCAGCACACCTTCGATGTGCTGCTCCTTCATAAGCTCCACCATCGATTTGATCTTTCGATTGATCTCCGGGTTGATCTCGTGACCGAACTCGATCAGCAGCGAGCTGTCCCCGGCGGTTAAGATACGAATATCTTCCATACTGTAAATCTCCTTTCTCCAGGTAAGACGCAGTACGTAAACCTGAAGACGATATCATGTCATGCATACGGGTCTACCACATCCATGTGTGCGAAACGTGTTGCGTAGACCGTTCTATATATGTGCAGAAAATTGGTACAGTGAAACGCTGTACCAATTCCCTGTGCTGCAACGGTTCCGGCTCAGATCACCCTCGCCGCTGCAGGTCTTTTAGAATAATCCGCCGATCTTCGTAACGAAGGTCGGGATGCCCATATAGGCCGATAAGATCACGACGAGGACGCCGAGTACCAGCAGGACGGTCGGATGATGATAATCCGCACCCATGATCGACTTCTTCTGGGAAGCGATGAGGCAGATACCGAGGGTGATCGGAAGGATGAGTCCGTTGAATGCACCTGCGAGTACGAGGAGGGTCGCCGGATTTCCAAGAACGATCATAACGGCTGTCGAAACGACGATGAATCCGATGATGACGGCATTCTCGTTCTTTGCGATCGCCGGGTGGAAGGTCTTTAAGAAGGATACAGAAGTGTACGCGGCACCGATGATGGAGGTTACGGCTGCACACAGAAGTACGAGACCTGCGAAGCGGTATCCGATCTCACCTGCACCCTGCTTGAACGCGTCTGCTGCCGGGTTCGACGCATCGAGCTCTACACCTGCCCTGCTGACGACACCGAGCACGGCGAGGAAGAGGAAGATACGTACGATGGTGGCGATGCTGATACCCATGACCGAGCTTCTGTTGATTTCGGCTGCATTGTCCTTACCAGTGATGCCGGCATCGATCAGACGGTGCGCACCGGAGAAGGTGATGTAGCCGCCGACGGTTCCACCCATGAGGGTCAGGATTGCCGGGAAGAGTGGCTGGATACCGGTGGACGGCGCGACGGTGTTCTTCAGTGCGTCGCCTACCGGTGGCTTGACCACGATGATCACGATGAAGATGACCACGATCATGATGGCGCCGAGGACCTTTGTCAGGGTGTCCATCGCGGATTTCGCGTTCTTGAAGAGGAAAACGACGATGGCGATGGCTGCCGCGATGACATATCCGATGGTGGTCGGAATACCGAGCAGGGTGTTCAGGCCCAGCGAACCGCCGCCGACATTGCCGATGTTAAAGACGAGGCCGCCGAGCACGACCATGAAGGATACGAAGTAACCGAGTCCAGGGAGAACCTTATTCGCGACATCCTGTCCGCGAAGACCGGTCGTACAGAGTACGCGCCAGATGTTGAGCTGTGCGACCGCTGAGAGAATGATCGATACCAGGATGACGAAGCCGAAGCTCGCCTTGTACTGCCCGGTAAATGTGGCGGTCTGTGTCAGGAAGCCAGGTCCGATCGCGGATGTGGCCATCAGAAATGCTGCTCCTAAGAGCGCGCCGCTGCTTTTTTTCTTCTCACTCATGATGAAGTCCTCCTGTTCTGGAAAAGTTCGCAGTTTCTGTGTCTTTAACTGCTGTAGAATACAGAAAACATAAGCCCCATTCTTTTTCTGCACGTGTCTTTTTGTTTCAAATCCCCTGTTTTATGAATTCCGAAACATATTCAGAGCGATCTTTATAACTTAAAGCAATCACTTGCTCTGATGAAATAAGTATGCGTCATGATTTGTAGAATAGCAAGTAGAAATCGGGCGTCAGCCTTTCGGATTTGGCATATCAGACATTCTGGATGTGTCTTTTAAGTTATCACAGAGTGATCATGAACCCCGGAGGGCCGACCACAGAAGCACAGTACTGCGAGACCGGAAAAATCACAAATTGGGCTCTAAGAACCAGTAAGCCCTCTGCAATCGCTGAGTTTTCTTCATGAAAACTCAGCGTTGCTAGAGGGTCTAAGGAAAATTACTAACTGGTTCTAAGAGCCCAATTTAGATTTATTCACGGTCTCTCCGTATGGCTTCTGTGGTCGGCCCTCCGGGGATTTCATGACATCACTTCTGGATGTAGTAGAAGTCGTCCTCTGGCATGGTGCCGCCGACGGACTTCGGGTTTGCGTCGAAGAGTACCTGGAGGTAGCCTGCGAGGTCGGTCTTCATCTCGTCACCGGCGATGGCGACGATGTTGCAGTTCGGGAGTGCCTTCTTCGCTACCGGTGCCTTCGCGATGATGCCGTACTTCGCGACGAGCTCTGCGGTGGCGTCGATGTCGGCGTTTGCTTTCTCGGTGGATGCCTGATGATTGGCGATAAACTGGTCGACTTCTGCGGCACGGTTCTCGAGGACCTCGTTACGAACGACGGTAACGCCGGTGAGGAGCTTCGAATCCGGGGATACGCTCTTCCACTCATCGGTGAGGGAGAAGGCGACCTTCAGCTGGTCGTTCTGTGCGGTAGCTACGGTCACGAACGGCTGCGGGAGGATCGCGATCTTCGTCGGATCCTGCTTAAGGAGTGCCGCGATCTCGGTGGCCTCGGACTTGAACTGAACGTCACAGTCGGTGACGCCGTTCTTCTCGAGGAGGTAGTTCAGTACATACTCCGGGGATGCGCCCTGGCCGGTGGAAAGCACGGTCTTTCCGGCGAGGTCCTTCACGGACTTGACGCTCTCATCGCCAGTCACGCAGTAAAGCACGCCGAGGGTGTTGATGTCGATGACGCTGACGCCGTGGTTCGTCTTATTGTATGCGACGGCGGCAACGTTCGCCGGGAGCAGGGCGATGTCGAGCTTACCGGAAACGAGCTCACTCATGATCACGTCCGGCTGGCTCTGCATCTCG
This sequence comes from Lachnospiraceae bacterium, assembly GCA_030540075.1. Classification (GTDB taxonomy): domain Bacteria; phylum Bacillota; class Clostridia; order Lachnospirales; family Lachnospiraceae; genus Oribacterium. Next base: position 73,132 of record JAUNWX010000008.1, read on the forward strand.
AAGCTGTAGCCGCTCTTCTCACCGCTCTCGACCTCGCTCATGAGGTTTACGAGGCCCATGGTGGTCGGGCCCTTCAGGGAGCCGACGCGCAGCACATCGTCCGACGCCTCACCGATGGTCAGTACCTCGGCTGCGGTGGTCTCTTCCGTCTTCTCTGCGGCGCTCGTCTCTGCTGCGGCTTCCGTCGCCTTCTCTGTTTCGACAGCCGTCGTATCTTCGGCAGCAGCACTTGTCTCCTGGTCGCCTGCATTGGCCTCAGTTGCAGCTGCGGTCGTCGCCTGCGGGGTGGTGGATGCGCCACAGCCGGCGAGCATCGATGCCGCAAGTACAGCGGCGAGCATCATATTCCAATATTTCATTTTCTTCATCATCGTCCTCCTGATCAGCATGAATGAAATTCTGGCCTCTGCTTCACGCGGTGCGATGCAACGTCGCAGGTACATACCTCGGTGCACCGTGCGATGCGCATCATGGAAGTACATCTGCGCCATACGAATCGTCCGCGCGCAAGCAGAATAATTGTGAATAATATTTCAATCATCATATACTCATCGAGGATGATTAGCAAATTCTAAAAAAGATACAATGGTAAGCACTCTGTTCACTAAGGAATTCGCTCAAGATATTGTTTAGTAACAGTTCAGCCGGGGTTATTTCAAAATCCAGCTGGGTTTTTGGTCCATACGGACGCCTCTTCTCGTTTGCCTGCCCACCCCAGTATACATCTTATATCTGTTTACATATCGGACCCGCCCCATGCAGGCAAACAAAAATCGGCGCCTATACATCCTGACTGGGAAGATATGCTGAAAACCTGGTGATCGATGTTTTAGAAGGTAAAATGCGTATCACTGGTCATGACTGTTTCTGTAGTTTTCACAAATATCGTTTATCGTATATCAGTGCCATTAGATTTTTTAATGTATGTTACAAACAAACGATTTTCGGGATGAGCGACATTAGATGATTTTCGCAAAGAAGAGATTTCAAAGTGCGATGCCATTATATTTTCTAGGTTTTGTAACAAACGGGGCATTTTCAAGATGCGTGCCATTAAGTGACTTTCACAAATCTTAAATTTCAGGGAGCTGTGCCATTAGATTATTTCACAGACGGGGAAATATACGAAGCTCTGCCATTAAGTATGTGGCGTTGAAGCACGCTCAGGTGGTGGTTTGCAGAGGATAGGCAGGGGGTAGAGATAAAGTCACTGCTTCAAAAATGGGCGGTTTTGCGTCAAAAATCGAGATTTCACTCGGATAATACAGGGCGAGAACGACTGGACTTAATGTCACAGTCTCGCCAGGAGAGGAAAATGTGAAAAAGCCTAATGGCATACGATCGAGATAAAGCAAATTTGTGAAAAACCGAGGCCAGCCAGAAGTTTGAGGGCTCCTCATGAGCGGGGCGGGACCAGAACATACAAACATCCACGGATTCCATGGGGTGGGCGAATGAGGAGCAGCCTCAAACTTCCTAAGGGAACCGAAAGGTGTCTGAACTGTTACATCATGCCTACGATGCATGTTCCTCATGTTCCTCACGAATTATCAATCGTTGCAATAATCTTCTGCGCCGGGTAAACTATAAGAGATACTCTACTACCTAAAAGGAGAGATTCTATGATAGAGCAGCGAATTGCCGAAGCAACAGAATGTGATTTCAAAGTTGCGCTCGAAACGAAAAAGCCAAAAAGCTGGCTAAAAAGTGTCAGCGCCTTTTCTAATGGAATCGGCGGAACTCTGTTTTTCGGAATCTCTGATGACCGGAAAACTATTGGCTTGTCCGATGTTCAAAAGGATGCTGAGGCGATCAGCCGCTTAATCAAAGAACGAATCACAC
>JAUNWX010000001.1 GCA_030540075.1 Lachnospiraceae bacterium
CCTCTGCAATCGCCGAGTTTTCTTGATGAAAACTCGACGTTGACAGAGGGTTCCAGGGAGAGATAACACCAAGTGCCGCTAAGGGGACCCGGCTTGATTTCACACGGTCTCTCCGTATGGCCTCCGTTGCCGCCCCCTCCGGGCACACTGGCTTACAGCTCTCCTGCTACGTCCTGAATGATGTCTTTTACGTGTTCCATCTTTGTGAGGCGTTCGACGTTGGCGCCGGCGAAGAAGAGGCCGTGCTCTACGTCGCCGAGAACGGCGTCTGTGAGGGCCTGTGTGATGCAGTATTTCGTTTCTGCCGGATTGCATACGGAGATGCAACGGTAGCAGTGGGTCGGGGCAACGCGGCCCTCCTCTTCCATGCGCTGAAGGAGCGGGGTATAGACCGCTCGTCCTGGCATACCGACCGGGCTCTGAATGATACGGAGATCTTCTGCCTTTGCGTTCAGAAGGACATCCTTATAGGCCTGAGAGGCGTCGCATTCATAGCTTCCGATGAAACGGGTGGCGAGCTGCACACCAGCCGCTCCGGCCGCCTGCATTGCCCGAAAATCGTCATGATCCCAGATACCGCCCGCGGCGAACACAGGGATCGGATGGCCTGCAGCTTCTTCAAACGGCTTCAGTGCCGAAATGAGCTCTGGGATGATGTCTTCATTTCTGCGGCATCTGCCTTCCTGCAAATCCGCACGATCGAAGCCGAGATGTCCGCCGGCTTTGTATCCTTCCATCACGACGAAATCAGGATAGCGCTTATATTTCCGCTGCCACATACGTATGATGACCGTCGCCGCCTTCGCACTCGAGACGATTGGGGCGATCAGCGCGCTTCCCTCCGGTACAAATTCCGGCAGATTCAGTGGTAGACCCGCACCGCAAATCACGGCGTCGATGCCTGCCTTTACCGCTGCGCGGATCGCATCGCCAAACTGGCGTGTCACGACCATCGCGTTGATGGCGATGAGGCCGTGCCCGCCGGCGATGTCCTTCGCCTTTCGGATTTCCTTTTCCAGCGCGCGCAGATTCGCCTCCTCCGGATGCTGTCTGAAATCCGGCTCACGGAAGCCGACATCTGCCGTGCTGATGCAGCCCATGGCCCCTTCGTGGGCTACTGCGCCCGCGAGTCCGCCCAGCGACACGCCGACGCCCATTCCGCCCTGTAAAAGCGGCACCAACAGTTCCTTCGTTCCCAGTTTCATCTCTTCTCCTGTATAAGCTTGAATATTTTACTTAAATTTATTTAACTATATCATCATAATGAAGCTTCCATCGATTGTCAAGACATCGCAGGTGATGCGATGCGTTCCGTCAGTCCTCCGCCATTCCTGACCAGGCAGTCCCATCGCTTCTATTTTCTGTCTTTCTACATACAAAAAGGCAGTGGAGTCTCCTCCACTGCCCGTAAAAAATATTCAGTTTTATTTCGCATTCGGCTTCAGCCAGAAGATAAAGTCATAGCTTTCGACGATTTCAAAGAACTTCAGCAGGCGCTCATAGAGAGGCTCCGCCTTTTCTCCGAAGTGTGCACGAACCGCCTGGGCGATGCCGGCCACGTTCGTTTTCCCATCCAGCTGCTGCCAGATATAGCTCCCCGTCTCGTCCAGATGGACGTAGGAAATGCGCGGTTTTCGGAAGAACTTCTGCATGATGGTATTCATCGCACCCTTATTTTCGATACTGAGGGTCACGAGTCCATCCTCGCCCACCTTCCACTCTTTGATTTTCTGAGAGATCACCGGTACATAAGTGTTATACAGTGCGATGGTCTCGTCTTTACTAAGCTTCGGCTTTTTACTCATAGAGAAATCCTTATGCGTTCTTCCTGCCGCCAAGTGTGAACTTGAACACAAGGAGAATCATCACTGCAAATACAACAGCAGAAGCGAGGTTGCCAGCGCCTGCGCCGAGGTTCAGCACACCCGCCATGTTGATCTTATCGGATACGCCGATAACAGCAAGGATCGCCAGAACGATGCCGACGAGACCCTCACCGGCGATCATACCAGAGCAGTAAAGTACGCCACGATTGGTTACTCTGGTCTGCTCCTGCTCGGAAGCATACTTCTTACGATCGAAGTACAGACGAACGAGACCACCGATCATGATGCATGCGTTGAGCTGAACCGGAAGATAAACACCGATGGCAAACGGAAGCACCGGGATACCGAGGATCTCAACCACACATGCAAGAACGACACCCACAATAACCAGACTCCATGGAAGCTTACCACCCATAACGCCCTCAACGATCATCTTCATGAGGGTCGCCTGCGGTGCACCGAGCTGCTCAGAGCCGAAGCCCCAGGCTGCATCGAGAAGGTAGAGAACACCACCGATGGCGATCGCCGATACGATGGTACCGATGATCTCACCATACTGCTGCTTGATCGGTGTCGCACCTACGAGGTAACCGGTCTTCAGGTCCTGCGAGGTATCGCCGGCGATCGCTGCTACGATACAGATGACGGTGCCGATGGCAATCGCTGCCTTCATACCTGCTGCACCCTCTGCACCGGTGGCCTTCAGGATGATGGTGGAGAACAGAAGTGTCGCAATCGCCATACCGGATACCGGGTTGTTGGAAGAACCAACGATACCAACCATTCGGGATGAAACGGCTGCAAAGAAGAAACCGAAGATAGCGATCAGGGCTGCGCCGCCGATGCCAACCGGAACCTGCGGGAGAACACCGGTCAGAACGATGAGTACTGCAAGGCAGATCGCAACCACCTTCATGCTGATATTCCGATCGGTACGAAGCTCACTTCCACCCTGGCCACCCGCGAGTGCCTTCATGGAATCACGGAAGGTGGTCACGATCATCGGAAGAGACTTGATGAGGGAAATGATACCACCGGTTGCCAGTGCGCCGGCACCGATGTAGCGGATATAGCTTCCCCAGATGGCGCTCACACCCCCCTGTGCAAACATCTCACCGATCGGTGCTGTGCCAGGATACAGTACGGCGTCTGAACCGAACATAACGATCAGCGGAATCAGCATCATCCAGGAGATGACGCCACCGCAGAACATATAAGAAGAAATCTTCGGTCCGCAGATATAACCTACAGAGAAGACCGCCGGGTAGATCTGGGTACCCATCTGGCCCTTGAAGCTGCCGAGACCGGTACTCGGTGTGTTGATCTCACTCGGAACGAGGCCGAGACCATCGATGACGAACTTGAAAGCAGCAGAAATTCCGAGACCCGCAAATACGACGGAAGCGGAGTCACCGCCCTCCTCGCCAGCGAGCAGTACCTCTGCACAGGCCTGACCCTCCGGATACGGAAGTGTGCCGTGCTCCTTCACGATCAGCGCGTTACGAAGTGGTACCATGAAGAATACACCGAGAAGACCGCCGATGAGACAGATGATCATGATCTCTACGAGATTTGGCTTCTCCATGAGACCATCCTTCGCCCACAGGAACATCGCCGGAAGCGTGAAGATCGCGCCGGCAGCCAGTGACTCACCGGCGGAACCTACGGTCTGAACGAAGTTGTTCTCAAGAATAGAATCACGATGAAGAATCACACGGATGACACCCATCGAGATAACGGCTGCCGGGATCGAAGCGGATACGGTCATACCAACTCGTAATCCCAGGTAAGCATTGGCTGCACCAAAGATCACGGCGAGAATGGCACCCATAATGATCGAGAAAGCGGTCATTTCAGGAACGATCTTCTCCGCCGGGATAAATGGCTTGAACTGTTCTTTGTTATCCATTTGATAACCCCCTAATAAAAAATATCACGCACAATTATAGCACATATAACTGTTATTACAATCGATTTAATGATGCTGATCTACGCCCTTCATCGTGAGGGAAATCTTTTTCCGTGTCTTGTCCACCGACAGTACCCGGACACGGACGATGTCGCCGCCCTTTACCACATCGAGCGGATGCTTCACAAATCGGTCGGCGAGCTGTGAGATATGCACGAGTCCATCCTGATGTACACCGATGTCAACGAATGCGCCGAAATCCACGATATTCCGGACCGTACCCTGGAGCTCCATCTCCGGCTTCAGATCATCGAAATCGAGCACATCCGAGCGAAGCACCGGTGCCGGTACATCCTCCCGAGGGTCACGTCCCGGCCGGATCAGCTCCTGCACGATATCCTCGAGCGTATAGACACCAACCTGCAGCTGCTCTGCCAGTGCCGGAATCGAGCTCTTCGCAGACTGCAGCTTCGCCGCCAGCTGCGCATTCTTCCCACTCTGAAGATCCTCCTCCGTATATCCCATCGATGTGAGAAGTGCCTTCGCAACAGCATAGCTTTCCGGATGCACCGCTGTGTTATCCAGCGCTTCCTTTCCATTCCGTATCCGCAGGAAGCCGGCACACTGCTCGTATGCCTTCGGGCCGAGCTTCGCCACCTTCAGGAGCTCCTTACGAGAGCGAAAGGCGCCCTTCTCCTCGCGGTAGGCGACGATGTTTCGTGCGATGGTCTTATTGATGCCCGACACATACGACAGGAGCGCGAAGCTTGCGGTGTTTACATCGACGCCGACGCTGTTGACGCTGTCCTCGACGACACTCGACAGCTGCTCACTCAGCTTCGTCTGGTTCATATCATGCTGATACTGTCCGACACCGATCGACTTCGGATCGATCTTAACAAGTTCTGCCAGCGGATCCTGCAGCCGTCGCGCCATCGAGGTCGCCGAGCGCTGTCCTACATCGAAATTCGGGAACTCCTCTGTCGCAAGTGCGGACGCAGAATAGACAGACGCACCCGCCTCGTTCACGATCACATACTGCACTGGCAGATGATCCTTCTTTATATAATCTGCGATGATCTGCTCCGATTCACGGGAGGCTGTACCATTGCCGAGTGAAATCACATCCACATGATACTTTCGGATCAGGGCTTCGATGGTCCGCATCGCCTCCTCCACGCGGTTCTGCGGTGCCGTCGGAAAAACCACCGTCGTATCCAGCACCTTTCCGGTCGGATCCACTACCGCGATCTTACAGCCGGTGCGGAAGGCCGGGTCCCAGCCCAGTACGGTCTTTCCGCTCAGCGGGGCCTGCATCAGCAGCTGCCGCAGGTTTTCACGGAAGACCTGAATCGCTCCATCCTCTGCCCGATCCGTCAGGTCATTCCGAATCTCCGTCTCGATCGACGGCCCGATCAGCCGCTTATAGGCATCGGCACAGGCCTCGCGAATATAGGACGCACTCGATGGATGCTGTTCTGCGCCCATCTTCTGCGCCATAAAGTGAAGAATCTCCGCCTCCGGCACCTCCAGCCGGATGCTGAGGATCTTCTCCTTTTCACCACGATTCAGTGCCAGCACACGGTGACCTGGAATCTTACGAATCGGCTCTGAATATGCATAGTAGTTATCATATACGCTGTGTTCTGCAGCCTGCTGCTTCGTCCGGGCAGCGGATACGATGCAGCCCTCCTCCACACTCTTCCGGCGGATCCAGGCACGCAGCGCTGCACTATCCGACATCGTCTCAGCGATGATATCCTCTGCGCCCTGGATCGCCGCCTTCACATCCGGTACTTCACGCTCCGTATCGACATACTTCTCCGCCTCCACCGGAACCGCCGGCTTCCCCTGCCCCGAGAGAATGTAAAGCGCCAGCGGTTCCAGGCCACGCTCACGGGCGATCATCGCACGGGTGCGACGCTTCGGCTTATATGGACGATAGATGTCCTCAAGCTTCACCGCCGTCTCCGCTTCCTCGATTTCCTTCCGCAGGGCAGCCGTCAGCTTTCCCTGCTCCTCGATCGAGGCAAGAATCGTCTCCTTCCGCTCCTCCAGATTCCGAAGATACCGCAGGCGCTCATCGAAGGCACGCAGTACATCATCGTGCATCGCACCGGTCGCCTCCTTACGGTAACGTGCGATAAACGGAATCGTATTTCCCTCATCGATCAGCCGGATCACCGCCTCGGTCTGCCAGCTCTTCAGTCCGAGCTCCTGCGTGATTTTTTCAACGATATTCATATATGAAACCTCTCATAAATCTACGAAGACAGCGGTCGATCATTTCAGCTTCATCGTCCGCCGTCCGGACCCTGCCCTCGTTTTTTCTGTTATAATGATGTCTTTTCCGACCCGGACATTATAACATAATTTGCACCTCTGCCTGAACCATCTTCTCCAGATGACCACGTCGCGGATATAACCCCGGCCTCAGTATCCTGCAGTTTCTTCACCCCTCAAAAAAAGAAAGCGCCCATCACTGCACTTTTTCATGCAGCGATAGGCGTGTATATATCATAGGATGCAGTTCCAGCAGGCTTTTCTGTCAAAACCTGTCAATGTCTTCTCAGATCTTCTCAGACGGTATCCGCCAGCCGGGACTCCACGATCCGTCCCATGCGTCTGTAAAACGCTGCGCGATGACGCTGACGCGCACGCTCCCGGTCGATCTCGTACAGCAAATACACGCTGCCTGCGCTCAGGACATAACCGATCCAACGCACCTGATGGAACTCACACAGGGAGGCCATCACACCCATCCCTAAAATAATCATCGCTACCAGCTCGAAAGTTTTCAGATTAATTCTCATGTGCTCTGCCTCCTTCATCAACTGTCCACATCATAACACGGTACATCTGTTTTGTAAACAGTCGTTTGCAAATATTTGTTCTGAAAATGTATGTTTGCTTTGCAGATACAAAAATAGCACGCAGGATACGCAAAAAAATGCACATCCTGCGTGCCGAGGCTTTCTTTCCCTGTTTTCTCACAAGGGATCGTAACTTTTTCTGTTTTTCAGACGTTTTTCCGAGCGTTCCGATGTACGTTTCATATTCGCAGGTTTCAGATCTGCGTGAGACAGGCGACCGTTCCCTCCACATCCTCCGAACGAGAGTAGCGAAGTTCATCATATCGCTTCTCTGCCTGCTGCAGGTAGCGGACCATCGCCCCGGTGATGCGTTCCCCCGGCACCAGAATCGGAATCCCCGGTGGGTAACTGTACACATACTCTCCGGAAACACGCCCCTTGAGCGCCGCAAACGGAACCATCTCCACCGGAGCTTCTACTGCTGCACACGGCGTCTCAACCATCTCCTCCGGTGCCGCCTCCCGCAGGCTCGGGCTGTCCACCGTCGTCCGGCGTGCTGATGCACCGCCATTTCGCACTTCCGGCATCGGATCACTCATACATTTTCTCCGTACGGCTTCCCTCAAGGCGGACATATCCACATCCGTCCACGTGCCATCCACCCCAGTGCGTACCGAATCTGCATTTTCATCCACATTCTCATCCAGTACGTGGTCGATCATCCGCAGCGCCTCTGCGAAACGCGGAAGCTCCGCAAAATCGTCGCCCGGCCCGGTCATCGCGAGCGCATAGCCCGGCTGCGCCATCTCCAGCTCATAGTGAAAGTACATCCGCAGGAGATCCATCATCGCATAGCCGCTGAGCCGCGTCGCGCTGCAGTCGATCACGAGCTTACTCGGATCAAATGCATAAAACGCATGTGCATTCACCGCATCTTCACCATGGCAGAGCACGCGCAGGTGTCGAAGCGACCGGATCGTTTCATCGAAGGCCCGAAGTGCTGCTGCCCAGTCCATAAAGCACTGCCGTCCCTCCTGCTCTATCCATTCGGTACAGCCCGCCAGCGACAGCATCAGCGGATACGATGGCGAAGAGCTTTCAAAGATCGACAGCTTTTCCTCGATGACACTTTCCGATACCCGCTCTCCACGCAGGTGAAGATACGCCGTCTGCGTCAAGCCCAGCAGGGTTTTGTGTGCCGACTGCACACTGATGTCCGCGCCCTGGCGGGTCGCACTGTCCGGGAAGCCCGCCTCCGGCACGAGGCCGAGATGTGCGCCATGTGCTTCATCTACCATCAACGGGATCCCATGCTGATGACAGAGATCCGCGATGCGCCGGATATCCGAAACCACGCCCTCATAGCTCGGACTCGTCAGTACCACCGCGCGGCTCTCCGGATACTCGTCGAGCAGTGCTTCCACCGCCTCCGGCCGGATGCTGTCGAAAATGCCGGTTGCCGGATCCATGGATGGCCAGAGCCAGTGTGGATGCGCATGGCGAAGCTCGATCGCATGGAACACCGAACGATGGCAGTTTCGCGCGACGATCAGTTCTCCATCATAGGGCACGATAGCAGAAACACCTGCGAGATTCCCGCAGGTGCTTCCATTGACCAGATACCAGCTTCGGTCCGCGCCATGCAGTGCACTCGTTCGCGCCATGGCATCCTTCAGGATCCCCGACGCATGATGGAGGTCATCCGTCCCGGAGACCTCCGTCAGATCATACCGCAGAACACACTCCGGTACGACCGCCACGCGGCGCTTATGCCCCGGCATATGCATCGGATAATACTGCTGATTCAGATACTGATCCAGCTGATCTTTCAGATTATGCTTCTTCATCTGCTTTCTGAGCCATCTCGGCCTCCGCCACCTTCATCATGAGTGCACACTCCATCCGCTTACGGAAGAGCTTACAGCCATACTCATAGACGCCGTGGATATCACCGGTAGCATGCAGGGCATTGGCTGCGCAGCCGCCGGCACAGTACATACGTGCCCAGCACTCCTTACACTCCGGACGGGAGTAAACATTGCACTCCTTAAACGCATCACGGATATTCTCATGCTGCACACCATCCCAGATGTTACCGAGCTTATACTCCGGATCGTTTACGAACTGATGGCAAGGATAGAGGTCGCCCCAGGCAGTCACAGCCATATACTCCGTTCCTGAGCCGCAGCCGGACACACGCTTGTACACGCATGGGCCGTGCTCGAGATCGATCATGTAATGATAGAAAGTGATCGGCTTACCGTCCTTCTCACGACGCAGCATATCCTTCGCGAGGATCTCATACTGCTCGTACAGAACCGGAAGGTCCTCCTCGGTCAGCGCACTCGGGCTGGACGGATCGGTGACAACCGGCTCCATAGAGAGCTCGGAGAAGCCGAGATCATCCGCCATATGGAAGATATCGTTTGTAAAATCCGTGTTGTAGTGGGAGAAGGTTCCGCGCATATAGTAGCTCTTATCACCACGGGACTCGACGAACTTCTGGAAGTTCGGCACGATACGGTCATAGGAGCCGCGACCTGCACGATCGACACGAAAGCGGTCATGGACCTCCTTCCGTCCATCCAGTGAAAGAACGACATTGTAGCACTCCTTATTCGCCCACTCGATGACCTCATCCGTCAGCTTGACACCGTTTGTCGTAAGCGTGAAGCGGAAGTTCTTATTGTGCGCCTTCTCGATGGAACGCGCGTACGCCACGGTTTCCTTACAGAGCTCGAAGTTCAGCAGCGGCTCACCACCGAAGAAATCGACCTCGAGATTCCGACGGTTGCCGGAATTCTCTACCAGGAAGTCGATCGCACGCTTAGCGGTCTCGATGGTCATGATACCTTCCTTACCATGAAACTTTCCCTGGGATGCGAAGCAGTAGCTGCAGTTCAGATCACAGGTATGTGCCACGAGAAGACAGAGTGCCTTCACCACCGTGGACTGCTGCTTGAGATAGCCGGCGGCCTTCTCATAGACATCCTTTGTAAAGAGCTTTCCCTGCTCCGTCAGCTCATGGATATCCGCGAAGGTATCCGCGAGCTCCTCCGCCGATGCTTCCGGATGCACCGTGCGAAGCTCTTCCGTCGCCGCCTCCTCACTCATGCCGCTGTCGATCAGATGGATCGCGTCATAAGCCAGGTCGTCGGTCACATGAACGCTTGCGCTGTATACATCGAGAACGATGTTATAACCATTGAGTTTATACTGATGAATCATGAAATCTCCTACTCTAATGATCGAAAGCCGATCAGAAAATCGATACGAAAATAAAACTTAAAATCGATAAACACTAAAAAACCGGGGCTGTTCATGCCCCGGTCGATACACGAACCTGATATTAAGCGTTCTTGTTCTCACACTGCTGGTTAGCGATACCACAGCTGGTCTTGCAAGCAGACTGGCAGGATGTCTGGCACTCGCCACAGCCGCCCTTCTCCTCGGATCTCTTCATATCTCTTGTGTTTAATGTCATAATATGCTTCATAGAAATACCTCTTTCCTAACAGTAACTGTTATGTAATATGCCCATAATACATTTCCTTACATAAGTAAGTCAAGAATTATTTGCGATGATCTGCTGATATTCCGTCACGAGACGCTCAAAAGATACCGCACAGTTCGCCGGCGACGTCGACGAAAGCTTCACCGCATGGATACCGGTCCGTGGGTACTGATACTTTTCATAGTACTTATACGAGCTCGCACCCGTGCAGAAGATGCGCGTGATCTTCGTCTTTTTCAGGAGTCCCTCGATATCCGTCGGAACCGGATTCCGGATACTGGCATCCGATGCGCCGACGATATCACACTCACTCAGCGCATCCCAGAGGGCGATGTGGTGACGCCGCATCATCGCGGACTTCTCCTCGACACTTTCGGGCAATGTCTCCGCCAGCACTGTCGCCATGACCCTCCAGAAACGATTCTGCGGATGTCCGTAGTAGAACTTCATTTCCCGCGACTTCGGCGAAGGAATCGAGCCCAGCACCAGCACCTCCGAATCCGCATCATACAGCGGTCCGAATGCACGGTGATCCACATGTGTCAACTCCGCCATCCGCCTCTCCTTTCGCCTGATCCGCCATTTTCATGCATTTTCCCCCGTCAGAAGAAATCGATGCCTGCTGCTTCCGGCTTACTGCTCGACGATCTTAAACGCTCTCTGATAGAACGGCTGCTGACCCTCGATGGCCTTTGCGGCGATCGGTGCACGTGCAGACAGCAGTGCCACGGAGCGTCCACGGCTCGCGCGACGTGCGGCCGCCATCAGTCTCGGGAAGGTCTCATCCATCGAACCGATGTGACGCACGATGACGCAGTAATCGGTGTGTCCATTGCGAACCATATCACGGATGTAGCCGGCCGCAACATTACGGTCACTCCGCATCGCACCGGTCAGTGCATTCAGCAGATCCGCTGTCGTCTGATCCTCTCGGACATTCTTGAAAATGATGTCTTCGTCTGCGCTGGACTTCTCACCCTCGAGTCCGAGCTCAGCGCCCTTGATCTTCGTGCGAAGATCGATGATCATCTCACGGGCGACAATGAAATCATCCGTACCCGGGTTCAGAACGAAGCCGTAGATCTGCCGATCGTTCATCGCAATATCGGCTGCCTCCTCGAAGCTGTGCTTTACGCTCTGTACCGGCTCGCTCTTAAACCATGCCTTCAGATTTGCCCGGCTCGTGAATACCATGTAGAAGTGTGCACCGTCCTTGTTTGCAGTGACACCATACAGAAGCTTCCGCTCACGCGCCTTCTCACCGACGATACGTACCGGCATGATGAACTCGGCCCCCGCCATCTCCTCCATCACAATCTGCTCTGCACCTGTGTTCTCACCATTTGATGCTTTCAGAGCATGGATCGCGTCAACCAGCTTCTGGTTGGCTCTTTCAGTATAATCTGCCATATATAAACCTCCTGGTTTTCCTGTCTGCTTTCTCTCATGCAGTGTAGCATATTTTCTACTAAAAGAAAACGAGAGACTGCCGCAGCAGTCTCTCGTGAACGTATCCGGAAAACCAAGATCAGTGATCTGCTACCTTGATATCCTCAACGCCTGTAACGTCCTGGAACTTGGACTCATCGAGCTGGCTAGGATCCTGACCGATGTACGCGAGGATACCACCATCGATGTATACGACCTGACCGTTGATGAAGTCAGATGCCGGAGAAGCGAGGAATACAGCGAGACCCTCGAGGTCCTCTGTCTCGCCCCAGCGCTGTGCAGGTGTCTTCGAACGGATGAAACGATCAAACGGAGCCATGGAACCGTCTGCCTGCTTTGCACGAAGCGGAGCGGTCTGCGGAGTAGCGATGTAGCCCGGTCCGATCGCGTTACACTGAATGTTGTACTGACCATACTCAGAGCAGATGTTCTTTGTGAGCATCTTGAGGCCGCCCTTGGCAGCTGCGTAAGCAGATACGGTCTCACGACCAAGCTCAGACATCATGGAGCATGCGTTGATGATCTTGCCGTAGCCCTTCTTGATCATGCCTGGAAGGACAGCCTTTGCGCAGAGGAAAGGACCCGTGAGATCGACATTGATAACCTGATCCCACTGCTGCTTCGTCATCTCAACCATCGGGATTCTCTTGATGATGCCGGCATTATTTACCAGGATATCGACACCGCCAAACTTCTCCTCGACATCCTTCACGAGTGCATTTACCTGCTCCTCGTTCGTAACGTCACATACGACACCGTATGCATCGATGCCGAGCTTCTGGTACTCTGCGATACCTCTGTCTACGAGCTCCTGATTGATATCATTGAAAACGACCTTCTTTGCGCCAGCCTCAGCAAATGCCTTTGCATATGCAAGACCCAGTCCATAGGATGCGCCGGTTACCCATGCAACCTTGCCATCAAGTCTGAACTTATCAAGAATTCCAGCCATAACAAATCTCCTTTTTCTTCCATTTTTCTTACTTCTATGTTCTCAGGCACGATGCCTGAATACATCCATACCAGCATCATCATAGTTGATTTGGCACCCCGGTTCAAGCCTTCACAGGCACTCTTCACAAAGTTTGTGAATGTTGCGGTAAACCGGTTCACTTTTCTTGTCAAAATTTGCCAAGATGCAGATTTCTCTACATCCTGGCAAAGCATTTTGTATCTGTTTTCCAGTAGATGCTTTCCGGGCATACGCCATGATGCCTTTCGCTGCATCCTCTCTTTCAGCATCCGAAGGATTATGCCTTCGCGGCATCCTCTCTCTTCTTCAGAATCGGAAGGATGATACCGAGTGCTGTCAGTACGCACGGTGTGATGATGTTGAGGCACATGGTGAACAGGTCCTCATCATAAACACCGAGTAAGCAGCTCGCTGCCGTCACGAAGAAGCACCAGCAGCCGAAGAACATAGCGACGTTATGATTCTTCACAAAACGATACTCTGGCTTGAACTTATCCTCTGCCTTACGAAGTGCGATATACGCTACAAATACCCAGAGATAACGCATCGGCATACATACGGAGTTCAGCTTGGTGAGCTGCTTCAGAACGGCCGCTGCACCAGGAACGAAGGACTGTACGAGGATGATGGCACCGGAAAGAACCGCAACCATCTTGATACCGTTGACATAGGCACCCTTATCATTCTGTCTGAGAAGCTTCGACGGGATAAACTCACGGGCATCCTCGTTATCAAACAGCATACGAAGCGGTGCATCGATACTGATGACAAGCGTGGAAAGCTGACCTACCGCGTTGCAGAGTGCGTAGATGATCATCAGACTGTCACCCATGTGATAATACTCGCCCAGTCTCTGGAATGCCCAGTAGGAGCCGTTGGAGTTGTAGGAGTTGAAGCTCTCCTTGGACTCGTTGATGATGGCCGGATCGAACATCATGCCCATCGCGATGGTACCGAGGATCGCGCAGATCACAACCATGATCGCCAGGCTGATCATCGCACGCGGGAAGCCCTTGCTCGGGTTCTCTACCTTATTAACATACGGAGAGATCTTCTCACAGCCACCGACAGCGAATACCAGGATGGACAGGGACGTGAAGTACTTCCAGTCGAAGGTCGGAACCAGGTTCTTCGCACTGAAATCCAGTGTCACGAAGGAAGACGCCGGATTGATGGCACGTGCACCGAACATCATGATGATGTAGAGGATGGACATGATGAACATGCTGGTACCAGCCAGTGTCGCCATCTTCTTCAGCGGGTTCAGACCACGGCTTGCGATGTAGCAGAACAGAATCAGGATACAGAAGGTGATCAGCTGTACAGCCAGTGTAGGGAAGGCATCGTATGCTTCCGCGTTACGGAACACAGCCCAGCTCAGCGCCTTCAGACCACCGGAGGACTTACTTGCGATGTAGGTGATATGGCATGCCCAGTAGGTCCAGCCTGCATAGTACGCAAGCTTCGGTCCTGTCGTCTTCAGAATCCAGGAGCTCACGCCTCCACCAGACTCCTTAAATGCGGAACCCAGCTCACCAACCATCAGTGCGTATGGTACGAAGTAAAGCGCAAACATGAGGATCCAGCTGAAAATAACCTGGATACCGTTGAAGTAGATGAAGCCGTTCAGTACATTTCCGAAGCCCCAGACCGTCGAAAACGCCATAAACGCGAGCGTCGTCCATTTAATGTGTTTTGAATCCATATGTATACTCCTTTTTTGTTGTTTAGCGAAACGAATTCAGATTTCGCTTTGTTTTGAAAGCCCGGTGATCAGCATTCGCCTGTTCCACGGGCTCATCCACACATGATCATGATCAGAAGATCAGTCTGTAATTGCCGTCTCCGTTCCCTTCGAAGCTCGAGCTGAACAGTACACGCGCAGCCTCGATCAGATAAGCGGTATCCCGTGCACCGGCCGTCTCATACGGAGAGTGCATCGCGAGCTGTGGCAGTCCGATGTCGACGGTGTTCAGCGCAACCTGCGCCTGCGAAATATTTCCCAGCGTCGAACCGCCGAGCATATCGGAGCGGTTGGTGAAGGTCTGACATGGCACAGCTGCCTTCTTACAGATCGCGCGCATCACAGCGCCGGAAACACCATCGGTCGTATACTTCTGGTTCGCGCTGTACTTGATGACGATTCCCCGGTTCATATACGGGCGGTTGGTCGGATCTGCCTTCTCTGCATGGTTCGGATGCACGGCATGTGCATTATCTGCAGATACCATGAAGCTCGAAGCGATGCTCATGAGGTACTGCTCCTCGCTGCGTCCCATCGCGCGGCTGATGCGCTGGAGTGTATCTTTCAGGAAGGTGCTGGCGGCACCCTGTTTCGTACCGGAGCCGACCTCCTCGTTATCATAGACACAGTGAACAGCGATGGACTGTTTCAGCTCGGCCGCGAGGAAGCCCTTCAGAGATGCAAATGCACACTGGAGATCATCCAGACGTCCACTTGCGATGAACTCGCCATGGAGGCCGAGCGTCGTTCCCTTCATGCGGTTATACAGGAAGAGATCCGTATCCAGGATGTCCTCCACCTGCACAGCTGCCTTGTCTGCGATCAGCTGCATGAACTGGTTCTTCTCCTCCCCCTGCTCACAGAACAGCGGTAGCATATCCACCTGTGCATTAAATGCATAACCGTCGTTGACCTGACGATTCATATGGATCGCCACGTTCGGAATGATGAGAAGATCGCGATCAACATTGACCAGCTTCGTCGCGATGCCCTCCTCCGTCTGAACGACTACACGACCGGCAACGGAAAGCGGACGATCCAGCCATGGTGCACAGAGCATACCGCCATACTTCTCGACATTCAGCTTGACATAGCTGTTGTCCACGACGATCTCGGCGTTCGTCTTGATCTTAAAAACCGGTGAATCACAGTGGCTCGCCATGATCTGGAAGCCCTTATACTCACCCTCCGGTATACGAAAGGCGATGATGGCCGAATCGTTCCGTGTCACATAGTAGCCATGGCCCTCGGACAGTGTCCATGGGCAGCCCTCATAGAGACGGGTGAAGCCGGCGTCCTCGAGTTCCTTCTGCATATTGGCTACTGCATAAAATGCATTCGGGCTATGATCCAGAAAATGGAGCAGTTCCCTATTCACTTCCTGATGATTCATTTTCTATCCTCACAATCTGTGTAAAACATGACGATTATTCGCGAGCGGAATATGTCTTATTCGTGAAAATTATATTATAGCTTCGTTAATTTCGCAACAAAATTATAAAAAAATTATAAACTGACGCAGAATAAGCACCAAAAGCGGCATACAAAAACCGCGTTATTGCGCACTTTTCAACACAATAACGCGATCCTGTACTATTTATATAATTATGAGAAATCCTTCATTTTCTGCATAATTTCACAGCAGATCGTCTCTACATCCTTCCCGTCCGTCGCGACGCATATATCCGCTGCCGCTTCATACGCCGGTCGGCGCTTCTCCTGCAGCATACGGATATACGCGACATTCATATGTCCGTTCAGGATCGGACGATCCGCAGAATCCTTCACCCGAAGAAGCGTCGTCTCCGGGGTCGCCGTCAGAAAAACGATGATACAGGATGTACGCAGATTTTCAACATTTTCCGGATTCATCACGAGCCCACCGCCACAGGAGATCACCGCCGCATGCACATCCTGAAAACGCAGCACCACGTCGTGCTCAAGCTGCCGGAAATACGCCTCTCCATCCATCGCAAAAATCTCCGTAATCGGGCGTCCCTCCTGTCGCACGATTTCCTGATCCGTATCGATCTCTGTCAGTCCATACAGTGCTCTGAGCCCATGGGATACCGTCGTTTTTCCAGCCCCCATAAATCCGATCAGTGCGATGTTTTTCATTCCTTCTGTTTTCGATTCTATATGATTCGCAGCCATAATCCCCCTTCTGCCTGAAGCATGCATGCTGTAAACACGCATGCAGACATCTCCTGCCGTACGTTTCATCATCACTACATCTGTGAAGCACGTGTATCACAATTCTCCTATTGTAACAGAAGAATTCTTTTTTTCACACAAAAACATCGGAGAATGTCGAGGACAGTCTCCGGTGTTTATCATCACTTATTTAATCCACGATCCTGTGAAATTACTTTCTCGGATTGTTGATCTCCGCCTGTGCTGCTGCAAGTCTTGCTACCGGTACACGGAACGGTGAGCAGGATACATAGTCGAGGCCGATGTTGTGGCAGAACTCTACAGAAGAAGGGTCGCCGCCGTGCTCACCGCAGATACCGCAGTGGAGCTTCGGATTTACAGGCTTTCCAAGCTTCAGGGTCATATCCATCAGCTTACCAACACCCTTCTGATCGAGCTTTGCGAACGGATCCTGCTCGTAGATCTTGGTGTCATAGTAGCTGTTCAGGAACTTACCGGCATCATCACGTGAGAAGCCGAAGGTCATCTGTGTAAGATCGTTTGTACCGAAGCAGAAGAAATCAGCCTCTGCAGCGATCTCGTCAGCTGTAAGAGCAGCTCTCGGGATCTCGATCATGGTACCAACCTCATACTTGAGCTCTACGCCAGCCGCTGCGATCTCCTCGTCTGCGGTCTTTACGACGATGTCCTTTACGAACTTGAACTCCTTCACCTCACCAACGAGCGGAATCATGATCTCCGGAACGAGGTTCCAGTCAGCATGTGCCTTCTTTACCTCGATGGCTGCACGGATGATCGCCTGGGTCTGCATAACTGCAATCTCAGGATAGGTTACGGTCAGACGGCATCCTCTGTGACCCATCATCGGGTTGAACTCGTGGAGACCGGTAATGATGGCCTTGATCTGCTCTACGGTCTTGCCCATCTTCTCGGCAAGTGCCTTGATCTCAGGCTCCGTGGTCGGAACGAACTCGTGAAGAGGCGGATCCAGGAAACGGATGGTAACAGGGTTGCCTTCCATTGCCTCGAAGAGCTGTCTGAAGTCATCCTGCTGATACGGCTCGATCTTCTCGAGTGCCTTCTCACGCTCTTCTACTGTATCGGAGCAGATCATCTCACGGAATGCTTCGATTCTCTCCGGATCGAAGAACATGTGCTCTGTACGGCAGAGACCGATACCCTCTGCACCAAGCTCACGTGCCTTTGCAGCATCGTGTGGTGTATCCGCGTTGGTTCTTACGCCGAGCTTTCTATACTTGTCAGCCCAGCCCATGATACGACCGAAGTCGCCGGAAATCTGAGCATCTACTGTAGCAATCTTACCCTCGTAGATGTTACCGGTAGTACCATCGATGGAGATGAAATCACCCTCCTTGATGGTCTTGCCGCCGAGTGTGAACTTCTTGTTCTCCTCATCCATCACGATATCACCGCAGCCGGATACGCAGCACTCACCCATACCACGCGCTACAACGGCTGCATGGCTGGTCATACCGCCACGAACGGTCAGGATACCCTCGGAAGACTTCATACCTGTGATATCCTCCGGGGAAGTCTCGAGACGAACGAGGATGACCTTCTCACCACGTGCGTTCCACGCCTCTGCATCCTCTGCAGTGAAGACAACCTTACCACATGCAGCTCCCGGGGAAGCACCGAGGCCCTTACCCATCGGAACAGCAGCCTTCAGCGCATCCTTATCGAACTGCGGGTGAAGGAGTGTATCAAGGTTACGCGGATCGATCATCGCAACGGCTTCCTTCTCGCTTCTCATGCCCTCATCTACGAGGTCGCAGGCGATCTTCAGCGCAGCCTGTGCGGTTCTCTTACCATTTCTGGTCTGCAGCATGTACAGCTTACCGTGCTCAACGGTGAACTCCATATCCTGCATATCTCTATAATGCTTCTCGAGGGTCTCGCATACCTTTACGAACTCTGCGAATGCCTCCGGGAACTTCTGCTCCATCTCCTGGATGTGCATCGGTGTACGAACACCTGCTACGACGTCCTCGCCCTGTGCGTTCGTAAGGAACTCACCGAAGAGGCCCTTTGCACCGGTCGCCGGATCTCTCGTGAAGGCTACACCGGTACCACAGTCATCACCCATGTTACCGAATGCCATGGACTGTACGTTTACAGCAGTACCCCAGGAATAAGGGATATCGTTGTCACGACGATAAACGTTTGCACGTGGGTTATCCCATGAACGGAATACGGCCTTGATTGCGCCATAGAGCTGTGCCTTCGGGTCTGCCGGGAAGTCCTCACCGAGTGCTTCCTTATACTTTGCCTTGAACTGCTCTGCGAGATCATGAAGATCCTCTGCGCTCAGCTCGACATCGAGCTTTACACCCTTCTCTTCCTTCTTCTTATCGATCAGCTTCTCAAACTCGCTCTTGGAAACCTCCATAACGACATCTGAGTACATCTGGATAAATCTTCTGTAGGAATCCCAGGCCCAACGTGGGTTGCCGGACTTCTCAGAAAGAACCTTTACAACGTCCTCATTCAGACCAAGGTTCAGAATGGTGTCCATCATACCTGGCATAGAAGCACGCGCACCGGAACGTACAGATACCAGAAGCGGATTCTCGTGATCACCGAACTTCTTACCGGTAATCTCCTCCATCTTTCCGATATGCTCGTCGATCTGACCCATGATCTCAGCATTGATCTCACGACCATCCTCATAGTACTGTGTGCAGGCCTCTGTCGTGATGGTGAAACCCTGTGGAACCGGGAGACCGATATTGGTCATCTCTGCAAGGTTTGCGCCCTTACCACCCAGAAGCTCACGCATGTCTGCGTTACCCTCCGTGAACAAGTAAACCCATTTCTTAGCCATCGCTTATCCTCCTAATCCTATGTATGTTGATGAGCGCATCCGTAAAAAAAGGCCGTACACATGGACGGCGATCTCTACAATACTGCTCACAAGATTTAACCCATGTTGAGGAAAAATCACTATCCGAATTATACTTTAGGAAAAATTGTTAGTAAAGTCTGAACAGGAAATGTAAACGTTTACATTTCGATTTATTTTTTTCACACAAAAAAGCCCAAGAAATTTCATGGTGAATCAAAGAATTTCAAAGGCTTTTTCCGTAACTGTTTTCGTCCGCATCCGGCGTTATTTTTCAGTAAACCAGTTAATCTGTTTCGACTTTTCACCGGCCTCAGACTCTGAAGCGGTACCCGACACCCCAGATGGTTTCGATATACTGTGGCTTCGTAGAATCCATCTCGATCTTCTCACGGATCTTCTTGATATGCACCGTGACGGTCGCGATATCCCCGACCGAATCCATCTTCCAGATTTCCTTGAAGAGCTCGGCCTTCGTATAAACATGATTCGGGTGCGAGGCGAGGAAGTATAGAAGATCGAACTCCTTCGTCGTAAAGGTCCGCTCCTCGCCGTTCACGAATACCCGCCGGGCATCCGGATCGATCTTCAGCCCGTGGATATCAAGAACCCCGGTCTCCTCGCGGCTGCTGTTGACGAGGCGTGTGTACCGCGCCATGTGGGCCTTCACACGTGCCACCATCTCCGAGGCAGAAAACGGCTTCGTCACATAGTCATCTGCGCCGAGCCCCAGGCCACGGATCTTGTCGATGTCATCCTTCCGCGCCGAAACGATGATGATCGGAATATCCTTCACCTCCCGGATTTCCTTGCAGACCTGGAAGCCATCCTTCCCCGGCAGCATCAGATCCAGGATGATCAGGGAATACTCTCCCTCCAGCGCCTTCTGAAGACCGGTATTTCCATCCGACGCGATGTCGACCTGAAAGCCGGAAATCTCGAGATAATCCCTCTCCAGCTCCGCAATCGACTCCTCATCCTCTATAATCAGTATTTTCTTCTTATCTTCATCCATGACTTATACCTCCTTCGGACTCCTGATGTATTTACGTAAAACGAAGTGAATCGTGGTTTCCTCGCCCTCCTTTGAGCTCGCCCAGATTCGTCCGCCACTGTCCTCTATGATCTTCTTCACGATGGAAAGGCCGATACCGGATCCTCCCTTCATCGAATTACGCGCACTGTCCGCACGGAAGAAGCGCTGGAAAATATACGGCAGATCCGAGCGTGAGATGCCCTTTCCGTTATCCCGGAGATTCACCTGGATGAAATCACCGGCATCCTCCAGCGTCAGCTCGATTTCCTTTTCTTCCTTATCCATATACTTCACGGAATTCGAAATGATGTTGCTGATCACCTTCCGGAGCTGCTCCGGATCCGCGATCATCTCCACCTCCGGATCGATCGCGTTATGATAGTGGAAGTGGATTCCCTGCGAATCCATATCGAGGCCGATCTCCTCTGCGCAGTCCTGAAAATAATCCTTCACGCAGATATGCTGAAAATCATACGGAATCTTATCCGACTCGACCTTTACATAGTAGCGAAGCTCATCGATCAGCCGATCCATCTCCGCCGCCTTGTTGTTGATGGTCCGAATATACTTCCGCTGCATCTCCGGACTGCTGGCGACCCCATCGAGCAGACCCTCGCTGTAGCCCTTGATCGCCGTCAGCGGCGTCTTCAGGTCATGGGCAATGTTGGTGACCAGCTCACGGTTGGCTGTATCGTTTCGTATCTTCTCCTCCTGGGTTTCCTTGAGACGGATCCGCATCTCATCGAAGGCCTGCATCAGCTCACCGAACTCATCATTCGTCTCCGCCTCCAGCGTAAAATCGAGATCACCGGACTCGATACGCTTCGCCGCCGCCTTCAGTTCATCCACCGGACGCACGATGCCCATATAGATCCAGCAGATCAGAAAAAGACCTGCCAGAATCAGGATCGCCATATTCGTACTCATCGTGATGTACCCGCGGAACATCAGAAACATCAGCGCCAGCGGAAGGACCGTACTGATGAAAAAGCTGACGCCCACGCGTCCCATAAGTCCTATATGCTTCATATACGCCCCTTATCTATGCATTCCATATGTGAATACAAACTCCGGAAATCGGATTGCATCATCCTCTTCCCATTCCGCATCCACATGTAATACTCTCTTCTTCCATTCTACAGGATTTTATTATAATTTCCATATGTTACGAATTTGTGAAGTGAATCTCCGTCGAGGCCCCTCGACGGAACACCCACTTTACAAAAAGGCCCACCCCGAATCCGGGATGGGCCTCTATAAAGACTATATAAAAGCTTAGAATGCGAGCTTCTCCTCGAAGTAGCTCTTCAGCTGATCGATCGGAATACGCTCCTGCGCCATGGAATCACGCTCACGGATAGTGACGCAGTGATCGTTCTCAGAATCGAAATCATAGGTTACGCAGTACGGTGTACCGATCTCGTCCTGTCTTCTGTAGCGCTTACCGATGTTTCCACGGTCGTCGTACTCGACGTTCCAGTACTTCGCAAGCTCATCATGGATGGCCTGTGCCGGCTCTGCCAGCTTCTTCGAAAGCGGAAGGATACCTACCTTGACCGGTGCGATGGCCGGATGGAAACGAAGGACGGTACGCTCATCACCACCCTCCAGCTCTTCCACATCATATGCTGCGCAGAGGAAGGCAAGGGTGACACGATCTGCACCGAGAGACGGCTCAACAACATACGGGATGTAATGTGTATTGGTCTCCTCATCGAAGTAGGTCATATCCTGACCGGAGGTCTTCTCATGCTGTCCGAGATCGTAGTCGGTTCTGTCTGCGATACCCCAGAGCTCGCCCCAGCCAAACGGGAAGGTGAACTCGATATCGGTGGTTGCCTTCGAATAGAAGCAGAGCTCCTCCGGAGAGTGATCTCTGGCACGAAGCATATCCTTCGGAATACCGAGAGAAAGCAGCCAGTCAAGGCAGAACTGCTTCCAGTATGCGAACCACTCGAGGTCCGTATCCGGCTTACAGAAGAACTCAAGCTCCATCTGCTCGAACTCTCTCGTACGGAAGGTGAAGTTACCAGGTGTGATCTCGTTACGGAAGGACTTACCGATCTGACCGATACCGAACGGAAGCTTCTTACGGGAAGAACGCTGTACGTTCTTGAAGTTTACGAAGATACCCTGTGCGGTCTCCGGACGGAGATATACGGCATTCTTCGCATCCTCGGTGACACCCTGGAAGGTCTTGAACATAAGGTTGAACTGACGGATACCGGTGAAGTTGTGCTTACCACAGGTAGGACACGGAACCTGATGCTCCTCGATGAAGGCTTCCATCTCTTCCTTCGACATCGCATCTGCAGAACCACCGATATCGATGCCGTTAGCCTCTGCGAAATCCTCGATCAGCTTATCTGCACGAAAACGCTCGTGGCACTCCTTACAATCCATCAGCGGATCGGAGAAGGATGCGAGGTGACCGGATGCGACCCAGGTCTGCGGATTCATCAGGATCGCGCAGTCGATACCGACGTTATATTTGGACTCCTGGATAAACTTCTTCCACCAGGCTCTCTTTACGTTGTTCTTTAACTCAACGCCGAGATTGCCGTAGTCCCAGGTGTTTGCGAGACCACCGTAGATCTCGGAACCCGGATAAACAAAACCTCTTGACTTCGCAAGAGAAACGATGGTGTCCATGGTGTAATTCTTTGGCATGTTTTCCTCTTTCTGTCGCCGGAGTGCGACCAAGAATAAAGTGAATCAGTACTGCGCCGATGGGCGCTTTTTCAAACTATACATCGCGCGCGCTGAAAAATCCAGTCCCTGCCTGTTTTTGCGCCCGTACAAACAGACGCCGGGTACAGTTCAGGCGGGGGTTCCGGAAAACGGTCCTGGGACAGAAGACCGGTTTCCGGGTCCCCTGGTCTGTTTACAGCGCCTTCAGTATATCGAGCGAGCGGAAGTGGTATGGCAGCGCGTCCCGGAGCACGAGATCGACGTTCTGCGAGAACTCGATGAGTACGCCCGGGGTCAGGGTGAAGGTGTAGAGCTTCGTAAGCGGCGACTCCAGCACATACTGCCAGGCATAGCAGCAGGCATCGGAGGCCTCGAGCGGTGGAAGCTCTGTGTACTCTCCATTTAAGAGGAGCACCCGGAGCTCGTAGATGCGCCGCACCAGCTCGTTCGGGATACTCTCCTTCAGGATCGCCCGGAGCGAGAGATAGATGAGGTTCACCAGCTCCTCCGCCGGGAGTCCCTCCTGGGCGACGAGCTCTGCGAGTTCCAGCAGATAGGAGCCGTAGCAGGCATTGACGAGGTCGAGGGCGATGTCCTCGAAATACTCGTTTACCTTCACCGAGCGGAGATTATAGCCGGCCTTCCCCTTCGTCACGCTGAACGCGCCGAAGACGAAATTCCGTGTTGCCGCCATGAGCGGGGAGCCCGGCTTCTTCGCGCCCGACGCCCAGACGGTGATCTTTCCCTGCTCCTTCGTGAGAACGCTCAGCCGCTTATCGAAGTCACGGGACGAGGCCGAGTTCAGCACCAGCCCGTGAAAAACAAGTTCCTCCTGCATGGCACTCAGGTCTCGTCCTTAAAGCCGTAGTTCTTCAGGAAGGTATCCGAATCGCGCCAGTCCTTTCGCGCCTTGACGAAGAGCTGGAGATTCACCTTATCCTCCGTCATACGCTCGATCTGGATACGGGCACCGGTGCCGATGCGCTTCAGCATCGCGCCACCCTTTCCGATGATGATGCCCTTATGCGCATCCCGCTCGCAGACGATGGTCGCCTTGATGTCCCAGATACCGGTCTTACGCTGATGCATCTCATCGATCAGCACCGCGATGCCATGCGGCACCTCATCCTTCAGCTTCCGGAGCGCCTGCTCACGGATCAGCTCGCCGGCGATCTCGCGCATCGTCTGGTCGGTCACGGTATCCTCGTCATAGTAACGAGGCCCCTCCGGAAGGTACTGGAAGATCACCTTCTTCAGCTCGTCAATGTTTCTGGCCCGCGCAGCCGAGACCGGAACGATCTCTGTGAAATCCATGAGGTCCTTATACTTCTCGATGGCCGCCGTCAGCTCGACCGCCGGATCCTTCAGGGTATCGATCTTATTGATCACGAGGATCTTCGGCTTGTCGTACTTCTTCATCACCTCCGCGATGTGCTGCTCGCCGGCCCCGATATAGGTGGTCGGCTCCACGAGCCAGACGATGACATCGACGTCCTCGAGGGTCTTCTCCGCCACATGGTCCATGTACTCGCCGAGCTTGTTTGCCGCCTTATGGATGCCCGGGGTATCGAGAAAGATGATCTGTCCGCGTTCGTCATCATAGACCGTCTGGATACGGCCGCGGGTCGTCTGCGGCTTCTCCGAGGTGATGGCGATCTTCTGGCCGATCACGTGATTCATCAAGGTTGATTTTCCTACATTCGGACGCCCTACGAGCGCCACAAAGCCTGTCTTGATCATTTAAAAAGCTCCTCTGTCGTCAGGAAGAGATCCTGATGTGCATCGATTTCTGTTCCACTGCCGATGGTGCAGCCGGCACCGGTCGCCAGCATCGCCTCCACATAGTCCGCAAGCGCGCGGATATCCTCTACCGTCGTCGCGAGCACCTGGTCGCGCTCCCGCTGCAGCGTCTCGTTCGACACATGGGAGAGGAAGGCGCTGACGCTGAGGGCAGCAACATTGGCGTTCGTACGTGGCGTATCCAGCTCACTGATGGCGCCGATGATGTACTTCGTCATATCCCGCTCACTCGCGCAGAAGCTCCGGATATACGCCGGAAGCGCCTCGTAGCAGGCCAGGGTCTCCTGGAGGTGCGGGTCACGGTAGGAGCAGAGATAGCCCTCACCGGAGCGGCCGAAGCCGGCCATACAGCCATAGGCACCGCCCTTCACGCGGAGATTGAGCCAGAGATAGTCGTAGTTCAGAATCATCTTCAGTACGCGAAGCGCACCGGTGTACGGGTGCTTCGTCGGATCGTACCAGCCGGCCCGGGCGACGTAATTCACCTGGGACGGGGTCCGGAAGCCCTCGTTCCGATTTCCGCTCAGGATGAGCTGCGGCTTCTCTTCGTCGGCATCCGTATGGGTACCGGCGGTATACTCTGCATCCAGTACCTCGCGAAGCAACTCCTTCTCCCGAAGGTCGCGGCGGTAGTTCTCCTTCCACGTCGGATAGAGCTGCTCGAACGCCGCGATGCCCTGCGGCTCCGCCGTCATCGACGCAAACATATTCTCTAGGCGGAACAGCTTGTCCGCGATCTCCCAGAGCTTCCGGCTGAGGGCCTTCGGATCCTTCTGGAAGGCATCCGCGATGCGCTTGATGAAGTGGTAGTAGCTGATGCCGCCCACGAGGTCCTGGTAGCGTCCGGTACCGGAGAAGTACGAGCTTGCGCGGTTCACGGCATAGCTGTGGCCGGCGCCCTCGATCTTCATACGCTCCCGGGAGCGGGCCTCCGCGAGGATCTCCGCCATCCGCTTCGTATCCTCGAACTTCGTCGTATGCAGGATCTCACGGATCAGTGCGAGACCATGACCAAGGTGCTCATAGAGCAGCTTCACCTCCACACTGAAGATGCCGGTATAGTGATTATACTGATCGAGGTCCGGGTACGCGTTCATATCGAAGTTCATGCCGCCGGTATGCAGCAGGACATCCGAGGACAGGTCCTGGAAGCTGTGCTCCTTCGTATCCATATACGCGAGCACGGTCTTCAGGAAACCGGCGTACGGCAGCTCCTCCTCGGTGAGGCACTGCGTGTTGAAATTCAGGCGAAGATACATCACGCCGCGGGTATCCCGGCTCGTCTCGAGGAGCAGGGTATCCTCCACCCGCTTCTCCTCCCAGTGGTAGCGCTCGGCCTGCTTTCCGATGTCAGCGATGCTGAGCAGCGGCAGCTTCCGGAGGTTTTCGTCGGAGGTCGGCTCCTCCTGGTAGGCCTTCAGTGCCTTCGTCTGTTCAATGCAGGCGATCCGTTCTGCCTGTGTCATGCCTTCCTTCATCGCCGCCAGCTTCTTCTCGAGCGCCTGCTCCCGCTTCTCGGTGAGCCCACGCTCCGGCTTACAGATCACGAGCGCCGCATGCGGGTTATCCAGCAGGCACTCTGTGATCAGCTTCTCGAAGTAGCCATGCTTCGCGTCTTCGCGGAGCTCCTGATAACACTGCGTACAGAAGAGATACTCCCATGGTTCCCGGCCATAGAGCCAGGTATCCATCGCGGTCAGTGCATACACGAGTCCCTTCGGCGAACGTCCGTAGTCTGCCTCACGGTACTGGAACTCATCGTGATTGATGGCGGCGAGGATCGCCTGCTGGTCGAGGCCCTCCTTCACCAGCTTCCGGAGGGTCGTATCGATGATGGAGAGGAATCGCTTCTTGTCCTTCACATCGGCACCTTTCGCACAGACAGAAAAATACGGCTGGCGGATGCCATCCTCGAAGCCGCCGAAGATATCGTCTCCGATGCCGGCCTCGACGAGGGCCTGCTTGAGCGGTGCGCCCGGGGAGGACAGCAGCACATAGTCCAGGATATCGAGGGCGAGGTTCCGCTTATTATCGAGTGCATCCACCGCGACATTCCAGGCGAGGTAGGTGTTTTTCGTGAGCGGCTCATGCGCTCCGACGGAATACGCGATTTCCTCCTCGTGGAGATGCGTAAATGCCGGCTGCAGCGGGATATCGGAATCCGGATCGATTGCATCATACTCGGAGAGGTAGGCCTCATCGAGCCACGCGAGCTTCTTCTCCATATCCATATCGCCGTACAGGATGATGTAGGCATTGGACGGATGATAGTAGCGCGCATGGAAGGCACGGAACTGCTCGAAGCTGAGCTCCGGGATCACCACCGGATCACCGCCGGACTCGTTGCCGTAGCAGGTATCCGGGAAGAGTGCGTTCATGATGTAGCGCTCGAGCACCGACTCCGGATTCGAGAAGACACCCTTCATCTCGTTGTAGACGACGCCGTTATAGCGGAGCGCATCCTGCTCGTCCATCATCTCATAGTGCCAGCCCTCCTGCCGGAGGATACGCGGATCCTCGACGCAGTTCGGATGGAACACGGCATCGAGATAGACATCCATCAGGTTATCGAAATCCTTCTCGTTCCGGGACGCCACCGGATACACGGTCTTATCCGGATAGGTCATCGCGTTCAGGAAGGTGTTGAGGGAGCCCTTGGCAAGCTCCACAAACGGATCCTTCAGCGGAAACTTCTTCGAGCCGCACAGCACGGAGTGCTCCGTGATGTGGGCCACGCCGGTGCTGTCCTCCGCCGGGGTGCGGAAGGCGATACTGAAGACCTTATTGTCATCCGTGTTCTTCATGGTAAAGATGCGGGCACCGCTCTTCGTATGACGGTAGATGCACGCATCGGTCGAAAGTTCATCGATTCTTCTGGTCTCGATCAGCTCATAATTCTTCATTCAGCTTCCTCTTTTTTCTATATATTTCCGATCAGACGGTCCTTGAAGACCGCGATGGCCTCCCGGACGCTCAGGTGGACAAGCATCAGCTCACTCGTCTCGGTCGCCATCGGACAGACATCCGGATAGCCGAAACGCGCTGCGATCCGACGTGCTCGGAAGAGATTAAACTCGGAGGTGATGATGCCGAGGGTGATCGGCTTCTCCTCCCCCAGGATGACCTCGATTTCCTCTCCGTTTGTACCGCGCAGCGGCACCATGAGACCGGGATGTTCTTTCGTCTTCTCCCGGAGGCGGGCCTCCCGATCCTGCTGTATCGTCCGAAGAGAGAAGCCGATCTTCTCCTGCGTGGAGTGGGAATAGAACTCAAGCAGGAGCCGGTTTTCCGGGATGCCGGCCTTGATCATGTAGTAGTACATGACGGTCGCTTCGGTACTTCGGTCATAATCACTCCGGCCGCCGGACAGCACGAAGATGGTGTCCGGATTTTCCCTTGCATACGCGACGGCACAGTCCAGGCGCTTCTTCAGTGACGGCGAGATCCGGTTATCGACGAGATCCGACCCCATCACGATCACA
Organism: Lachnospiraceae bacterium; assembly: GCA_030540075.1. GTDB lineage: Bacteria > Bacillota > Clostridia > Lachnospirales > Lachnospiraceae > Oribacterium. Next base: position 28,255 of record JAUNWX010000001.1, read on the forward strand.
TAGTCAAGGTTCTTCTGCTCGACCGTGTGCGCATTAAAGAAGATCGTGCCGAGAAGAGCCAGCAGGACCAGCATCCAGAGGCCATAGCTCGTAAAGACGAACACGAAGGGACCGGGATGGATCCGCTTCTTCTCCCGCTGCTTTCTGCGGACATAGCGTACCAGTGCAAACATAAGAAACTGGACCGCTGCAAACAGCGGCCAGAACCATAGAAAACTGGTCAGTCCATGAATCATGACGATCGCGATCACATACAGCAGGGCCGCGACCCCCAGTACGATGAAGATTCCTTCCATACGCGTCAGTCAAGCGCCTGTTTCTCAGCGCTTTCCTTTCTGATGATATCGCCGGCCTCCGGAGCCGTGCTGAAGCGTACCTTCAGCTGCTGGCAGGCATGCGGACAGGACTCCTGTACGACATCGGTCGCCGCATCCCGGATTTCCAGCACCGTGATCGGCAGATCCCGGCCATCCGGCTTCATGATCTCGAGCTGCTCTCCCACCGAGAACTTGTTCTTCTGCTCGAGGTAGCTCCAGCCCTCCGCATCGCTCTCACGAATCGTGCCGAGGTAGATGGAACCCGTCACATAGGTGTTGCTGTCATAGATGTGGTCATCCTTCGTCGGACGTCCATAGTAGAAGCCCGTCGTAAACTCACGGTAGGTACACTTCGCGATTTCCTGCTTATACCACTCCAGGTTGGCGCGGTACTTCTCCTCGCTCTCCTTATAGTCATCGATGGCCTTCCGGTAGGTCCGGGCGACGGTCGCGACATAGAGTGCGGTCTTCATACGGCCCTCGATCTTCAGTGAATCGATGCCGGCCTCGATCAGCTCCGGGATATGCTCGATCATGCAGAGATCCTTCGAGTTAAAGATATAGGTGCCGCGCTCGTTCTCGACCACCGGGAAATACTCGCCCGGACGGGTCTCCTCGACGAGGCTGTACTTCCAGCGGCACGGGTGTGTGCAGGCACCCCGGTTCGCATCGCGACCAGTCAGGAAATTACTGAGCATGCAGCGTCCGGAGTAGGACATGCACATCGCGCCATGTACGAAGGCCTCGATGTCCATCTCCTCCGGAATATGCTGACGCAGCTCCCGGATCTCGTTCAGGCTCAGCTCACGTGCACAGACGACACGCTTCGCGCCGAGCTGCCACCAGAAGAGGAAGGTCTGCCAGTTCGTGTTGTTCGCCTGGGTCGAGATGTGCAGCTCGATGGAGGCCGGAAGGACCTCCTTCGCGATCATAAACACACCCGGATCCGCGATCAGCACCGCATCGATGCCGGTCTCTGCCAGCTCCCGGAAGTAGGTACGGACACCATCGAGATCATAATTGTGTGCGAAGATGTTCGCCGTGACGAAGACCTTCACCTGATGTGCATGTGCGTAGGCGACACCCTCGCGGATCTCCTCCAGTGTAAAGTTTTTTGCATTGGCCCGAAGGCCGAAGGCCTCACCGCCTAAGTAAACGGCATTCGCACCGTAGTTCACGGCGGTTTTTAATACATCCAGCGAACCTGCCGGAATCAAAAGCTCTGTTTCTTTCAGCATTTGCTCTCTCCATCTATCTGACGCTCATCTCAGATGTTCATCCATCTGGCATTCATCTATGCGACATTCATTTATTCTACATTCATCGATGCGTTTTATTTCCGGACACTGATCGACACACCATCGCCAACCGGCAGGATCGCGGTTTCCAGTGCCTCTTCGTGTTTCAGGCGGAAGAGGTACTCCCGCATGCGGGTATGGATGGTGCGGTCTCTCCGCTCCACCTGGTAACGGCTCTCGATGATACTGCCGTCCTGCAGGATGTTGTCGCTGACGAGCACGCTGCCCGGTGGCATCAGCTGAAGGATGTCCGGGAGCCAGACGATATACTGCGCCTTCGCCGCATCCATAAAAATGAAATCGAAGTGCTGCCCCTCCTCCACCAGACGATGGAGCAGTGCACCCGCATCCCCCGGAATCAGCGTAATCTGATCCCGGTACGGACTGCGCGCGAAGTTCCGCGTCGCCGCTTCGATGCGCGGCGGATAGCTCTCCACCGTCATCATCTCCGCCTGCCCGTCGCAGGCCTCCGCCATACAGAGGGCGGAGTAGCCGACCGCCGCACCGATCTCCAGGATCCGCTTCGGACGAAGCATCCTCATGAAACACTTAAGAAGCGCCGCCGTTTCATCCCGGATAATCGGGATTTCCGCTGCGAGCGCTTCTGCTCTGATGGTTTCAAGAAGCTCGCTACGATCCGGTTCCAGTGAATGAATATAATTCACAAGCCGTTCATCCGTAATCAAGGGTTCTTTTCCTCACTATCTGCTGTTGTCATGGCACGGGCTGCATCCTGCTGGATGAGGTTTTCATCCTCCGTACCACCGATGATTTCCGTACCGTCTGCACCGGTCTCTTCCGCTGCTGCCGTACTTTCCTGTGCCGCCAGCAGATTCTTATCCGCCAGCTCCTTGTTCTTCGTGCCCTCCTGATTCAGGTGCTCGATGATATCGACCACCGTCATCGACGGGCTCAGTGTATAGCTTCCCGGCTCGATCTCGAGTTCATAGAGATGGGCCTGCAGCACGAAGGCCTGGCGGTTATCGATCAGCCCGGCCTTCTCAAGTTCCTTCGCAAGCTGGTCCAGGCTCTCACCGTCGGTGATGACGAACTCCTGCTCCGGTGCACCGGCGCCGGCCAGGGCGTGCGCATAGAACAGTCCGTGACCGTAGCTGTACGCCACCCGGATCCCCTGCAGCAGCAGGAGAATGATGGCTGCAATCAGAATAACGCGCCAGGCCATGCCGGTGATGAAGCCGGCTGTCCTGGACACGGAATCGTTTCGGCGCATGCCTTAAACCTCCATAATGATCGGAAGGATCACCGGATCACGCTTGATCTTCTTCCAGAGGAAGTCAGACAGCGAGTCCTTGATGATATTTTTAATCTTGCCCCAGTCGTTCACGTGACGTACGAGGCAGTCATCGACCGCATCCTGCACCTGTACGCGTGCCTCTTCCATGAGGTCCTCGGACTCCCGTACATAGACGAAGCCACGGGACACGAGGTCCGGACCGGCCAGCAGGTGACCAGAGTACTTCTCGAGCGTCAGTACGACGACGATGATACCGTTCTGTGCCAGGTTCTGACGATCGCGGATGACGATGTTTCCGACATCGCCGACGCCAAGACCATCGACGAAGACGCCGCCGGCCTGCACATGATCCTTGATCAGTGCCTCGGACTTGCCGCTTCGTGTCGTGAGCTCCAGTACATCACCGTTCTCGATCATGAGACAGTGGTCACGGTTGACACCGACCGACGCTGCGAGGCGCGATGCGGTTGCACGCATATGGTACTCGCCGTGGATCGGGATCGCGAAATCTGGCTTGACGAGCGAATACAGGAGCTTGAGGTCCTCGCCACAGGCATGGCCGGATACATGGGTATCCTGCAGGATAACCTGCGCATGAAGCATACTCAGCTCGTTGATGACCTTATCCACCGCGAGCTCGTTACCAGGAATCGGGTGGGATGAAAGCACGACGACATCGTTCGGCTTGATATGAACCTTCCGGTGCATACCGCTCGCCATACGGCTCAGGGCCGCCATGGACTCACCCTGGGATCCGGTCGTGATCAGTACGGTCTGCTCATCCGGATAGCTCTTCAGTTCATCGATGCTGATGAGGGTGCCCTCCGGGATATCGATATAGTGGAGCTCGGACGCCACGGTGATGACATTCACCATGGAACGACCCTCCACCACAACCTTCCGCTTATACTTCGCGGCGGTGTTGATGATCTGCTGTACACGGTCGACGTTCGACGCAAAGGTCGCCACGATGATACGGTTCTGCTGGTGCTCGGCGAAGATACGCTCGAAGGTACCGCCGACGGTGCGCTCCGACATCGTAGAGCCCGGCTTCTCCGCATTCGTCGAATCGGACATCATCGCCAGGACGCCATCCTTACCGAGCTCAGCGAAGCGCTGCAGATCGATCGGGTCTCCGAAGACCGGTGTATAGTCGACCTTGAAATCACCGGTATGAACGATGGTACCGGCCGGTGTGAAGATCGCAAGTGCGGCTGCATCCTGAATGGAGTGATTCGTCTTGATGAACTCCACCTTGATATCGCCGAAATCCACGGTATCACCGAAGGCCTGCACGTTCAGCTTCACCATGCGGTCGAGTCCACGCTCACGAAGCTTTCCCTCGATGAGGGCAAGGGTCAGACGTGTTCCGTACACCGGCACATTGATCTGCTGCAGTACATACGGCAGTGCACCGATGTGGTCCTCATGTCCGTGGGTGATGACGAAGCCCTTGATCTTCGACATATGGCTCTTCAGGTAGGAGATGTCCGGGATGACCAGGTCGATACCCAGCATATCGTTGGACGGGAAGGCCAGACCGCAGTCTACGATGATGATACTGTCATCACTCTCAAATGCGGTAATATTCATGCCGATCTGATCGAGTCCGCCGAGCGGAATGATCTTAATGCTGCCGTTCTTCTTCATCTGTACTTCATCCGACTTCTTTCTTCTGCTGCGGTGGTTTCGGATGGTGCCCGTATGCTGTTCCGGCACCTCCACGACTGCACCGGCTGCAGATGCCGCTGCACTCACCCTGTTTTCATGTGTCTCGGATTTCCGCGTGCTCCGTCTCCGTGTGGAGCTCCGCTTCGCTGTCGGAGCTTCTGCCTTCACTGCGCTGTCTGCCTCTGCACTCTGCTCAGCGGCTGTGTTTTCTGTGCTCTGCGTGTTCTCTCTGCCCTTCGTGGATGGGCGTCTCCGTCTCCGGTGGGTCGGACGCTTCGCCGCCTCGCCGCTGTGAATCTCTGCATTATTTACTTCTTTTACTTCTGCTGCCTTTTCTCCGGCAGTGTGCTCATGATTTCTCAATCGTTATACCTTCTCCTTCCAGGAGCGCAGAAAAGATCTGCATCAATGCTTCGGATTCCTGATCATCTACAAACTCGTAGTCTGCCTCTGCATCCTCCGGGCCGGAAACGTCCTTCATGACGTAGCACTCGCCGTCCTCACCCTCCGGTGCATCCGTAACCAGAATATAATTCACGCCCTGGACGGTCGTCTCCTCCAGGATCTCGAGTTCCAGATTTCCATCTTCTGATGTCAGTCGGATAGTATTTTCCATGTCCGCTCCTTTGTCATGTTCATGGCCGCATCCGCACAGAAGCCCGGCTGCGGCGTCGATGTTTATCCTTGAAGGGCCTCAGCCCCTCAGATACTGTTCCAGGATGAGCTGTGCGGCGACCTGATCGATCACCTTCTTCTGCTCACTCCGCGGGATACCGCTCTGATCAAGTATCTCCTCTGCCTCCATCGTGGTGAGGCGCTCATCGGTAAACTCGATCGGAACCGTCACACGAAGCTTCAGCTTCTCTGCGAAGTCTCTCGTTTTCGCAGCGCGATCCCCCTCGGTATCATCCATATTAAGAGGCAGTCCCATCACGATCTTCTCGATCTGGTACTGCTCGACGATTTCTGCAATTTCAGACAGGGTCTGCCGAAGCTTCGACTCCCGGTCCCGCTGGATGGTCTTATACGGCTGTACCGTCATGCCGAGGGCGTCCGTCATCGCGACGCCGACGGTCTTCGAGCCGTAATCGAGTCCCAGTATTCTCATAAATGCTTATCCTATCCGTATGTCCTGAGAGGATGCCTCCCCGCGAATGTCCCTGAACGGGATTTCCCCGACGGGGTGCCGGTCTCTTCTTCTCATTACCCAAAAAGAGTCTGTCCAACAGGACAGACTCTTCATCATCAACACATTACCTGCTCAGCTTCGCTTCCACGTACGTCTTCATCAGCTCTTCGATGATCTCGTCGCGTTCTACCTTCATAATCAGGCTTCTCGCCCCTTTATGGCTGGTAATGTACGTCGGATCGCCCGACATAATGTACCCAACGATCTGATTAATCGGATTATAGCCTTTTTCCGTGAGTGCCTCATAGACACGGGCCAGAACCTCTGTCACATCCAGATCGTACTCCTGCATCGGTCGGATAATCTGTGTACTGCCTAAATCATTCATTTTGTCACGTCCTCTTAATAACTCAATTAATTTTATAACATTTATAAATCCAATGCAAGTACGCATCCTCCACAGATTTCCTGTCCACACACCTGCATTATTTGGCCGATTTTACAAGCCCCCTCCGCCGCATCGGAAAGCGGTATCAGATAGCGCACATAGCATCGGTTGTAGCCACGAAGATACGGCCGTCCCTCGATCTCAACGATTTCCTCCGGAATCACATCTTCAGTCCGGCCGAGAAAACGGCGACGGAAAGCCTCAGACTGCTGCGCATCGAGCTTCATCAGCCGCTCGGAGCGTTCGGACTTCACACGATCCGTAAGCTGCGCCGGCAGGCGGTCGGCCGCCGTTCCCTGCCGCCGGCTGTACTTGAAGACATGCAGCTCGTAAAAACCGATCTCCTCGACGAAGCGACAGGAATCCTCGAAATCCGCTTCACTCTCCCCCGGAAAACCGACGATGATATCCGTCGTGATCGCCACCTCAGGCCAGGCTGCACGAAGAAGAGTGACCGAGTGACGGAAGGCGGCGGTGTCATAGTGCCGGTTCATCGCCGACAGGATGCGGTCCGAGCCGCTCTGGAGCGAAAGGTGAAAATGCGGGCACAGCTCCGGAATCATCCGAAGCGCCTCGACGAAGGGCTCGGTGATGATGCGCGGCTCGAGGCTGCCGAGGCGAACCCGCGTGATGCCCGGCACCGCCGCGACCGCACGGATCAGCGCAAGGAGATGCGCCGACGGAATCTCATGGTTCATCGCATATTCATAGTTTGCATGCTCGAAATCGAGACCGTAGGAGGAAAGGTGGATACCGGTCAGCACGACCTCGTGGTAGCCGCGACGGGCGAAATCCGTGACCTCCTTCACCGTGTCCTCGACGGAACGTGAGCGGATGCGCCCACGCACGTATGGGATGATGCAGTAGGCACAGAACTGATTGCAGCCATCCTGCACCTTGATGAAGGCGCGGCCCTGATCGGCGATCTCGCCGGCCCAGAGCTCTGCGTACGGCTGCGGCTCTGCGATATCCGACACGAAGCAGGCGGTCTTTTCCACGGTCGCCGTCTTCTGGTCAGTCACGACGGTCCGGTCGGCAGCTGCGTCCGATGCCGAAGCAGCGGGTGCCGACGGCTGCGGATCGGTATGTACGGTCCGGTCGTCTGCATTGGCCCCAGAAGTGCGGAGGGACGCCGGTACTCTGTCCGGGTGGGTCGTCCAGTAAGCCTCGAGAATCGGCAGAAGCCGGCCCTTCTCCTGATTGCCGACGAGGATATCCACCGCGGTATCCGTCTGAAGCTCCGCGGCGCGCGCCTGCACATAGCAGCCGGCCGCGATCACGACGGCCGCCGGATTCATACTCCGGGCCTTATGAATCATCTGCCGCGACTTCCGGTCGGCGATGTTCGTGACGGAGCAGGTATTGATGATATAGAGGTCGGCTGCGGTGCCCTCCCAGGGCACGATCCGTATGCCGGCGCGACGGAGCTCCTCGAGCATCGCATCCGCTTCATAGGCATTGACCTTGCAGCCCAGATTGTGCATGGCAGCGGTTAATTTAAAGTATTCCATTCTATTGACTTTTGATAAGCGTTTTCCTAAAATTAATCTGTACTATGAATAATATTTTTTAAGGAGGACTAAATCGTGAAAACCGTTCGTATCTCGCTTAATTCTATCGATAAAGTAAAGTCTTTTGTTAATGAGCTCGTGAAGTTCACTGACGTTGACTTCGACCTCGTATCAGGCCGTTATGTAATCGATGCCAAGTCCATCATGGGTATCTTCTCCCTGGACCTCAGCAAGCCGATCGATCTGAACATTCACGCGGATGCAGCTCGCATGGATGAGATCGTCAATGCGCTGACACCTTACATCATCGCGCAGTAATCGTATCATTAAGCTGATGAATTAACAAGTATCCTGATGAGTGCGCGCTTTCCGGTGCGTACTCATTTTTTGTCTGAGCGGGCGTGGTGCGGATGGCATCGGCGGCTCGCTTCATCCCTGTACAGAAAGAGGTTTTATGCAGTATCAGAGCTTTCTCATCAAGTATGCGGAGATCGGCACGAAGGGGAAGAATCGTTATATCTTCGAGGATGCCCTCGTGCACGACATCCGGAAGAAGCTGGAGCGCGTCGAGGGTGAGTTCCGTGTCACCCGTGAGCGTGGACGTATCTATGTAACGGCGAAGTCGGAAAACTACGACTACGAGGAGACCGTGGATGCACTTCAGCACGTTTTCGGCATCGTCGGCATCTGCCCGATGATCCAGATGGAGAATACCCACAACTATCGCGCGATCAGCGATCAGGTGCTCACGTATTTCGGCGAGGTCTACGGTGATCGTAAGCTGACCTTCAAGTGCCGCACGACCCGTGCCGACAAGGAGTTCCCGATGAGCTCCACGGAGATCGACGCCGAGCTCGGCTACGACATCCTGACGAAGTTCCCGAACACCAGCGTCGATGTACACCATCCGGATGTGCTGCTGCGTGTCGAGATCCGTCAGTATGTCAACATTTTCTCCGAGGTGCTTCCGGGCGCCGGCGGTATGCCGCTCGGTACGAACGGCAAGGCGATGCTCTGCCTCTCCGGCGGTATCGACAGCCCGGTAGCCGGCTATATGATTTCCCGTCGTGGTGCCGTGCTCGAGGCGACCTACTTCCATGCACCGCCATACACCTCCGAGCGTGCGAAGCAGAAGGTCGTGGATCTGGCCAATGAAGTCGCCCGCTACACAGGACCGATCGCGCTGCATGTCGTCAACTTCACGGATATCCAGCTGAAGATCTACGAGGAGTGCCCGCACGAGGAGCTGACGATCATCATGCGTCGTTATATGATGCGTATCGCCGAGGCCATCGCCGAGAAGCGGAACTGTATCGCGCTCATCACCGGTGAGTCCATCGGTCAGGTGGCGAGCCAGACCATGCAGTCCCTCGTCTGCACCAATGAGGTCTGCCATCTTCCGGTCTATCGTCCGGTCATCGCTTTCGACAAGCAGGAGATCATCGATATCGCCCAGAAGATCGGTACCTACGAAACCTCCATCGAGCCATTCGAGGACTGCTGCACCATCTTCGTCGCGAAGCATCCGGTCACGAAGCCGGTACCGGAGAAGATCCGTGCTTCCGAGCAGATCGTGTATGACGCGATGATCCCGATGGTTGAGAAGGCCGTAAATGAAGCCGAGCTCATCTGGTGCAACGGCAAATAAAAAGCATAACCATAACCATATCCGTATCTGCAGCGATCCGCCTTCAGATACGGTCAGAAAAAGGCGTCCCGCACAGAGCGGGGCGCCTTTTTGACGTGTATTACTCTTACGTTTTTCTGATGGTTTTTCCGGATGTGCTCATTTCCGACGAGCGGTCACATTGACCCACTCGCCCTGGTGGTTCACTTCCAGCACCTCCCAGATGTCCTCGTGCTGACGGAAGGCCTCGAGGACCTCTGCCTCACGCTGGTCGAGGATACCAGAGGTGATGAAGAGACCATCCTTCTTCAGAAGTGGTCCGACCTCAGCGGTCAGCAGCACGATGACCGGAGCGAGGATGTTCGCCACCACGATGTCGTACTTTCCGAGCCCCATTCGGGTCTTGATGGCATCATCGCCGATGACATTGCCCACGACCATATCGAAGCTGCTCTCCGGGAGTTCGTTTGCCTTCAGGTTATCGTGCACCGCCGGAACGGCTTCCTCATCGAGGTCGGTGCCGTAGACATGGCCGGCGCCGAGCTTCAGTGCGGTGATGCCGAGGATACCGGAGCCGGTGCCGATATCTGCGATCTCATCGCCTGCCTGCATATACTTCTGCAGCTGGCGGATGCAGAGCTGGGTGGTCTCGTGCATGCCGGTGCCGAAGGCGGTACCCGGATCGATCTCGATGACGAGCTTGTCGCGGTCCTCCTCCGGAACCTCCTCCCAGGTCGGTTTGATCAGGAGATCGCCGACGGTAAACGGATGGAAGAAGGTCTTCCAGTTATTGATCCAGTCCTTATCCTCCGTATCCGAGGTATCGATCGTGCCGAGCCCGATATCGACATACTGCTTCATCTCATCGAGGGTTTCCTGCACCTCCTGAAGCAGCTTCTTCAGCTCCTGCGGAGTGTAGACATTCGAGGTGTTCGGCATGTAGCTGGCGTCGACCGACGGATCCTCCATCATCTTCTGCACCTTCGTGAGACGATCCTGCTTCTGCTCCGGATCCAGTACCTCGACATAGAAGCTTACCTCCGCCGTGCCATCATCCGGTCCGATTTCCGGCAGGATATCGATGAACATTCCCTTCGTATCCTCCTCGGACAGAGGGATGCGATCCTCGATCTGTACACCATCGATGCCGAGCTCTGCCAGGTTTGCACTCAGGATATCCTCCGCCTCGGTGGTCGTATGTATCGTAAATTTTCTCCAGATCATCTTCTACTCTCTTTCTAGAAATTCGCTTTCTGTGTTATAAAGGGCGCTTCGGTTTTCAGGTCAGAATCGTGTAAAACGACGGAGCACCGGAAGCAGCTCGCGGAGTGCATCCATACAGAGATCGACCTCTTCCTTCGTGTTCTCCTCACAGAAGGAGAAACGGATCGTCGAATCCAGCAGCTCCGGCTTCACGCCGATCGCCTTCAGGGCGCCGGAAATACCCGGGTGATTGCTGGAGCAGGCACTGCCGGAGCTGACATAGATGCCCTTCTCCTCGAGTGCATGCAGCAGTACCTCGGCACGCACCTTCTCGAAAGATACCGAGAGGATATTCGGCGCGGACAGTGCACCGCGCTCGGAATTGATGGTGACGCCATCGAGGGTTTCCAGAGAATCGATGAAGTAATCCTTCAGCGCCTCGAGGGAAGCCTTATTCTCCTCGAGATGCGCACAGGCCATCTCAGCTGCGAGGCCGAGGCCGGCGATGCCCGGGACATCATGGGTTCCGGAACGCATGTCCTCCTGCTGACCGCCGCCATAGATCAGCGGGCGCAGACGGATCTTCTCGTCCTTATAGAGGAAGCCGACCCCCTTCGGGCCATGCAGCTTATGACCGGATACCGACATCATATCGACATGCTGCAGCTTCGGACGAAGCGGAAGCTTGCCATAGGCCTGGATCGCATCCGTATGGAACCAGGTATTCGGATTACACTCCTTCACGACACGACCGATCTCCTCGATCGGCTCGATCGCACCCATCTCGTTGTTCACCGTCATAATCGTCACCAGGATGGTATCCGGACGGATCGCCGCACGAAGATCATCGAGGGAAATGTGCCCCTTCGCATCCACCGGAAGATAGGTCACTTCGTAGCCAAGCTCCACGAGCACATCGAGCGGGCGATAGATCGCCGCATGCTCGAACGCAGAGGAGATGATGTGCTTTCCCTGCTTGCGCTTCGCCATGGCGGTACCGAAAATAACCGTGTTGTTCGACTCTGTACCACCGGAAGTGAAAATGATCTCCTTCGGCTTCACCTTCAGGGTCGCCGCCACCTGTTCACGCGCATGACGGAAATACTTCTCCGCATCGAAGCCCTTCGTATGCTTCGAGGACGGATTTCCGTAATCCTCGGTCAGGGTCTTCATCATCAGCTCCACGACCTCCGGATATGGCTTCGTCGTCGCGGAATTATCAAAATAAATCTCTCTCATCTTTACTCCTCTATCGATTCCAGGGTCAGCATCAGGATGCTCATACTGGTGATGGCTGCTGTTTCTGTACGTAAAATGCGTTTTCCGAGGGTGATCGGCTCGATGCCATGCGCCATGGCATCCTCGATTTCCACATCCGCAAATCCGCCCTCCGGTCCGATGAAAACCGCGATTTTTCCATGCTTCGGGAGCTTCCGGAGCTCCTCCATGGTATGACGAATATCCTTCGCGTTTTCATACGGAATCAGCCGGAGGTCAAAGTTTTCCACAAAGCGCATGGCATCCTTCCACTTCATCACCGGCATCACCTCGGGGATGATGGAGCGCTTCGACTGCTTCGCAGCCGCCTCGGCGATCGCCTGCCAGCGCTCGACCTTTTTCGCCGCCCGCTTCTCATCGAGCTTTACGACGGTGTTCTTCGTATCGAGCGGAATCACCGCATGGGCACCGAGCTCCACCGCCTTCTGCACGATGAGTTCCATCTTATCCTGCTTCGGAAGTCCCTGGAACAGATAGATATCTGCCGGCAGCTCATGCATCTCCTCCACGAAATCGATGTGCAGAAGCACCTCTTCTTCACCGGTCACGGTCTCTGCCATAAGCCGGTCCGCATCATGAATCTCCGAAACCGTACACTCATAGTCCGTCCCCTCGCCGTCGGAAATCAGGACCTTCTCCCCCGGCTTCGCCCGAAGCACCTGCCGGAGATGCCGGTAATTCTCACCCGTGAGTCGCACCAGCCGCGCCTCGGTATCGATATCTGTTTCATCTACAAAAAAGTGATGCATTCCACCCTCTCCCACCTTACGTTTACGAAATCGTCGCTATTATAACAGAGGATACAGAAAAGTGAAAGAATCTAAAAAAAAGCAGAACCGGAGGGCTGCTGCTCGCAGTCCCCCGGTTCTGCCGGTCATACTTATTTATGCGTCCACGGTCTCGCCGCAGGCCTCTGCGTAAGCCTTCAGTGCCTCACGCTGCTTTTTATTCAGGTTCGTCGGAATATTGACGACGATCGTCACATACTGATCACCGCGAAGATTCGGGTTGCTGAGACTCGGTACGCCCTTGCCACGCAGTCTCGTCTTCGTATCCGACTGGGTGCCCGGCTTGATTTTCAGCTCTACCGGACCATCCACGGTCTTGATAACCTTCGTACCACCGAGTGCCGCAGTTGCAAAGCTGATCTCCTCGGTCGAGTAGATATTCGTACCCTGGCGCTTGAAGAACGGATGCTGGGAAACCGCGACATCGACGAGAAGATCGCCTCTCGGGCCGCCATTGCTTCCCGGATCACCGCCACCGGAGCGACGTAAGGTCTGTCCATCATCGATACCGGCCGGAATCGTCAGCTCGATGTTCTTTTCCGTCGCGATGTAGCCCTCGCCACGGCAGTCCGGACACTTCTCCTTGATGATCTTACCCGAGCCATGACAGTCCGGACAGGTCACCACCTGCTGCACCGTACCGAACATGCTCTGCTGTGTCATCACCACCTGGCCACGGCCGCCGCACTTCGAACAGGTTTCCGGCTGTGTGCCCGGCTTTGCGCCCGTACCGTTACACTTCGGGCAGGTATCCTTGTACCGGATCTTGATGGTCTTCTTACAGCCCTTAATGGCCTCGTCGAAGCTGACACGTACACTCGTACGGATCGACTGACCACGGGTCGGCTGGTTTCCACGACTGGCACCGCCATAGGAGGAGAATCCCCCGCGACCGCCGAAGCCGAACAGATCTCCGAAAATATCAGAGAAGTCCATGCCGCCGAAGTCGAAGCCGCCATAGCCTGTGCTCTGACCGGCTGCCGAGTTCGGATCGAAGGCTGCATGGCCGTAGGTGTCATACGCCTTTCTCTTCTCCGGATCCGAAAGGACTGCATAGGCCTCGTTGCATTCCTTAAATCTCGCTTCCGCCTCCTTGTCCCCTGGATTCGCATCCGGATGGTACTTCTTGGCAAGCCTACGGAACGCCTTCTTTATCGTTGCGTCATCTGCGTTTTTATCCACGCCGAGGACTTCATAATAATCACGCTTTTCTGCCATGTGTTTCTATCTCCTGCTGCTTTTCTTTCTCATAAGACGAACGTATGCCTCCGGCGCATGCGCCGGAGGCTTTCTGTATGTCTTTCAGGAATTAAACTTCCTTGAAATCGCCATCCACTACGTTGTCATCCGGGTTGCTGTTGTTGTTTGCTGCACCCTGATCTGCTGCGCCCTGAGGGCCAGCCTGACCTGCTGCACCAGCTGCCTGTGCCTGCTCATACACCTTTGAGAACAGGGACTGAGAAGACTTCATCAGGGTCTCCTGTGCAGCCTTGATCTTCTCTGCACCATCCTTCGTGATGGACTCGAGCGGATTTGCTGCGAGGACATCCTCGAGTGCCTTCAGATCTGCCTCAACCTGAGACTTATCGGAAGCAGGAACCTTATCACCAACCTCTTCCAGTGCCTTCTTGGTCTGGAAGACGATGGAATCTGCACCATTTCTGGTCTCGATGGCTTCCTTCTTCTCCTTGTCGGCTGCCTCATACTGAGCCGCTTCCTTTACAGCCTTATCGATATCATCCTGGCTCATGTTCGAACCGGAGGTGATGGTGATGTGCTGCTCCTTACCGGTACCCTGATCCTTTGCGGATACATTTACGATACCGTTTGCATCGATATCGAAGCAGACCTCGATCTTCGGAACACCACGGCGTGCCGGAAGGATACCATCCAGACGGAACTGGCCGAGGGTCTTGTTATCTCTTGCGAACTCACGCTCACCCTGTACGACATGGATATCTACAGCGGTCTGGTTATCCTCTGCAGTAGAGAATACCTGAGAAGCATGGGTAGGAATGGTTGTATTTCTCTTGATAAGCGGTGTTGCGACACCACCAAGGGTCTCGATGGAAAGGGTCAGCGGTGTTACATCGAGAAGAAGAACATCACCGGCACCGGCATCACCGGCGAGCTTACCACCCTGGATGGCAGCACCGATGGCTACGCACTCATCCGGGTTCAGGGTCTTGCTCGGCTCCTTACCGGTCAGCTGCTTTACCTTCTCCTGTGCAACCGGCATACGAGTCGAACCACCAACGAGCAGAACCTTTGAAAGCTCTGCGGCCGTCATACCGGCATCACGAAGTGCATTCTGTACCGGAACAGCGGTTCTCTCGGTGAGATCTGCGGTCAGCTCCTCAAACTTCGCTCTTGTAAGCGTCATATCGAGGTGCTTCGGGCCCTCTGCAGTTGCTGTGATGAACGGAAGGTTGATTTCTGTGGTTGTAGAAGCAGAAAGCTCCTTCTTTGCCTTCTCAGCGGCTTCCTTCAGTCTCTGAACGGCCATCTTATCCTGGCTGAGGTCGACGCCCTCTGCCTTCTTGAACTCCTCGATCATCCAGTTCTGGATACGTGCATCGTAGTCATCACCACCGAGGCGGGTATCACCGTTGGTTGAAAGAACCTCGATGACACCATCACCGATATCGATGATCGATACATCGAAGGTACCACCACCGAGGTCGTATACCATAACCTTCTGCTCGTCGCCCTCATCGAGGCCGTATGCAAGTGCAGCGGCGGTCGGCTCGTTGATGATACGCTTTACATCGAGGCCGGCGATCTTACCGGCATCCTTGGTTGCCTGACGCTGCGCATCGTTGAAGTATGCAGGAACCGTGATGACGGCCTCGCTTACCTTCTCACCGAGGTATGCCTCTGCGTCTGCCTTCAGCTTCTGAAGGATCATCGCGGAAATCTCCTGCGGTGTGTAGTCCTTGCCGTCGATGCTTACCTTATAGTCTGAACCCATATGTCTCTTGATGGAAGAGATGGTACGATCTGCGTTGGTGACGGCCTGACGCTTTGCAGGCTCACCGACGAGACGCTCACCATTCTTTGTAAATGCAACGACCGACGGGGTCGTTCTCATGCCCTCTGCGTTTGCGATGACGGTCGGCTTACCACCTTCCATAACGGCTACGCAGCTGTTTGTTGTACCTAAGTCAATACCAATAATCTTTCCCATAACGATATCTCCTTTTATTCAAAACGATAAAATATAAAAACTGTAATCTATCTACTTGCCATCACCCGATTGCTTCTGCGCTCCGGTGAAGGTGCTTCAAACGCCGGTTTCCCGACGGAATGAACATACTTTACTTTTTAACCTTGACCATCGAGTGGCGAACCACCTGGCCCTTGTAGGTATAGCCCTTCAGAAGGTCCTGGGTGATCGTATCCTCTTCGACGTCACTTTCGGTATCGGTCATCACGGCGTTGTGCAGGTTCGGATCGAACTTCTCGCCCTCTGCCGGGATTGCCTTTACTTCGAGGTCCTCAAACATTTTCTCGAGCTGCTTATAGATGCCACGTACGCCCTTCGTAAAGGCGTCGTCCTCATCCTCCGGATCTACGGTACCGAGTGCCCGTTCGAAATTGTCGACCACCGGAAGCAGCTTCTCGATCACCTCGCGCGCACCGAAATCGAAGTTCTGTGCCTTCTCCTTCTCGGTCCGCTTACGATAATTATCGAACTCGGCATAGAGGCGGATATATTTATCCTTCTGCTCTGCGAGTGCATCCTCATACTTCTTTTTCAGCTTTTCTGTTTCTGCATCCGAAGTCTCCGATGTCGCACTCTGCTCTGCGTTCTCTGTCTCTCCGGCATCCTTCGCATCGCTGTCCTTCGTTTCAGTATCCTTTCCTTCCTCCGTCGTCGAAGCTTCCTGTTCCGTGGCTTTGCCTGCGGTCGTTTCCTCGGTGTCCTGCTCCTCGGAAGATTTCTTTAACTCTTCGTCTATCAAGATAACCTCCTATCACATCCTGTCCGGATGTTCAGCTTATTCTCTCTAAATCTCTATGAACGAAAGGCCTGATCCATCTCTCCCTGAATCTTCGAGAGAACCTCCAGCACCTTTTCGTAATCCATTCGTTTCGGTCCGATCACGCCGATCGTTCCGCGAAGTCCGTTGCCGAGCTCATAATTTGCGGTAACCACAGAACAGTCCGTCATGTTTTCCATCGGTGATTCGCTGCCGATGTATACCTGAATCTGGTTTTTCTTTTCCTCACTTACGCCCTGGACTTCATGCACCAGCTCGGCAAGCTCGACCTTTGATTCGAAGGCATTGATGAGGCGGGAAGCATTGTCCGACTCCGTGAGCTCCGGATACTTGAAAATATTCGTCGCACCGGAAGTATAGATCTGTGCATCTCCGGAACGGATATTCAGAATGCTCACAATGGTCTGAAGGATAGCACTTACCGTATCCTTATGCTGCGTTCGTGCCAGAATCTGACCGATGCGTCCTTCGGTGATTTCTTCTCCGCTGAGACCATCCAGCGCATCATTCAGCAGCATGTTGATGCTCAGCATCCGGTTAAAGTCCAGTTCATCCTGTCCGCTCAGCATCACCGTCGCGGTTCGGACGATGTTGCCCTGCATCATGATGACCAGCAGTACTCTGTGTGCATCGACGATGGAGGTCTGGATGAACTTGATCTTATTCGTATGAATCGACGGCTCAGTGACCACCGCAGCGTAGTTGGTATCCTGCGCCAGGTTCTTTACGAGCTGTTTCAGCGTCGTCTCCAGCTTATCGACCTTCTCGAACATCTCCGTCTTCACGTCATCGATCTCATGCTGATGATGCTCCATCAGCTGATCGACATAGAAGCGGTAGCCCTTATCACTCGGGATACGACCGGCAGAGGTATGCGGCTGCATGATATAGCCCATCTCCTCGAGATCGCTCATCTCATTACGGATCGTAGCAGAACTAAGGCTGAGTCCGGAATACTTACTGATCGTACGTGAGCCGACCGGTTCACCGGTCTCCAGATAGTTTTTTATAATCGTTGTAAGGATAACCACCTTACGCTGATCCAGCTCCATCTCTGCCACCTCCTCTTTACCTGTTAGCACTCGAAATATCGGAGTGCTAACATCTATTTGCTATATTACTCGATTTTGGAATGATGTCAAGGATTAGCCTCGAGGAATTTGTGAAAAAATCGTGAAGAAAAGGAGCCGACCGCTATGGCCCGCTCCCTTTCTTCACGCTATTCTGTTTTTAAAATCCCGTCGAATCGAGGGTACTTACTGAAGGATGTATACGTCGGCATACGAAAGGATGTTTCGTGCCTCCGCATGGGTGTTATAAAACACATCGATGTGTGCGCCACGCACGGCACCGCCACAGTCCTCTGCGACGTACTCATGACCGTTGATCAGAAGATGTGTACCGTATGGAATCACACGTGGATCGACCGCAACCGTTCTGCCGGCGGTCGCACGTGCGCCGGTCGCGGTACGTGTACCATAGCCCTCGGAGCATCTGGAGCACGGGCAGTAGCCGGTCAGTTTGAAGCGTCCGAGCGGCGTCGCCTGCCGGCCATCGATCGTCACCGTCTGTCCCGACGACTGTGCTGCCTGCTGCTTCTGCTTCGCCTCCTCTACCGCCTGTGCGGCATAGGTTTCCTGCACGGTGGTGAAGTGCGGGTTGGTGCTGGTATTGAAGAAAAGTACATTCCCCAGGCTCTGTGATGCATAGACGCCGGAGCTTGCGCTCTCGTCTGCATACGTACGCACGGACATCGCCATCGTAAGAATCATCAGTACGATGAGCATCGTCATCTTAGCGATCATACCTCTCTGCTTCTGTAAATTTAAACTCAAAACAACCTCCTGTGTGTGCGCCGGTGTCTTTAACTGCTCTTTCAGATTTTTCTCACATGGACCGGCATGAACGAAGAGCTCCGGATCGGAGCGAGCTCAACGCCCGAGAGTATACTGGCAAATTCAAAAAATTGTCAAGCCCCTCATCTATCTGTCATACGCTTATATGCGTATGCCTTCGCATTATTTCGTTGGAGAGTTGACTGTGTGATTATAAAAAATTTATAAGATCGTAAGAATTAAAAAAGTGAAAAATCACTCAGTTTTGAGTGATTTTTCACTTTTTTCAAGTCTTTATTCTGTGCCGTTTCAGCTCTTCGGAGCGGCCACGAAAACCTCTGCAAAACGGTGTCCGAGGGCGGTCACACCGAAGGCTTCTTCGTAGCTGTTATAGTAGATATCGATCAGATTTCCCTTCACGGCACCGCCGATATCTTCGACCGTATATACTGTATTATTAATGAAAACCTTCGTCCCCATCGGCAGGACCGTCGTGTCCGCAGCGATCGTGTGATCTGCCTTCGGCCAGGTGCCGGAATTGGTTTTTCCGTTTCCATAGTAGCCGGTGATCTGGAAGACGCCGAGGGAGGCTCCCTTCGTATACTTCGTGGACTCCTCGGTCACGACGGCACCGATCGGCGTTTCGCCCGTGCGTGTACCGATGCTTGCAGCCGCTTCCTCCTGTGCGATCTGTGCGGCCAGTGCAGCTGCTTCTGCCTGCTCTGCCGCCTGCTTCTCCAGCAGTGCCGTGGACGGATCCGTCGCGCTGCCCGCTGCTGCCGGCGTCGCGATCGCACTTCCTGCTGAAGTCGTCACCATCGTCGACGTCGCTGCATTCCCGCCTGCAGTGGACTCATTCTCAGCCGCTGTCGCTGCAGCTGACGTCGTCGCTGTACTGATCTTTCCCTTACGTCCGCTTCGGGCAGTCACCAGAACCGGCTTCTCTGCCTCCTCTGTCGCTGTATCCTGCGGGGTCATCGTTCCTGTGTAATAATTCGACTGACTAAGCTCACTGATCGAGACACCGTTCACCCATGCCGGACCGACCTGTGCGGCGGCCAATGCAGGCACCGAAAAACAGGTGGCGAGGCAGATGGTCAGAAGCGTCCTCCACACATGATTCTTTTTCATCCTTTTCCTCCTGAAAATAAGGGAGTCGGGTGCACTTTTCAGGTAGAAACTGTGTTTTTTCCGCAGAAATCCCCCACTTTGTGCACGATTACTATAAGAACCATAATACAGATCCGAAAAACCGTCAACTTACGTTTTTCTGTCGACTTTACGTGGTAAGCAGCAGCTCGACGGCCATCTGGTCCGTGAGATTTCCGCTCTTGATAGCTTGGTCATATTCATAGAAGCGCCGGATATAGTCCTCGATGCCATGGCGCGAGTACTGCCGCGCCTGATCCGTAAGCTTCCGGTAGATCCACGGGCTCACGCCGACATACGCCGCCGCTTCCTGCGCACTCATATCCCGGTCCATCGCCTCACGTGCGAGCAGCAGCTGATTGAAGTTCCGGCGCATAAGATGCAGCAGGCGCATCGGTGCCTCCTGCAGCGTCAGCAGATCCCGGTAGTACTGAAGCGCCTTCTTCGTATGCCCGAGTCCCATCTCAGACACCATGTCAAACACACGATCCTCGACATTCTGTGAGCAGATCGCCTCGACATCACTGTCCTCGATAACGTCCCTCACACCGGTATAGGCGATCAGCTTCTCCATCTCCGAGGCGATATTATCCATGCTGGTGCCGGTCTTATCGAGAAAAAGCTCCATCGTCGAATTCCGGATCTTCTTCCCCGCCATCGTCAGATAGCGCGCCGCCCAGCGACCGAGCTGTGACCGGTCCTGCTCCCCGAGCTCACAGGCGAAGCCGTTCTTCTGAACAAGCTTATAGAGCTTACTGCGCTTGTCGATCTCCCCCTCGATGAACATGAGATGCGCCGTATCCGGATAGTGTCCGATATCCTCGAGATAGTGCAGCAGCTTCTCCGGTACCGGCTTCTTAAACCACTCGCTGCCGCTGATGATGACGAGCCGCCCCGTGTTCTCCCCGAAGGTAAACGGAATCGTATTCAGAAGGTCGATCAGCTCCTGTACATCCGGTGCGCCATCATAAAAGGTATAGGCCATCCCCTCCTCGCCGCCGAAGGCCGCACGAAACTGCTTCTTATACGAAAGCTTCAGATACTCCTCCGAACCGTAGAGCAGGTAGTACGGCTGAAAGCGAAGCGCCTTCAGATCCTCATTCAGTGCCAGATATTCTGTTTTCGACTCTTTCTTCCCGTACGCCATAGTCCCCGTTTCTCTCCCTGTATGGAGGCCAATGCCTCCGACGTCACATCATCATGCCCCGTTTCATTTTCCGAAAACAAAACGGGGCCAATGCCTCGCGTGCCACCATTATAGCACGACAGAAGCATTGGCCCAGTCAGAATTTATGTGATTGTGCATCAGTGGTTCCGGATGCGCTTCTGCACCTCATCGTAGTCCGCAGTCACCTCTGCATTCGGTGCCGGAGTCGCGAGACTCACGATCACGTTCACGAGGATCGCCACGAGGAAGGCCGGGAGCAGTTCATAGATGTTCCAGAGACCACCCAGCGGACGGATGCTGTACTTCCAGAAGAAGACCATAATGCCACCCGCGATCATGCCGGCGGTCGCACCGTACTTGTTCGAGCGTCTCCAGAAGAGCGCGAGGAGGACGACCGGTCCGAAGGAAGCACCGAAGCCCGCCCAGGCGAAGGAGACGATCTGGAAGACCGAGCTGTCCGGATTCCATGCGATGAAGATCGAAAGACCGGCGATGATCAGCAGGCAGACACGTGCAACGTACAGGAGCTGCTTCTCATCGAGATGAATGTGCAGCACATCGGTCAGAATATCGTTCGCGATGGAGCTTGACGCTGCGAGCAGCTGGGAATCCGCCGTCGACATGGTGGACGCCAGAATACCGGACAGGACGACACCGGCGATCAGTGCCGGTACGAGACCGTGGGTTGCAAGCAGCTTCGCGATCTCGACGATGATGGTCTCCGACTGGTTGCCGCCGAGGCTTGGGATCGCACCGGCCGCCGTCATACCGAGGCCGACGATACCGATGAAGATCGCCACGCCCATCGAGATCACCACCCATACGGAAGCGATCCGTCTCGAGAGCTTCAGCTTCTTATCATCGCCGATGGCCATGAAACGAAGCAGGATATGCGGCATACCGAAGTAGCCGAGACCCCATGCCAGGGTCGAAACGATGGTGATGAGGCTGTACGGGCTGGAGGTACCGCTCGTCGGATCATACACCAGCAGCATATCGAGATAGCCACTGAGTCCCGATGCATTCTGAAGAACGGCCGCAAAGCCGCCGGCTCTGTGCACACCGAAAACGAGGACGATCAGCAGTGCGAGCGACATCACGATACTCTGGATGAAGTCCGTGGTCGACGCAGCTAGAAAACCACCGAGGGAGGTGTAGCCGACGATGACGAAGGCACTCGCAATCATCGCCACATGATAATCCGCACCGAAGAGACTGCCGAACAGCTTACCGCAGGCAGCGAAGCCGGACGCGGTATACGGGATAAAGAAAATAACGATGACCACCGCTGCAATCAGGGTCAGGATCTTCTTCCGGTCATTATAACGGTTGGAGAAAAACTCCGGAATCGTGATGGAGTCATTGACCTCGGTATAGATACGGATACGCTTCGCCACGACGAACCAGTTGATGTAGGTACCGAGTGCGAGACCGATCGCGGTCCAGCCCGGATCCGAGATGCCGCTCAGATACGCGAGGCCAGGAAGACCCATGAGCAGCCAGGAGGACATATCCGACGCTTCGGCCGACATCGCCGTCACAAAGGGGCCCAGGGAACGACCGCCCAGGAAAAAGTCCCCCGCGGTCGCGTTCTTATCGGATACCTTGAATCCGATGAAGAGCATGCCGACCAGGTACAGGACCATGGCCACCATCATTCCAATCTGTGCTACTGTCATCTTTCTTACCTCTCTTTATCGCAGGATATCCGCAGCTGTGCCTTTTTCGAATGAACGCGTCGAAGTATGCAGAAGCTGCTTTTTCCCTTTTTAAAAAAAATATGTGTATGATGATACCCCTTCGAAGGGAATATTGCAAGGAGAACGGGACATGTACACGCATGTCTTTTTTATATGGCTGTTATACATCGGCCTTTCGGCCCTGTGAATTGCAGAAATCCGGGGCTTATGTTACATTATTCTCTAGATTTTTCAGGAGAAAACCATGCTGGACAACACAATCATCGATTCAAACGACCATCAGCAGCTCGAGCTGTACATCCATATCCCATTCTGCGCACGGAAGTGCAATTACTGCGACTTCCTCTCCTTTCCGATGAAAGAAACGGAGCACGGGCCCTACATCGATCAGCTCTGTGCCGAGATCCGCGAAAGCGCCGCGCTGGCGACGAACTATGAAATCTCGACGATCTTCATCGGTGGCGGTACCCCGTCGCTGCTGGATCCGAAGTACATCTCCCGCATCATGTACTACATCCGCCGCTTCTATACCGTCCGCCCGAACGCCGAGATCACCATCGAGTGCAACCCGGCCTCGACCATCGCGTATAAGTTTGCGGCCTACCGCGATGCCGGCATCAACCGCCTCTCCATCGGTCTCCAGTCGGCAAACAACGACGAGCTCCGCACCCTCGGCCGTCTCCACCTCTTCGAGGACTTCCTGAAGTGCTATCAGAGCGCCCGGATGGAGGGCTTCCGGAACATCAACATCGACCTCATCGACGAGATCCCCGGCCAGACCGAGAAGTCCTGGCGCGAGACCCTCCGCCATGTGCTCATGCTGAAGCCGGAGCACGTCTCGATCTATAATCTCATCGTCGAGGACGGCACCCCGTTTCGGGCAATGCAGGAGGCCGGCACGCTGGCACTTCCTTCGGAAGATACACAGGCCGCCATCGACGCGCTGACCCGTGAGATGACGGAGCGCTACGGCTACCAGCGCTATGAGGTCTCGAACTATGCGAAGCCGGGCTACGAATGCCGCCATAACTACGGTTACTGGTCCGCTGTACCTTACCTCGGCTTCGGTCTCAGTGCCGCCTCCTGCTTCCAGGGCGAACGCTGGAGCAATCTTCGAAGCTTTCCGCAGTACCTCGCACTCGACATGGCTTCCGAAATCCGACAGGGCTGCCCGACGCTGCATGCCGAGCACGAGAAGCAGAGCGTACAGGCGCAGATGGAGGAGTTCATGTTCCTCGGACTTCGCCGTACCGCCGGCATCTCCGAGGTCGAATTCAAGACCCGCTTCCAGATCGACATCCACTCCGTCTTCGGCGAACAGCTGCAGCGCTACACAGCGGACGGCATGCTAATCCACGAAGGCTACCGTTACCGTTTTTCCGAGCGTGGTATGGATGTCTCGAATTTCATCTTAAGTGATTTCCTGTTGGATTAAAAAACCGGAGGGCTGTCTTTCGAGACAGTCCTCCGGCCTTCTTTTGCCGAATTCCAGTTCATTATTTCAGTGGTGTCCGCGATCAGCAGATGTGACGGATCCAGCCCTCCGGAGCTTCGATCTTACCGCTCTGGATGCCGGTGATGGTTGCGTAGAGCTCGCCGATGACCTCACCTGCATGCTCCATGCCGGACGGAAGGTTGATGACCTCATCGTGGTTCACGATCTTACCAACCGGAGAAATAACCGCTGCCGTACCGCAGAGACCGCACTCCTTGAAGCCCTTGATTTCCTCGAACTTCACTGGACGCTCATCGACGGTCAGGTGGAGATAATGCTCAGCGATGTAAACGATGGAACGTCTGGTGATGGATGGAAGGATGGACGGTGACTTCGGAACAACCAGCTTGCCATCTGCGTCAACGAAGATGGCATTGGATCCACCTGTCTCCTCAACATAGGTTCTGGTCGCTGCATCCAGGTAAAGATTCTCTGCAAAACCTGCCTTATGCGCCAGTACAGAGGAGTGTAAGCTCATCGCATAGTTGAGACCTGCCTTTACCGCACCGGTTCCATGAGGTGCTGCACGGTCAAAATCCGAAACCTGGATAGCGATCGGCGTTGCACCACCCTTGTAGTACGGGCCTACCGGCGTTGCAAATACTCTGAACTGATACTCATCCGCCGGCTTTACACCGATGACAACACCGGTTGCGAACTCATATGGACGAAGGTAAAGGGATGCACCGGAACCGTATGGCGGTACCCAGTCGAGGTTACCCTTTACGACCTGATCGATGGCATCGAGGAAACGATCCTTCGGGAACGGTGGCATCTCGATACGCTGTGCAGACTCATACATTCTGTCCGCATTGAGGTCCGGACGGAAGCATACGACAGATCCATCCTCCCAGGTATATGCCTTCATACCCTCGAATACCTGCTGGCAGTACTGAAGCATGCCGGCTGACTCATTTAAGGTCACGTTCGGATCCGAAATCAGGGCACCCTCATCCCAGTTTCCATCCTTCCAGTTTGATACATATCTCTTATCGGTCACACGATAGCTGAAACCGATATTTCCCCAGTCAAGGTCTTTCTTCGCCATTGCTTGTATCTCCTTTCGATATGACATCTCGTCATGATTAGAGCTAGTATAGTCCTCGAAAAAAATGAATGCAAATCAAAAAGCACACAAAATACTCATGTCTGTTATAACCCGTTTCTATTTTCTCCGGTCAGTATAACGTCATACGGTTATAGAAATCTTTTCTACATCGCAAAAATTCAGGCCGTGACCCCGAAGGGCCACGGCCTCTGCCATATACATAAGCTTTTATTCCGAATCGAGCTTCAGTACCGACATAAACGCACTCTGCGGGATCTCGACATTACCGAACTGACGCATCCGGCGCTTACCTTCCTTCTGCTTCTCGAGCAGCTTCTTCTTACGGGAGATATCACCGCCATAGCACTTAGCGAGGACATCCTTTCGCATCGCGCGGATGTTCTCACGGGCGACGATCTGTCCGCCGATCGATGCCTGCAGCGGGATCTCGAAGAGCTGACGCGGGATCTCATTCTTCAGCTTCTCGCACATCTTCTTGCCACGCTCATACGCCGAATCCTTATGGACGATGAAGCTCAGTGCATCGATGACCTGACGGTTGACCATGATATCCAGTTTCACCATCTTCGAGGTCTGGTAGCCCTTGAGCTCATAATCGTAGGATGCATAGCCCTTCGAACGGGACTTGATCGCATCGAAGAAATCATAGATGATTTCGTTCAGCGGCATCTCGTACTTCAGAATCGCACGGTTCGCCTCGATGTACTCCGTACTCTTATATACGCCACGGCGATCCTGGCAGAGCTGCATGATGGCACCCATGAATTCCGGCGTCACCATGATCTCCACATCGACCACTGGCTCTTCGATATGATCGATCTCGGACGGATCCGGAAGGTTCGCCGGGTTTGACAGCTCCATCATCGTTCCGTCGGTCTTATACACATGGTAGACAACGGATGGTGCCGTCGTCACCAGGTCGAGGTCATACTCTCTCTCCAGACGCTCCTGTACGACATCGAGGTGCAGAAGTCCGAGGAAGCCGCAGCGGAAACCGAAGCCGAGGGCCTGGGAGGTCTCCGGCTCATACTGAAGGGCCGCATCGTTCAGTTGCAGCTTTTCAAGGGCATCCCGGAGATCCGGATACTTCATCGTATCGGCCGGGTAGATACCGCAGTATACCATCGACTGCACCTGCTTATAGCCCGGCAGCGGTTCGGTCGCCGGATTCCGATCATCGGTCACCGTATCACCGACACGGGTATCACGGATATCCTTGATGGACGCTGTGATGTAACCAACCATACCGGCACTCAGCTCCGGGCACGGAATGAAACGGCCCGGTCCGAAATAGCCGACCTCGGTGACATCGAAGGCAGCACCGCTCGCCATCAGACGGATCCGGGTGCCGACCTTCACGGAGCCCTCCTTGATCCGGCAGAAAATGATAACACCACGGTAGTTATCATAGAGCGAATCGAAGATCAGCGCCTTCAGTGGCGCGTCCTTCGAGCCGGTCGGTGCCGGCAGCTTCTGCACGATGGCTTCCAGGACCTCCTCCACATTTTCACCGGTCTTCGCCGAGATACGCGGCGCATCATGGGCTTCGATGCCGATGATGTCCTCGATTTCCTCTGCCACACGATCCGGATCGGCCGATGGAAGATCGATCTTATTGATCACCGGAAGGATCTCGAGATCATGATCGAGTGCCAGATAGGTATTTGCGAGCGTCTGTGCCTGAATTCCCTGCGTCGCATCGACGATAAGGATCGCACCATCGCAGGCTGCGAGCGAACGGGACACCTCGTAGTTGAAGTCCACATGGCCCGGGGTATCGATGAGATTAAAGATATACTCCTCCCCATCCTGTGCCTTATAGACGATACGGGTCGTCTGGGACTTGATCGTGATGCCACGCTCACGCTCGATGTCCATGTTATCGAGCACCTGTGACTGCATCTCACGTGCCGTCAGCGTACCGGTCTTCTCGATGATCCGGTCTGCCAGCGTCGATTTACCATGATCGATATGCGCGATGATGCAAAAATTTCTGATTTTACTCTGATCGATGTTTGTGATGTCTGCCATGTTCCTACCTATATAAATATAATTTCCGGGTACATCCCGGTTTTCTTGTATTTTCCGTGGAAATATACTAACATACTCCTGCATCTTTTGCCAACAGAATCCCGTAAAAGCAGGATTCGCTCATGGGTCCCTGAGGACCGGTATCCATGCCCGAACTGCTCCGACATCCGTGCAAAAGCCCGCAAAAACGTGCTTTTTCGACTTGACACCGACGGTGGTTTTATATATGATAGTTTAGCGTGTTTTCAAACTGTCCGTGTCCGGTATTTGAAAGCGCCGAGATCCGCTGGATCTCCACACGATATTTGAAGGAAAGGAGATTTCACAATGGCAAACATTAAGTCCGCAAAGAAGAGAATTCTTGTAGCTCAGGCTAGAAACGAGCGTAACAAGGCTATTCGTTCTGAGGTTAAGACATACATCAAGAGAGTATACGCAGCAGTTGAGTCTGGCGATAAGGCAGCAGCTCAGGATGCTCTGAAGATGGCTCAGAAGAAGATTTGCATGGCACACAGCAAGGGCATCTATAAGGCAAACAACGCTTCCAGAAAGGTTGCTCACATCTCTAAGGCTGTCGCTTCCATGAACTAATTGCGCGAAGCGCACAGAAATCATGTACAGGATTTCTGCTTTTTCAAGTCGTTCTTGAAAATAAATATTTGTAAGTAACGTTACTCACAAAGCCCTGCGGTTAACCCACCGCAGGGTTTCTTTTATTCTGTTTAGCACATGGAAAACCCAGACACAAAACGAGCATGTATGGTCGCTTTTGGGTTTGGGTTTTTCATGTGGCCAAGTCGCGAAGCGACTCTGGCCAGCCTAGTCGAGATTTTGCGAAGCAAAATGGAGATTAGGGCTAAACAGTCAGTCGAATCTCCCCCATCTTTCCGGTCTCGAGCATCTCTACGCCGTAGCGCTCAAGTCTCTCCCGCGTTTCTACGTGCGGGTGTCCGTAATCGTTCCCGACGCCGTAGCTGAGAATCGCATAGTCCGGCCGGAGGGCGGCGAGCAGCGCCTCCGAGCTGCTCGTATGGCTGCCATGATGGCCCGCCTTCAGTACATCGATCTTCGGGTAGCCTGCATTGGCTTCCCACAGTGCCGCGAGCATCTGCTGCTCACAGGCTTCGTCCATATCCCCCGTAAACAGCATCTGAAAATCCGGCGCGTGGAGAAGCATCCCGATCGAGTGATCGTTTGCGGCCTCCAGCTTCGCCGTCCCCGCCGGATAGTATCCGCGGATTTCCACCTCACCGAGGGCAATGCTGTCGCCCTGTCCGAAGTACCGGATCTGCACATCCCGTGCAGCCGCTGCGTCCCGAAGCGCATCATAACGCGCATCCTGCACGGCCACCCGCGGAAGCAGCAGCTCTCCGATGGATATCTTCGGTTCCTCCTCGAGGAGATACAGTATCCCGGAATAGTGGTCTGCATCGCAGTGTGTGATCAACGCGAGGTCGATGTGTTCGATGCCCTGCGACTCAAGATACGGGACCAGTACATTTTCGCCGAGGCGCTGGTTGCTTGTTGAACCACCATCGACGCTCATCACGAGTCCCTGATTCCGCAGGATGAAGCCATCCCCCTGTCCGACATCCAGCGCCGTGATTTCCAGCCCCTGCGGCTGCTTCGCCGGAAGGCACAGCAGCGAAAGGACCAGCGGCAGCACGATGCATGGCAATGGCAGTCTGGAGCGCTCCGATGTCTTCCACTCCGCGAGGGTCCATGTCACGAAGCCGAGCGCCGTATAATAGAGAAGGATGCTGTGCATCGACGGTCGGCCGAGCAGCAGTGAGCTGTACGGAAGTGTGGCGCAGCGCATACAGAGAAGTGTATACAGTCGCAGGATCCAGTGTCCGCCACCGATGGCGATGGTCGCGAGCTTCTCTGACAGCGCGAAGAGTCCGACTCCGAAAACGCCGCTGTAGATCACACAGCCCATCAGTGGCAGTACGATGAGGTTCAGGAAGATTCCGTAGAACGGGAAGCGAAAATAGTGAAACAGAATCACCGGCAGCGTCAGAAGCTGCAGATAAAATGAGATCCACAGGCCCGCGAGCAGCGGATGCTTCGGTGCCGGAAGGGCATGGCTGAGACCGATGGCGAGCACAGCGAGGAAGCTCAGCTGGAAGCCGGCACTGAACAGCATGAACGGCTCCTTCCATAAGAGAAAGAGTGCAGCCGCAGCCATCGCCGTCAGCATATCGTAGCTTCGTCCGACGGCCGCGCCGAGGAAGCGGAGAAGCAGCATCAGCACCGCCCGGAGAGCCGATCCGGAGCAGCCCGTCAGGATCCCGTAGGATACGATCAGAAGGGCAGCGACGATGCCGGATGCGGCCTTGCTTCTGCCGAAACGCCGCAGCAGCTCATAGACACCGAGGCCCAGAATCGACAGATGCAGGCCAGAGACGGCGAGGATATGGGCGATGCCGTTTTCCTGATAGAGGGATCGGATATCTTCATCCATCGCCGATTTGTCTCCCGTCAGCAGTGCGCGGTAAATGCCGGCGTCCTGCGGCGGCAGCAGCTGATCGAGGATCGTCCCCATCCGAAGCCGGAGCGCCTGCAGCCCTCGTGCAAAGGGCTTCGGATCCCCTCCGATGACCCGAAAGGAGGTGCCGTACATCGAACCATGCACGGATATCGTCCGATAGTACAGACGAAAATCAAACTGTCCCTCGTTCCGCGCTGCTTCCGCCGGTGAGATCTTTCCATAAACTTCGATCTGCTCTCCCGGCAGCGGACGATGTGCGTCCAGAGAATCCTCTGCTTTCGGATCCTCGTCCCGCTTTTCCGGGTAAGCGCAGATCTGGGCTGTCCGACGGTCCCCTCCCCGCCATCCTGCCTGTGCTGCTTCATCCTCTGCTTCCAGATAAACGAGAATCGTTCCGACCGGCTGATCATAGCGCGCCCGCATCACCGCGGTGGCCGAAGCCGGCAGGGTATCCCGCGTACCGTACGCGCTCGACAGCAGCGCGTTTCGCACGCGCAGCTTCGCCTTTCCCGCAGCCTCCGTATATTCCTGTACTTCTCCGCGCAGGCACACCTTCATCCCGCCGAAGATACGGATCCTCTCCTCCGAACGCTGAAATGCGCGGGCAGACAGCTGGTAGCGCAGGCCCCCGGCGAGGAGCAGCACAAATAAGAGTGCGAGCGCACTCTTCCGAAGCGTTTTCTTTTTGATCCCATGGAAAACGAGGCATGCGAACAGAATTCCCGCAGCCCCTCTCAGAACGAAACCACATTCCCCGGCAGATACGCACACTCCAAGTACATACACCACGGCCATCAGAAGAAGCGGTCGTTTCACATTCATAAGAGCATCATAACAGAAGAGGCCGGACCCATCAAGGTCCGACCTCCTTCATTTTCATGATATTTTACGGATACATCTGCATTTCTGTCGAAGTCACGCTGCACACTTCACTGCGATATCCCGACATGCGCTATACAGATGGTCTCGTCTTACGCTTCGATGAGCTCGACCGGACGTTCGATCACGGCTGCGCCCAGTCCGTCCTGGCCGATGTGGCAGGAAATCAGTAGCGAAAGCGGTCGAACGGCAATCTCCGGATTCAGTCGATCCGGGAAGGCTTCCTTCAGCTCCTCTGCGAAATCGGCCGCCTGCTCCGGATTATCCGTATAGGCGATCGCGACATAACAGTTCTTCATCTCCGGATCGCCGAGACGACCTTCCAGCTCGCTCTTCAGTCCCTTGATGATCGCATCCTTCACCTGACGGGTCGTCCGCACCTTCGTGTAGGAATCGAGCTTTCCGCCGTTTGTGATGCCGAGCACCGGCTTGATATGAAGCAGTGTGCCGATGGCAGCGGCCACCGGTGTGATGCGTCCGCCCTTCTTCAGGTACTTCAGTGTATCCACACCGACATAAATCTGGTTCTGCTCCGCATCACGGTTCAGGATGTCGCAGATCTGCTGTCCATCATAGCCGCGTGCAGCGAGCTCCGTCGCGAAGATCGCGACCTGACGCTGTACGACCGATACCCCACGATCGTCCGGTACGAAGACACGTCCCTCGTACTTCTCGTCCTGGGCCAGCATCATCGCCGTCTGTGTCGAGCCGGACAGTCCCGAGCTCAGCGGCACATGCACGATCTGGTCGCAGGTCTCGAGGAGTTCGTCCCAGACCTTCATCACATCCTCCATGCTCGGCTGCGATGTCGCGATGTCATGATCATTCTTCAGCTTTTCGAAGAACTCTTCTCTTGTAAGGTTGATGTTTTCGTAATATTCCTGATCATCGATCCGGAAAGGCATCGGAACGACACGGATGCCGAGCTCTGCACTCTCCTGTGGTGTGATACCACTACCGGAATCAGTTGAAACGCCAACGTTCATATATATTTACCTCAAACTCTCTGTACAGTGCCGTGAGGCCGAAGCCGGACGGCACGGCAGCTCAGCAGCGCTTACTTTTCAACGATGAGAGACTTACCGCTCATCTCCTCCGGCTGCGGGATCTCCATCATCTGGAGCAGTGTCGGTGCGATATCGCAGAGTGCGCCACCCTCACGAAGCTTCCAGTTCGGATTCGAATTGATCAGAATGAACGGAACCGGATTCGTGGTATGTGCGGTCCATGGCTCGCCGGTCTCATAGTTGATCATCATGTCGGCATTACCATGATCGGCGACGATCATCATCTGACCGCCGACCTCCTTGATGGCATCGACAACCTCTCCGACGGCATGATCCACCACCTCGATGGCCTTTACAGCCGCTGGAATCACACCGGTATGACCGACCATATCCGGGTTTGCGAAGTTTGCGATGATCATGTCATACTTCCCGGACTTGATCGCCTCCACCAGCTTCTCACACACCTCAGGGCAGGACATCTGCGGCTTCAGATCATAGGTCGGAACGTCCTTCGGAGACGGAACGAGGATACGATCCTCACCGGCATTCGGCTCCTCGACGCCACCGTTAAAGAAGAAGGTAACGTGTGCATACTTCTCGGTCTCTGCGATACGAAGCTGCTTTAAACCAAGCGATGCAACATACTCACCGAGGGTCTTCGTGATACTCTGCTTCGGGAATGCGATCTGCTTGTTCGGGATGGTCGCATCATAATCGGTGAAGCATACAAACGTAGTATCGAGACGCTTTCCTCTCTCGAAAAAGCTGAACTCATCATCACAGAAGCAGTGGGTCATCTCACGTGCACGGTCCGGACGGAAGTTGAAGAAGATGCAGGAATCACCATCCTGAATCAGATGTCTCGGAGCGCCCTCCTTCTCGATCACGCACGGAACCACGAACTCATCGTATACCTTCTCATCATAGGAGCTCTGCATAGCCTCGGATACGGACGCGAAGTGGTGACCGATTCCCTTCGTCATCGCATCGTATGCCTTCTCGACACGATCGTAGTTCTTATCACGATCCATCGCATAGTAACGGCCGGAGATCATCGCGATCTCACCGACACCGAGCTCTGCCATCTTCGCCTCGACCTCCTCGAGGAATGCCTTACCGGAATCTGGTGGTGTATCACGACCATCGAGGAAGGCATAGAGATATACCTTCGTTAAGCCATGACGCTTCGCGAGCTCGAGAAGGCCGAAGATATGCTCGAGGTGAGAATGTACACCGCCGTTTGAAACGAGACCCATCAGGTTCAGTGCGGAGTCGTTCTTCTTGCAGTTTTCAACCGCTGCCACGAGCTCTGCATTCGTAAAGAAATCGCCGTCCTGGATGGACTTCGTGATTCTTGTGAGATCCTGGTAAACGATACGGCCGGCACCCATATTCATGTGGCCTACCTCGGAGTTACCCATCTGACCGTCCGGAAGACCTACATACAGTCCGGAAGCCTGACCCTCTACGAACGGATACTCCTTCTCAAGTCGATCCATCACCGGAGTCTCCGCCATCGCAATCGCATTTCCCTCTGGATTCGGATTGATACCATATCCATCAAGAATCATCAGTAAAACTGGTTTCTTCTCTGTCATAACTGCCACCTTCTATTTCTATCCTTCAACATCAACACGGGGTTTCAATGACGCTTAAAAATGAAGCTTTTAAGCCATAATCGTTTGTAGTTTATACCAAAAGGAGGGCATCGTCAACGACTCTGCCCTCCCTTTGTTAAAAAATATACAATACCATTTCACGTGGTTTTTATTACTATATTAACCGAAGTATCTCTTGAGAAGACCGGCAAATGCCTTACCGTGTCTTGCCTCGTCACGTGCCATCTCATGAACGGTATCATGGATCGCATCGAGGTTCAGCTCCTTCGCGCGCTTTGCAAGGTCTACCTTACCAGCGGTTGCACCGTTCTCTGCAGCGACACGTACCGTGAGGTTCTCCTTGGTGGATGGGGAAACGACCTCACCGAGAAGCTCAGCAAACTTCGCTGCGTGCTCAGCCTCTTCAAATGCAGCGGTCTTGTAGTACTCGCCGATCTCCGGGTAACCCTCACGGAATGCCGCTCTGGACATCGCAAGATACATACCGACCTCGGTGCACTCGCCCTCGAAGTTTGCACGCAGATCCGCCTTGATATCCTCGCGGACATCACTTGCCACACCGATCACATGCTCTGCAGCCCAGGTCATCTCCTCTTCCTGCTCTACGAACTTATCTGCCGGAACATGGCATACCGGACACTCCTCTGGCGGAACCTCTCCCTTATAAACATAACCACATACGGAACATACCCAAGTCTTTACCTTCATGATTCATTCTCCTTTTTAAATGAGCAGCTTCTGCTGCATAATTTTTACGTTTATCCGTTCTTACTCCATTCGCTGCCGATGCGCGCGAACACCGGTCACTTCCATCGTGTCCTCATCTCTTCGCGCCGAATCATCCGAGCGTCTCAGCCGCAGATTCCTCTGCTTCACCCTGCAGCGCATCTCCTGCTGTACAGCAGCGCTCACAGATCCCATGAAATACCAGATCATGGCCGGTGACGATGCCCGGCACATGCCGTGCTGCCTCTTCATCCAGTGTCTCTGCTTCCGGCATCGGTACATCGAAGACGCCGCCACAGCGGTCACATACGAAGTGCACATGCTTTTCTGCATTCGGATCGAAATGATCCGCACCGGATACGAAGCTCAGCTTTTGAATCGTACCGTTCTTCGCAAGAAGCTTCAGATTACGGTAGACGGTTGCCAGGCTGATGTTCGGATCCCGGTCACGAAGCTCTGCAAAAATCACATCCGCCGTCGGATGATCCTTATGCCCGCTTAGCTGATCGAGGACTTCCTCGCGCTGTCTCGAATAATTCATCGTGACTCCTAACAGTGAATTCAAAATCAATAACTATTATTGATTTATCTATATTTTACTCCTTTCAAACGGATTCGTCAAGCAAAATCGATAATTATTTTCAATTTATTTCACAGTGGCTTTTTCCTCCCCACCGTCTTATAATAGGAACGACTTCGGTCAGACAAATCGCTTCATACTTATAAAGATGTAAGGAGATATATCATGGGACAGATCAAAGTTACCAAGGCACCGATCGAGGGCCTCTATGTCATCGAGCCGAGCGTTCATGGCGATGCGCGTGGCTATTTTATGGAAACCTATAATCAGAAGGATATGCACGAGGCCGGCCTCGACATGGTCTTCGTTCAGGATAACCAGTCCATGTCTACGAAGGGCGTGCTTCGTGGTCTGCACTTCCAGAAGCAGTACCCGCAGGGCAAGCTCGTCCGCGTCATCAAGGGCTCTGTATACGATGTAGCGGTCGACCTCCGTGAGGGCAGCCCGACCTACGGTCAGTACTACGGCGTCGAGCTCACCGAGGAGAACAAGAAGCAGTTCTACATCTCCGAGGGCTTCGCACACGGTTTCCTGGTGCTCTCCGATGTCGCTGAGTTCTGCTATAAGGTCACCGATTTCTGGCATCCGGGTGACGAGTCCGGTCTCGCATGGAACGATCCGGAGATCAACATCCAGTGGCCTAAGCTTCAGGGCACCTACCCTGGCTCCGCAAGTGCCGAAGGCTACACCCTCGAGGATGGCACGCCGCTGAACCTCTCCGATAAGGATCAGAAGTGGCTCGGCCTCAAGGACACCTTCCACTTCAGCACAGAGAAGTAATATTCGTCCGACTGCGAAGATGCAGTTCCTTATGAAAGTGAGATTATGGCAGAAAACCTGCGACAGATCGACTATATCATTCCGGAAAGCTTCCACGGCCACACCGTGGAGGCTTTTCTTCGTTCCGAGGGCTACTCGCGAACGACACTCTACCACCTTCGGAACACCCGTGCGCTCAGCGCAGAGGAGCACATCACCACCGATGTACCGTCGGCCAATGCAGACGGCCGGACCACCTGTGCTTCCACCGCCAGCATTGGCCACACAGCGGAAACGAAGGCGGACGGTATCGACGGGCTCGTCCTGAACGGGCACCGGAGCTACCTGAAGGAAGTCCTCGCTACCGGCGACCGGCTTCGTTGCAACATCCTCGAGACCGAGGACAGTCCGCATGTCGTCGAGACCGAGATCCCGCTGTCGATCGTCTATGAGGACGAGGATATCCTGGTCGTCGATAAACCGGCCGGGCTTCCGATCCATCCTTCGATGGGGCACTATGAGCACACGCTCGGAAACGCACTCTGCTGGTACACACACCACGTCCTCGGCTACGAGCATTATGTGAACCGTATCGTGAATCGCCTCGACCGCGACACGAGCGGGCTGCTGATCGCCGCGAAAAACATGCACGCAGCAGCCCGCCTCGGCGATATGATTCGCGCGCATGCGATCCAGCGCGAGTACCTCGCCATCGCCTCCGGAGATGTGCGGGACCTCTTCCCATGCGCAGATACAGAGGCTGCTTTACAGGCATCCACTGTGTCCCGCTGCACGCACGCCGACCAGTGTGAAACACGCTCCGTTAAAGAAAGCCCTCAGGATAGCATCCGCACACTAAGCGTCACCACGCTTCCGAGTGGCCTCTATCTGAGCCGTTCCGCAGATCCAGCCTATGCGCACGCCCGTCTGCAGAATCTGGATGGCCGCTTTCCGGACTCCCTCGCGGACATCCCGGCGCTGTTCGATCCGACGAATCCTGTCCTCGGCCTGCACTTCACCGTCAACGCTGCAATCGGTCGGAAGGAAGATTCCGTCATCGAACGCTGCATCGACTACGTGCAGGGGGACTACGCCGTCACGCACGGCCTGCTGCTTTCTTATAATGAAGAAAAGGACCTGAGTCTCCTGCGCCTGAAGCTCGAAACCGGACGCACCCATCAGATTCGTGTGCATATGAAGTACCTCGGGCACCCGCTCCCGGGCGATTTTCTCTACCATCCGGATGAGCGTTTCATCACCCGACAGCCACTCCACTCCTGGCGTCTCCGCTTCCGACACCCAATCAGCGGGCAGCTCCTCGAACTGACCGCACCGCTCCCGGAGGATATGCTACAACTGCTATAGCCCCTGCAGCTTCGCAAGCTGCGTGAACACCTCACCGATTTTATCCTGAATCAGCAGAGTATCCGCACCCAGTCGTACAGAAAGCGCATCCCGATTGATGATCACGAGATACTTCCCGCGGAAGTACTGGATATAGGAGGCTGCCGGATATACCGTCAGTGAGGTGCCACCGATGATCAGCATATCCGCCGCGGCGATGGCCTGAATCGCACCTCGTACCGCAGTCTCCGGGAGGCTCTCCTCATAGAGGGTGATGTCCGGACGGATCACACCGCCACAGCTGCAGTGCGGAATCGGCTCCTTCGATTCGAAAATGTAGTCCGAAGGATAGGTCTTCCCACAGCGCATACAGTAGTTCCGAAGTGCGCTGCCATGAATTTCATACACGCACCGGCTGCCCGCCTTCTGGTGCAGTCCATCGATGTTCTGGGTCACGATGGCCTTCAGCTTTCCCGTCTTTTCGAGCGCCGCGAGATACTTATGAGCCGCGTTCGGCTGCACCGCCCGTGTATCCATCTTCTGCCGGTGAAACTCGAAGTACACCTGCGGCTCATTTACGAGACAGCTGTGACTCAGGAGATACTCCGGCGGATACTGATCGAAGCGGACATCATGCTGATTGTAGAGTCCATCCTTGCTTCGGAAATCCGGCACTCCGCTCTCCGTCGACACCCCCGCGCCACCGAAGAACACGACGCTCCGGGCATCGTCCATCCACGCCTTCAATTTCTCGATCTTTTCTTCGTCGATCATGATACGCACTCCTTATTTTCGATGAAACAGCCCCTTCAGGAACGCACGGATCCCACCCGTCGGCAGTTCCTCTGCGAGCTCCTCCCGGAGATCGTCGCTGGCCAGTCGCGGATTATAGACCTTATCCTCGGAGAAGACACGGTTCATCGTGACGTCCTGTGCATCCACCGGCACCTCTGGCAGCATCTGTGCCCCATAGCAGAGACAGTACATATACATCGTCTGTCCCTGCAGGAAGCGGTCATAGTAGCCCGCCCCATGGCCCAGTCGCCGGCCATAACGATCCGCAGCGATGCACGGCACCACCGCCAGTGCGATCTTATACGCATCCACCACCGGCAGATCCGCCTTCGGCTCCAGCAGCCCATACGCACCCGGCACGAGATCATCCCAGCTCATGATCTGCACCGCCTCCATACGGTGTTCCGGCCCAGGGATGCAACGTGGTACCGTTACGAGCTTTCCCATCTGCCAGGCCGTCTCGATGATCTCCCGCGTCGACGGCTCGTCCTCCGTATTCACGTAGCAGAAAATCGAATCCACCTGCTGAAAAATCGGATAGCATAGAAAACGTGTCGCGATCTCCGCGCTTGCCTGCGCACGGTACTCCGCTGTCAGGGCTTTCTTTTTTTCGCGGATCAGTGCCCGCGCCTCATCCTTCGTCATATTCTCTCCATTCATATCCCGAGCTTCTCTTTCGAGAGCATCGATCCTGTATGCTACGCACACGGGATCGCCTCGCCGGCGTTTCCACTTCAGTGCCGCGTCCTGATGTAAACATTGGCCTGCGTCAGAGCCAGCGCAGCAGCGTCGGCAGCAGTACAGTCATGTCGATCGGCTTCGCGACATGTGCGTTCATCCCGGCATCGAGCGCCGCCTGGCGATCCTCCGCGAAGGCGTTTGCGGTCATCGCGATGATCGGAATGCCTGCCTTTTTCACATCCGCCATACCGCGGATCTTTGCCGCCGCCTCATAGCCGTTCATCCTCGGCATCTGAATATCCATGAGTACGAGATCATAGTAGCCCTCTGGTGCCTGTGCCAGCATCGTGCAGCACTCCTCTCCGTCCGCCGCACGCTCGATGAGAAGTCCTTTCTCCCCCAGCAGCTCGATCGCGATCTCGGCGTTCAGATCGTTGTCCTCCGCGAGCAGGATACGGCGTCCTCTGAGCTTCGCGTGCTCCGCTTCCGCCGATGCCTCCGGCGACGAGTATACCTCCTCCCGGGAAGCGAGCGTCAGCGTGAGGTCGACAGTGAACTTCGTGCCGACACCCTGGGTACTCTCCACCTGGATCGTGCCACCCATCTGTTCGATGAGGGATTTGACGATCGGAAGTCCGAGACCGGTACCGACGACCTTATTCTCCGTCGTGGTATGCTCTCTGGAAAATTCATCGAAGATGTGAGGCAGATAGTCCGCGCTCATGCCGATGCCGCTGTCCTCACAGGTGAAGCGATAACATGCCTTCTTCTTATCATCGGACGGAAGCTCATGAATCTCCACGCGAATGGCGTGTCCATCCGGGGTGTACTTGATGGCATTGCTCACGATATTGAGATAGATCTCCTCCAGCTTCGTCTTGTCACAGTACGCAAACTGATGCGGCACATGGGCGTCCTCGGAGTACTGGATATTCTTTTTCTGGATGTCGGCTTCAAACACCGTATTGACGGAGTAGAACAGTGCACTGAGGTCCGTCGCTTCGAGCTTCAGCGTCACAGTGCCACTTTCGATTCTGGCCATCTCCAGCACCTGATTGATGATGGTCAGCAGCAGGCTGCTGGCGTTCTGAATCTTCCGAAGATAGCCTCTCGCCTTTTCCTGATCATCGAGATTTCGATTCAGCAGCTCCGCGAAGCCCATGATGGCGTTCATCGGCGTCCGGATATCATGGCTCATATTGAAGAGGAAGCGTGTCTTCGCTTCACTCGCCTCCTGCGCCTCTGCAGCCGACAGCTGCAGCTTCTCTGCATACTGCTGTTCGTGATAGCGTTTCATAAAGAACAGATAGAACAGCGCAGCGATCAGAAGCGATAAAACATAGCAGATCACGACGTCGGAAATCCAGTAGGAGATCGGAATCCAGCCATCCGATGGGATGATATCGAAGTACCAGCGGTCATTCGGGAGCGTGCAGTCTACCGTCAGTCGATCCTTCGGAAGCGTATGCGGGCACTGCACCAGCACATTCGGCTCGCCGGTCACACTGTCCTCTTTCCAGATCCGATAGCAGTAGTCGGCTTCACTCAGACGGTCGAGTCCCATCTTCGCCACAAACTTATCCCAGTCGATGACCAGGACGATGAAGCCCCAGAACTCCCGCTGCTCCGCAGTATTCATCTGATATACCGGATTAAACAGAAGCGCACCGGCGCCACCCTGTCTGAGCTCAAACGGCCCTGCGATGGTGTATTCCATACTTTCCTTCGCCAGCTTCGCATCAGCCGCCCGTTCATGCGCCGTCAGCAGATCGAGCCCGATCGCTTCTGCGTTTTCCTCCATCGGATAAATCTCCGCGACGACCCCCCTTCGGTGCCAGCTCGAAGGCCTTCACCACACCATCTTCATTCGGAAGCATACTCGCCAGTGTGGAGAGCCCCTCCTCGTTCAGCTCATATCCAGCCAGAATGACATTTTCCAGCACATTCGAGCAGGTCACATACTCATCCAGCTGAGACTGGATTCTGCGAACTGGATTCTGTGCGGTATACGTCGCTGCAGCCTGTTCATTTTTCTTGATATTTTCCAATAAAAAATAAGCCAGAAAAAGTGCACTCACGAAGGCGATCAACCCGACCACGTAGCACTTTCTCTGTATTTTCTTCTCCACCGGGTTACGTTTCGCCATAGTATGCACTCCATTTCTGCTGTCTATGTTCATTATAAGGCGCATGGACTGCAGATGCAAAAAATAAAAATATTTTTCTCATGTAAAAGTATTGCTAAAGGTTTTTTCAAGTGGTACTATATAGACACAAGATAAAAAAAGATTCGTTAACAGAAAATCTTCTGACGAGAAAGGAAGATTCAGACGTTAACAAAGTGGTGATCCGACAAATCACCGAAACGATAAAATAGGAAGGAGGTATGAAAACGATGATTCCAGCACAGTTCGTTGATAATATCTCCGGGCTTCACGAAAGATAAAATCCATCGATAACAGCGCATAAGCGGTCATGTTATTCAGCATCGGAGTGTTTCTCCAGATAAAGGATCTTTCATTAGGCCCGCGCGATATTATCATCTTTATAAAAACAAAATAGAACAGATATCCAGAAAAGATAGCACAAAGCTATTTTAACCATATAGGCTTAGTACCTAAAGGAGATACTCCGTTGTACTATTAAGTTTTTAAATCGAATATGGAACATAAAACATAAGCTTAAATGCTTATAATATAAAGAGGAATCCGAAACGGATTCCTCTTTTCATGTTCTGTATGTATTCTACCCCACGACACTGTCCAGGCGCGGCCAGACGCACGTCATATACGTGCACGCTTTCTTCGACACATCTCTTCAGCTCTGCTTCTTGCCAGCCATCATGATCGTATCACGCTCTTCTACATGGTCGCCCTTCAGATAGCTGTCTGCCTGTACCGGTGACAGATCATGAAGATCATACGGGGTCTCCTGGTACACGAAGTTCAGCCAGTTCGTGTAGGTGCAGTTCGAGGTCGAACGCCAGCTGAGGACGGGTTCCTTTGACGGATCATCATCCTCATAGTAGCCGACCGGAAGTTTCGGATTGAGGCCCTTCTTTACATCGCGCTTATACTCCTTATCAAGGTCATACTTATCATACTCGGAGTGGCCGGTGATGAAGATCTGGCGACTCGAGCAGGCGAGGATCATATAGCTGCCGCCCTCTTCCGGCTTCACGGCCTCTGCGACGACATACAGCTCCGGATTCTTCCGGACAGCCTCCTCATCGATCCCGGTATAGCGTGAAATCGGCACATTGAAATAATCATCCATACCACGCATGATCATCTTCTTCCGATGGAGCACCTTCTGACGATAGATACCGGAAAGCTTTTCCGGGAGCAGGCGCTTCTCGATGCCATAATGATAGTAGAGTCCGGCCTGCGCGCCCCAGCAGATGTGAAAGGTTGAGAAGACGTGGGTCTCGGACCACTTCATGATTTCCGTAAGCTCCGGCCAGTACTCTACCTCCTCGAACGG
The DNA here is from genome assembly GCA_030540075.1 of Lachnospiraceae bacterium. Classification (GTDB taxonomy): domain Bacteria; phylum Bacillota; class Clostridia; order Lachnospirales; family Lachnospiraceae; genus Oribacterium. The sequence continues at coordinate 69,595 of JAUNWX010000001.1, forward strand.
AAGCTTCTCGACCGGTGCGCCGGTGATGATCAGGCCATCGAAGTACTCCTGCTCCACCTGGTCAAGGGTCACATAGAACTTATTGAGATGAGAGGCGTCGGTATGCTTCGACTCGTGGGTTGCCACGGTCATAAAGGTGATCTCCGTCTGAATCGGGAAGTTCGACAGCACTCGGAGGATATCGAGCTCCGTGTCCTCCTTCAGCGGCATCAGGTTCAGAATCGCGATCCTAAGTGGTCGGATCTCCTGAGACTGCGCTCGCTTCTCATCCATCACAAAGATGTTCTCGTTCTCCAGGATATGCTTCGCAGGTAAATCATTCTGTACTTTAATCGGCATAGGGTACCTCGTTTATGTTTATGATCAGACTAGTAAAGGCGATTCATGCATGAAAATGTACAGGAATATGCATTTTCATGCAAATAAATGAAACTGAACCAAATTATATCTCGAAATCCTATTGCACACAACTAAAACTCATGCTATAGTACTATCCGCACTTAAGAAATCGGTGCACAATTTCATAACTTATTCAGAGACGGTGGAGCTACATAGGAGCGATGAAGCCGCAGCAACCCCGGAAACGGAAGGTGCTAACCTGAGCGAACGTTTTGTTTCGAGCAATAAGATGCGGATTTTCAGCCTGTCGATTGTTCGGCAGGCTTTTTTATACATCAGTCCCCTGCCGGGAGGCTCGTTCATCGAACGTGCCGGCACCGTGCTTCACAGCGACTGATCCGCAAAAGACACTTCGAAACACCATTTGGCTTACGCCAGAAAGGATTTACACATGTTATTTTCATCAGAGCAGGTATCCAACGGGCATCCGGATAAGATCTGTGATCAGATTTCCGATGCCATCGTAACCGACATTCTGCAGCACGATGACCTCAGCCGTATCGCAGCCGAGACCATCATCAAAGATTACGAAATCACCGTAATGGGTGAGATCACCTCCGACTACGAGCCGGATTACGACAAGCTGATCCGCGATGTACTCCGTAACATCGGTCTCACCGATGTCGAAAAGTACAACATTCGTTACCTGATCTCCAGACAGTCTCCGGACATCGCGATGGGTGTTGATAACGACGGCGCCGGCGACCAGGGTATGATGTTCGGCTATGCGACGAACGAGACCGCGGAGATGCTACCGATTCCATATGTTCTTTCCACGAAGGCGCTGCTCAAGCTGCGTGCCTACAACCTGAAGGACGGCTTCCGGAAGTTCCGTCCAGATGCGAAGGCACAGGTATCCTTCGATTATGATACTCACCGCATCGACACCTTCCTGATCTCCACCCAGCATGCCGAGGAGACCTCTCTCGACGAGGTACGTGAGATCGTTTCCGGCATCATGAAGGAAACCGCAGAGGAGATGGGCCTCAACACCGACTTCCGTGTGCTGGTGAATCCGACTGGTCGCTTCGTTCTCGGTTCCTCCTTCGCCGATTCCGGTCTGACCGGTCGTAAGATCATCGCCGACACCTATGGTGGAGCCGCACATCACGGCGGCGGAGCCTTCTCCGGTAAGGATCCGAGTAAGGTCGATCGTTCCGCTGCCTATATGGCACGTAAGATCGCCCGCGACATCGTAAACGCCGGCAAGGCGGATCGCTGCGAGGTACAGCTGGCCTACGCGATCGGCGTCGCAGAGCCGGTTTCCGTATATGTCGACTGCTTCGGTACCGAAAAGCAGGATCGTAATACCATCTGGGAGGAAATCAAGCACAACTATGACCTGACCCCGAAGGGCATCACCCGTGCGCTGGATCTCCGCCACGTAGATTACAACCTGGTATCCAGCTACGGTCACTTCGGCAAGTCCGAGCTTCCATGGGAGAAGTAACTTGTCCCAGATGAAGTCGAAAGAAAAGACACTCTGGCATGATGGTCTTCAGTACGATCTGCTCCTCGGCATCGCCCTGGAGCTGATCGTACTTTTCGTTTCCATCCTCTTCTGGCATATGCAGTTCCCGAAGCTGGCCATCGCGAAGGCAGCGATCCTGAACCTCCTGTATCTCGTGTTGGCGCTTCCACTGCTCGTCGGCATCTTCGGGTTCTCGGCACGGTCGATGGAAAACATATTCTGGACCCGACTCTTCACAACGCTCGCGTGGCCGGCACTCCTTGCCGGTATCCTCGCCGCCCTCATCCTCTGCCTGATCCCACCCTACTGCTCCGGCAGTACGAAGCCGAAGCAGTATATGCAGATCGATCAGGGCATCGACGAAAACATGCTGGCCGACCTGCAGCAGCTCTTCCCGGAGACCATCCTGCTGACTGCCGGTGATGTCTCCTACCAGTACTATAAGTACACGAGTATCCTCGAGAACAGCCTGCACATAAGCCTCGGTGAGACGCTCGACGAAGCCAGCTTCCAGCGTGAAGCTGCCCGCATCGATGCTCTGCCAATGCTTACATCCGGCACCCGCACGGAAGGCGAGGGCATCACGCTCATCGATCTCCAGACCCCGGAGGGCCTCCTCCTGCACCTGAGCCTCGACGCCGCCTGCCACCGCATCATCTACTCCGCCAGCTGCCAGCAGTACTAATCTTAAAAATTTCGTAAGGGGGGCTGCCCCCATAAAAATGACCCCATAAAAAACGGAACCTTCAGCGGTTCCGTTTTTTTGTAGGGATTACTTATTGTAGTTTACGATGGTGCCGAAGTCCGGCTTCAGAGATGCGCCGCCGATCAGTCCGCCATCGATATCCGGCTGTGCGAGGAGCTCCTTGCAGTTGCCGGCATTCATGGATCCACCATACTGGATGCGGATCGCCTCTGCGGTATCGGTGTCATAGATCTCACCGATGGTCTCACGGATCGCCTTACATACCTCCTCAGCCTGTGCGGAGGTCGCCGTCTTACCGGTTCCGATCGCCCAGATCGGCTCGTACGCGATGACGACACCCTTTGCCTGATCAGCGCTTACGCCCTGGAATGCGATCTTGATCTGCATACGAATCCAGTCCTCGGTGATGCCCTGCTCTCTCTGCTCGAGGGACTCACCACAGCATACGATCGGCTTAAGGCCCTTCTCAAGCGCCTTCAGGAGCTTCTTATTGATGTCCTCATCCGTCTCATGGAAGTAGCCTCTTCTCTCGGAATGGCCCATGATCACGTACTCTACGCCCGCATCTACAAGCATGTCTGCAGAAATCTCACCGGTGTATGCGCCCTTATCCTCGAAATACAGGTTCTCTGCGCCTACATGTACATTGCTGCCCTTTACAGCATTGACCACTGGTACGAGGTCGATGGCTGGTACACAGTACACAACGTCCACATCCTCATTCTGCACAAGTGGCTTTAATGTCTCGACGAGCTTCACCGCCTCAGAAGGAACCATGTTCATCTTCCAGTTACCGGCAATAATCTTCTTTCTCATATAGATACCTCTTTCTAAGATAATGAAAAAAGCCGGAGGCACTCCCACGGAAGGCCTCCGGCCACAGTTCAATTAGTTCTTATCGTCTGCTGCAGCAACACCCGGAAGCTCCTTACCCTCAAGGAACTCAAGGGAAGCGCCGCCACCAGTAGAGATATGGCTCATCTTATCGCCATAGCCGAGCTGGTTCACAGCAGCTGCGGAATCACCGCCACCGATGATGGTTGTCGCATCGGTATCTGCGAGTGCCTTCGCAACAGCCTTCGTACCAGCCGCCAGTGTCGGGTTCTCGAATACGCCCATCGGTCCGTTCCATACAACGGTCTTTGCGGACTTTACAGCCTCAGCATAAAGCTCAGCGGTCTTCGGTCCGATATCCATACCCATCTTGCCAGCCGGGATCTTATCGATATCGACAACTTCTGTATCGATCGGTCCATCGATCGGATCTGGGAAGTGGTCAGTGATGACTGCATCTACCGGAAGAAGAAGCTTCTTACCAAGCTGCTCTGCCTTTGCGATCATCTCCTTGCAGTAGTCAAGCTTCGTCTCATCACAGAGAGAAGAACCGATCTCGTAGCCCTGTGCCTTTGTGAAGGTAAAGGCCATACCGCCACCGATGATGAGGGTATCGCACTTCTCAAGGAGGTTCGAGATAACATTCAGCTTATCTGCAACCTTCGCACCACCGAGGATCGCTACGAAAGGACGTACCGGATTCTCTACGGCCTGGCCGAGGAACTGAATCTCCTTCTGCATCAGGTAGCCGACAACGTGCGGGCCATTGATGTACTTGGTGACACCAACATTGGAGCAGTGTGCTCTGTGGGCAGTACCGAACGCATCATTTACGAATACATCTGCGAGAGAAGCAAGATCCTGTGAGAATGCATCTCCGTTCTTGGTCTCCTCTGCTCTGTAACGAGTGTTCTCAAGAAGGATCACATCGCCATCCTTCATCTCTGCAACGGCTGCTCTTGCGTTTGCGCCGACAACCTCAGGATCTGCTGCGAACTTTACCTCCTGGCCGAGAAGCTCGGAAAGTCTCTTGGCAACCGGAGCGAGGGTCTTGGAAGGCTTATCCTCCTCTGTCTTTACCTTACCGAGGTGGGAGCAGAGAATCACCTTGCCACCATCTGCGATCAGCTTCTTGATGGTCGGAAGTGCAGCGACGAGTCTGTTCTCGTCGGTGATCACACCGTTCTTCAGAGGAACGTTGAAGTCACATCTGCAGAGGACGCGCTTGCCCTTTACGTCGATATCATCCACTGTTAACTTGTTTAAACCTGCCATAATAAATCTCCTTTTATAAAAAGAGGCCAGGCCCATGAAGGCCGGACCTCTTTAAAGTCATATCCCTGATGATCCATGAGAGGGCCGTCCGAAGGACGGAGCGGCGCATGGATGCCTTAGTGGCGAACGAATTCAGAGCCTTGCCAGAGGCAAGGCAACTTAATATATCCTGTGAGGAATTAGTCAGCAATCAGAGAACCGAAGTACTTGATTGTTCTTACCATCTGAGATGTGTAGGAGTTCTCGTTGTCATACCATGAAACAACCTGTACAAGAGTCTTGCCGTTGCCCATCGGGAGAACCTTGGTCTGAGTAGCATCGAAGATGGAACCAGCCATGGAGTTGATGATATCGGAAGATACGATCTCGTCTGTGTTGTACTCGAAGGACTCTGTCTCCTCTGCCTTCATCTGAGCGTTAACCTCATCAGCAGTTACTTCCTTAGCAACAACTGCATCAAGGATGGTGGTGGAACCTGTAGCTACAGGAACGCGCTGAGCAGCACCGTTCAGCTTGCCATCAAGCTCTGGAAGAACGAGGCCGATTGCCTTTGCTGCACCGGAAGATGCAGGAGTGATGTTCTGAGCACCTGCTCTGGAACGACGAAGGTTGCCCTTTCTCTGCGGTCCATCAAGGATCATCTGGTCACCGGTGTAAGCGTGAACAGTGGTCATGAAGCCGGACTCGATCGGAGCGAGGTCGTTAAGAGCCTTTGCCATCGGAGCGAGGCAGTTGGTGGTGCAGGATGCAGCGGAGATGATCTGATCATCAGCTGTAAGAGTCTTGTGGTTTACATTGTAAACGATGGTCTTAAGATCCTTACCAGCAGGTGCAGAAATTACAACGTGCTTAGCACCAGCGTTGATGTGTGCCATGGACTTCTCCTTAGAGCAGTAGAAACCTGTGCACTCGAGAACTACGTCGATGTCAAGATCCTTCCAAGGAAGGTTTGCAGCGTCCTTCTCCTTGTAGATCTCGATCTCCTTGCCATTTACGATGATGGAGTGATCCGTAGCCTCTACAGTACCGTTGTATCTGCCGTGGGTTGTATCATACTTAAGAAGGTATGCAAGCATCTCCGGGCTGGTCAGATCGTTGATTGCTACAACATCATAACCCTCAGCCTGGAACATCTGTCTGAATGCGAGACGGCCGATACGACCGAAACCATTAATCGCAACTCTTACTGCCATAATAATATCCTCCTGATATTTAATGAAATAAATGGTTACATAAACATTTCCATTAGCAACTGTTATTGTATGCTATCAAATGTCTTTTTGCAAGTACAAAACGGCGATTTTGTGAAAAATTTCACAGTAAATTTACATATTTTACTGTTTAAAAGCGGAGCCAGGAGGGCTTCCCATCCTGGCTCCGACAAAAAAGTGAAATTCTGATTACTGCAGCATGGACTTCACGTAGCCCGCGATGTTATCAGCGTGATCCGAAATACGCTCGAGATCACCGATGACGTCGAGGAAGGCCACGCCTGCGGAGGTACTGCACTTGCCCTCGCTGAGACGCTGCATATGATGCTCACGCATCTCACGCTCCATCCTGTCGACGACATCCTCGGAGCGCTTCGTATCGATGACTTCATCGATGCTGCTATCCTCCAGCGCATTGATGGACAGGCTGAAGCTTTCCTGTGCCTGCTGGCCGATCTTCTGAAGATCCTGAATGCCCTTTTCCGTGAAGTGCACACCGTTATCGAAGATGTATTTCGCCTTTTCGACGATGTTCTCTGCATGATCGCCGACACGCTCCATATCCGTCAGCGTATTCAGCATCCGGGTCACCTCGAACTTCTGACGTTCACTGAGGGACAGCTGGTCGATTTTGATGAGATAATTCGTAAGAAGTCCTGTCATATGGTCGATCAGCTTCTCCCGATCATGCACATCCTGGATCAGCTTCTCATCCCCGTTTTCCAGAGCACTGCAGGCAACGCTGATATTGACCGCGACGACGCGACCGAGGTTGACGACCTCACTCCGGGTCGCCGCCAGCGCGATCGCCGGGGACTCCAGGATACGCTCATCCAGGTGACGGCGGAGACGCTGTTCCTCGATGTTCACCTTATCCTCTGCAGTCTGTGCGCCTTCAGCCACGGTCTTCTCCGGAACGAAAGCGCCGGAAAGCTTCACGAGAAGATCACCAAACGGAAAGAGCACCAGTGTACAGCTTACGTTAAAGATCGTATGGAAGATTGAAATCTCCACCGGCGAAAGCATGCCGTTGAAGAACTGCGGCGCTGCGAAGGAAGCCGCAAAAATCAGTACACCGAACATCACGGCACCTGCGACGTTAAAGAGCAGGTGAATGCAGGCCGCCCGCTTCGCGGTGCGGCTGGTACCCGTCGCAGAGATCATCGCGGTCACGCAGGTACCGATGTTCTGACCGAGGGTGATATAGAAGCCGGAGGCTCTCGGAACCGCACCTGCGAGCGCCAGGGTCTGCAGGATGGAAACCGAAGCAGCCGACGACTGAATGATACCGGTCACGACGGCACCGACCAGGATACCCAGGATCGGATTTCCGCCGATCGCACGGAAGGCATCCGAGAAAATCGGTGAATCGGCATATGGGGATACGGCACCCGACATAAACTCGAGACCGATGAAGATGAAGCCGACACCGATACAGAAAGTACCGAGCAGATCATCACTGCCCTTCTTGCCGAACAGGATGCGGAACGCACCGATGGCGATCAGCACCGGTGAAAAGAAATCCGGCTTCAGCACCGTCAGCATATCGCTCGAAATCTGCGTCAACGAAACCATCCAGGCCGTGATCGTCGTACCGATATTCGCACCCATGATGATGCCGACCGCCTGTGAAAGATTCATGATGCCGGCATTCACGAAACCGACGACCATGACCGTCGTCGCGGAGGACGACTGTACCAATGCCGTAATCGCCGCACCGAGCACTACCGCCATAAAGCGGTTCTTCGTCACGATATCCAGGAAACCCGAGATCCGGTTACCTGCCGCCTTCTGCATGCCGTCACTCATGACCGACATACCATACAGGAACATACCTAATCCGCCCAGAAGACGGAACAGACTCGCCACATGATCTACTGTCATATATTCTCCCAAAATAAAAGCTCGATTCTAAAAATCGAGTACCAGGCAGCAACCCCTGCCAAATCGGATTATAACAGACAGTAAATATCGTGTAAATATGCCGTAAAGTTCCTTCACAGATACAAAAATGAGGCGGAGGTAACCCTCCGCCTCAAACTGCCGCAGACGACCAGGCATCTGACCTCAGCCCTGCGCAGCTGTAAACCCGTAATACATATTGATGCCATCCAGCAGTCCGTCTGCGATCTTATCGCAGGCCGCCTGGCTGTGGTCACTGGCCTTATCACCAACCTCGATATCCACCGACGGTACCGTCGAGTAGGAGGTCTGGGTCAGATCCATATCCATGCTGCCGCTCGAGAACACCTTCATGCCCGATGCCTTGAGCCCTGCGATGAGACTCTCACCGAGCTTTTCATGCTTCTGCCAGTAGCTCGCTACCGGCTCCATCGACTTCAGCGCATCCGGTGTGCTCATGAAGAAAACGCCCTTGTTCGACTTCGTGGAATCGAAGTGAATCGCGATATGGCAATCCGCCTTGTTATTCGCGATGACCGTACGTGCGATATTATCAAGCTGTACATCCTTATCATCACGAATCATCAGCACATCATAGCCATCTGCCAGCAGCTTCTGCTTCAGGCTCTCGGCCACCATCAGGGTCGCCACCGGCTCTGCCGTACCATCGGCGAAGGTCATGCCGCCGGAAACCGCCGTCGCGGTCGTGCTGCCGGCTGCGGTCGAACCGCCGGTCACCTTCTTCGAACCATCCGGATGGCACAGGGTCCGTACCGATCCGCCACCCTTCGTACCGTGGCCTGCATTGACCGCCACCGTAATGCCCTTCCGTGCACTCTCGGCGACATCCGTGGTGTAGAGGACCGCCTTACCGGTGTTGATCTTCGAATTACCGGCATACTTCCAGTCCAGATTTAATCCGATTTCTGTGCTCGCCAGAGAGCTCATGCACATAAACACGGAAAGAACGGCTGCTGTGATAAAAACGCTTAATTTCTTCATGCTCTTCTCTCTTTCACTTCCATCATATCCTGCATGGTGCAGGGCGTGTGCCGCCCGTAGAATTCACGTGTCAGGCACAGCCTCACATCATGTCTATCCTGCAGGTCGCCATCCATAGCCGGCACCCTCTGCAACCTGTATCTTTTCTACACTAGAAGTCTACGCGAAAAAAAAGAGGCATGCAACAACGAAACACGAACATACCTCTTACATATTTCTTACGTTTATCGCGTGCAGGACGGCGAAGCGCCGAAAATCTGACATTTCCGCTTTCGAAAGGACTGCACACACGCATTTCGCGGGCTGACCCGTCCGGATCAGTGAAGCAGTGCGGATATCGCGAACCAGATCAGAACGATGATGCCGAGGCCGATGCGATAGTATCCGAAGATTGCAAAGCTGTTCTTCCGGATGTAGCGCATCAGGAAGTTGATGCAGTATACGCTCACGATATAGGCGATGACCATACCGAGGATTAGATAGAACAGCTGCGGGCCGGTGAAGGCGAAGCCGAACTTGATGAGCTTCAGGAAGCTCGCACCGAACATGACCGGTACCGACAGGAAAAAGGAAAACTCTGCGGCCGGTGTACGTGCGACGCCGATGAGCATCGCGCCGAGGATCGTCGCGCCGGAACGGGAGGTGCCCGGAATCAGCGCGAGGCACTGGAAGAGACCGATGTAGATCGCCGTGCGAAGGTCCAGATCCTGCAGACGGTTGATGTGAAAATCGACCGTTTCGTTCCGCTTCTCGATCAGAATAAAGAACACACCATACAGGATCAGCATCAGCGCCACGACGAAACCGTTGTACAGATACTTGTCCAGGAGGTCATCGAAGAGGATGCCGATGACGGCGGCCGGGATACAGGCGACGATGATCTTGATCCAGAGGTCGACCCGGGACGGCACAAGACCGATGCGTCCGTTCGAGCGACGACGCGCAAATGGCCAGAGTTGACGGAAAAAGGTGGTGACGACCGCGAGGATCGCGCCCAGCTGGATCACGACCTCGAAGACCTTGTAATACTCATCCGGCTGATTCAGCCTGATCAGTTCATTCACAAGGATCATATGTCCGGTGCTGGAGATCGGGAGCCACTCGGTAAAGCCCTCCACGAGTCCGAATACGATGATTTTTAAGGTTTCAACAAAGCTCATTCTATTTCCTCCACTTAGTGCTTATGCCTGTCGATTTTCGATCTGCCAGTCGATCGGCGTGAGGCCGTGGGCCTCCAGATACTGATTCGTCTTCGAGAACGGCCGTGAGCCGAAGAAGCCTCGATAGGCGCTCAGCGGACTCGGATGCGGTGATTTCAGGATCAGATGCTTCGGATTCCGCAGCATCGCTTCCTTCATCTGGGCCGGACGACCCCAGAGGATAAACACCATCGGGCGGTCGATCTTATCCAGTACGCGGATCGCCGCGTCCGTGAACTCCTCCCAGCCGATGCCGTGGTGGCTGTTTGCCTGATGCGCCCGCACGGTCAGTACGGTATTCAGCATCAGTACGCCCTGATCCGCCCACTTTTTGAGATAGCCGTTATCCGGGATCGTACAGCCGAGATCGTCATGCAGTTCCTTATAGATGTTCACAAGGGACGGTGGGATGGCCACCTCCGGCTTCACCGAAAAGCAGAGTCCGTGGGCCTGTCCCGGCTCGTGGTAAGGATCCTGTCCGAGGATCACCACCTTCACCTTTTCCAGCGGAGTGAAGGAAAAAGCATTGAAAATATCCTCTGCCGCCGGATAGATCGTCTGCGTTTTATATTCCTGATCCACGGTGTGGTACAGCTGTTCATAGTACGGCTTGCTGAATTCCGCCTCCAGCGGTTTCAGCCAGTCATTTGTAATCATCATTTCTTTCTCCTGTTCTTTCATCTGCCGCAGGCAGCGGGATGCCCTCCTGCTCTCCGAAGCCGATGGCCGTATTCCGGCACACGCTTATTCGTGATAGACCGTGTGACTCCGGGACCTGGACACATTTTTATAGAGATCGTACAGAATCGATCCCGTCTTTCCTTCCTCCGGGTAGTCATCGCCCCGCTTCAGATCCAGCACATACTTCCCGTAGCAGTTGATGATCGTCGTCCCGCTCGGATGCGTCCGTACGCGCTGAAAATCACCGCCGTAGCACTGGTGCACATGTCCGTGAATCATGTACTTCGGATGGTAGCGCTCGAGGAGCTCGTTGAAGCAGCGGAAGCCCTGATGCGGCAGGTCCTCCATATCGCCGTAGCCCTGCGCCGGCGCATGTGTCACCACGATATCAAAGCCGTTTCTCAGTGCGATGGCTGAACGAAGCCGATCGATCCGCTTCTCCATCTCACGCTCGGTATACATGTAGTTTCCTTCTTTATAGCGCATGGAGCCGCCGAGCCCCAGGATACGAAGCCCGCGGAAATCGTAGATACGATCGTCGAGACAGTCACAGCCGAGCGGTGGCATCTCGTCATAGCAGCGATCATGATTTCCATGCACATACAGAAGCGGTGCATGCCCCGCCGTCACCAGAAACTCGAGGTAATGCGGATTCAGATCACCCGCCGACAGGATGAGGTCGATATCCCGGAGCTCCGCCGGATCGTAATAATCGTAAAGCTTCTTATCCTCTTCGTCTGCAATCAGTAAAACCTTCATAATGAACCTTTCAGAAATCCACTGATACGGATCAGCTCCTGTGCCCGCTGATTAAATGCCTCGAGCTTCGGGATCTCACCGACGACGTTATCATTGAGCCAATGCATATTCACGATTTCTTCACTGGAAAGCCGTAGAGCATGTTCGTCCTTTATGAGGCCTTCCTGGCTGTGGATTTCTCCGTCAAACGGATGGATATGTCCGGAAAGTACGCCCTCACGAAGGGTCGTCATCATTTTCCGGGAGGCATAGTGGAGCTGCCCGGAAAGAATCACATCGATGACGCCGGATTCCATGCCGAACCAGAAGTTCAGTGCCTCATGCGACTTCGCGAGACGGCTGTTGTCCCAAGATCCCTCCAGAATCGAGCGGAGGATGATCTCATAGAAGCGACCCCAGTCGAAGATCGGCGTCGCAATGTTTGATACCGCACCGTCCTCCGATACCCGGTAGACACCGAACTCACGCGACAGCTTCTTCGCCGGCGTCAGCTCCGGTCCGGAGATCGTCCGGATCCCCTGGCTGAGCAGCGACTGCTTCCAGTCATGATCCTGCAGCGCCGACCACTCGAGATGGATCCGGGCATAGGGATTGATCATCTGCGCACCGATGGCGAAAGCATTGACATTGGAAAGCGTACCATACAGCGGGCAGAGCTCCGCGTAGCCGATCTCGTTACCGTCCGTCACCGAGGCCGCGAGTGCGCCCATCAGGAACTTCGCCTCATACATACGGCCATAGTAGGTCCGGATCGAATTGTAGCTTGTATTGACCGAGCAGTTCAGGATGTGGATCTTCGGGTAGCGGACCTTCGCCTGGACGGAAGCCTCCACCATCATGACCGTCGTCGTAAAAATCACCTGTGCGCCGGCAGCCGCTGCCTCATCGATCGCGGCACGCACGAGCGCCGGTGTATCGCAGTTCGCCCAGGTCAGGGTCTCGAGCTGCGTGCCGAAGCGTCCGGCCAGGTAGTTCCGCCCGAGCTCATGCTGGTACGCCCAGCCGGAGGTCTCCGGATTTTTCTCATAGATGAAGGCCACCGTCAGCTTACGATCTGCATTCTGCTGTGTAAAACGTTTAAAAAAGGAACTGTCCTTCTGGAGGACATCCGGGGTTTCCACGAGACGGATCTCCTCCGGCTCCTTCAGGAATTCATGCCAGATCTTATCGAGGTTCGCATCGATTTCCTGCGTCGAGACATGCTCGAGGTTCTTCGCGCCATAGATGCGAAGATAGATGAGAAAGGCATCACCGCGAGTGATGTCGAGTCGTCCGCCCCCCTTTCGCAGAAAGCGCTCCGCGAAGCGGAAGAAGTCCGCCTTGACATCATTGCGCACTTCCGACGTCCACGGTTTCTCCATGGACAGTCCGAGTACCTGACAGAGCTTCTGATAGCCACCCTCCTCCGAAAAGCGGATGCCATAGATGCCGCTCACCTTATAGAAATCGACGAACTCGAAGTAGATGCGGTTCGTCTTGTCATCGGTATGCTGTGGCAGCAGTCGGATGACATCCGCGAGGATGGATACCATGCCGGTAAAGCGCGAAACCGATACGCGCTTGTTGCCCTCCTGCACATAGAAGCGCCCCATATACTCGTACACGAGGATCGCATCCCGGATGCCCTCCTGAAGCGCAGAATCATAGAGCGCCGACCACTTCGTCGAAAACTCGGTCTTCGGCGGCAGCAGCGGCATAAAATTACTGGCGAAGGCCTCCTGGCGGCCATGCGTCTTCGTGCCGGCGATGTCGGCGATCGGAATCTCGACCAGTCCGATATGGTTCTCTGCGAGTATGCTCTCCGGATTCACGATATCATCGAGCGCCGTCAGATACGGATAGCGTCCGAAAGTGATATCCCGGCGGTACTGACTCTCCCCCATGTGCCAGGCCTTCGTATAATCTTCGATCATCGCGGTCCCCCTCTCTGCTTCATCTGATGACTGCGTCTTAAAAACAAAGATATAATACTCTATCTCAGCGGACAATGCTACAGCTTCGACATCATCACAAACCAGATTATACCGTATGTCGCCGTCTGACAGCAGTTCAGCCAGAGCCCCGAAGGGTTCTGGCTGAGTGTTCATGAATGCTTAAATTATGTATTTTCCTGACTGCTTATTCTGATTTTTACATCGGTCCCGTCAGGCTGCCGATCTGCAGTTCCTCGATCGTGCCGGAGGAGCTGTTCGTCGTGCTCACCGGAGAGGAGGTCGCCACGTTGCTGCTGCCGGTCGTACTCGTCGGTCCCGAGATCTGTGTCGTCGTCTCATACTGTGATACGCCGCCCGGACCGGCGTTTGTGCTCGTGCCCGGCTCACTCGTTGTCACGGTCGATGTAGCGGTGCCGCCTGGTGTCGTCGCGTTCGAGCTTCCGGTGCTGCCCGGTGTCGTCGCCGTCACAGCGTTACTGCCGGTGCTGCTGACCGTCGTGCTGCCGGTACTGCTGGTGCTGTCACCTGCGTGGGTTACGGAGACATTACCGATCGCCGAAGTGCAGGCGCCGTTTGCGTCGAAGCTGTAGTCGGTACCGCCGATGGTCACGGTCTTTCCTGCGATCATCTTACCGTTATTCAGGTAGTAGTACGCACCCTTCGACTCGAGCCAGCCTTCAATCATCTTGCCATTCTCGCCGAAGTAGTACCACTCGCCCTCGATCTGCTTCCAGCCCTGGGCCATCTTACCACTCGAAGCATCCAGATAGTACTTGTGTCCCGAGGTATCGGTCTTCCATCCGGTCTGCATCACGCCCTTCGCGTTCAGGTAGTAGTAGCTGCCCTCCTGCGCGTACCAGCCCGTCTGCATCACACCGTTCGACTCGAAGCGATACCAGCTGTTATCGATCTTCGCCCAGGTATCCATCAGCAGTGTGCCGTCACCCGGCTGGAAATAGTACCACTTATCACTGATCTGACGCCAGCCGGTCGCCATCGAGCCATCGCCCTTCAGATAGTACCAGCGGGTCGTCCCGTTCTCGGTCAGCTTCAGCCAGCCGGTCTGCATCACGCCATCGGACTTCAGATAATACCACTTGTTATCGATCTGGCGCCAGCCGGTCACCATAAGACCGTTCGAGCGGAAGTAATGCCAGTTATCGTTAATTTTCTTCCAGCCCGTCACCATATATCCGTCACTGCCGATATAGTAGTAGCCGGAAGAGGTGTGGATCCACTTGCTGTAGATATACTTATTCGTGGAATCGTCCACGTAGTAGTACTTGCCATCCTTCTGGCCCCAGCCTGCAAAGCTCGGTGTCGCAAACGCCGCACATCCGATCGCCAGGGTGAGTCCCAGGACACGCATTTTCGCTTTCATATTCATAGTGTCGCCCTCCGATTGTTCATAGATAGATTCTATCACGCTTTTGCGCGTCTGTTCCATAAGCTTCGCTTAAATTTTCCCCGAATTTCGTAAGAATTTATACGAATCCTTAAAGTATCGGTACATTCGGAGCGTATAATCGCCGAAGCTCTCCCCGAGCGCCATCTTGTATACACACCAGAGTGCCCACAGAAGCCCGCCGAGCCCCATATAGGCGACGACCAGCGCATAGGCATCCTCGTCGCCGAGTCCCCGGAGGGCAATGCCTCCGTCCGCCACATCGTCACCCGCGGCTGCAGGGGCAGCCCCCGGCCGTGTCTGCGCTTCGCCCGCCGGTGCACTCGTTTCGTTTTCCACCGCACCCATCGGTGCCGTACGATATACCTCGATCAGCTGCTTCGTCTCCTCGAAGCTCATGTAGGAGTAGATCGCCGCCATCGCAAGATCCGTCAGCGGATCCGCCATACCACAGTACTCCCAGTCGATCATCTTGAGACCCTCGTCCGTGAAGATAAAATTATCCTTTACGGAATCGATGTGGGCGATCGTCTTCGGACGAGGCTGCGCCGCCACGAAGCGGAAGACCTCCTCGGCATGGAGACGCACCTCCGGATAATCCTCAAACGGGATCACCGCGCCTGCTTCACGGATGTACGTCTCATAGCGCAGCATCTCCTGATGGAGGTCGAAGTCATGCTTCAGCTCGATGCCGGAATTATGCAGACGCTTGAGAATCGCCATGCACTGCCGGAGCTCCACCGGATTCCCGTAGTCTGCATTGCGCGCCCCATGATAGTAGCGGGAGATCTTATAGCCGTTCTCCGGATTGAAATACATGAGCTCCTCGGTGATGCCGAGCTGTGTCACCGCCTCGTACACCTCACCCTCATGGAAACGATCGATCAGCTTCTCCGTGCCCGGCCCCGGGATACGACAGATATAGTCCTTGCCCCGGTACTCCGCCGGTGTCTCCGGTGCATCCAGCACTGAAAAATACCAGGACTTGTTCGTCATCCCGGCCTTCAGGCAACGGATGTGCACGATACAGGACTCCGGGATGCCGAAGACCCGGGACACGAGCTGCATCGCCTCGGAACCGGAGTGATTCACATATTTCTCATCGAACTGCCGAAGCTCCTCGAGATTCTCGAACTCATAGATCTCGCCCTCCGGCTGCTTATTGATATAGATCGGCGGCAGCAGCTTCAGGTTGCGGATCAGTACATCCTCCCAGTAGAACTGCTCCGTCCCCGGCATCCGATAGTAGCTCTCGATGAACGGCAGAAACTGCTCCGAAAACGCCTTCGTAAAGTACACCGGCCCATACATGCACCACTGATCACAGCCACCGACACGCACATCCTTGATCGCGCCGTTCCGTGCGGTCTCCATCGCCCATTCCCGGGTCTCCCCCTTCATGAAGCTCGCCGCATACCAGGCGTCCGCCTCATAGCGATGGTACATATTCTCCCGCATCCAGTTATCGGAGGACAGAATATAGCAGTTATGTCCCCGAAGCACCGACGCCGCATGGTGCATCGTCGCCAGCGTGTTCTTCGTCGCATACTCCGGATTATAGATCAGCTTCACCTGGTACTTATCGATGAGGTACTCAAACTTCTCCTTGAGATAGCCGACCATGATCGTGATATCCGTGATCCCCACCTCGTGAAGCTGCCGGATCTGACGCTCGATCATCCGCTCTCCGAAGACCTCGAGCAGGCCCTTCGGCGTTTCATACGTGAGCGGCACGAAACGGGAACCAAAGCCAGACGCCAGCACCAGCGCCGCATCCACCCGATGCGCCTCCAGCCGCTGCTGTCCCGCATCCGTCAGCGCATACAGCACATTCCGGCCACGCCCCTCATCATGACTCAGCTTCCGGAGAAGCCCCTGATTCACCGTTTCCTGCAGAAGCTGATTCGTCTTCCCCAGCGACACCCCCAGCGCCCCCGCCAGGTCCCGCTGCGTACTCTCCGCACGCTCATATAAAGTCCTCAGAATAATCGTCGTCTCCCGCTCCAGCATCATGACGTCCGCCTTTCTCGCTTATGTTCATTTGATATTATCTTTTTGAGATTTTGAACATATTAACATAATGCAGGCGCCATTTCAATATAGAAAAAGTCCGTCACTCACGTGACGGACTGAAAAATCAAGGCTCGGATACCTCGAAAATCATATCACCATAGCTCGGATACGGCCAAAGATCCTTATCCACGATCTGCTCGAGCTCATCGACCGGTGTACGCAGTGCCCGCATATCCGGCACGATCGTATCGTGGTATGCACGCGCCTTCTTCTCGGCATCCTTCTCCGGACCATACAGCTCGACATC
This sequence comes from Lachnospiraceae bacterium, assembly GCA_030540075.1. Lineage (GTDB taxonomy): Bacteria > Bacillota > Clostridia > Lachnospirales > Lachnospiraceae > Oribacterium. The sequence goes on from JAUNWX010000001.1 coordinate 86,693, forward strand.
CTGCAGCAGCTTCGTTCTCGCCTGCTCCATGTCTGAAAGCAGCTTCGACGCATGCAGCAGAAGACCCTTCTGAACGGATACATCCGCCTCCGGGCACGCCTCGCTCACCTTACGGATCGAATCCGCGAGACGCGTGGTGTAGTGGATGACCGCCGGGATGATCTGCTTGCCGGAGATGTTGATCATCGCACGTGCCTCGATATTGATGACCTTCGAGTACTGCTCGTACTCGACCTCCTCGCGGCTCACCAGCTCGGCCTGTGTATAGATACCAAACTCCTTAAAGAGCTTGATCGCCTTCTCGGTGGTCAGGGCCGGAATCGCATCCACCATGGACGGAAGATTCGGAAGACCTCTGCGCTCTGCCTCCTCTACCCACTCCTCGGAGTAGCCGTTTCCGTTAAAGATGATGCGCTGGTGCTCGGTCAGGAGCTTCTTGATGTAATCATGACATGCATCGCTGAAGTTCTCTGCCTTCTCCAATACGTCGGCGGCTTCCTTAAACTGCTCTGCGACGATAGCATCGAGGATGATGTTCGCACTTGCGATGGACTCCGCAGAACCCACCATACGGAACTCGAACTTGTTACCGGTAAAGGCAAACGGTGAGGTACGGTTACGATCGGTGACATCCGCATAGAGATCCGGCATGGTATTGACACCGGTCGGGAGAATCTTGCCCTGCTTCGACTCGGTCGCATAACCGGTACCGATCAGCTGCTCCACGACATCCTCGAGCTGGGTGCCGATGAACGCAGAAACGATCGCTGGTGGTGCCTCATCCGCACCGAGACGATGCTCGTTTCCGACATCCGCCGCACTGAGACGGAGAAGATCCGCATGCTTGTCGACCGCAGCCAGTACGCAGGAAAGTACCAGAAGGAACTGAATGTTCTCATGCGGCGTCTCACCCGGATACATCAGATTGATGCCATCATCCGTTACGAGCGACCAGTTGTTGTGCTTACCGGAACCATTGACACCGGAGAACGGTTTCTCATGAAGCAGGCACTCGAGACCATGCCGTGGTGCGGTCTTCTTCATGACCTCCATCACCAGCTGGTTATGGTCGACGGCGAGGTTCGCCTCATCATAGACCGGTGCCAGCTCATGCTGTGCCGGTGCGACCTCGTTATGCTCGGTCTTCGCGGTGACACCGAGCTTCCAGAGCTGCACATCCACATCGCGCATGAAGGCAGCGATACGATGACGAATGGAACCGAAGTAGTGGTCATCGAGCTCCTGGCCCTTCGCCGGCATCACGCCGAAGAGGGTACGTCCTGTATATATGAGGTCCTTCCGCTTCAGATACTTGTTCCGGTCGATCAGGAAGTACTCCTGCTCTGCACCGACGGATGGCTTCACCGACTTCGATGTCGTGTTACCGAACAGCCGGAGAATACGCAGTGCCTGTTCATTGACCGCCTGCATGGAGCGAAGCAGCGGAGTCTTCGTATCCAGTGCCTCACCACCGAAGGAACAGAAGGAGGTCGGAATGCAAAGTGTTACGATTTCGCCATGCTCTCCCTCGCGACGAAGGAAGGCCGGGCTGGTGCAGTCCCAGATGGTGTAGCCTCTCGCCTCAAAGGTCGCACGAAGTCCACCAGACGGGAATGAGGATGCATCGGCCTCACTGCGGACCAGCTCCTTGCCGGAGAACTCCATGATGACCTTACCATCGGCATCGGCGGCCGAGATAAAGGAATCATGCTTCTCTGCAGTGATCCCGGTCAGCGGCTGGAACCAGTGCGTGTAGTGGGTCGCACCGTTCTCGAGCGCCCACTCCTTCATCGCCTGTGCAACTGCATCCGCGATGGTCGGATCGAGCTCGTAGCCCTCGGTGATGGTCTTCTTCAGCTTCTTATACACTGCCTTCGGAAGACGCTCCTGCATCACCTTGTCGTTAAAGACATCCTCACCGAAAATTTCCGTAACATTTAAAACTTCACTCATTCATTGTCTCCTTCTACTCCCCTATGAAAGGAAGAACATAGTGCGTGAAAAGAACCCGTCCCAGGATCTGGGACAGGTTCTAAAAGTAACCGTAAATTAAGCCTTATGTGCTGAACCGAATACAGCGATACGTGCCTTGCACTCCTCGATGATGGCCTCTGCACCCGGCTTCAGGAGCTTACGAGGATCGTAGCCCTTGCCCTGAAGATCCTTACCAGCCTCGATGTACGCTCTGGTTGCCTTTGCAAATACGATCTGAAGCTCGGTATTTACATTGATCTTTGAAACGCCGAGAGAAATGGCCTTCTGAATCATCTCATCCGGGATACCGGAACCGCCGTGAAGAACCATCGGAAGATCCCCGATCTGCTCCTTGATCGCTGCGAGTACCTCGAAGTCGAGACCCTGCCAGTCTGCCGGATATACACCGTGGATATTGCCGATACCAGCTGCAAGGAAATCCACACCGAGATCTGCGATGCGCTTGCACTCTGCAGGATCTGCCTTCTCACCGGCAGAGGTAACACCATCCTCTACACCGCCGATACCGCCGACCTCAGCCTCCAAGCTGCAGCCATGCTCGTGTGCGAGCTTTACGAGCTCCTTGGTCTTCTCTACGTTCTCGTCGATGTCATAGTGTGAACCATCGAACATAACAGAAGTAAAGCCGGCCTCGATGCATGCCTTCGCTCCATCGTATGTGCCGTGGTCAAGGTGAAGTGCCACCGGAACGGTGATGCCGAGCTCCTCTACCATCGCCTTTACCATCGCAGCGACGGTCTTAAAGCCGGTCATGTACTTGCCTGCACCCTCGGATACACCGAGGATCACCGGAGACTGTACCTCCTCGCAAGCGAGCAGTACAGACTTCGCCCACTCCAGATCGTTGATGTTGAAGTGTGGTACTGCATAGTGACCAGCCAGTGCCTTGTCAAGCATTCCCTTAGCGTTAACTAACATTTTATTTCCTCCTATAAAATAGCATTTATAAACTATGTGAATATATTAACACAGTCCGCATTGTATTTCTACAGAAACATAGACAAGCTGTAGCGCCTTTTCCATGTTTTCTGTACACACTTTCACTAAACACATCCCTGTCGTTCTCTCACCGGCACGATGCGCTCTCTGGAAAATCTCAGACAAAGAGGAAGTCCTCGACCATCTTCTTCATCTCGGAAGTCTCACAGACCTCGCTGTGACGGATCGCTGCGTTCCGTACCTCACGAATCGCACGTGGCTCCGGCACGCCGGAAATCTCCGAGAGCTGATCGATGACAGCAAACACATCCTGATCCTCCACATCGATGCCGAGGGCCTTCATCACATTCGGTGCAAACTTATACGGGCTTGCGGTCGATGCAATCACCGTCTTACGGGTATCGCCCGTCTTTTCAGCATACTGCTTATAGACGGCAGATGCAACTGCTGTATGCGGATCCAGTACATATCCGGCCTCTTCCTTCAGATCACGGATGGTCTGAAAGACCTCCGGCTCCTCTGCGAAGCCAGCGACGAAGTCTGCCATGAACTGACGCATATCGTCGCTCACCTCATAGACACCCTTCGTACGAAGGTCCTCCATGAGCTGTGCGGTCTTTGCGCTGTCACAGCCGGTGCTGAGATAGATGAGACGCTCCAGGTTCGAGGAGATCAGGATATCCATCGACGGGCTGGAGGTCAGAATAAACGGACGGTTCCGGTTATACTCGCCGGTACCGAAGAAGTCCGTTAATACCTTATTTTCGTTGGATGCGCAGATCAGCTTCTCGATCGGCACACCCATGTGCTTCGCGAGATATGCTGCCAGGATATTACCGAAGTTTCCGGTCGGGACGCAGACATTGATCTTCTCACCCTCTGCGACATCGCCGGCCTGCAGCATCTGGCCATAGGCATAGACATAGTAAACCACCTGCGGAACCAGACGGCCGATGTTGATGGAGTTCGCCGAGCTCAGCACGACGCCCTGCGCCTTCAGCTTCTGTGCGAATGCCTGATCATGGAAGATCTGCTTCACACCGGTCTGGGCATCATCGAAGTTGCCGCGGATCGCCGCTGCATGAGTATTCTTACCCAGCTCCGTGCGCATCTGCAGCTCCTGAAAACGGGAAACACCACCATACGGATAGAATACGATGATTTCCGTACCCGGTACATCCGCGAAGCCGGCCATCGCTGCCTTTCCGGTATCACCGGAGGTCGCGGTCAGGATCACGATACGATCCGTCACCTGATTCTTCCGTGCACTGGTCACCATCAGGTGTGGGAGGATGGAAAGGGCCATATCCTTAAATGCGATGGTCTTTCCATGGAACAGCTCGAGGTACCATGCGCCGCCCTTCTTTACCAGCGGTGCGATCTTCGGATCCTCGAACTTCTCATCGTAGGCCGCACAGATACAGTGACGGAGCTCCTCCTCGGTGAAATCCGTGAAAAACTCCTTCATAATCTCATACGCAAGATCCTGATATGAAAGCGTGCTTAATTCCGAAAGTGGCTTCGTAAGTACCGGCAGTTTCTCCGGCATGAAAAGACCACCATCTGACGCGAGACCCTTCAGAATCGCCTCCGATGCGCGGAGTCCGTTCTCTCCCCCTCGGGTACTGTTGTAAAGCATGCGGCTACCTCCCATTTTTCATGTACGTGTACGTTTAAGTCTCTGCTTCTATCCTTCATCGGTCGACCTCGACCGTGATGGGCTGTTATTCGGCTCCGTTCTCCGGTGTATCGAGAATCTTCTGAATCTTCGTACGCATGAGATCGAAGGCGACATCGTTCATACCACTGTTGATGACGATGTCCGCGAGTGCTTTCGTCGGCTCGACATACAGATAGTGCATCGGTTTCACCGTCGTCAGATACTGCTCGGAGATATCTTCGACATGACGGCCACGCTCCTTCACATCACGGATGATGCGGCGGATGATACGCTCATCTGCATCGGCTTCCACATAGATTTTGATATCGAAAAGAGAACGAAGCTCCGGATTCTCGAGGACGAGAATGCCCTCGATGATGATGATTCTGCTCGGTCGGAGCTCGACCGTCTCCTGCGAACGGTTATGCTCTGCATAGTTATACACCGGGCACTGTACGCTCTCACCGCGACGAAGCGCCTTCAGGTGAGCGATCAGAAGATCCGTTTCGAAGGCATCCGGATGATCATAGTTCACCTTCTGCCGCACCTCGAACGGGATACCATCGTTCGAGCGATAATAATTGTCATGATAAATGACGGTGACCTGGTCACCGAATTCCTTCTTCAGACGATTTGTAAAGGTTGACTTGCCGGAGCCTGAACCACCGGCGATACCGATCATGATACAGTTCATCTTTCACCTCTTACATCCGATTTCAATAGATAACATTTAAGCATAAACAGACCTCGTTTTCAAGAATTGCTTGATGTGCATAAAAAGAGAAACAATCGCGATGCCGAGCAGCACCCCGCTGCTGTCAATGAGCACATCGCTCACCCGCCCGGCACGTCCCGGCACAAACAGCTGATGAAACTCATCACTCGCTGCATAGAGTACGCCGAGTGGAAAAGCAGTACAGAGCAGCTTTTTCCGCTTCGGTACGGCACTCAGCGACAGCACACTCAGGCTGTACAGTATGCCGAGGACCGTATACTCACTGGCATGGGCGAGCTTCCGCACCGGATAGTCGATCTGCATCGCGAGTGCCCGCTGCTCTGCTGCCGTCCAGTCACGATAGCCCGGAACCACTAGCTCTGCCACGAGCGTACCGGCCCGCAGACTGGTCTCCGTCGACGTATCCGCGTTCTGCTGCGACATCATAAAAATAAACATCATCCACAGGAGGCTCAGCAGGAAGCAGACACGTGCTGCTTTCCGACGCCTCCGCTCCGGATCCCGTATTCTGTTTTCCGTGATATCCACCACTTCTTTCATTCTGCTCTTTTCTGTCTCCTATTGCTGTCGATCCTGTATACCATGTACGGAAGGCCGGCTGCGCGTCCGAAGCATCATGGCATATTCTGTCCTTACCGTTCTTTCATCTATGCTTTCCGGCGCACCGGATGCGGCTTCAGCTGTCGCATGCTGAAGCAGAGTGCCAGAAGCGAAAGAAGCATGAGAAGCAGCAGGGCGATGATATACGCCTGCACGCCGCCGATGCCGAAGCGTCCACGGAAATGAACGAGCAGCAGGGCCGCCAGGATACAGAGCGTCATGCCGGCATACGACACCAGAGTAGCCGCCGTCGGGATATAAATACTGACGCTGACGAGGATGCCGATGCTCGTGGACAGCATCGCGCATACGAAGGCCGTGAGCAGATACATCAGGATATCGAAGAAGGTAATGCCACCATAGATGTATACGGTTGCGAAGATTGGAAGCGCCGTCGCGACGAGCAACATCAGTGTACTCATCACACTCATCAGCTTACCGATAATGATATCCGCCGGTGTCAGCTGGGTCGTCAGCAGAAGGCCCAGTGAACGCTGGTCCCGCTCGCTGGCGACCGAGGAAGCGGCCAGTGCCGGTGCAATCAGAATCACGAGCAGAAGCTCCACCAGCGCCGCGATATAGTAGATGCGCAGGAAGCTTCGATACGCGATCTCCCCCGTCAGCTCCGCCGTCGAGACGATATAAAACAGATTAATCAGAATCAGGATGCTCAGTCCCCCGTTCAGGAGTGTCACAAGCAGCGGAAGCGTCAGACTACGTGCGTTGATGATCTCATCCCTCCGGAAAATCGGATTCAGCTTCATAGTACGTCACCCTCCTTTCTTCATGTGCACCGGTCAGCTGCAGGAAAAGAGATTCCAGGTCACCCTTCTCCCGATGGAATCCACGTACCGGCACGCCGGCCTCGATCAGCCGGCGGAGCAGCGCCGATTCATCCTTCTGTGTACCCGCATACGTAATCAGCAGATTCTTATCCCGGATACTGATGGATCTCACCAGACGATCATGCTTCAGTGTCTGCATCGCCGAACTCAGATTTCCTGCGATGCTGATGATGATCGGATTCGACGCATCCACCCGATCCAGCACCTCATGGATTTTTCCTTCCATGACCAGACGCCCACGGTCGAGGATGCCGATATCCGTACATAGGTCCGAAATCTCCGTCAGTGTACGTGAGCTGATCAGGAGGGTCTTTCCGGAATCCGCGAGGCTCGCAAGGATCTGCCGGAACTCGAAACGCGTCGCCGGATCCAGGTCGGCTGTCGGCTCATCCATGACGAGGATCTTCGGGTCATGAATCAGCGCACGTGCGAGGCTCAGCTTCTGCTGCATTCCCCGGCTCAGCGAATCCATAAACTGTCCCTGGCGGTCACGTAAGCCGACGAGATCGAGCAGCATCTGAATCTGCCGCTTCATCTTCACACCGGACAGATCATAGCAGTCCGCGAAAAAGTCCATATACTCCGATACACGAAGATTCGGATAGGCGCCGATACGATCCGGCACATATCCGATGCGGCGCTTCAGGCGACGTACATCCGCTCCTGCTTCCATATCATCGATCAGGATCTGACCGCTGTCCGGATATACGAGTCCGAGCAGCATACGAAGTGCCGTAGTTTTCCCGGCACCATTCGGTCCGACGAGTGCATACAGTGCGCCATCCTCCACATGCATCGTAAGCCCGTCGAGCGCTGTCACATGACCGTAGTTCTTTGTTACATTTTCAAAAGAAATCATGGATACGCTCCTTTCTCATCTGTGACTAAATCCTATACGGATTCTTTCTCATCCGATGCCGGGTTCTGTTTCCTCCGGTACGCTGTCCTCCCCGATGTACCCGGACGCCTCAAGCTCTGCCGCATCGATCATCTCCACCGGCTTTTCCTCTGCATTCCGTGCCGTCACAGTCAGCATCGGGAGATAACACCGTTCATCAATGCCCGCATTCTCCTCACTCGAGGTATAGCGCACAATAAGCACATTATCCTCATCGAGGTAGCTGTCCAGCTGTGCCCGTGTCAGCACACCGTTTCCGATATCGATGACATCGAAACCACCCGTCGTATAATTATAGAAGCTCATGCTGCCACGGAACGGACGCACGCTGCCGATCGACTTCGCATCCCCTGCATCATCCGCCGAAAGGCTCTCGATCGTAAGACTCGTGATGTCACTGCCCTCGCCGAGATGGTACTCGAGCGTCGTCGGCCATGCACTCGCGACCGTATTCTCCGTTGCATCATAATCACCCGACTGAATCTTAGGATCCGTCGACAGCGCACTGTAGCTGTAGACATCCCCCACACGGGTACTGAATGGCAGTGAGGAAACCACCATCGTAAAGCCATAGCTGTCGATATCCGTCTGCTCTGTGAAATCCAGCGGCTGCTTCTCCGAATTCTCCTCCCGGACGCAGCCGACGATGCGCGCATCACTGAAATAACCGCTCAGGCTGTTCGTCAGATAGTAGCGAAGCAGGCCCTGCCAGGTTCCACTGGTGACACTGGCGGCGATTTTCCGACTGTCGCCCACCGGCACATTGACCGCCTCACAGTGTCCGAGGTCAATGCTGGCACCGGCATCCAGGCGTCCGATCCGGATCACCTTTCCATAGATCAGCAGTGCCGCATCGCTGAGATCATAGGCCGTACCGTTTGTAAGCGTACCGTGCACACTGCCATCCGCAAAATGAATATCCGACTGGAAGCTCCCATCGGCGTTCGGCATGTTGTTGTGAAGCTCGAAGTAGCGGGCGGCAAACGGTGCCGCATTCTGAATCGTGATTGTCTTTTTCTCACGACCGTTATCGATGCTCGTATGGCTTACATAATCCTCCGAGGAAAGAAGACCCTGGATATCGCCTGTAAAATCGGCGCCCTTCAGAATCGGGTATACATCGTACTCGGTCTTCACCGGAAGCTCATAGCTTCGGAAGTATGGCGAGCGCAGATTCAGATAATCCGTCTCATCGACACTGTCCGCCGAGATGTTTTTCAGGCGGACACAGGTCAGGAACGGACCCATGAAACGTGTACCGAGTCCCATGACATAGACAAGGATGATCGTCATCGCCGTCACCAGTAGAACACCCGGACGGTACATCCGAAGGACCTCCCGTTCACGCATGAAAAAGTAGAGTCCCGGGCCGATCAGAAGCACATAGGCAGCGAGGATAACAGCATAGAGGATCGGCTGCGGCACCTTTCGGAGATCGCTCAGATTCATAAGCTCCTGTACATTCCAGTAGCGGGCGAGACTCCGCTCCGAAGCCGTGACGGAAAGATTTTCGAGACGCGTTTTCCCGAGAATTGCAGAAAAGAGCTGATCGATGTATCCACTCTGATCTGTGGCAAAACGCGTGAGGTCACAGAAATCATAGCCGCTGATGGCGACGATGCCCGCCCCCTCCGAGACCTCTGAAACGATCGGCACACCATCGGAAAGCATGACCTCCTGGCCACCTTTGATATGAACCGGGGAGGCCGTCAGTGACAGTAGGGTCGAATTCTCGTCCTCATGGTACGTAGTCCCCATCTCAAGACTCATCTCCGCCGGCTGAAGTGCCGTTCGAAGATACGCTGCGTAGTACGGGCTCAGGGCATCCTCCCCGCGCGCACCCGTTCCCAGCAGCAGGATACCGCCATCCCGCACCCACTGTGCGATGACCTCTGCCTCGTTCTTGCGTATGTTCTTCATCGAAAAATCAGAAATCAGAAGAACATCCAGCTGATCGAGCTCATTCTCCGAATCCGGCAGATCATCGACCGGCAGAATCACACTCCTGGTTCGGAGAATACCGTTATTGATCCCCACATCATTCAGATAGCTGAGCGCCTCCGGATGATCGGAGATGATCCCGATGATGAGCTCGGCATCCGAGCCTGCAACATCGAGGCCGATACGCCGGGAGCCCAGCGTATGCCCCTCCCGGTCCTCCGCGGTCACCAGCAGCTGGCTGATACCGGAGCTGAGTGACACCGTCACATTCAGCGTATCCGAGGAACCACCCTCGACGATTTTCTGATAGCGGTACTCATAGACACTGTCCTCCGACTCAACCATGTAGACATGGATATAGCCGGAGAAGGTGCTCTCCTGATGGTTTTCAATCCCGATGCTGAGGGGCAGCCGCCGACCGGCCTTCGCCGTGTTCTGGTAACCATAGGTCACCGAAAGGTCGACCGTATCCGCATAGCCACGCATCGAAAACAGAAGCAGCAGGCAGAGCAGGGTCAGCAGGAACCACAGCCCCCGGCCGATACTGCGGAAGCCCGATCGACGATATGAAATTCGCTGCATCGACATACTTCGCTTATATCCGGAACTCAAAATGTTCTCTCCCCATCAAAATGAATCTTCAGTCGGACAGTGAAGACAGTTCCCGAAAGATCCGAGGAAACCGACACCGTACCATGATGCATATCGGCGATGTTCTTGACGATGGCCAGGCCGAGGCCCGTTCCACCGGGACCGGACGCGTTCGTCCGGCTGTGATCCGTCCGGTAAAAGCGGTCAAAAATCAGTGGCAGCTCATTTTCCGGAATCACATAACCGTAATTCACGATTTTGATCGTCACGATCTCCCGGTCCGCCCGGAGGCTGACCCGGACACGCTTTCCTTCCTTACCGTACTTGATGGCATTGCCGATCAGATTATCGAAAAGTCGCGCCAGCAGATCACCATCGGCTTCGATGATCTGCGACTTCCGGTTCGATACGAAATCATAGCTGAGACCGTTCTTCTGAAAATTCGGATAGCTCTCCTCGAGAAGCTGTGCCAGCAGCTCGACGATATCCACCTTCGTCACGTTCATATTGATTTTTCCATAGGAAAGCTTCGTGAAGCCGAACAGCTCCTCGATCAGCTTCTGAAGGCGCACCGACTTGTTGTAGGCGATATCCAGATACTTCTGCTGCATCTCCGGTGAGAGCTTCTGATTCTTCCGAAGCAGCTCGAGATAACCGAGGATGGAGGTCAGCGGCGTTCGAAGATCATGCGCGACATTGGTAATCAGGTCCGTTTTCGACTGTTCTGATGTCCGCTCCTTATCGATAAGCTCCTGGATATCCTCCTCCATGCGATTCAGATTCTCCGCGATATCGGTAAGCTCGCCCTCGCCTTCCAGCTCCAGGCGGGTACTGAGATCGCCCTCGGAAATCTGCTTCACCGCATGGGCGATCGTCTCGATATCCCGTGCCATCTTTCGCTGCAGGAGCAGGAAGATCAGTGAGAATATGAGAATTCCGAGCAACACAAAAAGCAGGACACTGATGGTCGAGCCGAGCGCGAAGCGCTGCAGAGCCTGAGAATCGTTTCCTGTCTGATATAGAAAGCTGGTGATGGCGGTGAGATTCGTGATGAGAAACACGAGGATGATGATCGTAATCACCGACGCGATGCCGATATGTGCCATCAGCTGCATCATATAGCCATGCCCATGGGTATGATTTTTCTGCTCGTTCTTATCTTTTTCCAAGGTCGTGATGCTTACTTCTCGATCTTATAGCCGATGCCCCAGACAGTCGAGATGATCTTGTTCTCGCGGCTCTCCTCCCGCAGCTTTCCACGCAGGCGACGGATGTGCACCATCACGGTGTTGTTGGCCTCATAGACCTTTTCATCCCATACCTTTTCGAAGATCTCGTCGGTAGAGTATACCTTACCCGGATGAGATGCCAGCAGGTACAGAATCTCAAACTCGATCGGTGTCAGCTTGATTTCCTCCCCGTCCACCAGTACACGATGATTATCCTTGTTGATGGTGAGGTCACGGATCGTGATTTCACTGCTGGTAAACTGATCCGCCGCGTTCGGGTTCAGCTGCGTATAGCGGCGGAGCTGTGACTTCACACGTGCCGTCAGCTCCAGCGGGTTAAACGGCTTCGTCACATAATCATCCGCACCGCCGGTGAGGCCGACGATCTTATCGAGATCCGTGGACTTCGCCGACAGCATGATGATCGGGATGTTGGACTTCGTCCGGATCTTCCGACACATCTCGAGGCCGTTCATGCCCGGCATCATGATATCGAGCAGTACGAGGTGGATCTCCTGCTCGTCGAGGATCTTCAGGCCCTCTTCTGCATTGTAGGCCTTAAACACCTTATAACCGTCACTGACGAGATAGATTTCCACCAGCTCTGCGATTTCCTTTTCATCGTCAACGACGAGTACATTGATCTGTGACATAGTTACTCCTTTCCGTAATTCCCCAGGATACGAAGAGATGTGATCTGATCCTCGAGTCCGGCGAGCGCATTGATGACATTCGGCATGGACAGGTTTCCCTCGAGATCGATGAAGAAGCGATACTCGAACGGCTTCTCCGGAATCGGTCGGGACTGGATCATCAGCATATTGACATCATTAAATATGAAATTACCAAGTGCGTTATAGAGCGCACCTGGTTTATGTGCTGTCTCGAAGCAGATACTGATCTTCTCTGCCCCCGCTGTGTAGACGTGCTCACGTCCGAGCACGATGAAGCGGGTCGTGTTGCTCTTTTCCTGGTTGACCCCACGCTGGAGAATCGTCAGTCCATACAGCTCCGCAGAGAGCTCGGAAGCGAGTGCCGCGATGCCCGGATCCTGATGATCCCGAACGTACGCTGCCGCGACTGCGGTGTTTAGCACCGGCACCGCCTCGATGTCCGGATGTGCCTCCAGAAAAGCTGCACACTGTCCGAGTGCCTGCGGATGTGAGTAGATCCGCTTCAGTCCGTCAATGCTGGCGCCCGCCACACTCATCAGCGCATGCTCCACATGAAGGTCCACCTCCTCGACGATGGCGAGCGCCGGATAGCGCACCAGAAGGTCGAAAATATCCGACACCGCGCCATGGCTCGAGTTCTCGATCGGAAGCACCGCGTAGTCCGCCTGTCCCTCCACGACCTCGTCCATGGCATCCTTCCAGGTCTTCACATGGCGAAGTGCCGTCTCTGTGCCGAAGCACTGCCGTGCCGCGAGATGGGCGTACGCACCCTCGACACCCTGGTAGACGACGCGCTTTCCACTCTTCGGAATCGCATCGAGCTTCTCGAAATCCGCGTGGAAGGTCTTTCCATGTGCAGACAGAATACCGAACTGCCGGCGTCTCGAAATCGTCATCATCTGCTGATAGAGCTCCCGGATCGCCTTCCGATCGAAATCCGTATCAAGATAGGACGCTACCGTATCGAGCTTCTGCTCCTCCCGTACCGGATCAAATACCGCCTTCCCGGTTTCGATCTTATACTCAGCGACCTGCTCGCAGAGGTCCATCCGCTGCTTATAAAGCTCCGTAATCTGATGATCCAGCACATCGAGCTGGTCACGAATCTGTAAAAGTGCGTTCTTTTCTTCCATGTAATGATCCTTCTAGTCTTTCTCTTCTGTCAGCAGTGTCTGGATGTCCGCCTTCACCTGCGCCTGTACATAGGCACCGATGTGCTTCTGTGCCTCTTCACCGAGGTTCTTCACCTCGATCGGCGCACCGATACGTACCTTCACATGCTGCGGCTTAATCGCCGGGAACTGCGCTTCCAGGATATCGCGTGTTCCGATCATCGCCACCGGCACGATCTTGCATCCCGTCTTCTCTGCCACCTTGAAGGAGCCTTCCTTAAAAGTCTCCATATCGAGCTCGGTCTCTCCTTCGGAACGGGTCCCTTCCGGGTAGATCCAGATGGACTGTCCCTCCCGCACCTGCTTTATGGCTGTGATGATGACCTTCAGGGACTGCTTCAGATTATTTCGATCGATGAAGAGACAGCCGAGCTCGTCCATCCAGCGCTTCAGCGGCCGGATCTTCTCGATCTCCGCCTTCGCGATGAAGCCGGTCGGACGATCCACGAGGGTATAGGCGATGATGACATCGAAATACGAGCGGTGATTACCGACGAACAGGACACCCTCGTCCTTCGGAATCGAGGTCAGATTTTCCATTCCCTCGACCTCCACCGTCACGTGGGCTGTTTTCAGAATCTTCCGGAAGATGCCCTGCACGAGCGGCAGGGTATACTCTGCGCGCTTCTTCGGGTCCTGGATGGCCTCGACCTTTCTCCTGTAGTAGAGACTGCCGAGGGTCAGAAAAAACAGTACATGTGCTAAAACTGCAATGGTATACAGCATATTTACTCCTTAATTTACAGTACATCCGAAAAATGCGGACGAAGCTTACGGAAAAACGAGAGGCCGACGAAAAAGATCACGAGCGTCACCACCCAGAAGTAGATACCGAGGGTCGGGCGCATCCAGAACCCGGCGCCGGTCAGCATGGAATCACGATACCCTGCCACGATATAGTAGAGCGGATTCAGCTTCAGCAGAGTACCGACCCAGGGTGCACGGCTCGTAAAGAGGGTTTCATCGTACATGATCGGGCACATCCAGATACCGAACTGGAGGCAGATCCCGACGATCTGCTGCATGTCCTTGAAGAAGACATTGATCGCACTCGTGAGATAACCGAGACCCAGTCCCAGCACAGAAGCCGCGAAGCTGTAGTAGATGATCTGAAGCCAGCTGATCATCGGGGTCTTACCGGACACGAGAAAGGCGACCAGCATGATCACGATGAAGCAGAGGTGAACGAAAAAGCAGGATGCAAGCTTGATGATCGGAAGGAGCTCCACCGGGAAGACGACCTTCTTCACGAGGTAGCTGTACTCCTGCAGGATGCCGGTCAGGTTGTTGAGGCATTCACTGAAGAAGAACCAGGGCACGAGGCCCGGGATCAGCCAGATCACGTAGCTCGTGTTTGGTACCGGCGGTGCAGACTTGAAGCCATAGGGTCCGAAGATGAACGCATAGATGGTCACCGTCGCAAGCGGCTGGAGAAACATCCAGATGATGCCGAAGTAAGAGCCGACGAAACGCTTCCGGAAATCGGACTTCGCGAGGTCCAGGATCATCCGGCGCTTCTCGACCATGTGCTGTAGTAATTCGATAAATGCTTTCATATATAATCTATTCTTTCACTCTTCCTGTGTTTCTATGAACACTTTATTATACCACCTTTCAGGCCCGCTGCACAACGGTCAGGAAACAGCCGAGGAGCACGAGCGCATCCATCAGCATCATCACGCTGAGCAGCAGTGCGTCGAACCCGATGTCGGCGCGGCCGATCGCCTGCAGACGATGGAGCCGTGGCGTACGAAACGCCAGCAGCAGGACCGGAAGGAACGGCAGGAAATAGCGCCCCTGCACACCCAGGATATAGAAGGTGTCCGCCGGTGTATAGGCGAGCAGCATGCTGACCATCAGGATGAAGCCGAGCAGCAGAAAAACGAAGACCATCCAGATTCGACGCGGAATCGTCAGTGCCGGTTCCTCCCGGCGTCCGCTGATGGCCAGCAGCAGTGTGCCTGTCCAGAAGAGCACAAGCATCGGCATCGGCGTCGCCAGTCCCCGGTCGAAGGCTCCGAGCCACATACCGACGGTCGTCCCGAGGAACTGTCCGCCCAGGATCTGGAGCGTATTCCGGATGATGCGGAACACGAGTGTCCGGTCATGGATGAGCTCGGCGAGGTCATGCAGCTTCACGGTATTCACGTCGCCGGAAGAGGTGAATTCCGGTGCCTGTGTCACGCCGGAAGCATTGACATAACGGAAGACCTCCCGGAAATTCACGAGAAGGATGGAGCCGACGATCAGCGCCCCGATGAGAAGCACGGACAGGATCCACTTCGGCCACGGCTTCGTCCCCCACTTCCAGACCGGAATCAGGAGGCAGAGGAGGAAGAGCGTCGCGTAGATCATCTTACACGGGGACAGCAGCAGCGCGAGTACAGAAAGCTCGATCACGTTTTTCCGCGTGATGCGCGCCTCCCGATCTGCGAGGGCGAGCTCGAGGATCACGGCGATCAGGTAGAAGCTGAGTGCGATGATGTAGCTGTCATAGCTGTAGCTGCCGGCGAGCTCGAGGGTCATCGGGAAGAGTGAGATCGCGAAGAAGAGCGCTTTTCCGATCGGCGTGCGGCGGATCGTCATCGTACCGAGGACGGCAAACAGCAGGAGATTCATAAAGCGGCCGAGCAGCACGAGGCCGATGGCGCTGAGCTTCAGAAGGCGGGCGAGGGTGATGCCGAGGGCCGGCAGGAGGTAGGCGCACGGGGTCGTCTTCACCGGCTGCTGCAGCGTGACGCTGGTCCCGGTCTCCGTCGCGTGGAAAAGGCCCTTCTCATGCATCGCTTCATACACCGAGCGGTCGAGTGTCTGTCCGAGGACCGTCGCTTTACACGGGTCGTTGTCGCCCGGCCAGTTGACGAGGTACTCGTCCTCCTGGCGGATGCGGACATGGCCGTCTTCATCCCGGACCGGCTGCCCCATGATCTGATTCGACAGCGCGTAGGCTCCGGTGAAGTGCAGGATCTCGTCCGGTGCGGAGAGCGGCGGAAGTGTGCACATGAAAACAAGCCCCAGCCAGAACACCGCGACGAAGTAGATCTGGTGAAGCTTCCATCTGGATTTTTGAAACAGGCAGAGGCAGATCGCGATGATCACGCCTAGCGCGATGATCAGGCAGACGAAACGGCCGATCAGGAACTGATCGCCGGTGCCGATGAAACTCTGAAAAAGATGCAGCATATAATTCCTTCTTAGTTATCCTGACGAAAATCGGCGCAGGGAGGGCACTGCTCACTTAGTTCAAAGTACAGAACCCGTCGAAGTGTCCGTGACTGCCATAGCAGGCAAGCCTGTATGTCAGTCACGGACACTTCGGCAGAACCTGTTCTTTGAATGCGCAATTTAGTGCCCTCCCTGCGCCGATTTTCTGAGCACGTCTTCCGTATGAAATGAGCTTATTCTACTATATATTGCGCATTCAGGCAATTTTTACTAAATTAATGATGATCACTATAAATAAAGGAAATGATTATGGGAACTTCATCGAAGCGTTTATACTATCTTGATTCTTTAAAATATATTTTCTGTCTGATGATTTTCTGGGCGCATCTGGCGGGGGTGTTCTGGACGCTGTGTGATCCGCGGCCGGCGCTGCGGCCGGAGCTCGGGCGGCTGTTTACGTACCCTCTGTCGGTGCTGCTGGATTCGAGCCTCGCGCTGTATGGTTTCTGTATCCTGTCCGGTTATCTCGCGTCGTTCAAGCGGACGAGGGCGCAGCATCTGCTGCCGCAGCTGCTGGCGCGCTATCTTCGCTTCGTGGTGCCGTTTTTCTTCATCAATCTCGTCGCGTTTATCCTGTACTATACCGTGGGCTATCCGACGGCGGAGGCAAGTGCGCTGTTACACAACGCCTGGCTCGCAACCTACTACACGCACGCACCGACGATCCCGGAGTTGCTCCGTGCCACCGTCACCCTGGACGGGGATCTGAACGGTCCGCTCTGGATGATGAAGTACATCCTGCTCGGCACCTGCATCATTTATGTATACAATGCGGTAGAAAGAAAGCTGCCGCTCCGCCTGTTTCAGTTCGGCTGCCTCACGGTGTTTGTATACAGCTTTTTCCATCTGCCGGAGCCGAACTTCTTCCATGTGCATCTCGTCCTGATGGGCGTGCTCCTTCGAAAGCTGGATGATGCACTGAAGGCGTGGCTTACGCAGCACGAAAAGGGCGGACACCCGCTGCTCCGCTTCTTCTTTCTGCTGCTCGTGCTGCTTCCGATCGCACTGGATGCCGGTGGACTGCAGCGCGTGCTGTATCCGTTTTTCCGTGCACACTGTCCGGCGATCGCCCCGGTGTTTATCTGGAACGCTTACTGGGTCATGCTCTTCAGCTTCAGCCTCATCGTCGGCGTCATGAACTGTCCGCCGCTCCAGCGTGCGCTCGAGTGGGCCCCGCTGAAGCGCGTCGCGCCGATGAACTTCGCGGTATACCTCGTACACTTCCCGCTCATCGCGAGTCTGTCGCTCCATCTCTACCTCCGTCTCGTGAATCGCATCTCCTACTCGAAGCTGTTCGTGATCCTCACGGTGGTGAGCTTCACAGCCCTCTTCCTCACCTCCTGGCTCTATGAGCAGAGCATCGGGAAGCTGCAGGATAAAATCGTAAAAAAGCTCACCGCGCGCCTCGCAAAGTGACCGGAAAGGAAACATATCATGCAGATCAGTCTATTACTTGCGCTTCAGATTCTGAAGCTGTTTGCCATCATGCTGATGGGCTACGCCATCGTGAAGCTCGGTCTTTTAAAGGCCTCCGACAGTAAAGCGCTGTCGGTCGTGCTCGTCTATCTCATCATGCCCTGTGTCATCATCAACGCCTTCCAGGTGGAGGCAACGCCAGAGGTGCAAAAAGGTCTGGCACTGGCCTGTGTAGCCGCTGTAGCCGTTCATATCCTGTTTCTCGTCATCACGATCCCACTGCGGAAGCTGCTGCACCTGAACGCCATCGAGCAGGCGAGCTGTATCTATCCGAACGCCGGCATCCTCGTCATCCCACTGGTGCAGGTGCTCCTCGGACAGGAGTACGTCATCTACTGCAGTGCCTTCGTGGCGATCCAGCTCATCCTCCTCTGGAGCCATGGCAAATTCCTGCTCTGTGAGGAAAAGAAAATCGACTGGAAAAAGGTACTGTTGAACGTAAACATCCTCTCGATCCTCGTCGGTGTCGTGCTCTTCCTTCTGCACATCGAGCTGCCGGACAGTGTACAGGATGTCCTCGTGATGATGAACAACATGATCGGCCCGACCGGCATGATCCTCGCCGGCATGGCGATCGCCGAAACACCGCTGAAGCGCATCATACTGACACGGCACAACTATGTGACCGTCGTGCTGCGTCTCATGGTTTATCCGCTCCTCGCACTGCTCCTCATGAAGCCGTTCCTCGATCTAGCGCAGATTCCAAACGCAGGTGCCATCCTGCTCACCGTCTTCCTGCCGTCGATCACCCCGGCCTGCGCCACCATCACCTCGATGGCCCAGCTCTATGACCGTGACGCCGCCTACGCAAGCTCGCTCTACGTCCTCACGACACTGCTCTCGATCTTCACCATGCCGTGCATGGTGTTCTTATATGAAACACTCGTATAAATTCGACATCCGGATTAGATGATCTATGTGATTTCAAGTTACCTACGTACATGAAATTCGCACATACATTGATAGTAATAAAAATCAGGCTGCCCCACGATTGGTAAACACCTTTCGTGGGGCAGCCTGCGTTATATTCCGGTATCTGAATGTTTCTTAATGCGTGTTCTTCCAGCGTGCGCCGATGCGGTCAAGGATCCATCCGGCGAGGACGGAGACGGCGAGTGGCACGAGGGTGTAGAGGATCCAGTAGTGTTCGGACAGGGGCGACGGGTAGCCGCTCAGGTCCATCGCGGGATTTCGGAAGTACAGCTTCCGGAGGAACATATCGAGCATCTTGAAGACGAAGATGTGGAAGGCCATGATGTCGAAGCTGTGGCGGCCGATATAAGCGAGAACTTCGCCAATTTTTGGTGGGAGTTTCTCAATCAGCAGTGTCAGCATCAGGGTGAAGACAGTGCCGATGGCAGTACCGACGAAGAACCAGGCGCCGTGTACGCTGCGGGCAGAGAGGTCGAACCAGATGCCGTTTTTTACGAAGAGCTTCAGTGCGATGAAGCTCACGACAAGCAGTCCGAGGGCGAGTGGTCCGCGGATCTTCGTCGCGAAATCACCGGCATACTTCCGAAGGAAGTAGCCCTCGGCGAAGAGCGGCAGTACGAAGAACGAGAGCTCGAAGCCGTAGAACAGGCGGATGCTCTGTCCGATGAAGTAGTAGCCGATGCCCATGCCGAGAAGCGCGCAGAGCACGATGATGCCGTCCTTCATGCGTCCGATGTGACGTGCCAGACACACCACACCACCGAAGAGCGCCGCACCGAGAATCCACACCGGTACAAACCACATCGGTCCGGCGAGCAGCTCCGGGGACTGGAAGATCATCCCGTGGAAAAGTGAGGTCAGCATCTCAGGAAGTGCGTAGTGCACGTCCGTCCCCGGGGCCATCAGGCCGTGCTTCACCATGTAGTTATGCGTGAGTGCGAGGAAAATGCTGTAGACCGTATAGCGTGGCCAGGCTCCTTCGATGCGCTTCTGCAGGAAGGTGAAGGGCTGGTCGCCATACTTCATCTCGTTATACAGGAAGCCGGTCACGAAGAAGAACAGCTCGAGATGGAAGAGGTACACGAAGGCACCGCCATGTCCGGTATGGCCGAAGACGATCATGATGATGGCGAGGCCTTTAAATATATCCCAGTAGAGGCTTCGTCCGGTGGTCTTCATGCGTTTCTCTCCTCCATACACTTTTCTGCACGTCTGCTCGTTGAGGACGATGCATCCGCAGCTTGCGTTGAGCTGCCACATCCGCACCCATCTTCCGTCAGCGCATCCCGCGTATCCTTGTCGCGGAGGGCGAGCTCCTGCACGAGCTTCCGGATCTTATCCTCCAGGGTGCTGATCCGCATGCTCATCGAGAACATCCGCATGAGCAGGATGAAGATCATGAAGAGGAAGAGGAAGTTCGCCGTGGAGTAGATGCCGAGCAGGCGTGCCAGGGTATCCGGCACGATCGGGAACAGGGCGAAGACGACGAACATCATCGCGAGGAGAATCCAGAAAATGGAGTCCTCGATCGTAAGCTTCGCCTTCTGTATTCGTTTGAGAACCGTCGCGAGTGTGCCGATCGATACTATGACCAGCACCACGCGGAACAGGGGTGTCATCATCGCTTTTCTTCCTTTCGATTATCTGCATGCGCCCAGTAGCGCGGGTTCATGGTGCAGCGGAGCACCATCCGGCGGGACAGCTTCCGGTAGTTCCGGCCCATGCGGAAGCCGAGGTACTTGCAGCCCGATTTCCAGATGAGATTCGGCACGGTGAGGAGGCGACCATGACGGATGAGGTCCTTTGCATTGCCGAGCACCAGCTTCACGCCCTCGCCCTCCGAACGGAGACCGCCGAAGATCTCCGGGTGATCTGCCTGCGACACGCCGAGGTCGAAGTTCCGGTGGAACTGCTGGCAGCCGCTGTAGTGATGCGCGTGGTAAACCTCCGCCGAGGCCTCGTATGCACTCGCATAGCCCGCCTGCAGGAGCTTCCCGCAGTAGATCATATCCTCGTTGAAGATCGTATGATCGATGAAGCCGCCGAGCCGGTCGAAGATGTCGCGGCGGTACATGCAGCAGACGTTTGACTCGAAGTAGGTCTTGATGCCGAGCCGCGCGATGTCCTGCTGCGTCTTCACGAAGGACTGCGCCGGGTAGTTGAACTGCCGCGCATACTGCTCGTCGTAGGAGCTCTCCTTCGTCGCGAGCTGCCGGCCGTAGACCGCAGCGATCGGGCCGCGGGACGCCTTCCTTCGGCCAATGTCTCCATCGGCATGCCCGTCCGGAGCATCTGTTTGCGCGGTAATTACATCTACAGGCAGCGGTGCCGCATCCTTATACGGATCCGTCTCAAAGACACGCACCAGCTTTTCGACGAGGGTCGTATCCTTCGGCACGGCGTCCTCGGTCATCAGGAGGAAGAGTTCGGCATCCGACTTCGACACGCCGAGGTTCCGGCTCGCGCCGTGGTCGAACGCTTCCTTCCGGATATGCGTCACCGAGATGCGCTCATCTTCCGGAATCAGCGCCGGGTCGAGAAGCGATTTCTCTGTATTGATGATGATGATTTTCTGTATCGGGCAGCTCTGCCGGAGAAGCAGCTCCAGCAGCTTCCGAAGCTTCTGATCCGGCTTATAGCTCGGGATGATGACATCCACACTATACATGTCGTTTCCTCATTTCGTAAAATATCATACCTGCTTTCCACCTGGTTTCGTACGAAGCAGGTTTCACCTTTTCGCTCGATCTCTGTCGTCGAAAAGGACGCGTTTATTCAGGCGTTCTTATCCGTGTGCATCTTCCGAAGTGTGCCGAACACGAAGACGCTGAACAGTACCAGCAGTCCGCCCATCAGCAGGACATAGCTAATCGCCCCGCCGAGCATGCCCCGGGCCGCCACCATGCGGTCGGCGCTTACGAAGGCGAGGATCGTCGTGAGTAGATAGCACAGGAAGATCCTTCGCTGCTCGCGCACCGTCACAAGAATATAGTACATCACATTGGCCATCGCATAAAGCGCGCCGCCGAGAATGATCAGCAGGAAGGACGGGAAGGCCGGCACGAGACGACCGCTCGCACTCGCGCCCAGAATCAGCTCGAAGATACCGAGACCCCAGCGACCGAGGAGCAGGGTCGCCCCGAGGATGCCAATGCTGAGACACATGACCGCCCGCACCATAAGCCGGACGGAGGCACGGAAGCCCTCCGTATCCCGCGCCGTGAACTGATCGGCCAGACGTGTAAGCATTGGCCGGATCAGGAAGTTCGCCAGCAGATAGATGAAGGAGGTCGGCATGAACAGGATGTTGAAAAATCCGGAATCTGCGTTCGACATCTGACGATCGATCGCGTACTTCGACGCGGAGAAGATGTAGAAGTCGAGGAAGACGCCGAAGAAGAGAAGACTCGTGCTGCGGAGGAGTGTTCCGACATGCGCCCAGGAGAACCGGGTATCGAGCTGTCCCTTCGGGCAGGCGCGCAGCACGCGGATCGCAAAGGCCCAGGTCCCGAAGAGCTGCATGAGGTCAGCGAGCAGGACACTGAGGAACAGGCTGCCACTCAGGACGAGACTGCCGAGCAGGATCACGACCGAGAGGCTCGTACGAAAGGCGAGCGACTGGCCGCTGCGGTACAGCAGGTTCTGGCGCTGCAGCTCCGACTCATAGACATCGGCATAGCCGTCGATGATCTTATACAGGGCGAGTAGCAGGAGGATGAGTGCCTTGTGCAGGCTGTACTGTCCCGCGCCGAGCTGGACGCCGAGGAAGAGGAGGCTGCCGAGGACCGCAAGCAGTGAGGTCAGGCGGCGGGTGCCGAGGTAATCACCGAAGCTGTACTCCGGTGTCCGGTCCGTGATATGAAACGGGCGGATGCCGAAGTAGGCGATGATGAACATCTGCTGTCCCAGGGTGGAAAAGCCGAAACCAAAAATACCGCCCTCGTCGTCCCCGGCGATCCGGATGACGGCAAAGGCGAGCACGATGGAGGCCAGCGCGTAGAGAAGACTCCCGACGGCGTTCCAGAGAAAATCCTTTTTCTGATTGTTTTCGTTCTTCATATACTTCATTTCGTTGTGTGATCTGCATCCGCAGGACCAGCCGGTTTTTCCGTCAGTTCGATGTCCGCATCCCCACGTGCGCCCTGCACCAGCAGGATCGACACCAGCATGCGCGCCATGTAGCGGGCTGCGGTGAGCGGACGCAGGTAGGATTCACCGGACAGACGATCGTTGATCCGGATCGGAGCCTCCGTGATGCGCGCACCGTTTTTCATGAGATAGGAAATCGTATCTGGCTCCGGACCGTAGTTCATGCGGTAGGCGAAGCAGGAAATCATCCGGTGGCTGTACATTCGGAGTCCGCAGGTCGGGTCCGTCACATGGACGCCGGTCGTGAAGCGGATCGTAGCGGTGATCAGGCGGGAACCGATCTCCCGCATGCTGCCGCCCTTCTTCCGGTCGAGGAAACGGGAGCCGAGGACGATATCGTAGTCCCCCTCCTGCATCTTCTCGTAGAGCGCGCGGATATCCTCGGCACGATGCTGACCATCGCCGTCGAACTGTACCGCATAGCGGTAGCCGTGGCGTGCTGCGTACTGCATTCCGGTCTGGAAGCAGCCCGCGAGACCGAGGTTCGTCGGCAGGGCGACATAGTTATAGTGCTTCTCCTCGCAGAGCGCGATCGTGCCATCGGTCGAGCCATCCGATACGATCACATAATCCATCGGAAAGTCCTGCGCCTCGATGTTCTCGATGACCCGCGGGAGGTTCCCGGCTTCGTTGTACGCCGGGATGATAAGTATTACGTCATTCATTTCACATCCTGAATTCCTGGTATTTTCTGGTCATGAAGCCCGTCACCGGCTTCTCTTCTCCACTGATTTCACCGCCGTCGAAGATCGCGAGGTGCATATGCACCGCCGGTACCTCCGCGAGCTCCGTGAAGGCGACACCGCCCGCGAAGCGTGGATTACACTCGATGAAATAGTAGATGCCGGAGCCCTCGCCCCGGATGAACTCGAAGTTCACACAGCCGAGAATCTCCGCCCGTGCTGCGATCGCGCGGCAGGCTGCCTCCAGTACCGGATCCTCAAATACGCGTACCGAAAGGCCGGCGCCGTTCGGTGTGCGCAGCAGCTCCTCACGCGGTACGGCCGTGCAGTGGCCTGCCGCATCGCGAATCACATCCACGGTGATGACATGACCCTTGATCATCGGCTGCACGAGATAGTGCTCGAGACTGCTGTCCTCGAGCTTCGTCGGGTCCATGATGCTTGAAAACGCGAAGCCGAGCTGGTCCTCCTGGTAGATGCGGTAGAGTCCGCTGGAGCTGCGGCCATCGACCGGCTTCAGGATGATCGGATAGCGGACCGTCTCGAAATCGATCTCCGATGCACGCTCGGTCGGAATCGTCCGAACGGCCTGCCGGATCTCCTCCGGGCTCTCCTCGAGCACCCCGTCCACGAGCGTCTTCATCTCAAATTTATCGCGCAGGATACGGATGCTCTTCTCCGGCGACATGCAGATCCGGCAGTCTCCGGTCTCGATCTCCGCACGATGGCGATTCAGTGCATCGACCTCCACATCGATGAGCGGCAGGATACGGCTGACCTGCTCCCGGGCGCAGATGTCCCGGATGAAGTCGATATACGTCTCCTCCTCACTCGCATACGGTGCCTGATAAAAGGCGTCCACCATGAGGGAGGCCGCCACCCAGTCTGCTTCATATATATCCGTGCCGATGATACGCCAGCCCTCCTGACGCAGTGTCCGGATCACCGCGTCGGCACTGAAGGAGCCGATCGCCGTGACCAGGGCGGTACGCTGTGTTGTATTCATACGATTGCCTTTCTCGCCGCGCTCATCCCGCGGCATCTATTACAAGAGCCCTGCAGGCGGCAGCGGCTTCGGTCGTGCCTCCATGCAACGGTTGCGGTTCTCTACCCGAGTACAATGCTGCAGATCCGGTCCACATCCTCGAGCGCGAGGTCAGGATACATCGGAAGGGTTAGGATCTCCTGGCTCACCAGCAGTGCATGTGGCGTATCCTTCACGTCGTAGCGATCCTGGTAACAGCTGTAGGCATTGATGCAAGGATAGAAGTACTTCCGGGCACGGATATTTTCCGCCTTCAGACGGTCGAAGATCTCGTCCCGCGTATACTTATAGTCATGGAAGCGTACCGGCATATAGGCATAGTTCGACTTTACATTCGCTGGAATCTCCTGGAAAACGATGCCCGGCACATCCGCGAGATGATCGCGATAGCGCTCGTACACGAGTTTCCGTTTCGCGATGTACTCGTCCACATGACGCAGATTACAGAGGCCCATCGCCGCCGCAAACTCGTTCATCTTTCCGTTTCCACCGACGGACGCGACCTCCTCCTGCCCGAGGATACCGAAGTTTTTCAGCTCATAGAGCTTCTCCATCAGTGCCGGATCCGGCTTTCCGGTCGTGACGGCACCACCCTCGATGGAGTTGAAGACCTTCGTCGCATGGAAGGAAAACATCGAGGCATCCCCGAAGGTGCCGACGCCCTGTCCGTCCAGCTCCTCGCCGAAGGTATGGGCGGCATCATAGATGACCTTCAGATGATGACGGTCCGCGATCTCCTGGATACGCTGCACATCACAGATGTTTCCATAGACATGCACCGGCACGATGGCACTGGTGCGCTCGGTGATCAGGGACTCGAGCTGATCGACATCGATCGTGTAGTCCCGCATATTGATATCGCAGAAGACCGGTGTGAGACCGTTCCGTACGATTGCATGGGTCGTGGAGGCGAAGGAAAATGGCGTCGTGATAACCTCGCCGTGGAGGTCCATCGCCTGCAGCAGAAACTCCAGTGCACTGTGTCCGTTCACGAAGAGCTGCACCGAGCCGACCTTCAGATAGTCCTGAAGCTTCGTCCGCAGCATCTCGTGGTACTCGCCCATATTGGTAAGCCACGCTGTATCCCAGATGTGCTGCAGCAGCTCCTCGTACTCGGAAAGCGGCGGCAGACTGGCGCGCGTGACGTTGATGATCTTTGAATCACTCATGATTTTTCTCCTGCCGCAGATGCGGCTCCGTCGATGTAAAAATTACGAATTTCCTACGAAATTTCGACATTCTGACGAACTCGTTACGATTCTATAATATTGCTTTTAAAATGTAAACCCGGGGTGGAAAGCGCCCGGCTTTTGTGTTATCTTTTAGGCAGAAAATTTATACATTTTTAAATCTTGGAGGATTTAATACATGAGTATGAAGCGCACACTTGCGATCGTGGCTGCTGCCGCTATGATGATGGCGCAGCCGCTGACCACCCTCGCTGCAACACCAGGCGATAACCTGGCCCCTCAGTTCGAGATCCATGACGCGGGCACCACCGCTACCGTTGATTTCTCAAATCAGAATACGACGGTTACGGCGGCACCGACCGATACACAGGCACCCGCCAGCACAGTCGTTCCTGCCGGCACCACTGCACCGGGCACCGTTCTGCCGGGAGCTGCACAGACCACGACCGATACTACTACAGCAGCTGCAGCCGCTACGAGCGGTATGACCGCCAGCACCGGCAACAAGATCCTGCCGAAGATCAATCCGGAAGCCGAGACGATCCGTCCATACATGACCGTCGACAGCAGCGGCGACATGCAGGCCGATCCGGTACTCAACCTGGTTCCACTCGGCAGCTATTTCGTGAAGGACGCAAACGGAAACCGTATCGACTGGGCGACCACTGTAAAGAACGAGTCCTTCGCCTATGCACCGAACGGCTTCACCAGCTTCTATCTGGAGCACGCCGGCATCGCACGCTGGTACTACAGAACCTATAATGCTACTGCCGGCTGGGGTCCATGGGCCGCATCGAAGGAGAACACACCGAACCAGGGCGTCGTATCTGCGATGCAGCTTCGTGTAAAGGGTAACTCCCACAAGTACGGCACCCTGTATTACAGAGCCGTCCTGAATGACGGTACCGTCACCGACTGGGCACGTGAGGGCCAGGCCGTCGGCGTCATCGGTGATCCGAACCGCTACATCTGTGCGATCAAGGTAGCATACTGGCGCAAGGACGTTCAGTTCCCGTATGAGACCACCAAGCCGCTGGACAATGCAAACAACGAGGGGGTCATCATCACCTCGGAGGGCGCACGCTACATCACAGGTGATGGCCGTGCCTATACCGGCTGGGGCTTCGATGAGGATTCGAATCAGTATTACTTCGTCGATGGTGTCGCGGTGACCGGCTGGCATGCTGTCGATGGCTACAACATCTACTTCGACGAGAAGGGTGTCGCACTGAAGGATCTCTCCGGCGTCATGGGCGCACAGTCCAGCTACGCGATTCGCATCAATAAGGCGACCAGAACCGCCTATGTCATGACGAAGGACGAAAACGGAAACTTCACCATCCCGTACAAGACCCTGATGGTCACCGTCGGTACCGATACACCGCTCGGCTCCTTCAAGATCTACGCGAAGTACAGATGGCACTTCATGCATAAGGGCTGCTACTGCCAGTTCCTGAGCCGCTTTAACGGACCGTACCTGCTCCACTCGCTGCTCTACAGCTCACCGGATCACAACACACTCGACGCCATCAACTATAACTACATGGATGACGCGGTTTCCGGTGGATGCATCCGTTTGAAGGCCGTCGACTGTGCATGGATCTACAACAACTGTGGAAACGGAACACCAGTCATCATCTACAACGACATATGGGATAAGGGCCCGGTTGAGAAGGATGCCATCGAGCAGCCGATCCCGAGAGACCAGACCTACGATCCGACCGATCCGGTCGTAACCGCACAGCAGGATGCCGCTGCACGCGCCGCTGAAGAGCAGGCCGTGAAGGAAGCAGAGTCCGCTGCCGCTGCCGGCCAGGGCGAACCACAGTAATCGAAGCTCCGTTCTGAACATACTATATTGCCTGCCACGGCACCAGGGCATCCCTGTGTCGTGGCAGGCTCTTCTTTATCGTGGAAAACCACGCTATAATAGAGCCCATGTGCTTCAACACAGGCTTCAGCCGGAAAGGCGTTAAGATAATATGAATCAAATCAAGAGTCCGCGGGACTGGCGGGTCGAACTGCTGCGGGTCATCGCCTGCTTTATGGTCATCATCATTCATATACGACTGTATCCATTCAGTGGCACGACGCTCCGTGACAGTGTGATCCTGATGTATGTGCTTTCAGGTCCTTCGGTCGCCATCTTTTTCCTGATCAGCGGCTTCTTTTTTCGCGGCACACAGTCGATTCTCCATATATGGAAACGATTTCTGACGAGCGTGATCTGTCCGGCTATGGTGCTGATCATGGCGCTCAGTTTTCTGCGTCCATGGATCGCGCAACCGGAAATCTCTCTTCTTCAGAGTATGCGGATGGCCCACCCACTCCAGGATTTCCTCTCAATGCTGAGGGGCTTTCTCTGTCTCGACGTCGTTTCCTTCGGAAGCTACGCGGAGCATCTCTGGTACATCCTGAGCTATGGAACGATGATGCTCTGGGTGCCGATCATCATCGGTCTCCTGCGCGCACACGAGGAACGCATCCTGCTGCTTCTCATGGGCTTCGCATTTCTCCACTTCACACTTGACAACCTGAACGGACTCTATCCGTTGCCGATCGCCCTGTACCGGCCGGAGTGCATCGGTAAACCGACCATGTATGCGATCGCCGGCTGTTTTCTTTACCGCCACGTTACCGTCCGCCGATCCACCCTGGACCGAAGCGTCGAGGCACGGGAGCGATACGCCTGCCTCCTCCTCGAACTGCTTCTCAGCATCGCGCTCTTCTTCCTGCAGAAGCAGCTCTATGTGAAGGGACTGCAGATGGGGCAGGACATCGCTGCACTGAATGCAAATTACTACTACACCAGCTGGAGCGGGATGCTCTGTGGTCTGCAGGCCATCGCCATCAGCGCCTTCATCCTGATGCTCCCGGAAATTCCAGCATGGGCAGCGCAGACGATCCGCACCCTCGGCAGTCTGACCTTCCCGATCTATCTCATCCACTTCATATTTACGAATCACTTTCGTGCCCTCGGGATCGAGCAGGCAGCGCAGCAGCTCTTCGGTGGCAGCTTCGTCGGCATCGTGCTCTATACCCTGTGCTACGCGGCACTGATCTTTGCACTCTGCGCTCTGATGATTCTGGCCTGGCGTCAGATGAAACAGCGCCTGCTCAAACGGATGAAAAGAAATTTATCTACTGGAAATTAAAACCAGGCTGCCCCACGAACGGTGTTTACCGATCGTGGGGCAGACTTTCGTTGCATAGGTCGCTCCAAGTCACATTTAATAGTCCACCCACTCGATATCCTGCTCAATTTCCCAGAAGGATTTTCCGTTAAAGAACGGGGCTTTTATAAACGCTTGCCAACATTCATCGATGGTCGTTGCATCATAACGCCAGACTTCCCGATCACTCGATGGTTCATATTGCATCACCTCCATGTGAACCGAACTATCATTCGGCATATACCCTTGAAACCAATACTTAATACCCTTATATATAAAAATCGTATCCTGGCAAGAATATATTCTATTCAAAAAGTCATTCGGATTACCGCCAATCATATATTCTTCACCCCCTTAAAATACTTTTTATATTTTGCTTTCATTTCTTCCGTCAGCCTAGCTGCGCTGCTTCGATAAAATGCTCCAGTATTATTTTTGCTAAATCGATCATCATACATATGATAATGTAGTATAGGTGTATGTCGGTTCCCCGTAAGTGATTCTTCCGCATGATATGATATTTCCATATATAGAACATGCTCTTTATTATAAAATCTCATCTCATGAAAGGTTCCATCTGGTTTCAGCTTAATATATGCCGCACTGCTATGCGAAGATTCCGGAAGTCCATGCTGATTTCCAATTCCCTGCAGAATTTTAACATTTCCAATTTTCCCGACAGTTTGATAACTATATGGAGTATTGTTTCCTGCCGCAAATGTCCCCCGTCCTCCCATATCACCGCACCGCCTTTCGTGAAGCGCAATAATCAACAGTTATAAGATTTCCTGTCATTTCCGAAAACGGATTGCCAAAACAAATGATCGCCTCGGGTTGTATCCTTTCAAGCATAGTATTATATCCATGCATGAAATCCGACTTATTTTTCTTGCACCCAATCATGCCAATAGCAACAATAGCCCCCTTTTCAATTCCATCAAAGCTATAGCTGTAGCTTGCCGGTGTACTCCAACTAACTGTCGGAATAACAGTAAGCCCTTTACTCTGCCAATACGCACCACACCAGCGGTTATGTGCAACACTTTCAAGTTGTCTCCACTGGTTCATGTCCGCATATGTTGAATAATCTGGTGTTAAAAGAAATGCATACTGGGATAATTTAAGTAAAGATTTTTCAGGGGAACGATATATACTTTCAAAACGATAATCGTCGATAAAAAAATGAACTCCACATTTCTTATTTTCTGGTCTGTCATTAGATCTTGTATCAGAATAGGAAATTAAACGAATCTTAGCTAAGTCCACCTCTTGCTTTTTAACCAGTGGTATATCCCATCGGCCACAGCATGTATATTCATTTCTTGTAAATAACGGATCTAACCGCATAATTTGACTTGTCATCATAACACAAATCCTTTCTCCCTAATCATAGGGTACAACAAACAATCAATTGACGTTTTGTTTAATTCGTCAATTGTTGAAACAGAAAGGATATGCTATCATTTCAATGAGTTTGAGATATAGCATATCCACTTAAGAAGCGTGTCGATAAATGTTGCAGCATTTATCAATACGCTTTTTTTATCCACATAAGCCTCACCCCTTTCGTAAAACACATCATCTTAAAATATTTAATAGATCATAATAAAAGAATGTCCGGTTTCTTTTTTTGTTATCTGAATATAGAATTCTATGTTCTGTCAAGATATTGAGATATCTATTAACGGATGTCATCGGTATGTTTGTTTTATCCGCAATTTGTTTTGCTGTCACAATCGGATACTGGTAAAGCACATTTATCACGTCAACGATACTCGCTGAACGCGCAAGCTCTTTGGCTTCAGCAAGATGCTTTTCATATAAATCATTGATGTCGGTAATAGTTCGAATATACTTTTCACACTGTTTGGTTACCGTTGACAAAAAGAATTTAATCCATTCATTCCAATCATTTTTATATCGGATGTCATTTAATAATGAATAATATCTTATCTTGTCTCGTTCCAATGCTTCACTAATGAAAAAGCATGGAAGATCAATTTGCCTTTGATCATAAAGATACATCGGAATCAACATTCTTCCTACTCTTCCATTACCATCCATAAACGGATGAATAGTTTCAAACTGTGCATGTACGATAGCTGCCCTTACTAATGGACGTAACTTATCCTTTGGTTGATTTATATATTCAATCAAATTATTCATAAGTGCTGGTACATTTTCTGGTTCTGGTGGAATAAAGGTAATAGCATGCGTTGCATCACTTCGACCGATATAATTCTGTGTACTTCTATATTTACCAATCACTTTCGGTTTTCTAACATTTCCATCCATCAATATTCTATGCATGTTAAAAAAAAATTCATTCGAAAATGAGTTTCCTTTTAAATATCGATAACCACTCACTGTAGCATCATAATAATTACTCACTTCATTCAAATTCTTATCTTTTTCATTTGGCGCAACTTGATTAATAAGGACTCCATCAAGCGTTGCCTGAGTCCCTTCAAGCATTGAGGATGCCAATGCCTCCTTTTGCTGAAGCGTAGGCATAAACCACGAACTATTAAGTTTGCTATCCTTGATTTTTTCTTTGTAAACCTCTAACTTTGCAGTTGCATCTATCAGTTCTTCCAGAAAAAAACCAATATCTAAACATCCCGCATCCAAAGGAAGCGTGTTTGCAATATAAGCACCACCCATGGTCCTATCCTCCTAATTCTCAACAAGAATACCGCATTTAAAACCAAATATCAAGTTTTTTGGTTTTATAACTATATTTTCGGCAAAATAGAACAAGATTTCCACTACTTTGAACTTGTTTTACACAATACAGACGCTCATCATACACCATCGAATTCATTATATTAACAGCAGGCTGTCCCACGAATGGTAATCACCGATCGTGGGGCAGCCTGTCGTTTTAATTTGTATTCCTAATTATTCCAGATGCGAAATTTTCACCCCTAAGGCACTTAATTTTTGCCTTAATTCATTTACGTCAAGGTTAAATACGATGCCCTCCATATGCATATAGACAGCACCTTCTACATTGATCGGTGTATCATCGATAAATACACATTCTTCAGGTTTAAGTGCAAACTCTTTTAAAAGCAGCTTATAAATCTGAGGATCCGGTTTCAGAAGCTTCACATCTGCCGAGATCATCGTTCCATCCATCAGCTGACTGGCTTCAACATTCTTCCAGTATGTATGATACCGAAGCCCTGCATTTGAGAGAAGGTATAGTTTATACTGATTCTTTTTTAATTCTCGAAGCAGATCCATCATACCGTCCACCGGAACCAGGGGTTCTTCCCATCGATCGATCAAATCACATGCAATCGACTGAAGTCTGTCCGGAAGCTCTGGAAGAATATGTTTTTTGGCCTGCACCTCATCCAGAACGCCACGATCCATCATCGCCCACTCTACAGTTCGAAAAACCCGGTTTCTAAGAATTTCTTTTTCTTTTTCAGAAACAGGATAGCGAGACAGAAACAGCTCCGGATCAAAACGGATGAGTACGTTTCCAAGATCAAATATGATATTTTTAATCATGATTTTTCCTTTCCGTTGTCATGTCTTTATTGCTACGGTTTATCTTTATCGTTGCAGTGTTTTATCTAATTTTATCTCGCTTCGTCTTCTCCGTCCATGACATTCAGAACGCTAAGCATTTATTTGAAGCCGACAATGCTGTATCAAAGCAGCCCAAAACAAAAATGATGCTAACAGTAAGCTCCCAAAATATCATCATGCCTATGGCGAGGAAACTGAAAAATTTCAACTACAGGCATGGTAAGCTCTGTATTCCCTTTTCTTCTATGCTATAATGATATGACTTTTAACAGAAGCTGCAGCGAAAACGTCACACCCTCCGGTGTGGTTTCCATCTCCGTTTTCATGTTGCTTTCTGCCCCTGTCCATCATCTGAATCGAGGTATCTGTCTATGCCGACATCTGAAACCACACACAACACGAGCCGTACGCTGGTCGTGATTCCGAACTACAACGGTCTTCGCTTCCTGCCAGATTGCATGGAGGCGCTGTTCCGTCAGACGGTGACGGATTTTACGGTCCTCGTGATCGACAATGCTTCCGGCGGAGATGATATCACCTGGCTCCGCACATGGCAGGCGGAGGATCCTGCGCGGCGGCAGCTGCTTCTGAACGACGCGAATCTCGGTTTTTCCGGGGCGGTCAACCAGGGGATCCGCATCGCGATGGAGACGCACTACGAGTTCACGCTGCTGCTCAATAACGATACGAAGGTCCGTCCGGACTTCATCGAGGCCCTCGAGAAGCGCATGGATCAGGATTCGAAGGGGCGGATCTTCGCCCTCTCCAGCAAGATGGTGAAGATGCACGATCCGCTGGAGATCGATGATGCCGGTGATGCCTATACCCTCCTCGGCTGGCAGTTCCAGCATGGCCTCGGCGAGTGTGCCGAGAAGCCGGTATGGAACCGGGAAGCCGTCGTGTTCTCGGCCTGCGCCGGTGCCGCGATGTACCGCACCGCCCTCTTCCGGGAGGTCGGTCTCTTTGATGAGCATCACTTCGCCTACCTCGAGGACATCGACGTCTCCTACCGGGCACAGCTCTATGGTTACCGTGTGCTCTACTGCCCGACGGCCGTGGTGGAGCATGTCGGCTCCGGCACCAGCGGCTCGAAGTATAACGCCTTCAAGGTGCGGCTCAGCGCACGAAATTCCGTCTATCTTCTCTATAAGAACATGCCGGCGCTCATGCTTCTCGTGAATGTCCTCCCGCTCCTCCTCGGCTTCCTCGTGAAGCAGCTCTTTTTCTTCCGGAAGGGCTTCGGAAAGGAATATGCCGCGGGGCTTCTCGAGGGGATCCGCACCCGGAAGCAACTCGAAAAGGCCAAATTAAAAGAGGTACCGTTTTTACGATACCTCTCAATCGAGCTTCGGCTTATCTACCAGACGCTGGAGTACGTCCTGCAGCTAGGCCGTAAATATATTGCAAAGGCTCACGGTTAAAGAGGAGCGACAGCAGCAGGTAGACGATCACACCCGCCAGCATCTGAACAAGCAGCATCGGGAGCACCCCGAGCGGCAGTCGATGCAGGAGGTAGACCACGACACCCATCACGGCGGAGATGCCTGCACTCGGCAGGACATCGGCCCACTGCCGGAGCGGACCATAGCCGATCAGCGCCCGGTTCGGCCAGGCGTTGATGAAGGTACAGAGGTACTCATCCACCACCTTAAACAGAAGCATCGGCCAGATGCCGAGCGGTAAACTAAGCACCAGGATCACGATCCCGAGTGCTTTTTTTATGATCTCGAGCTTCAGGAAGAGATCCGAGCGTCCCATCGCGTTCATAACCTGCAGGTTGATGATGTGGATCGGATAGGTCGCATAGCTCACCGCGAGCAGTACGAGGTACGGGGCAGCCACCAGCCACTTCTCTGTGAGGAGCAGGGTCACCAGCGGCTCCGCCACCGCAGCGAGGCCCGCCATCATCGGAAAAAGCACGAAGGCGCTGAGCCGGATCGAGCGGCGTGCCATGCGCTTAAGCGTGTCCGGGTCATCCTGCTTCTTACTGTAGGCCGGCAGAAGCACGGACTGGATGGCGGTCGCGAGGTTCGTCGAGATGATCTTCGGGAACTGCTCGCCGCGGTTGTAGGCACCGAGGTCGGCACTCGTATATTTCCGGCCGATGATAAGGCCGTAGATGTTCTGCCAGAGCGTATCGAGGAGTCCGGATACGAGGATCTTCCAGCCGAAGCTGAAGAGCTTCCGGAGGCGCTCCGTCCGGATCAGGATGCGCGGATACCAGCGGATCGTGATGAACAGCACCAGCATCAGGGCGAAGTAATACACGATCTGCTGCGCCGCCATCGCCCAGACACCGAAGCCCTGCATCGCGAGTGCGATGGAAACGACACCGGAGAGCACGACGGCGACCATCGTCGACTGGAAGAGCTGGCGGAAGCGCAGGTTCCGGGAGACGAAGGCGGTCTGAATCGAGACCACGGCACCCGGGAAGAGCACGACGCCCATCACCCGGACGAGGGCCTCGAGGACCGGCGTACGGAAGTAAGCGGCGATCCACGGTGCACCGAGGAAGAGGGCGATGTACAGCACGACCGACAGCAGCATCGAGATCCAGAAGACCGAGGAGTAGTCCTCGTCCTCGACCTCCTTTCCCTGCACGAGGGCGGTCGCGAAACCGGACTGTACGAGGGTGTTCGCGATGGTGATGAAGATGGTGATCAGGCTGATCGTGCCGTACTCCTCCGGCGTCATGAGACGCGCGAGCACGAGGGCGACGACGAACTGGATGCCCTGGGAGCCGCCCTGCTCGAGAACCTTCCAGAAGAGGCCCTGCACCACCTTTGATTTCAGTGAATTCTCAGTCATAAAATACCGAATGCTGCCCATTCCGCACAGTACTGTGCGGGACGGGCAGCCCTTTCTATGTTTATACGTTTTCCTTTTCTTCGAGCTGCTTCTCAGCGCTCTTCGTCGACTCGATCCGCTTCGGAGCCCCGCTCTTCAGACGGCGAAGTCCATGATACAGCTTCGGGAAGCGATGCTCGAAGTCGATGAAAAAGCGGTCATGACGGCTCAGCTCCTGCAGGAAGTCTGCATTCTCCGGCCGATAGATCACATCGAAGTTCCGTGTGTTGACGGCCGTCAGAAATTCCACACGCCGACCCGCGTGTTCACAGGCTTCGTGGAAGCGTCCACCGGTTTCTGCGTCGAAGCGATGATACATTTTCCACATATCGGCGGCATATTTCTGCTGCTTCTCCACATAATCCCCGTTCATCTGGTTTTCGGTCCAGGAGCCGCGGATGCCGAAGCGGTACACACTCATCGGTTCATCGAAGTAGTAGCTGTCCCCGAAATCCGCCGCCATCAGCTCGAGCGGTCGATCACCGACCGGGCAGTCCACATAGTAATCCGGCAGTTTTTCGACGATTTCACGCCGCAGGAGGAAGCTTGCAAAGGGACTGCCGATGGCTTTATCCACAAGCTCCGCCGGTTTAACCACACGGGATTCGTGATACGGACGCATGAGTTCCCCGTTCACGAGGGCACCATCCTCATTGACCACCTTCGCCGAGTGGAAGGTAAAGCCGCATTCCGGATGCGCCTCCATGTAGTCCACCTGGCGCTGTAGCTTATAATCGTCGCACCAGTAGTCATCGCCATCCGTGAGCGCGACATACTTTCCGACCGCGCGCGGGAAATTAAAGGCACCCGAGATGTTCGTGATGCCCTGGCTGTACTGGTTCTCCACACGTAGAATCGGTTTGATGATGTCCGGATAGCGCTTCTGATAAGCCCGGATCACCTCCTGTGCGCCATCGGTCGAGGCGTCGTCATGGATGAGGATCTCGATGCGGAACTTCCGGCGCTGCCGAAGGATGTGATCTAAACAGTTGCCGATATACTTTCCATGGTTATAGGTCACGACACACACCGAGACCATGATGTCATTTACTGGATAAAGAGACATTCGCCCACCGTCCTGTGAAATAGATTATAGGTAAAGCCGTAGCGGAGGATCGTACAGATCTTCCCGAACCGGTTCCGCTTCGGAATCGCTGTGAACTCGTCGAGCAGATGCTTCTGCTGTGCCGACAGCTCCGCATCGAAACAGCTTCGGAAGCACTCCGCCTGGAGGAACATCTCCCGATAGACCCCCTGCGAGTGCGCATCCATCTCAGCCTTCGTTTTTCCGTCCTTCCGGCCGATGCCGAAGCGCCCGAGGATCTCCATGATGCGGGAGCCCTTTCCTGCGCCGAGGACATTGTCCCCGTGCTGGCGGTAGAGATAGAGTGACTCCGGTACGAAATCGATGTGCCCGAAGGCGCTCGCAATCAGCGCGATCCACTGGTCGTGCATGACGCAGTGCGCCGGGATCTCCGTGATGCGCTCCGCCAGTGCACGATTCATCATGAGGGCACCGCCGACGACGTTATTCTGCACGAGCAGCTGCTGGAGCTGACAGCGGGACGGCGTCATCTTCTGGTAGGCCACGAAGCTCGGGGCGATCTCCCGAAGTGCCCGGTCAACGATCCGTGAATCGCAGTGCACCAGGATGGAGGCATGAGCCTCACCGGCGGCACGGCAGGCCGCTTCATCCGCCTGCATACGTGCGAGTGTCTTCTCGACCTTGTCCGGAAGCCACACATCGTCCTGGTCGGACAGCATGATGTAATCGGCACGTACGAGTGCCTCGATCGACGGCTGTGCCGACCTGGCATCCGGGCCCGCATCGTTTACGTAGCGCTGCGTCTGCGCCGGATCTGTTTCCGTCGCCGTGGCACCAGCCGTGCCCGGCACATCGTATGCCCGCTCCACGAGGAGCTTCAGGAAGTGCCGCTGCGCACTGCCGGTCGGCGGATCCTGCCGGAGGATCGTGATACGCCCCGGATGCGCGGCCGCCATCGCTCCGACGATTGCGAGCGTCTCATCCGTGGAGCCGTCATCCGACACCACCACATGCAGGTCCTGCACGGTCTGATCGAGGATCGACTGAAGCTGCGCGCGGACGTACGCCGCACCGTTATATGTACATAAAAGGACCGTGACCATAGTTTCCTTTCTCAGCCGAACAGCTCCTGCAGGAAGCCGTCGAGCCGGTAGCGATCATAGATGTCCGCCGGAAGCGCCCGATACGGGGTGTCCAGAAAATCCGCCGGAATCTCGAAGTGATCCGGGTCATAGACGTAGATGTTCTGCGGATCATAGAAATCCGCGTCCTTCACATGCGGGTTGTTCGTGAGGAGCTTGCAGTGGCAGCCCATGGCATCGTAAGTCCGCATGCTGAAGCCGTTCTGCTGCGGAAAGGTATAGTCCACGATGCAGCGCGTGTGCGGATAGAGCGCATAGGTCTCCGCCTGCGGGAGCGGCCGGAAATGAAGCGCATCCCGGGCGCCCTCATAGAGAGGATTATGCCGGAACAGCGTCTCCCGGATGTACTGAAGCCGCGGCACATAGATGTAGCTGTAGAGTGTTTTCTGCTGCTTCTCCGCGAGCGCCTTCAGCTTCCGAAGCACCTCCATCCGGCGCGTATGCATCGAACAGATGAGGAGGAGGTCGTAGCGCTTCTCCTCCGATGGATGGCAGATCTCCTCCTCGAAAAAGGTCGGGCGGTAGATCCAGCCGTACTGCGCGGCATCCACCGGATCGAAGGTATAGATTTTCGTGAAAAAGCGGTTGATACGGAGCTGATCCGGGAAGGTCGCGACACTGTCCCAGTGATAGATCCGGAAATCTGCCGACGCGAAGCGCGCCTGCAACGCATGGAGGACCTCATCGGTCATCCAGGTCCCCTTGATGATCATGACCTCGTCGAGGGTATCCGGCACATCCCGGAGCGCGTGCTCATAGTAGCGGTACACCAGGCGGTCACGAAGAAGCTTCGTGTAGAACATGACGAGCTTCTTTCCGAGGCCGTAGGCATGGATGTTTGTATCCACGAGCCAGACCTCCGCACCGGCCTGCTCGAGATGTGCTTTTATGGCGTCCTCATAGTGATAGAAGAACGGCATGATCAGGAGTATTTTCTTATTTTTCAATCTGTTCATGATAGTACCTGTCTGAGATATACTGTCGTACCTGCGGGCAGAGGAAGGTCGCGACGTTCATCGCGTGGTAGAGGGCCATGTAGGCTTCCTTTCCCTTCACACGGGCAGCGCCGGCAAACGGGGTCTTCTTCAGGTATTTATCGTAGGCGCGTGTGTAGTGGTTGAGATTTCCACGGTTCCACGGACGCTCATCCGAGGCGAAGTGCACGATGACCGGATGATGCTTCGCGAGATGGAAGCTCTCCTTCGACTCACCGAGCGCAAAGGATGCGGACTTCGCACAGAGCGTCTCATAGCGGAAGTAGTAGTAATTCGTGATGAAATCATAGGTCTGACCGACCCGTTTGATGCGTCCCCGCAGCACAT
The DNA here is from genome assembly GCA_030540075.1 of Lachnospiraceae bacterium. Lineage (GTDB taxonomy): Bacteria > Bacillota > Clostridia > Lachnospirales > Lachnospiraceae > Oribacterium. The sequence continues at coordinate 125,746 of JAUNWX010000001.1, forward strand.
GATTCAGGACATCCTGATCGTTGAACGGCAGCTGTCCGCCCATCTGATTATAGTAGGCGAAGCAGTTCGCCTCCATGTCCTCGAGCCGCCATGCAGAGAGATTCATGAGCAGCATACCGGCATTAAAGTAGGTATCCTCCTCCGTAAGGCCGATCTTCTCCTTCACCTCCGGATAGATGGTCGGCTCCGCCGCCATCGCTGCCATATCATCCTCGAGATGCAGACGATAGAGCGGGGCGATCGAACGCAGCACCACGGTATCACAGTCGAGGTACAGCACCTTCGTCACCATCCGCGGCAGGATCGAGCCCATCAGCAGACGCGCAAGCGTCGTGATCCGGAATCGTCCTGTATCGAGCCCGTAGATCTGCCCCTTCAGCTCCTCCATCAGATGCTCGATCGGATAGAATACGATCTTCTTTCCATAGCCACGGACCATGGCACGAAGCTGATCCTCCTTCTCCATGGAGATCCCGTCGGACAGGATATGGAAGGTCATCTGCTCACTTTTATTATGTTCAATCAGAGACGCGATGGACACCGCCATATGCTGGCAGTAACCCTCGTCGGATGCATACACGATATTCATAGTCGTCGCCTTTCTATGCATAATTACATAATTCACACTATTATAACGTAATTTCTACCAATAAAGAAGTGGCTTTCATTCAAGCAGGCATGCCCGGAGGACTGCCGTCAGAGGACACACGAAGAGAACGTGAAAAATAAAAACAGGCCCCCTTAGAACCAGTTGGAGTAATTTTTCCTTAGCACTCTCTGCAACACTGAGTTTTCATTAAAGAAAACTCAGTCGTTTGCAGAGAGCCTACTGGTTCTTAGGGGGTCTGTTTTATATTTTTCCGTTCTCGTAGTACTGGCCTCTGACGGCAGCCCTCCGGGCTTCCTTCTGAAGCGCCAGTCCGTTATGAATTTCCGAAGAGATCCCGCGGATTCTGTCCGGCCTTCTTCTGCTCAACACGCAGCTTTCCGGCGGCTTCTGCTTCCTCCGGGTAGAACATGCGGTTCACCGCACTGAAGAGACCACGAATCGAGGAACGTGTGATGTTGGAGCTTAAGCCAACACCATAGCTCGTCTTGCCACTGTCCACATCCAGCAGGTGGATATAGGATACCGCCTTTACATTCGAACCGGTACCGAGCGCATGCTCCTGGTAATCGAGAACCTTGATGTTGATTTTCAGCTCCTCGGCGAGACCCGAGATCACCGCATCGATCGGTCCGTTTCCGACGCCATCGAAGTGCTCCATGCTGCCATGATTGAGATAGGTCACATGGGCCATCGTGGTATAGGTATCGTCTCCGTTTTCGGTATCGGTGGTACGGATGTTCTTGAAGTGGATCGGCTCCTTCGTCTCGACGTACTCGGCCTGGAAGATATCGTAGATTTCCTGTGGTGACACCTCGCCCTCCTGCTCCGACAGCGCCTGGATATAATCCGCGAACTCACGTTGCATGCCCTTCGGCAGCTTGTAGCCGAACTGTGCATCCATGACGAAGGCGACACCGCCCTTGCCGGACTGGCTGTTGATGCGGACGATCGGCTCGTACTTTCGACCGATGTCGGCCGGATCGATCGGCAGGTACGGAACCTCCCAGATCGTGCTCTGACGCTCGTTCATCGCCTGTACGCCCTTGTTGATGGCATCCTGGTGCGAGCCGGAGAACGCCGTAAATACGAGTGCGCCGGCATACGGCTGTCTCGGCGGAATCGTCATCTTCGTGCAGCGCTCGTAGACTTCCTTGATGCTGTTGATATCCTCGAGCTCAAGCTTCGGATCCACGCCCTGCGAGAACATGTTATAGGCGAGCGTCAGGATATCGACATTGCCCGTACGCTCACCGTTTCCGAAAAGCGTACCCTCGACACGGTCTGCACCGGCGAGCAGGGCGAGCTCTGTGGACGCAACACCCTCACCACGATCGTTGTGCGGGTGTACGGACAGAATTACATGCTCACGGTACTTGAGATGCTTCGACATGTACTCGATCTGATCGGCGTAAACATTCGGCGTATTCATCTCCACCGTCGATGGCAGGTTGATGATGACCTCACGACCCTCACCGCACTCCCATGCGTCAAGCACGGCGTTACAGATGTCCGCCGCGTAATCCATCTCGGTGCCCGTGAAGGACTCCGGCGAATACTCGAGGCGGATGTGGCCCGGGAAGCCGGCGGCATACTTCTTTACGAGCTGCGTACCGGTCAGGGCGATGTCAATGATTTCTTCCTTACTCTTATGGAAAACCACATCTCTCTGAAGGACGGAGGTGGAGTTATAGATGTGCACGATGGCCTGCTTAAGACCCGCGAGGCAGTCGAAAGTACGCTCGAGCTGCTCGGCACGGCACTGCACCAGCACCTGTACGGTCACATCATCCGGGATCATCTTCCGCTCAATCAGCTGACGCAGGAAGTCATACTCGATCTGGGATGCTGCAGGGAAGCCCACCTCGATTTCCTTGAAGCCCAGCTTTACAAGCATCTGGAAAAACTCGATCTTCTCCTCTACGCTCATCGGATCCACCAGTGCCTGGTTACCATCACGTAGATCGACGGAGCACCAGATCGGTGCCTCCGTGATTTCCTTATCCATCCAGGTTCTTTCCGGATATTTGAACGCCGGAAAACGTCTGTAACGCTTGTAATTTAACATAGCTGCAGCTTCCTTTCCTTGAAAGTCTTCTCTATTATGTCTTGCTCTATCATCTATGCTGCATGGTTATATGCAGGCATAACGGTATAATCAAATATTATAACGTTACTGAACCGTGAGGACCAGTCCCTCTTTGTTCATAACTGCGATAACCTGATCGACATAACGCTCACACTTCTCCTGTGTGTCTGCCTCCACCATGACACGTACGAGTGGCTCGGTGCCGGATGCACGGAGAAGGATACGACCATCGTTTCCGAGGGCCTCGGTCACCTCCTGTACGGCCTTCTGCACTGCCGGGTTATTCTGTGCGCTCTCCTTATCGAGGACGCGCACGTTCTTCAGTACCTGCGGGAAGACCACAAACGGAGCCGCCAGCTGCTTCAGGGACTGCTTCTTCGCCAGCATCGTCTCCATCACCTTGATGGAGGTCAGGATACCATCACCGGTCGTCGCATGGCGCAGGAAGATGATGTGTCCGGACTGCTCTCCACCGAGGGAGAAGCCGTTCTGTGACATGTTCTCATAGACGAAACGGTCGCCGACCTTCGTCTTCTCATACCGGATGCCGACCTCATCGAGGGCCTTATAGAGTCCGAAGTTCGACATGACGGTGGTCACGATGGTGTTATCCTGCAGCTGTCCCTGCTCCTTCATGTAGCGACCGCAGACATACATGATCTGATCGCCGTTGACGACACGGCCATCCTCATCGACGGCGAGACAGCGATCCGCATCACCATCGTAGGCGAAACCGACATCACAGCCCTGCTCCACGACAAACTTCTGGAGAGACTCGATGTGGGTCGATCCGCACTTGTCGTTGATGTTGGTTCCGTTCGGCTCGTTGTGAATGACATGCGTTTCGGCACCGAGGGCGTCGAAGACGGACTTCGCAATCGAAGATGCGGAGCCGTTCGAGCAGTCGAGAGCGACCTTCTTTCCCTTGAAGCTGCGGGTCGCCAGCGAGATGAGGTAACCGATGTAGCGGTTACGGCCCGCCGCGAAATCGATGGTGCGTCCGATATCCGCGCGGGTTGCCAGCGGCACCTCCGGGGTTACACCGTCGAGGTAATCCTCGATTTCCTTTATGACATCATCGCCGAGCTTCTCGCCGTTTCCGTTGATAACCTTGATACCGTTATCATAGTACGGATTATGGGAGGCGGAGATCATCACGCCACAGTCGAAGTCCTCCGAACGTGCAACATAAGCGACGGACGGGGTCGTCGTCACATGCAGAAGGTAGGCATCTGCACCGGTCGCCGTGATACCTGCGGCGATCGCATACTCAAACATATAGCTGGAACGTCTCGTATCCTTACCGATGACGATACGGCAGTGCTCGCCGTTTTTCTTCTGCTGTCCATAGTACCATCCGAGGAACTTGCCTACACGGAAGGCACTGTCGGCCGTCAGATTGACATTGGCCTCACCACGGTAACCATCGGTTCCAAAATATTTTCCCATTGATTTCTCCTTCTGCTGCAATAAATCTCGCTGCTTCGATGTTTTATACGCTGTCGTCATGGACGGTGCCTTCCTGCGCTTCGCGCGTCCACGGCACCATGCCGCCGTTCATCTCGTTATGCTTCGCTGCTCTTCAGCGCCTCGAGATAACGTCCGACCGCATCCTGCCAGGTCGGAAGCGGTGTGAATCCGGCCTCAACCAGCTTCGACTTGTCGAGGCGGGAGTTAAACGGACGTGCCGCCACGCTCGCACCATACTCGGCACTGGTCACCGGTACGACCTTCGTGGTGTAGCCGGCCTGACGGTAGATTTCCTTCGTAAAATCATACCAGCTGATGTAACCGCCCTCGTTGGTCGCGTGGTAGTAGCCGTACTTCTCGGTCTCGAGCATATCCACGAGCAGTCGTGCGAGGTCCAGTGTATAGGTCGGTGTCCCGATCTGATCATTGACCACGCGTACAGTATCGTGGGTCTTTCCGACGTTCAGCATGGTCTTTATAAAGTTCTTACCGTTGAGGCCGAATACCCAGGCGATGCGGACGATGAAATACTTCTCGAGGGTGCGGGCCACAGCCTGCTCACCGCCGAGCTTCGTCTCACCGTAGTAGTTGAGCGGCGCATACTCCTTACAGTCCGGCTGCCACGGGGTCTCGCCCTGACCGTCGAAGACATAATCGGTGGAGATATAGATCATCTTCGCATCCACGAGCTTCGCGGCGTCCGCGATGTTCTGCACGCCGTCGACATTGATCGCCTTTACCTTCGGACGATTCGCCTCATCCTCCGCAGCATCGACCGCGGTCCAGGCTGCACAGTGCACGATGACATCCGGATGAAGCTCACGAATGATGGAGGAAACCTGGGCACGATTCGTGATGTCCATCTGCACATACGGCATACGGGTCACCGCCGAATCATCCATCACACCGCTGTATACCGGCTGGATGTCCGTGCCGACACCCTCATAGCCGCGCTTTGCGAGTTCGTTCATCACATCGTGACCGAGCTGACCATTGACACCTGTTACAAATATTTTCATAAAAAACCTCTTATTTTCAGTCTTAAAAAAAGCAAATCCCTCACATATACATGCGAGGGATGAATCGGCTATTTACTGAAGACCCTTACCCTGTACATACATCTTCTCGAAGTAGCTCTGGTACTCACCGGAAACGATGTGCTCCCACCACTCCTTGTTGTTGAGATACCAGTCGATCGTGACAGGGATACCGGTATCGAAGGTGTACTCCGGCTGCCAGCCGAGCTCGGTCTCGATCTTCGTCGGGTCCATCGCATAGCGGAGATCGTGGCCCGGTCTGTCCTTTACATACTCGATGAGGGACTCCGGCTTACCGAGTGCCTTCAGGATGGTCTTCACGACCTCGAGGTTGGTGCGCTCGTTGTGTCCGCCAATGTTGTAGACCTCACCCGGCTTACCCTTCCGGACGATCAGGTCGATGGCCTTGCAGTGATCGGTAACATAGAGCCAGTCACGTACGTTTGCGCCGTTGCCATATACAGGGATCTTCTCATCATTGAGCGCTCTGGAGATGACGAGCGGAATCAGCTTCTCCGGGAAGTGATACGGACCGTAGTTGTTTGAGCAGCGTGAGATCGTCACCGGGATACCGAAGGTTCTGTGGTATGCCATGACGAAGAGATCTGCACTTGCCTTCGATGCAGAGTATGGGGAAGATGCCTTGATCTTGTTATCCTCGGTGAAGAAGAGGTCCGGACGGTCCAGTGGCAGGTCGCCGTATACCTCATCGGTGGAAACCTGGTGATAGCGCTGGATGCCGTACTTCTTGCAGGCGTCGAGCAGGGTCACGGTACCGCCGACGTTCGTCTGAAGGAAGATGTCCGGGTTCGTCACGGAACGGTCTACGTGAGACTCTGCAGCGAAGTTGATGATGACATCCGGCTTCTCCTCCTCGAAGAGCTTGAAGATGAACGCACGGTCAGCGATGTCACCCTTGACGAACTTGTAGTTCGGCTTGCCCTCGAGCGGTGCGAGGGTCTCGAGGTTACCTGCATAGGTCAGGGCATCGAGACAGATCCACATATCCTCCGGATAGGTGTTGACTGCGAAGTGCATGAAGTTGCCGCCGATAAAGCCGGCGCCACCGGTTACGATATATTTCATATTACATTCCTTTCCTGGATCATCGGCTGTCCGGGCGTGTGGTGCCGGATACTGCCGTTTATGATCATCGATGATTTCAGAGCCTTATTTCAGCGATGATTACTTACCGAGCTCGTTCTGCTCTGTGATCTTATCGACATACTTGCCGTCGAGCACGTCCTTCAGGTACTTGCCGTACTCGTTCTTCTTATACATCTCGTAGGCTTCCTCGACCTTATCGCGGCCGATCCAGCCGTTGAGGTAGGCGATCTCCTCGAGGCAGGCGATCTTACGATGCTCGTGGGTCTCGATGGTGCGGACGAAGTTCGTCGCATCGACGAGGGACTCGTGGGTTCCGGTGTCGAGCCAGGTGAAGCCCTGTCCGAGCAGGGTGACGTCGAGCTCGCCGTTCTCGAGGTAGATGCGATTAAGGTCGGTGATCTCGAGCTCGCCACGTGCAGATGGCTTCAGGTTCTTCGCGTACTCTACGACGCGGTTATCATAGAAGTAGAGACCCGTGACACAGTAGTTGGACTTCGGGTGCTCCGGCTTCTCCTCGATGGAGATGGCCTTTCCGTTCTCGTCGAAGGCAACGATACCGAAACGCTCCGGGTCATCGACATAGTAACCGAAGACGGTCGCGCCGGAATCCTTCGCAGCGGCCTGACGGAGTGCCTTCTTGAAGCCGTGGCCGGAGAAGATGTTGTCGCCGAGGATCATCGCGACGGAATCGTCACCGATGAAGTCCGCGCCCAGGATGAAGGCCTGTGCGAGTCCATCCGGGGATGGCTGTACCTTATACTGTAAGTTGATGCCGAACTGGCTGCCGTCGCCGAGCAGGTCCTCGAAGCGCGGGGTGTCGCTCGGTGTCGAAATAAGCAGGATGTCGCGGATGCCGGCGTTCATGAGGACGCTGAGCGGATAGTAGATCATCGGCTTATCATAAATCGGAAGTAACTGCTTGGAGGTTACTTTGGTCAGCGGATATAATCTCGTACCGGATCCACCGGCAAGAATAATTCCCTTCATAATGTCTCCTTTAGATGGGCGGGGCTGCGGAAATGGGCGCAGAAACCCCGTATCTTCACATACTTATGTGGATTTTAGCACAATCATATCTTATATACAAATTTAAACTTCTTTAAAATCCGCTTAAGATGTACATTTTCGGGAGCATCCGGGGCCCTCGGCCTGCGCTGCTCTCCGCCTCAGCGGATCGCTTCGCGGATGGTGCCTCCGCCGACGACGGTGTCGCCGGCGTAGAGAACGACGGCCTGGCCGATGGCGACGGCGCGTTCCGGCTGCTCGAAGCGGACGATGACGCGACCGGTGGAGCGACCGTGCTCGTCGCGGAGGACTTCGGCGGTAGCCGGAACCTCCTTCGCCTTGTAGCGGGTCTTCACGGTGACGCGGACCGCTTCGGTCGGTTCGTCATACGGGATCCAGTTGAAGTGGTCGGCGATGAGGGCACTGCTGTAAAGGGCCGGGCCGGTGGTGAGGATGACTTCGTTTTTCTCCATGTCCTTGCCGCAGACGTACATCGGGGCAGGGAGGGCGAGGCCGAGGCCCTTTCGCTGGCCGATGGTGTAGCGGATGATACCCTTATGCTCGCCGAGCACATGGCCCTCGGTGTCGACGAACTTTCCAGGCGCGAAGCTTTTTCCGGTATAGTGCTCGATGAAGTCGCCGTAGTCGCCGTTCACAACGAAGCAGATGTCCTGGGAGTCGTGCTTCCGTGCGTTAATGAAGCCGTACTTCTCCGCGACCTCCCGCACCTCTTCCTTCGAGGCGAAGTTCCCGAGCGGGAACATGGTATGCGCGAGCTGCTGCTGGGTCAGGAAGTAGAGCACGTAGCTCTGGTCCTTCGCGAGGTTCTTCGCCTTCTTGAGCAGCCAGCGTCCGGTCGCCGGGTCCTGCTCGATGCGGGCGTAGTGGCCGGTGACGATGACGTCGCAGCCGAGAGTCTCGGCGCGGTGATAGAGCTTCTCATGCTTCATGTAGCGGTTACAGTCGATGCACGGGTTCGGGGTGCCGCCCTCTTCGTAAGTCCGTACGAAACGCTCGATGACCTGACGGTCGAAGTCTTCGGTGAAATTAAATACGTAATACGGCATGCCGAGGCTCGTAGCGACCTGGCGGGCATCCTCGGTATCCTCGAGGGTACAGCAGGTGTTTTCACGGCAGACATCGACCGTTTCATTATTATACAGCTTCATGGTGACACCGATCGCATCATAGCCGGCGTCGCACATCAGCGCGGCCGCCACGGAGCTGTCGACACCGCCGCTCATCGCCACCAGGGCCTTCTTCTTTTCTTCACTCATGTAAATCTACCTCTTTATATCCTCTTCGGCTTTTCTATATCATTCTTCGTTTGTTCGACCTCAGCTGTTTCGTTTGTCGGGATCAATGCATCCGATGTTTCAGCTTCACTTCGATCTTCGATCTGCTGCGCTCTGCTACCGCGATTCTCGGCGAGCTTTTTCAATGCGGCACCGATGTCCGCACCGGACGGAATGAGTTTTTCCGCGATGGTCGTGGTGTTTTCGCGGGCGCCGGTGATCAGCACGCGGGCGCCGATGCGGGCGAACTCGCCGAGGATGCTGCGGAGCTCCTGCTGCTTTTCCTTCGGGAGCGAGGCAGCGACGCGGAGCATGTCGGCAATCAGGCGGGCCTTATCCTCGAAAAGCTCGGTGAAGGTATGGGCGCCGCCGGACTGAAATGCGTCAAACAGTGTCTCGATAAAGAGGATCCGCTGGTCAATGCTGAGTTCCTCGAGCCAGGTCCGCATGCCTCGTTCGGCCGCAAGGGAGGCCGCCGTGCGTCTCTCCGCTTCCACGAAATGATTTCCATAGACCTGCCAGCTGAGGGGATCATGCTGCATGATGCCCATGCCGGTGGCCTGCACGACATGATGGTCGATGTCGCTCGTCAGCAGGATGCCGATCAGGGAGTTCTCCGGAATCGTAGAGACGATCATCGGCTGAATCCGCTGATACGCTACTGATTCCGTGATTTCCGGGAGGAAGCCCGGGCCGTCATTCGTATAGATGCGGCAGATCTGCCGACGGACCGCCGGGTCACAGAAGGCCGAGGCGTAAACGGCGAAGTTGCCGCCCTTCGAGTGGCCACCGACCATGAGGCGGAGACATTGTCCCTGGAAAAGCGCGTCGAGATAATGCACGGCGGACTGCTGCCCCGGCGTGCGGAGCTGGTACGAGAGGTTCAGGTCTTCCTTCCAGCCGACGATGGAATCATCGGTGCCGCGGTAGGCGACGTAGGCGGTTTCGCGTTCATCTGCCGGGAGCTGTATGCGCGCGTGCGTGGCGTCGCCGGCACAGTCGAGGGCGATCGGCACCTCCCGCCCGAGCAGGAAGGTGATGGCCGAAAACTGCGCGTCCTTCGCCTCGTCGATGAGATTCACGTAATTTGCCAAGCGGAGGTTCTGGAAGCGCCGGCTCGCGACGAGATGATCCATCACGAAGGGGGCCATGTGGTAGAAGGTCGTCTCGGCCTCGATTTCTTCGCGGGTATGGCTCTGATAGAAGGCCGCATACGCTTCGCGGAGCGCGATGCTCTCACCGCTGCCCGGCGGCGGCACGATACCCTCGAAATCGATATAGGCCAGTTCGCTCAGGATGAGGTTATCCACATCGTTAAATGGGTCGATGCTGAAAGGCACATCGCCCCGCCAGTCCAGATATTCATTGATATTTGCCATTTTAATCCTCCGGCTGGAGGTTCTGACGGATCTTGATGCCGTTCACCTCGATGTCGTCCGCGATCGGGATGAGGAGGTACTCGCGGCCGTCGATCATGCGGGTCTCGACGAGGCCGGCGTTCTCCGACTTCACATCGAGCTTCATCGTGAGGGACTTCACCACCAGGTTTTTCTGGCTCTGCACGTTTTCCGCGAGCAACGGGGTCGTGTCGTCGCCGACCGCCTCGTCATAGATGCGTTCGAACTGATGGAGCTGCTCGTCGTTTGCACCATTTCGGGCGAGAAGCTTCTTCATCTCATTCTTATCGAGGGCGACCTGATCGTCGGTTTCCTTATCCTTCTTGTTCTCCTCGATCATCTCCTTGATATCTTCGTTGATGTTTCGGATGGTCTCGAAGGTACAGTCGCCGGAGAGGGTCGTCTCGATGATCTCACGGAAGACATTCTGCTGGTCCTTCTCGGTACGGCTGAGCTCGGTGCCGAGCACGTCGAGGGCGATCTCCTCGTGGCGCTCCTCCGGATGAAGCGTGTAGTACAGTGCGCTGTGGATGTCGGTGTTCCGGAAATTGTAGGCCGGGAAGAGGAAGGCGGTCTCCGGGTTCTTCACGCCCCAGTCGTCGGTGCGGTTCCGGAAGGTCTGCTCGGCCTTATCATAGCAGAGGCCGTCGTGCAGGAGCTCGACCGGGCAGATGGAGCAGAGGATGAAGCTGTAGACATACTCACTGTCGAGCTCGGCACCGTCCTTCATCTTCATCGGGATGTCGTAGACGCCGTGGCTGAGAAGTATCAGGTACTTTCCCGGGAAGGTGTAGCTGCCGATCACGCGGTCGAAGAACTGCTCGACGAGGGTGTCGTCCCGGAGCTCCGACTGCTGGAGCTGGTACAGGAAGGCCTGGTGACCGCCCTCGACCTCCTCGGCGTACGGAAACTCTACATTATATAAGTTGCGTCCGAACTTACCGGACATGGAGCGCTTGAAGATCTCGCAGTACTTCGTCTGCTCTTCGTCCGCGAGCTGGAGGAACATGTCGTGGAAGGTCGAAAGTTTCTCCTTCTCCTCATTGACGTAGCAGGCACGCATACGATCGATGCGGCAGTTCTGACGATTGAAACACTTCGTCTTGATTTCACTTACTGATTTTTTATCCATAATTATTCCGTTTCTTTCTTAAGTATCTTGATTTCATCTTCAGAAAGCTTCCTGAACTCTCCTGGTGCGAGGTTCGGGTCGAGTCGGAGGGCGCCCATGGTGATGCGGCGGAGGTAGAGGATTTCTTTTCCGCCGGGGAGGGCTTTCACCATTTTTTTAATCTGGTGGAACTTGCCTTCCTGGATGGTGATTTCGACTTCGCTTACGAGGCGGTCTTCCGTGATGTCGGCGGGTTCTTCGGCACCGATGAAGGCGGGGCCGGCGAGGCGCGTGCGGAGCAGGCGCGCGGTCGGGTCGGTGATGCGCATTTCGGCAAGCATACGGGATGCGTCGCTGTGCGTGAGCGCATGGTCGGTAGCATTGCCCTCGTCCGATGGAACGAAGGCCGACACGTTCTCCGGGAATCCGAGCTCGCGGCGGAGGTCGGCGACGGTTTTTCCGGTGCTGAGGACGCGGAGGGTGGCCGGGAGGGCGGTCAGCTTTTCGTCATAACGGATACCGCGGGTGAAGGCGCGCTGGTCGTCTTCGGTGATCGTGCCGGTCACGATGGCGTAATATGTTTTATCGATGTGGTGCTTCGGCACGAGGAGCTGGTGCGCGAGGGGGCCGTCGTTCGTGATGATGAGGAGGCCCTCGGTGTCCTTGTCGAGGCGGCCAACCGGGAAGAGATCCTTCCGGACGAGCTCGTCCTCCGTGCTTCGGGCAATGCTGCCATCGTCATGCCCGCCCGCGGCGTGATGATCTGCCCGAGAAGCATTGGCCGCGGACGCATCCGTCGGTGCAACGTCGCGGATCAGGTCGACGACGGTGGTCTGCCGTCGGTCCTCGCTCGCGGACAGCACACCCGCCGGCTTGTGAAGCATATAGTACTGCTGCTCGGCATAGCAGATCTCCGCGCCGTCGAAGCAGATGTGGTCCTCGGCGGACACCTGCGCGCCCGGATTCTTCTCCACCGCGCCGTTCACCGTCACGAGGGACTTCCGGATGGCCTTTTTCAGATCACTGCGGGAGCCGACGCCCATATCCGCTAAAAATTTATCTAATCGCATAGGATTCCTCTTTCTCTACTTGTTTTCATAGTGTAGCATATCTCAGCGATTTCGCACTTGTCGATTTTTTTAAACCGTGTGATGTTTGTAAATTACCACCGATGATTGAACTTGTTTGAGTAATATGTTATAAATAAGTTGAGGTGAGAGCCATGGATTATAATTTTTCAAAAGATTTAATAGCCATTCGCGAAATTCTCGGATTATCACAAGATGATTTTGCAGATAAAATCGGCGTTGAAAGGGTTACGATCTCCCGAAGCGAGTTAGGGAAAACCACGCCCTCAGCAAAGCTTCTGGAGAGTGTCTACGCCTATGCGTTTCAGAAAAAAATCAGAATAAACAAACTGAAGGAAATGCTCTGGCGAGATGAACTGGCGACGCATCAGAAGCTGTTGTTTCATGGCGCAAAAAGTGAAATCCACGGTGCCATCGATCTTACCCGTGGTCGAAAGAATAACGACTTCGGACAGGGATTTTATGCCGGAGAAAGCTACGAACAGGCACTTTCCTTCGTCTCTGGCTTCGACCAGTCTTCGGTATATTTTCTGAATTTTGATGACTCAGATCTTAAATGCAGGAAATACGCTGTCGATCAGGAGTGGATGATGACGATTGCGTATTATCGCGGCTCGCTGGATGCATATAAGGATCATCCGACAGTTCAAAAACTGATAGAGCAATCCCGGGCATGTGATTATATCATCGCGCCAATCGCAGATAACCGCATGTTTCAGATTATCAACGCCTTTATAAATGGTGAACTGACCGACGAACAGTGTAAGCATTGTCTCGCAGCGACCAATCTGGGGATGCAGTATATCCTGACAAGCGAACAGGCAGTGGCGAAAACCCGTCTGATCGAGCGTTGTTACATATCTGCAAATGAACGCGAGTATTTCAAAAAGCTCCGGAGTGACGAAGCAAAGCTGGGGGACGATAAAGTCAAGCTGGCCCGGAAGCAGTATCGAGGCCAGGGGCTGTACATCGATGAAATTCTGGTCTGAGCGGGCAATGTTTCCTGCGTGCTGTAGTCACAAGCGCTTCCAGCGAAGATTATAGAAGGAGGTTAAGATGAAAAAAGTCGACAATGATGGATATATCCTGTGTGTTCTTCAGGCAAGCGTGTTTGAGAATTCGGTAGAAAGAATCCATTCCAGTTCGCCAATTTTTATTCGCCGTTTCATGAACAGCAAAGTCGCAAAGCGACTCGATAATACATCGATTCTGGAGACGAATGTTCAGCCGAATGATATTCTGGATCTGCTGAATGAAGAATATGGCGTCTCAAACTATGGATCCGTGAAGTATACGCGAAACGAAATGTACTGGATCGGCTATGTTTATCGATTTTTTGCGCTCGCGTATGATTTCAGTTCATCGCAGATTTACAGAATCGTAAAGCCGCAGGAGTTACGAAACGCCTTCCTTCCCTATCATACGATGGATCCGGCCCAGGCCATAGAACGAATCCTCGAAGCGAAGGGGCTGTCTTTCGAGCAGGACGAAGCGCAGGAGCTCAAGCGACAGTATGATATCTATAGAAGGATACGGCAGGCATAATAAAGGATTTCGTTACCGTATTTAACGTTTCTGTATCGAACACCGAATATCCCGATGGAGCCGCTGAATATCGTAGCGATGGCGCAGGCCTAAAGGAATTTGTCGAGGCATACGGGGCATTTTGATCTATAGAAGAAACATGTTGCAGCGAGATTCCATGACACAGAAAATGAAGTTATACTATTTGGGCACTTTCGTTCCAAAAGGTTAAGACTAATTAATAATTATACGGGACATTCTGTGATAAAATGAATGCATCAAATGACGGTTTTCGTACAGGGAGCAGGTGTACTGTCGCATGGCGAGGGAGATGAATCGAAATCTGAATCGAAATCAGAGTGGTCGCAGTTCGAATGGACGGCGATCTTCTTCTGATGCCTATGTTTCCGCTACACGTCGCTCATCCGGCAGAAGCAGTGCCGACGGCGGGAATCGGGGAAACACACGAAGTGCGTCCTCTTCACGCGCAGGCCAGACTCGGAATGGTGCATCGGCTCAGTATAGGAACAGCGGAGCTTCTTCACGTTCCACGCAGACGCGCAGCAGTTCGATGAGCAGTGCGCGTGGCCGCCGTCGTGTGCTGACGGAAGCCGAGAAGGAGTACTACCGCAGGCAGCGGGCGCTGGCGCGTCGCCGGAAGGCGGCACGGAAGCGTGCATATCAGGCGAGAGCCTTCGTGCTGATCACACTGATTCTTATCTGCTTCCTGGGCTTCAAGGGACTTTCCTATATCGCGAACTACATCGATACCAGTCGTCAGAACGCCGTCAATGCCATGCAGGATATCGACATCCAGCGGGATCACAGCAGCATCGATGTGACCGAAAGCACCGGTGCCGCGATGAGCAACGCCATCACGGCGAACACACCGGGTGATGCAAGTGCACTCGGGGATGGCATCAGTACGAATCTTGCGAATGGCGAAACGGGCAGTGCATCTACGACCGGTACCGACATCGCCGACCCGACACATGTCCTCTCGAACGGACGCTATCTCGACATCACGAAGCCGATGGTGGCGCTCACCTGGGATGACGGTCCGAAATCGTCTGTCGGAAATCATCTGATGGACCTCCTCGAGTCCAACAACGGACGCGGTACCTTCTTCATCGTCGGCGAACGTATCGATCAGGATCCGGATGAAGTGAAGCGCATGGTGGCGGATGGCCATGAGGTCGGAAACCACAGCTGGGATCATGATGAGAAGCTGTCGAAGAAGGGCGTCGACTATATCCGCAGTGAATTTGATAAAACGAATCAGAAGGTGCAGGAGCTGACCGGCGTTACGCCGACACTTGCCCGCCTTCCGGGCGGCATCGCATCCGAGGATGTGAAGAGCACCCTTACGATGCCGATGATTTTCTGGTCGATCGATACCCTCGACTGGAAGACGAAGAATGCGCAGTCCACGATCGATGCCATCCAGGGAAACATCAAGGATGGAGATATCATTCTCATGCACGAGCTGTATGATGCCACCTCGCAGGCCTGCGACACGGTGATTCCATGGCTGAATCAGCAGGGCTACCAGATGGTGACAGTGTCTGAGCTCATCCAGTTCCGGCAGGCTGCTGTCGTCGGCGGAAACGGCAAGCAGTACAGCGCCTTCCGCCCGCAGCCGACCGAAGCTGCTCCGGCTACGGAAGCGCCTCCAGTTACCGATGCGGCACCAGCACCAGCGCCTGTAGATGAAACCAGTTCTGCAGAAAACGCTGTCGAGGAAACGTAATATCAGAAATCAAAATCCCCCATCCACAAAGTGGCCGGGGAATTTTTCTATAATCAGTTTATTTTTATGATCTGCGGACAACCCGTCTCTGGCAGTTTTCTAGGCTCTTCGACGATTTCCGGGCAACAAAAAAAGCGGCTGACGGGAGTCGGACCCGCCTATCTGGCTTGGGAAGCCAGCGTACTACCGATGTACTACAGCCGCATAACGAATATATTTTACGGCGAATATAAGAATTTTTCAATCACAATTTTCTGTTTCAACATGCCTACGATCGTCTTTTCACAAGAGAGCCAAAGCGTGACTGAACTGCTACTAATGAAGAGAACCCGACGCCGTCGATGCTTCATCATCCTGCATCCACTGTGTCGGGTTCGTGTTATTTCAGTTCGTTCTCTCTTTTGACTTTTCTGTTTTTCGTCTGCACCGGCTTTCCATCCTTCGTAAACTTCCGTGTTTTTGCAGACTTTCCGGTCGACTTCACAGTTTTCGTCGATTTCATCACCTTCGCCGCTTTCTTCCGAACGGAATAGCCGAAGCTGCCGAGCTTCTCACCGAGAGACATATAGTCTCCGTGACTGTAGGCGACAAGACCTACCTGATCCATATGGAAGGCCCCCTTCTCGTCGATGTAGCGTTCATCGACATCGACCGCAACGACCTCTGCGAGGAACATGTCATGTGAGCCAAGCGGGAGCACCTGCGTCACCCTGCACTCGATGGAGACCGGCGCCTCCTCGATGGTCGGCGCAGCGACGACACTCGCCTGACCTTCGTGCAGATTCATTTCTTTCCACTTATCGACCTGATCGAGGCTCCGGACACCACAGTAATCGAGCGCACGCACGAGCTCCTCACTCGGAAGGTTGATGACGAACTCGCCGCTCTCCACCAGCATCGGATAGCTCGCCCGATTTTTCCGCACCGAAATATACGCCATCGGCGGATCCGAGCAGATCGTGCCTGTCCACGCAATCGTGATGATGTTCGATCTTCCGGCCTGATCCCGGAGGCTCACCATCACCGCCGGTACCGGATATATGAAATTACCTGGTTTCTGAAATGTGATTTTGCTCATAAAACTCCTGCTGTTGATTGTTGGGTTCTTCTTCAGCGCATTTTCGCTGACGCATCTGGCTTTCAGTATACTATTCGCAAGCTGACTTTTCATCTTAAATATCATCCGATGCAGTTTGCAAGTAACCGTTCCGCCAATAGCCTTCGGAGGATCGGCAACGTTGGCAACACCCTGGCAGCCCCGTGCCTCTGCGAAAGGCCACACAAAAACCGCCGGAAGCATTGTCGAAACGTATTTAAAAAGTTATAATAGCGCGTTGTAGGAAGACCATGGAGCTACTGCCGGACCGGCGGTGGTTTCATTCACTATAATATAGGAAATAAGGGAGATTAATTATGAAGAAGAGATTTATGACGGTGGCTATGCTCGCCGCTTCCATGCTGGTGCTGAACGCCTGTGGTTCGGGCAATGCGGAGGCCGTGACGACCGCGGCGGTCACCAGTGAAGCAGCGGAAACCACTACAGCGGCCGAGGAGACCACCACCGCAGCAGAAACCACAGCTGCCGAGGAAACCACGACGGCTGCGGAAGAAACCACTGCCGCTGCGGAGGAGTCGAAGGACGAGAAGGAAAGTGCCGAGGCAGAGTCGAAGGACGAGAAGGCCGTAAAGGACGAGACGAAGGCGGAGGAAAAGACCGAAGCCGAAACGAAGGCAGAGGAAACCACCGCTGCTGAGACGAAGGCTGCTTCCACCGGTGCCGCACCAGCGGATATCTACAGTAAGGTCACCAGCTACCTGCCGAGCATGGTCAGCTTCGATGACAGCTACATCTCAAACTACTACGGCATCGACGCCTCCCAGCTCGATGGCTATGTCTTCGCCGCAGCGGAGGATGTCACCCAGGCCGATACGGTCGTCATCTTAAAGGCGAAGGATGCCGCAAGCGTCAGCACCCTCTCCAGCCAGCTCGCGACCGTGAAGCAGCAGAAGGAGGCGGAGCTTCAGGACTACAACCCGACCGCTTACCAGGTGGCTGCTGCCGGTTATGTAAAGACCTCCGGCAACTACGTTTACCTCATCATGTCGAACAACGCATCCGCGATCGATCAGGTAATCTCCGCAAACGTAGGCTGATCCACGAACACACAGGGCTGTCACAGAAGCGCAGGCCGACGGCATTGGTCCCATCCGATGCCCGGGTGCCGCGTCCCTGTGGCAGCCTTTTTCATCTCAGGCATCGCCGACGGCATAGCGCCGCGGCTGCCGGCGTTTCTCCTTTCGAAAACGCAGTCCCGCCCACTCGACGATGATTTCACTCAGGAGTCTACTATGGTTTTCAGCAGTATCCCGTTTCTTTTCTACTTCCTGCCGCTCTGCCTGATTCTCTACTATCTGGTACCGTTCCGCTGGAAGAACTATGTCCTGCTCTTATTTTCCCTGCTCTTCTACGCCTGGGGCGAGCCGGTCTACATCCTGCTCATGATTTTCGAGACCCTGTCCGACTACACGCTCGGCCGTGTGATGGACCGCGCGGATCAGCGTCCGGCCATCCGTCGGCTCTGCCTCCTGCTGTCGGTGCTCATCGACCTCGGCTGTCTCGGCTTCTTCAAGTACGCCGATTTCCTGGTGGATACGATCAATGCGCTCGCCGGCACCGCAATCACGCCGCTCCGGCTCGGTCTCCCGATCGGCATCAGCTTCTTCACCTTCCAGACCATGAGCTACACCATCGACCTCTATAAGCGCGAGGTGGCGGTCGAGAAAAACTACTTCTACTACCTCACCTATGTGTCGATGTTCCCGCAGCTCATCGCCGGTCCGATCGTCCGCTTCTCCACCGTCAACGAGGAGCTGCACGCGCGTACCATCAGTTTCGACGGCTTCGTCGATGGCGGTCTCCGCTTCCTGCAGGGCCTCTTCAAGAAGGTCCTCCTCGCAAACACCATCGGTGCCGTCTGGGAGCTCATCAAGTCGAGCGCCTTCACGATGGGCCCGGCAGCTGCGTCGGCCAATGCTTCGGCCCAGGGCATCGTCACTTCGCTCGAGACCGTCCTCGGTCCGGGGGCGACGATCTCGGTGCTCGGTGCCTGGCTCGGCGGACTCTGCTTCACGCTCCAGCTCTACTTCGATTTCAGCGCCTACAGTGACATGGCGATCGGTATGGGTCGCATGCTCGGCTTCCACTACCTCGAGAACTTCAACTATCCGCTCTCCGCGGTCTCCGTCACCGACTTCTGGCGTCGCTGGCACATCTCACTCAGCACCTGGTTCCGTGATTATGTCTACATCCCGCTCGGCGGCAACCGCCACGGAAAGTGGAAGCAGCTCCGGAACATGTTCGTCGTCTGGTTCCTGACCGGTCTCTGGCATGGTGCCGCCTGGAACTTCGTGCTCTGGGGCCTCTACTACGGTGTCCTCCTCGCGTTCGAAAAGGACGTCTGGGGCCGTGCACTGAAGAAGCTCCCGCGCCTTCTCCAGCACCTCTACGCGATCCTCATCGTCATCTTCGGCTTCATCATCTTTGTGTTCGATGATATGGCGGCGCTCGGACAGTACATCCGGATCATGTTCGGCATGGCCGGTGCACCACTCGTGAACAGCACGCTCCTCTGGTATCTCCGGAACAACTTTGCAATTCTCATCATCGGCTGCATCCTCGCCTTCCCGGTCTACCCGTGGCTCCGCGCGAAGCTGCAGAAGTACATCGACCGCTGTAGCTGTTCCGAAGTGAGCAGCGATACGGCGTGCCATCCGGGTAACGCCGGAAACATTGGTCGTGGAAACCAGGACGGAAGTATCGCAGCGGCGCGCCGCATCGTCACCGTCAGCACCGTGCTGACCGCGCTCGGCTACCTCGCGCTCTTCCTGCTCGCGACCGCGTACCTCGTGAACGACAGCTACAACCCGTTCCTGTATTTCCGTTTTTAAAAGGAGGAAACCATGGATCACAGCGAAACGCTTTCCACTTCCCCGATCACGCGCCTGCGGCGCCGGGCCGAGGTCCTCACCGTGAGTCTCATCACGGCCTTTATCCTCTGCTTCAGCGTGTGGTGTCTCGTGGCACCGAAGCAGACATTCTCTGAAAACGAGAACCGTGCCCTCGCGAGCTGGCCGGTCTACAGCTTCACTGCGCTGAAGGACGGCTCCTACATGAGCGGCATCCAGACCTACCTCTCCGACCACTTCCCGCTCCGGGATCCCTTCATGACCCTGAAGACGAAGTATGAGATGCTGACCGGCCGGGAGGAGATCAACGACATCTACCTTGCGAAGGATGGCTACTATATCGAGGCCTACAAGACGCCGAAGCAGCAGAAAAAGATCATCACGCAGTTCCAGAAGCTGCAGGATGCCATCACGACCGACGCGAAACAGAACGTCCGCGTGATGCTCGTGCCGACCGCCATCAGTACCTACAACGCGAAGCTCCCGAACTGCGCACCGGACCGGGGTGTACTGCGCCAGGTCGACACCATGAACGAGATCTACGCGGCCCTGCCGAACATGCAGAAAGTCGACGCCTGGAGCGCGCTGCAGACCGCGGCGGCTCAGGAAGCGGACAATGCAGGTAACGCGCAGTCGATGGCGGGCACGGAAGCTGCCGGCAACACCCGGTCCTCGGGCAATGCTGACGGTGCGCAGCCGGTGGCGGGCGCAGAAGCTGCCGGCTGCGATACCGCAGCAGCGACCAACCTCTACTACCATACGGACCACCACTGGACGACCCACGGGGCCTACGTCGGCTATCAGGCCTACTGCGACGCCGCCGGGCTCTCCCCGATCCCGGAAGCGGACTTCCAGAAAACCTGCGTGACGACGGACTTCCACGGCACGATTTTCTCGAAGCTGCACGACAGCACGGTGCCGGGCGACGCGATCACGCTGTACGAAAATCCGGCGAACCGGCTGACGGTCAGCTACCCGGATACCGGTGAGGTGACAGACACACTGTACAACCTCGATTATCTCGCGCAGAAGGACAAGTACTCAATGTTCCTCAATAACCTGCATCCGCTCGTCGAGATCACGAACGAAACCGCCGACTCGGACCGCCAGCTCGTCCTCATCAAGGACAGCTACGCGAACTCCATGGTGCCGTTCCTCGTGAATCACTATCAGAAGATCTACGTTTTCGATACCCGCTACTACCGCTTCGGACCGTCCTCGTTCATCAACGAGCACCCGGAGGTGACGGACGTGCTGCTGCTCTACAACATGAACACCATCGACACGGACCTCGGCGTCGGAGGAATCTTCTAAATTGCGCTTCGGCTGCCGGCCCTCCGGGGCTCCTCCTGACGTTTTTCTTACAGTTTCGGACGAATCACTGCGGGCGCTTGCTTTCAGCTTCATTTCAGCATATAGTGTATCTGTGCTTCACCCCGATGCGTATGCGGGGATGCAGCACAGATATTTTTTACGCAGAATGCGCAGTTCACTGCGCTTAAAAAGTGAAGGACGGCGGGCTTCGTCGCCATCGAAGAAAGGGAATGTTTATGAAGAAGAGTTTCAAGAAAAGAGCCGCTGCGCTTCTGACTGCGGCGATGGTATCCTCTACCGGTTTCTCTGCACTGGCAGAGGTCGGACCGATGGCCGGTCCGACGGTTCCGACGAGTGCGACGGCAACGGTAGCCGGCAGTAGCGCTGCACAGACCACGACAGTGAATGCGACGCAGACGACCACACAGGCGGGTGCGCAGGCACAGGCGGCGGGCGCCGAGGCGACCGCACAGACGACGGCCAATGGTCTCCCGCTGCAGGAGGACCAGCGTGTGCTCGATTTCTATCAGGATTCCGTCATCATCGGTGATTCTGTCGCCGATGGCTTCAAGCTGTTCGCACAGGGCAATAAAACGAATCCGCTCATGGGTGAGCTTCAGTTCCTGACCGCCTCCCGCTATAATCTGATCAACGCACTGATCCCGGAGGAGCAGGATAAGACGATCGCACATCCGATCTACAAGGGCCAGTTCCTGAATGTATGGAACTCCATCAAGCTCATGAACGCGAAGCACATCTACATGTTCTTCGGCTTCAACGACCTCGGCGACCGTACCGATAAGATCGTGAACCGCTATGTACAGCTCATCCACCAGATCCAGGCGATCAATCCGGATGTCGACTTCACGATCATCAGCACGACCTACATCTATCCGGGCTACACGAAGAGCTTCCCGGGTGTGAAGAGCTGGGCTTTCGATAATCCGACCGTCCGCAAGCTGAACACCGAGATGCAGAAGCTCGCACAGCAGAACGGCTGGGGCTACATGAACATCGCCGATGCACTCTCGGATGGCCAGGGCAACCTGAACCCGAACTTCTGCACGGATAAGATGATCCATCAGAACGCCGACGCCTACGTTGTATGGGCACAGTGCTTCCGCGATTACGCAGCAAGTAAAAATTTCAATCATTAAAAAGAACCGGTCCCTTGCGGGGCCGGTTCTTTTCGGTTCAGGCTGGAGAACCTATGAAGAAAAATGAGATGTGTGAATCGGGTTTATCCCTTGACACCACCTGTGGTGACGCCACCGACGATGTACTTCGAGAGGATGAGGTACACGATGATGACCGGGAAGATCGAGAAGGCGATCATGACATAGACCTGGCCCATATCGAACTTCAGGAAGTCTGCGGAACGAAGCTGAGCGATCAGGATCGGCAGGGTCTTCTTCGTGTCGGTATGAAGGATCAGGGCCGGCTGGAAGTAGTTGTTCCAGCTGGTAACGAAGGTGAAGATCGCCTGCACGGCGATGGCCGGCTTCATCAGCGGAAGCACGATGGTGTTAAAGATGCGGAACTCGCCGGCGCCGTCGATGCGGGCTGCCTCGACGAGGGACATCGGAAGTACCGAATCCATGTACTGCTTCATATAGAAGAAGGTGACCGGTGCGGCGATCGTCGGAACGATCAGCGGGATGAAGCTGTCCATCAGCTTCAGCTTCGTCATGAACTGGATGAAACCGAGGGCAGTGACCTGCGTCGGAATCATCATGATCATCAGGATGAAGGTGAACATGAACTTCTTGAGCTTAAAGTTGTAAGCGTGGATCGCATACGCGGTCATCGTCGAGAAGTAGGTGCAGAGCACCGCACTTAAGCCGGCGACGATGAAGCTGTTGCCCATGCCGCGTACCACCGGAAGGGTGCCCTTCAGCAGGTTCTGCCAGTTCGTCACGAGGTAGCTGCTCGGGATCGGCGTGAAGCCGCGGGTCAGCTCTGCGTTCGAACGGGTCGCATTGATAAACAGGATGTAGAACCAGATGAGGCACAGGAAGGACAGGAGGATCAGTACGAGATACGAGATAAATCGTCTGGCATGGATATTCATTCCATGGCTTTGCTTCGTTTCTGTCATATCGCTGCCTCCTTAGTTCACTTCGCTGCTGGAAGAGGTCTTATAGACGATCATACTCAGCACACCGGTGATGATGAAGAGAAGAACGGAAAGGGCACCGCCCATACCGAAGTTCTTACTGTACAGATGCTTGTTGAGCCACATGATCATGGTCATCGTATTACGTGCCGGATCACCGGTTCCGTTCGTCAGGATCTGCGGTACATCGAACATCTGGATACCACCGATGAGGGAGGTGATGAGCACGTACACGAGGATCGGACGAAGCAGCGGCAGGGTGATACGGAAGAAGATTTGGGTCGAGGTCGCGCCATCGACCTGTGCCGCCTCGAAGAGTGCGGTATCGATGCCCATCATGCCGGCCATCAGGAGGATGGTCGTATTACCGAACCACATGATGTAGTTCATGGCACCGACGAGGGATCTCGCCGCCGTCGTATTACTCAGGAAGGTAAACGGCTTACTGATGATACCCAGCTGCATCAGAATCGAGTTGACCGGTCCGGAATCCGAGAACAGGGTGAAGAACAGCATCGCGAATGCACTCGCCATGATCAGATTCGGAAGGTAGATGACGGTCTTAAAGAAACGCTGGCCGCGAAGGCGAAGCGATGGATCCGTAAACCAGGCACCGAGGAGGAGCGAGGTGATGATCTGCGGCAGGAAGCCGATGATCCACATGATCATGGTGTTCCCGGCGTACTTCCAGAGATCTGCGTTCGACAGGATCTTCACGTAATTTCCGAGACCGATGAAGTTCGGTCCGATCTGCTTTAAGCCCGAGCGGTAATTCTCGAAGAAGCTGTTGTAGATCGTCGTTACAAGTGGCACAAACTGGAACAAAAGATAAACAACCACAAACGGGATCAGAAAATAGTAGCCCCAGCGGTTGTACTGGACAACCTTACTCTGTTTTTTCTTCATAATCTGCAGCCTTTCTGGATTTTGAAGGTAAAAATGCCCACCCGGCCTCTCTACCGGGCGGGCACCTCTTACCCATAAATAAGATGTGTATGTCGATTAGTGTGAAAGCTCCGGATACTTCTCCTCAACAGCGGTGTAGAAGAGGTTCAGTGCATCGTCGTAGGAAGCATTGCCATCGAAGTAGTTCTTCATTGCGTTCTGGAACTCCTCGTTGCAGCCCTGATCGTAGTTGGTCATGTTGGAAAGGTCGATCTTATCTGCACCTGCACAGAAGAGCTCGAGCGGGTTCTGGCCACCCAGTACCTTGAATGCATAGGAATCATCCTTTGCAGCAGCTTCCATTGCCGGCTTGTTGTTTACGAAATCACTATCCTTCTTAACGATGTCGGTCATGATCTGCTCGTTGGTGGTGAGCTGTCTCATAATGTCGGCAACGAGTGTAGGGTTATCGGTTCCCTTCGCTGCACAGATCCATGTGCCGCCCCAGTAGAAGCCCTGCGGTCCTTCAACAGCACCCCAGCCGCCCTGGTTTGCGATCGATCCATCGGTATCTGCAGCCATCGAGAAGTTGATGAGCCATGCCGGTCCGAAGTAGCAGAATACCTTACCATCCGGATAGAAGCCCTTGCTCCAGTCGTCGGACCAGAGCTCGTAGGTCTTGGTCTCGCCTGCATCAACGAGTGCCTTGGAATCGTCTACCCAGTTCTTGATGTTGTCATCGATGGTGATCTTGCCATCCGTTACCCACGGAGTGGTGACGTTGTTCGAGTATACACGGTAGGAGTCATTGACCGAAGAAGTGATGGTATAACCGCCATCCTTCATCTTCTTTGCTGTCTCGTTAAAGGTATCCCAGTCCTTCACAGCAGCCTGTACATCTGCAGGATCATCGGAACCGAGCACATCCTTTGCAGCCTGACGGTTGTAGATCAGAACGCCCGGGCAGCCCTGCCATGAAACACCACGGAGATTGCCATCGCCATCGGTAACAACGTCCTTCGTGTACTGATACTGATTCTTGAGCTCATCCTCTGTGAGGCCGAGATCCTTGACCGGAACGGTAACCTCAACATCAGAATCGACATACTTCTTTGCGTAATCCGCCTCTACCAGGAAGAGATCCACCTTGCTGTCTGCAGAAGCGTTCTCGTTCTCCGGAAGTACGGTATCGAGATTATTCTGGTATGCATTATCATCGGACGGAGTGATGGTCCACTTAACGGTAACATCACCGATCTTACCCGTCGTACCATCCACCACCTCATATCCAGGATAGTGATCGGTCAGTCTGGACTTGAACTCCTCGTTCCAGCACTGGATATTGAGCACCTTGCCCTCATCGGACGCTGCCTCGGTCGCCGCCTCAGTAGCTGCCTCGGTTGCTGCTGCAGTGGTCTCTGCCTTCGTCTCTGCAGGTGCAGCGGTCGTCGCTGCAGGCTGGGATGAGCCACAGGCTGCCAGTGATGCAACGGTCATCGTCGCAACAGTCGTCATACTAAGCCAACGTTTAACATTCTTTTTCATTATTGAGTCCTCCCTCAAAAAAGATTCTTTTTATGTAAAGTATCATCCGATACTTCATGTACGTTTTTATGCCTCTTCCCGGAGGTCCTTTACGCTGTGTCCCGGAAGGAGCTTTCCTCTGACCATGATCTGCTCGGCGGTGCAGCTTTCCTTCTCTTCGATCTCCTCGACGAGCTTCCGTGCGGACTGATGACCGATGTCGGTCGAATCCTGGAAGTAGGTCGTGAGCTTCGGGCGAAGCACCTGTGAAAGATTGATGCCATCGTAGCCGGTGATGCTGATGTCCTCCGGAATCCGAAGACCCATCTTCTCGAGCTCGGTCAGGGCTCCGAGTGCTGCGTAATCATCCGGACACATCAGGATGGTCGGCGGCTCTGGAAGGGTCATGAGCTCGTGCACTGCCTCCGCTGTTCTCTTCGTATCATGGAAGGCACCGACTTTCTCATATATCGGATTCAGCTCAACACCGTACTCCTTCAGTGCTCTTCGGAAGCCATTCAGTCGCTTCTTCGTAACCAGGGTCATCTCACCATGGATGAGACCGATTTTACGATGCCCTCTCTCCAGCACGAACTTCGTAAGTTCATACTGCCCTTCGACGTTGTCGGACACCACCGCGCTCTTATCATTAAACTGATAATCGATGGTGACGGTCGGGATCTCGCTGTTCACAAGTTCAACCACCTGCGGGGATGTGAAATCCACACTGGCGATCAGGACGCCGTCGCAGTTTCTGTAGCGTGCATGCTCCAGGAAGCTGGCCTTCGTGCCGGCGATGGTATCCGATATGAAGGTCACATCGTAGCCGAGCTTTTCGAAGGTTTCCTTCGCGCTGTTCAGAATCGCGGCGAAGTATTCATGCGTGAGTCCCGAGTTTGTTTCATCCACAAACAGGACGCCGATATTATGAGAACGGTTGGTTTTCAACTGCCGGGCTGCTATATTTGGAAGATAGTGCATTTCCTTCGCTGCCGCCCGGATCCGCTCAGCGGTCTGTGGATTGATATCGGAATATCCATTCAGTGCCTTACTGACGGTCGCCGGTGAAACACCCAGCGCTTTCGAAATGTCTTTAATGGTTACCATAATGTTGGCTGTCTTCCTTTCTTTCGGATAGCTGGAACCAAAATTACTTTTTTCTGTTTCGGTTTCTGGAATTTGTTATCCGAAATCCTTTTCGCATTTTCATTCTAAATCGATTTCGTCTTCTTGTAAACAGCTAGTATTTCACAGATATTTAAGTATGTTTTTGTACGAAATACACATTTCGTTGATTTTTCGGCTGCCCCTATTTACAACTTTTGCCCTAGAAAATATAATTATGTGTAGCGAAAACGTATTCGTAAATTCGTTAATTTTTGCCTGCAATTTCCGGATTTTAAGGATCATGCAGATGAAAACGCTTACCTGGAGGTATCTACCAGGACGACGATGAATGTGTGAATGAAAAATGATGGTTCTTCAATATGTAGAAGGAGGCTTTTATGAAATTCGGTCATTTCGATGACGCACAGCGAGAATATGTCATCACGACTCCGAAGACCCCGCTCCCATGGATCAACTACCTCGGATCCCGGGACTTCTTCAGTCTTATCTCAAACACCGCAGGAGGCTACTCCTTCTATAAGGATGCGAAGCTCCTCCGTCTCACCCGCTACCGCTACAACAACTGTCCGCTCGACCAGGGTGGACGCTACTACTATATAAAGGATGGCGACAGCATCTGGAATCCGGGCTGGCAGCCGACGCAGACCGCACTCGATTCCTATGAGTGCCGTCATGGTCTCGGCTATACCGTCATCACCAGCCGGAAGAATCAGCTCGAGGCGAAGCTCGAGGCCTTCGTGCCGGTGGACGATGCCTGTGAAATTAACCGCATCACCCTGCGAAATGACGGTGCAGAGACCAGAAGCATTGACCTCTTCAGCTTCGTCGAGTTCTGTCTCTGGAATGCGCAGGACGACCAGACAAACTTCCAGCGGAACTTCTCGACCGGCGAGGTCGAGGTGATCGGCAGCACGATCTATCATAAGACCGAGTATCGTGAGCGCCGGAATCACTACGCAGTATATTCCGTCAACAAGCCGATCGCCGGCTTCGATACGAGCCGCGACGCCTTCATCGGTGTCTACAACGGCTTCCATAATCCGGAGGCGGTGCTCGCCGGCGAAAGCCGCAACTCCATCGCGCATGGCTGGCAGCCGATCGGCTCGCATCATCTGAAGGTCGAGCTCGCACCGGGCGCCTCCGAGAGCTTCATCTTCGTGCTCGGCTACTGCGAGAATCCGGTCGACGAGAAGTGGGAAGCGCCGGGCATCATCAATAAGAAGCCGGCCGATACGCTCCTCGCGAAGTACCAGACGGATGCTCAGGTGGACGCTGCGCTCGCAGAGCTGAAAGCGTACTGGGATGGTCTGCTCAGCAGCTACAAGGTGAACAGCAGCGATGAAAAGCTGAACCGCGTCGTCAATATCTGGAACCAGTATCAGTGCATGGTAACCTTCAACATGTCCCGCTCGGCGTCCTACTTCGAGAGCGGCATGGGCCGTGGCATGGGCTTCCGTGACAGCTGTCAGGACCTGCTCGGCTTCGTACACCTGATTCCGGCACGTGCCCGTGAGCGTATCCTCGATATCGCGAACACGCAGCTTCCGGATGGCTCCTGCTATCATCAGTATCAGCCGCTTACGAAGAAGGGCAATGCGGACATCGGCGGCGGTTTCAACGATGATCCACTCTGGCTGATCGCCTGCACACATGCGTATATCGCAGAGACCGGCGACTTCTCGATCCTCGATGAGGCCTGCGCCTGGGATTCGGATTTCACGGAGGCGAAGCCGCTCATGGAGCATCTCCGTCGGAGCTTCAACTTCACCGTCACCCACAAGGGGCCGCACCAGCTGCCGCTCATCGGTCGTGCCGACTGGAACGACTGTCTGAACCTGAACTGCTTCTCCGAGGAGCCGGGTGAGAGCTTCCAGACCACCGGTCCATCCGAGGGTCCGGTCGCGGAATCCGTCTTCATCGCCGGTATGTTCGTGAAGTATGGAAAGGAATATGCGGATATCTGCCGTCATATCGGCCTTTGTGAGGAGGCGGCCACCGTTGATCAAGAGGTCGCTGCGATGGTGGAGGCGGTCGAAACCGCCGGCTGGGATGGCGAGTGGTTCATCCGTGCCTTCGATGCGTACTCGAATCCGGTGGGCTCTCACGTCTGTGAGGAGGGCCAGATCTTCATCGAGCCGCAGGGCATGTGCGTCATGGCCGGCATCGGTGTCGAGGATGGCAAGGCTGCGACGGCACTCGCGTCCGTCGAGAAGCGGCTCGAGTGCAAGTACGGTATCGTACTGAACCAGCCGGCCTATACACGTTATCACGTGGAGCTGGGTGAGATTTCCTCTTATCTGCCTGGATACAAGGAGAACGCCGGTATCTTCTGCCATAATAATCCGTGGATCGCGGCGGCGGAAACCATGATCGGTCATGGCAACCGTGCCTTTGAGGTATTCAAGAAGACCTGCCCGATCTACCTCGAGGACATCTCGGAGATCCACCGCACCGAGCCGTATGTCTACTGCCAGATGGTGGCTGGTCGCGATGCCGCTACTCCGGGTGAGGGCAAGAACAGCTGGCTGACCGGTACGGCTGCCTGGACCTTCACCTGCATGAGCCAGTACATCCTCGGCATCCAGCCGAGTCTGGATGGCTTACGCATCGATCCTTGCATTCCGGATCAGCTCGAGCACTATACCGTCGATCGTGCATACCGTGGTGCACACTACCACATCACGATCGATAACCACGCGCACGCCGAGAAGGGTGTCGTCTCCATGACGGTGGATGGCGCTCCGGTTGCCGGCAATGTCATCCCGCTGGGGCTCAGCGGTGAGCAGCACGAGGTCGTGGTGACGTTAGGTTAAGAGTCCGGAGGACGGGCAGCAGAAGCACAGTACTACGAGACCGGAAAAATCTAAAATTGACCCCTAAGAACCAGTAGGCCCTCTGCAATCACTGAGTTTTCTTCATGAAAACTCAGCGTTGCAGAGGGTGCTAAGGAAAATTACTCCAACTGGTTCTAAGGGGTCAATTTTGATTTATTCACGGTCTCTCCGTATGGCTTCTTCTGCCCGTCCTCCGGCCCTCTTTGCCGTGAACGCAGTCACGCCTGCTCGCGCTCCACTTTATGAATCAAATGAATGAGCATCGGGATGAGGTAGGCGCAGGCGGCGAGCCAGGCGGCCTGGTCGGTCCAGCAGATGGCGCTGTAGCCGAAGAGCGGGACGCAGGTGGTCGCGACGAGGATACGGGCGACCATTTCAAGGGCGCCGCTGATGACGGAGAGTGCGCTGAAGCCGAGGCTCTGGATCGCGTAGCGTGTGACGTCGAGGATGGCGAGCAGCCAGTAGAGGATGCCAAGTGCGCCCATATACCGGGCAGCTGCGTCGATGACCGAGACATTGGCCGCATCAACGAAGAGGCTGCCGAGGAAGTGACCGCCGAGGTTCATGATCACACCGGCGACGAGGCCGTACCCGACCGCAAGTGCGAGTGTCACGCGGATACCCTGCTTCACACGGTCCATCTTATGCGCGCCCATGTTCTGGCCGACGAAGGTCGCCATCGCGGTGGCTACGGCGTCAAACGGGCAGAGCATCAGCTGCTTCACCTTCGTGCCGGCGGTGAAACCGGAGACGTAGATGGAGCCGAGGCCGTTGTTCGCGGACTGCATGACCATCGAGCCGATCGCGGTGACCGAATACTGGAGGCCCATCGGCACGCCCATGACGACGAGGTTCCGGGCTACGGTACTGTTCCAGTGGCAGTCCTCGCGCGCCGGGTGCAGCACGGGCATCACGCGGATGATGTAGACGAGGCAGGCGATGCCGCTCAGGGCCTGCGCGGTGATCGTCGCAAGCGCGGCGCCGGCGCAGCCGAGGTGGAGCACGGCGATGCAGAACAGATCCAGGAACACATTCAGGAAGGTCGAGATCGCGAGGAAGATGAAGGGTGCCTTCGAGTTCCCGACCGCGCGGAGCAGGCTCGACAGCAGGTTATAGAGGAGCGTGAACGGGATGCCGAGGAAGATGATCAGCAGGTACTGATACGCGTCCTGGTAGATGTCGTCCGGTGTCTGCATGATGTGCATGATGAGCGGGCACAGGAGTGCGGTCAATGTCGTCAGCACCACGGCGATGATGGCGGTCACCACGAGGCTGTGGTACACGTAGCGCCGGAGGCCCTGCATATCCTCTGCGCCGAAGCGCTGGGACACCGGGATGCCGAAGCCGGCGCAGCTGCCCATGCAGAAACCGAGGACGAGGAACTGGACGCTCGAGCTGGAGCCGACCGCGGCCAGCGCATCCGCGCCGAGCAGACGCCCGACGATCATCGCATCGACGATGTTGTAAAACTGCTGAAACAGATTCCCGAGCAGAAGCGGGACCATAAAAACGAGGATCAGACGAAGCGGGGAGCCCGACGTCATGCTCTGAACATTACTCTTACTCATATATCACCTGATTTTCTGTATAAATACCTTACTTCTCCGAATGAAGGTATGTTGACCGTCACTCATTTTAAGTAGTTGCTATGAGAGCGTCAATATGGAAATATCGATGGATTTCATCAGAAATTTAAAATGAGCTCTGCCGTAAGCGACAGAGCTCTATGGGGCAAAATGCATCGTGGGAGGATGCATCCGCTGTTAAAAAGAATTTACTCGACGATCGCGCCGGAGTCGGCGGAGTGTACGAGCTTCGCGTACTTCTTGAGGTAACCGGTGAGGTTGCGCTGCTCGCGCACCTTCATGGTCTTCTTCCGCTCCTCGAGCTCCTCGTCGGAAACCTCGAGGTTGATGGAGTAGTTCGGGATGTCGATCTTGATCTTATCGCCATCTTTTACGTACGCGATGGTACCACCGGCCTGGGCCTCCGGGGAAACATGTCCGATGGCTGCGCCACGGGATGCGCCGGAGAAACGTCCGTCGGTGATGAGGGATACCGTCGTATCGAGCTTCATGCCGGCGATGGCCGAGGTCGGTCCGAGCATCTCACGCATACCAGGTCCGCCGGCCGGACCCTCATAACGGATCACGACACAGTCGCCCGGCTTGATCTCGCCACCGTAGATCGCCTTGATGGCGTCTTCCTCAGAGTCGAAGCAGCGCGCGGTGCACTCATTGACCATCATCTCCGGTGCAACGGCCGAACGCTTGACGATGGAGCCATGTGGTGCGAGGTTGCCATAGAGAACGGCGAGACCGCCCTCCTTGAGGTATGGATTATCAAACGGACGGATGACTTCCGGATTCCGGTTGACGCTGTCCTTCGTCGCCTCGCCGATGGTCTCGCCGAGAACCGTCATACAGTCTCTGTGGATCAGGCCATGCTGGTCGAGCTCGTGGATCACGGCATAGATTCCGCCGGCATCCATGAGATCCTGCATGTGGTGGTGACCCGCCGGTGCCAGGTGGCAGAGGTTCGGGGTACGGTCAGAAATCTCGTTGATCTTATGAAGATCAAACGGAACGCCTGCCTCATGCGCTACCGCCATGAGGTGAAGGGCGGTATTGGTGGAGCAGCCGAGGGCCATATCCGTGGTCAGGCAGTTCTCGATCGCGTCTGCGGTGATGATGTCACGCGGACGGATGTTCTGCTCGAGGACCTTCATCACCTGCATGCCGGCCGTCTTCGCGAGACGGATACGCTCGGAATAGACTGCTGGGATGGTACCGTTGCCCGGAAGTGCCATGCCCAGTACCTCACAGAGGGAGTTCATGGAGTTCGCGGTGAACATACCGGAGCAGGAACCGCAGGTCGGACAGCAGGTATTCTCGATGTCGAGGACACCCTTCTCGTCCATGAGGCCGGCCTTGAACGCACCGACTGCCTCAAACGCGGTGTTCAGGTCACGCTGATGAAGAGACAGCATTGGCCCACCGGATACGAAAACGGACGGCAGATTCAGACGGCAGGCTGCGAGAAGCATGCCCGGCACGATCTTATCGCAGTTCGGGATGAAAACGAGGGCGTCGAGGGCGTGGCCGCTCGCCATACACTCGATGGTGTCGGTGATGAGCTCACGGGATGACAGTGAGAAGTGCATGCCATCGTGGCCCATCGCGATACCGTCGCAGACGGCGATGGTGTTGAACTCCAGCGGGGTGCCGCCGGCCATCAGGATACCATCCTTGACCGCACGGGAGATCTGCTGCAGGTGCTCATGACCCGGCACGACCTCGGTGAATGAATTGACGACGCCGATCAGCGGACGGCGGATCTGCTCGTCGGTCAGGCCGTCAGCCTTCAGAAGTGAACGGTGCGGGGTATGCTCGATACCCTTCTTTACTACATCACTACGCATAGTATGCCTCCTGTATTTTTCAAATCACGCTACGTATTTCTTCTTATTATATCACAGGTCGCCTACGTCTGGCCGAAGGCCAATGCAGGCGGCCACCATGATGGATGCGGCTCCGGTCATCCGAAAGCACCGGAATGTCCGGAAACCGACATCTGCGTTATGCCAGGATCAGGCCCGGGAACGCCAGTGGTGCATAGAGGATCACGAAGAACACCACGATGAGGCCGATCAAGTACGGGACGATGGCCTTCGATATCTTCGTCATCGGAAGTCCCGTGATGCCCGAGGCGACGAAGAGGTTGATGGCTACCGGCGGGGTGATCATGCCGATGGCGAGGCCGACGGCGAAGACGACGCCGAAGTGGACGAGGCTCACACCCATGGCCTTCACGAGCGGAAGGAATACCGGAGTGAGCAGGATGATCGCGGAGGAGGTCTCCATAAAGACACCAGCAACCAGGATGATGAGACCGATCAGGAAAAGGATGATGTAGGCATTGCTCGAAACAGAGAGTACAGCCTTCGAAATCATCTCCGGGATCTTCCAGTTTGCAAGTACCCAGCCGAACGGACCGGAGAAGCCGATGATCAGCATGATGACGGAGGAGGTCTTCGCGGAGTTCTTCATGATCTCCATGAGGCCCTTCGGCGTGAGGTCACGGTACACGAAGAAGCCGATGAGGATGGAGTAGATAACCGCGACGTCAGCCGCCTCGGACGGGGTGAAGTAGCCGGAGAAGATACCACCGAGGATGATCAGCGGCATGAGGATGCCCCAGATCGCATGGAGGAAGGTCTTCAGGACGTTCTTCACACTGAGCGGTGTGCCCTTCGGGTAGTTGAGCTTCCGCGCTTCGACGAGGGCGATGACGATCAGGATCGCGCCCATCGTGATGCCCGGGATGAAGCCGTTACGGAAAAGTGTATTGACCGACTGCTCTGCGATGACGGCGTAGAGCACCATCGGAACGGATGGCGGGATGACGACACCGATTGTACCGGCGGCTGCGATGAGAGCGGCGGACTTATCAACATGATAGCCACGCTTCTCGAGCTCCGGGATGAGGGTCGCACCGACCGCAGCCGTAGTTGCGGCACCGGATCCGGAAATCGCCGCGAAGAACATGCCGGCGAGGACGGAAACGATGGTGAGACCGCCACGGATCCAGCCGAGGAGGGACTCTGCGAACTCGACGAGCACCTTGGACACGGCGCCCTTCGACATGAGGTCACCGGCCAGAATGAAGAACGGAACAGCGATCAGCGAGAAGCTGTCCTGCGCGGTGAAGATACGCTGTACCATCATAAGGGCAGGTACGTCACCGACGACGAGGGTGATGAAGGCGGCGATGGCGATGGTGAAGCCGACCGGAACGCCGAGAAGAAGTAAAACTGCGAACGAAATAAACAGTACGGCTGCCATTATGACTCCACCTCCTTCACTTCATCCATGTGGAACAGCTGCTGCAGGAACGCATCCAGTGCATGTACGGCCATGAGGCCGCAGCCGAAGTCGATGCCTAAGTACACATAGCGCATCGGCCAGCGGAGGGATGCGGAAAGCTGTGTTCCCTGCTTTCCGAAATACTTATAACCGTAATAAACGACCACCAGGCAGAGCGCGAAGCAGAGTGCATGTACGAGCAGCTGCATGACTCTCTTTACCGGTGCCGGCATCACATCCTGCAGTACCGTGACGGCGATGTGTCCGCCGTGTTTGTACACGCAGCCGGCGCCGAGCATTGAGCACCAGATCAGTAGATAACGGGTGGCCTCCTCGGACCACTGCAGTGACTTAAAGAAGATACGGCACACGATCTGTGCACCGGTGATGATGACCATCAGAAGCAGCATCACGAAGATGACGTAGCCCATCACCTTATCGATCGCATCTGATAACTTATGAACAGCTTTAACAAATCCCACTTTGTTTGCCCCTTTCACTACCTGTGTCTGGCATCGTCCGAATGCCGGATTCTGAAGCGGAGCCTGCGCTCGCAGGCTCCGTCTCAGCTGTGTTTCTACATATATTCTATAGAAGAATTACTTTACAGTCGCGATGACGTCGTTGATCTTCTTTACATAATCTGCATACTGAGGATATGCATCGTATACCGGCTGTACGGCTGCCTTGAAGGAAGCGATATCCGGGTTCTCCTCGACCTCCATGCCGTTGTCCTTCATCGCCTGAAGCTGATCTGCCTCCTGTGCAGCTACCCACTCTCTCTCATACTCTGCGGCATCCTGTGCTGCATCGAGGAATACCTGCTGGGTATCGGCGTCGAGCTCGTTGAACTTATCGAGGGACATGGTGACGATCGCAGTGGAGTAGCTGTGACCATCGAGGGTTGCATACTTCTGGGACTCCCAGAGCTTGTAGGAGTTGATAACGTTGATCGGGTTCTCCTCACCATCGACAGTGCCCTGCTGTAAAGCGGTCAGTGCATCAGCCCATGCCATCGGCGTTGCGTTTACACCGAGTGCATCGAAGGCCTTCTGGTAAACCTCGTTCTCCATAACACGGATCTTGAGGCCCTTTACATCCTCTGCGGTCTTGATCGGACGAACGTTGTTTGTGAGATCACGGAAGCCTCTCTCTGCATATGCGAGACCCTTGAGGCCGGAGCCCTCGAGTGTATCGAGAAGGGAACGACCTACCTCACCATCGAGTACAGCGTATGCCTGCTCCTTGTTCTCGAAGAGATACGGCATATCGAGAACGCCCATATCCGGGGAGAAGTTTACGAACGGGCCGGAGGTAACGATACCCATATCGAGGGTGCCCATCTGCATGGACTCAAGCATATCACGCTCACCGCCGAGGTCTCCGTTCGGGTGAAGCTCGATCGCATACTTGCCATCGGTCTTATCCTGTACATCCTGTGCGAACTTGACCGCTGCGATCATGAAGGAATCCTGCTCGTTCGTGGTCATACCAAGCTTGAACACGGTTGCGCCCTCCGGGATCTCCGGCTGTACGTTCGATGCGTTCTTGACATCATCATCAGCTGCGGCTGCCGTGGTCTCTGCACCTGCTGCGGTGGTCTCCTCTGCAGCTGCGGTGGTGTCTGCGGCTGCGGCTGTTGTCTCTGCGGCTGCTGCGGTGGTTGCCTCTGGTGTGCTGGATGATCCGCATGCTGCCAGGGATGCTGCCATCGCGCCGGCCATCATCATGGCCATCATTCTGTTCTTTCTCATAATGTCTCCTCCTCAAATTGTATACACAAATGTAAACGTTTTTATATTTCATCCGCCGAAGCGGTTGAAAGCTCCTTCCATCAATACGAGGTCAATGCTTACAGATTTTCATCATCGCGAATCTGCCCATACATGGTCGATTTGGTTCTCAAATCAATCGGTGCAACCAGATACAATAAAAAAAGCCTTTGTCTCTTTTTATCAAAGAGACAAAGGCTTTAAAGTCCTCTGCGGTACCACTCTCATTGTCGAATAAAACGACCACTCTGTCGCATCTATCAATGCTTAGTCCTTTAACGGAGACCAGTCCGGCGTAACCTACTAACCAGTGCGTTCAGCGCGCAACTCAGAGATGATTTTCACAGCTTTCGTTCCACTGTCTCGCACCCTCCGACAGCTCTCTGGCTCGCTCCAACTGCTACTTTTTCTCGTCAACGTTTTTTGCTCTGTATTGATTTATCCGTAATTTACGCCTTTTCCACTTCAGTGTCAAGAAGTCCGCATAGTTCAAAATTTTATAGCTGATATAACATTCATTTTGTATTAAGCAGTGCGAATGGCTGCTCACACCGATTGTTATAGCTGCTGTCGCGAATGTGGTAGACGCTGAAAATTTCACAGGTATATAATACCCGTTATTCAGAGCTGTCTGGACGACGGGTATTTTTATGGGAGGAAATCATGAAGACGAAAGTTTATATCGATGGTCAGAGTGGCACGACAGGACTTCAGATCTATGACCGGATCGGTCAGCGCGAGGATCTCGAGCTGCTGCGGATTCCGGAGGAGCTCCGGCATGATCCGGATGAGCGGAAGAAGTATCTCAACAGCGCAGATATCGTGTTTCTCTGTCTGCCGGATGAAGGTGCCAGAGAAGCGGTTTCCTTCATTGATAACCCAAATGTGCGCGTGATCGATGCGTCGACGGCACACCGGACGAATCCGGACTGGACCTATGGCTATCCGGAGCTGTCGAAGGCGCAGCGGGAGGCGATTCGCACGAGTAAGCGTGTGGCGAATCCGGGCTGCCATGCGACGGGCTTCATCTCGACCACGGCACCGCTGGTGGCAATGGGTGTAATTCCGAAGGACTACCCGATGAGCTGCTACAGTCTGACCGGCTACTCCGGTGGTGGCAAGAAAATGATCGCGGAGTACGAGGCCGAGGGACGCTCAGAGCTGCTGGACGCGCCGGGCATTTATGGCCTCAACCTGCATCATAAGCATCTTCCGGAGATGCAGACCGTGACGGGACTCGCGTATCCGCCGGTGTTTATGCCGGTCGTAGACGATTATTATAAGGGGATGGCGACGACCATCATGCTGCAGAACCGGCTCCTGCCGGGCCAGCTGAGCGCGGAGGAAATCTGTGCGAAGCTCGCGGACTACTACCGTGACGAGCACTTCGTATCCGTCGTGCCGTTCGGTGAAAATGGCAGCAAACTCTACGCAAATAAGCTCGCCGGCACGAACCGCCTCGAGATCGT
Source organism: Lachnospiraceae bacterium (assembly GCA_030540075.1). GTDB lineage: Bacteria > Bacillota > Clostridia > Lachnospirales > Lachnospiraceae > Oribacterium. The sequence goes on from JAUNWX010000001.1 coordinate 163,099, forward strand.
CGTCTGCGGCCATGAGGAGCAGACGACCGTGACCGCACTTTTCGATAACCTCGGAAAGGGTGCGAGCGGCGCTGCTGTACAGAACATGAACATCATGCTCGGACTGCCGGAGGAGACGGGGCTCGAGTAAAGCATCTTTTCAATATAAAATCATAGCCGCCGTGCGAATGGATTTAAGATTCCATTCGTACGGCGGCGTTTTTTGAATGATTATCCGTTCGCTGTTATTCCTTCACATCCGTGGCGTCGTCCGGGCCGAGGTCGATGATGTCGTCAGTGTCCTTCGGGGTCGGGACGAGGCGGGCGCGGTCAGACAGGCTGTGGTCGCCTGCATTGGCCCAATGCTGACGATCCGCAGCACGGGTGGCGCGTCCCTCCACAGAGCGTCCGTCGACAGCGTCGGTCTGCAGGCCGAAGCGCCGTGCGATGTAGTCGTGGAGCGAGCCGGAGATGTAGAAAATGCCGAGGAGCAGCAGGATCTGCGGCATCACGAAGATGCTGAGGGCCGTGAGGAGGCCGTTCAGGACCTTCGCGCGGGTCAGGAAGAGGCGGATCAGGAGCGAGATGGCGATCGCACCGAAGCACATCAGGATGATGTAGCCGACGATGCCGATGATCTGGAGCAGGCTCTGAAGGATCGCATTCTCGAGTGGCTTCGCGAAGGTGTAATTATAGGCGAAGAAGGCAAGGATGGACAGGGCGCCCAGCCAGCGCGGCGGATAATACTCGATGATCGGCTTCGGCTGCGGCACCGCCACGTGAAGGCGGCGCAGGATGAGAAGGCTCAGCTCATAGATGATGAAGCCCTGCACGGCACCAGTGAAGGCGACAGATACGATCAGGATGCGCTTCAGGAAATCCGGCGTCAGCATCTGCTGGAAGACATCCATCTGTGTAGCACTCTGGGCGGTCGCACCGGCACCGGCGATTTTCTGAGCCGAGTTGAGTGCCTCCGTCATGATCGTCTGCATCTCGAGGACATCCTGATCGAGCGTCGTGCCCGAGATGACCGCGAGGAGAAGGACATTGACCAGCTCCGTGATGATCGAGAGTAGCATCACGAGGAGGAGGGTCCGGGTCATATCCTTCTTATCGTGGATACGGCTGCCGAGGATCATGCCGATGAAGGCCATGCAGGACGAGTAGATGAGCGTCGTCGGCAGACTGAAGAACACGGCCATCAGCGTGGACGCGATCCAGACCGCGAAGCTCGAGCGGAGACCGTAACGCGCGCCATAGGCGACCATCGGGATCGGCAGGATGAAGATGAGGGCGCCCTGGAACATGGAGCCGGTCTGGCGGTCGATCAGGAGCAGGATCGTAAAGAGCGCGGTGATCATCGCACCGAACGTGATTTTCTGAGTTTTCTGGTTCAATATGTTTACCTCGGTTCTTGTATTGTCCACAATTTCGTACACAAATCGCTGGAATTCGATCTTCCATAGTGTTATAGTGTGGTCGTTAAAAAATTAATTATACGTAATTATATAGATGGAGTCACTAATGAATCTGATCAAATCAAGAAGAAACCTGCTGATTCATCTTTGTATGGCCTTCATGGGCGGCTATGCCGGTATGTATGGCATCCTGGTCCGTGGTTCGTTCGGCCAAGCCATCACCTCGAATCTCGCAAATGTTTTCCGGCATCTGCTGCTCGGGGACAATGTCGAGGACGCGCTGTTCCGCGCCGGTGCGCTGCTGGTCTTTCTGTTTTCACTTGCACTTACGCATATCCTTCAGATGAAGGACCGTCGCATCGCAGAGATCACCTGTCTCGTATCGCAGCTTGCCTGCATCCTGATTTCGGCGGCGATCCCGGAATCCACCCAGGGTGCGCTGGCGCTCTATCCGATCTTTTTTCTGACCGGTATCCAGTGGGGCACCTTCACCGGTGCCGAGGGCTTCAACAGCGCGACGATCTTCTGCTCGAACAATTCGAAGCAGGCGCTCTTCGGCTGGATCGACTATGTTCTCACCGGAAAGCATGAAAGCTTCAAGCAGGGGCTCTTCTATACTGCGACCCTCGCCTTCTTCTATGTCGCCGTCGTCATCTCCGTCTTCATGAGTGACCGCTTCGGCGCGCACGCCATCCTCCTCGAGCTTCTGCCGCTCGCGATGGTCTCCGGCGTCTGGCTCGTCAACGACCGCGCCGCCGCGAAGGACGTGGCGCTCGCCGCGTAAGTCCGGGCTGGATGAACACGCTACAACTTGATATAGACGCTATATGGCTGCCGCACCGCTGGTGCGACAGCCATTTTGATTTCGCAGGGCTTCATGCCTGCTGCAGGCGGGTCGCCATCCAGTAGGCGCCCATCGACTGGCCCGGCTGCTCGGTGACGTCATCCGTGAGGTACTCGCCGAGGCCGACCGAAGCCGGATCGAAGGCCCGCGCCTCGTCCTCGCTTCCGAACTCGACTTCCGCATACCAGAATTCGGTCGGCGCGCCTTCATCCACATGATTCACCTCCAGCTGATGTCCGTCCGGCAGCTGATAGGTCCGGCGAATCTTCGGGATCAGTGGCAGGCCGATGAGATCCTCGAGCTCGCGGAAGCGCGCCTCCTCGATCGGGAACTCGATTTCCTTCCGGCTGAGTCGTCCCTTCGACTTGAAGCAGAGGATGAACTCGTCCTTCAACGGCGCACCATCCCCAGACGCCAGCAGCTTTTCCTCGCGGATCCGCACGGTCGGTCGCACCGACACATAGCCCTGCCACATCTCCTCTTCCTTCCGCAGCGGGTAGCCCTCCGGCCAGCCCTGCACCATCCACTTACGCTCAATTTCCATTCCCATTCCCATATTTCTACCTCTTATCTATATTCTGGTTCAATGCTTCCGACCGCCACTTCGTCACGAAGCGATCGGGATCCTCCCCGCCGACGCTCTCGTACGGTCCGACCATCTGTGTCGTGGACGACAGCATTGGCTGACCATATCAGACAAGGAACTGAAAGCCCATCACGACGATGCCGAGGATCACCAGGATGACGCCGGTCGCCCGATTCAGGGTCTTCGCGGACGCACGGTTTGCGAAGACGGCGGCGATTCGCGCCCAGATAAAGGTGAACACGATGCACAGTACCCAGACGGTCACATCCGGCATACCGCCGATCGCGAAGTGCGAAACCGCGCCGGTCAGCGCCGTGAAGGTCATGATGAAGACGCTGGTGCCCACGGCGGTCTTCAGCTCGTAGCCGAGGACGGAGGTGAGGATCAGCAGCATCATCATACCACCACCGGCACCGATGAAGCCACAGATAAATCCGATCAGGACACCGCAGATGACGGACTGGATGGCCCGTTTCTGCGCGGACACGCCCTGCATGGACTCCTTCGTCGTCATGACCGGACGCACGATGAACTTGATACCGAGCAGGAAGGTCATGAACACGGAGAAGCTGCCCATCGTCGCAGACGGCACGAGGGACGAAATGTAGCTGCCGACGACGGTGAACATCAGCACACTGATCATCATGATGATGCCGTTTTTGATATCGAGATTTTTATTTTTCCCGTAGGTGTAGGCCGAGACCGCGCTCGCCAGCACATCCGATGAGAGGGCAATGCCAACGGCCATATACGGGTCCATGCCGAGGAAGGTAACGAGCATCGGTGTGATCACGGCGGCCGCGCTCATCCCCGCGAAGCCCGTGCCGAGACCGGCGCCCATGCCGGCGAAAAAGGTAACGATAATGGTAAAAAGAAGTGACATAAACTAAGCCTCCGTTTTTTTGATGTTCTCTTCCATCTGCATCAGCGCCGCGCGAAACGCCTCGAGCGTCGTTTCATCGATGCCCTGCAGCATCGTATCGATGAACTGCTTCTGCACTGTTCGGCCTCGCTCAACGATCGGAGCCGCCTTTTCCGTGAGCTCCAGCTCTACCTTCCGGCGGTCATGCGCGACCTCACGGCGCACGAGGAGCCCTTCCTGAACCAGGCGGTCGACGTTGATCGACACGAGGTTCGCCTTGATCCGGCGGATCTCCACGATGTCCCGCGCACTCTTGTACTCCGGGTGATTCGCGAGAAACATCAGGATATCGAACGCCGTCTGCGGGATATCCAGCTCATGGCAGAGCGCCTTACAGCTCCGCGTATACGCCCGGCTGATCTTATCTGCAAAAGAAATATCGAACATGATTCCTCCATTTTTGATTAGTTCATTTTTGAACAAAACGCAGTATAGAACGATTTATAAGAAATGTAAAGTACTTCATCCTGTTCCGGGCTCTGTTTTGTTACAGAAAATAAAACCTGCACGAATTTCCGCAAATTTTACTAAAATTCAGCAGTTTTATTTGTGCTGCAGCACAATGAAAGTCATCCTCGAAAGTGCGATAATAGAACTATCAGAACAGATCGTGAATTGACAACTGAAAATGGAGGTGTGGATGTGAAGCTGACCGCAATCATGGATAACCACCGAAGTGAGCAGAAGGCGCTGACAGCCGAGCATGGGCTGTCGTTTCTGCTGGACACCGGGACGACGAAGATTCTCTTCGATTTCGGCGCCGGTCGGGCTGCGTATGACAATGCAGTAAAGCTGAACGTAGATCTCAAATCGATCGATTACGCCGTCGGAAGTCACGGGCATTACGACCATGGCGGTGGATATCCGTGCTTTTACGAGGGCGGATTGAACTGTCCGCTGATTACGGGGGACGGTTACTTCGAGGAAAAATATGCGTTTGATGGGATGAAGGCGACGTACCTCGGCTGCAGCTTCGATGAGCGCTGGATGGAGGAACGTCGGATCGATCATCGCATCTGTCGTGAGATGATGAAGCTGGAGGACGACTGCTATGTCGTCGGTGGCTTCCAGCGGACGCACGATTTCGAGACGATTCCGAAGCGTTTCGTGCTCCGGAATCAGGAGGGCTGGAAACAGGATGATTTCTCGGATGAAATCTGTCTCGTGCTGACGCGGCCGGAGGGACTCGTCGTCATCGTGGGCTGCAGTCATCCTGGAATACTGAATATTCTGAAATCCGTACAGGCGCGCTTTCATCGACCGGTATATGCGGTCTTCGGCGGTACGCACCTCGTAGAGGCAGACCAGTCGCGCATCGAAAAGACACTGGATGAGATGAAGGCCATGGGTGTTCGTCTGATCGGCTTCAATCACTGTTCCGGTGAACTGCTCCAGGAGATGCTGGACGCCCGTCCGGATATCCAGCACTGCTACCTCGGTGCAGGGGACTGCATGTTCCTGTGAATTTCGGAGTATGACATCCGCTCGCATCCTGGCTGGCGGACCGTCATCAGCGGTATATGTAAAACGATGAACGAAATACCGGAAGGTATGCGTGAAGTGATGATAATGAAAGAAATGAAGGGAGGGGAGATTCAGAATCTCGAAGAGCATTCGTGCAGGATGCGTTATCTGCTGGGGCGCTTCATCAGCTATGGCGGCGATCGGGCCGTACGGGAGATGAAGGAACGGCTGCTGCAGGAGGGGGAGAAGCAGGCAGAACTGCTTCTCAGCACAGCGGAATGCTACTATGAGGAAAATGGAAGTGCGACCAGAGCTTCGGAGCGGCTGCACCTGCATAAGAATTCCTTGCTGTATCGGATGAAGCGGCTATACCAGCTTCTGGGAATCGAAGAGGATACAGCGTTTGTGCGGGAATTCTATGTTCGTCTGCTGCTGGAGTACTGGAACCAGAATTTTTAAAAATTAAAAGGAGGTATGAAAATGTCTGGTTTATTCATTTTTGGCGTTATATTTTTAGCAGTTGTATGTATGGTCATCGCGATTTCAAAATTCAACATGCACCCGTTCCTGGTGCTGACCGTGATTGCGATTTTAGTTGGTCTGGTATGTGGTATTCCGGCGGGCGAGGTTATCGATACTGTGAAGAGCGGTTTCGGTAACATCCTCGCAAGCATCGGTATCGTCATTCTCTGTGGAACGATCATCGGAACGATCCTGGAGAAGACCGGTGCCGCGCTGACGATGGCAAATTCGATTCTGAAGATCGTCGGCAAGGATCGAAGCGTACTGACGATGGGTATCACCGGCTACATCACCGGTATCCCTGTATTCTGTGATTCCGGTTTCGTCATTCTGAGCCCGATTTCGAAGGCACTTGCCAACCGCAGTAATATTTCGCTCGCAGTGATGGCGACGGCACTGTCCGGCGGTCTCTATGCGACCCACTGTCTGGTACCGCCGACACCGGGCCCGATTGCGATGGCAGGCACACTGGAGGCCGACCTCGGACTGACGATTCTCGTCGGCCTTCTGGTTTCCATTCCGGCCGTGGCTTCTGCACTGGTGTATGCAAACAAGGTTTCCAGTAAGATCGATATCCCGGCGAACCCGGAGTATACCGTCGATGAGCTGATGGAGAAGTACGGTCAGCTGCCAGGCGCACTGCACAGCTTCTCTCCGATTCTTCTTCCGATCATCCTGATCGCACTGAAGTCGGTCGGCGATTTCCCAAGTGCACCATTCGGTTCCGGTGCCGTGAAGACTTTCTTCTCCTTCATCGGTAATCCAGTCATCGCGCTGATCATCGGTGTGTTCCTTTCCATGACCCTGATTCCGAAGAGCGAAAAGGAGAACGCACTGAAGTGGATCACCGAGGGCGTCACCAATTCTGCAGGTATCCTGGCCATCACCGGCGCCGGCGGATCCTTCGGTGCCATCCTTCAGAAGCTTCCGATCGCGGACGCGCTCAGTGCATCTCTGCTCGGCCTCGGCGTCGGCGTCTTCCTTCCGTTCATCATCGCGGCACTTCTGAAGACGGCGATGGGTGCATCCACCGTTGCGATGATCACGACCTCAGCGATGATTGCGCCAATGATGCCGGCCCTCGGCTTCACATCTCCTCTCGCAAAGGTACTGGTTATCATGGCAATCGGTGCCGGATCGATGACGGTTTCTCATGCCAATGACTCTTACTTCTGGGTTGTATCGCAGTTCTCCGACATGGATACGAAGGACGCATATAAGTGCCAGACCGGTATGACGGCGGTCATGGGTGTCACGACGATTATCGTCGTATTCATCCTGTCACTGATCTTCGTGCATTGATACAAAAATCATATGGTTATACGAACAGGGCGCTGGGGTTCCAGCGCCCTGTGAAATTTCTGTGAAACTGTGGATTCTCCTGACATAGCGGTCTACAATCGGCTTATGAAAAGCGGCGAAAGGAGTTCAGAAAGATTATGTGTACAGCAGCAACGTACAAAACAAAGGATTTTTACTTCGGCAGAACGCTCGATTATGAGTTTTCCTATGGCGAGGAGGTTACGGTCACTCCGCGAAATTATCCGTTCCGCTTTCGTCACGCCGGCGAGCTGAAATCGCACTACGCGATCGTCGGCATGGCCTTCGTGGCCGGCGGCTACCCGCTTTACTATGATGGCGTGAACGAGAAGGGTCTCGGCATGGCGGGTCTTAATTTCGTAGGCAACGCAGTCTATCAGGATGTACTCACGGATGCGCCGTCGGAGACCGATCAGGTCGCGCAGTTCGAATTTATTCCGTGGATCCTCGCGCAGTGTGCGACGGTCGAGGATGCAAGAGAGAAGCTGGTGGCGCTTCGACTTCTGAAGACGCCGTTCAGTGAGCAGCTGCCGGCGGCACAGCTCCACTGGATCATCGCAGATCAGAACGAGTGCATCGTCGTCGAGTCGATGGCGGATGGACTTCATGTATATGATAACCCGGTCGGTGTCATGACGAACAACCCGCCGTTCCCGAGCCAGATGTTCGCGCTCAACAACTACCCTGGCGTTTCCCGCAAGCAGCCGGAGGCGACCTTCGCCGGTGTACTCCCGCTTCAGGCCTACAGCCGTGGCATGGGCGGACTGGGTATCCCGGGCGACCTGTCAAGTCAGTCCCGTTTCGTGAAGGTCGCCTTCACGAAGCTCAGCTCTCTTTCGGCGGATGACGAGCGCTCCAGCGTGAGCCAGTTCTTCCACATCCTCGGCTCCGTCGACCAGCAGCGCGGCTGCTGTGAGGTCGCCGAAGGAAAGTTCGAGATCACGATCTACACCTCCTGCTGCAACGCGACAAAGGGCATCTACTACTACACCACTTATGACAATCATCAGATCCACGCTGTCGATATGCACCGCGAAGACCTTGACGGAACGGAACTCCGTCGCTACCCGATCGAACTCGAAGGCGAGGTCAAGTGGATAAACTGATCTTTGCAGATCAGAAAACCGTGTCAGCGCATCACTCGTTTCAATCCGAGTGGTGCGCTTTTCTTGAATCATTTCATCTTTTTTACGCTTTTTTCACGAGGCATTTCATCTTTTTCGCGATAATTTCCTGCAACATTTCATCTTTTTTACAGAAATGCCGTCTGATCCATGGATTTCCTGCCTTTGCGATGGTACAATCCTCGTATAGAAAGGCATCCTGAAACGAGAGTTCATTATCCCGATAATTCAAAGAATGCGAGGTGCGATGCATGTATAGAAAATTCTATGAGCAGCTGATGGACTGGGATCAGAAGCGCATCCCGTCACCGCTGCTGGTGATCGGTGCGCGGCAGATCGGAAAGACCTGGATCATACGGAAATTCTGTGAGGAAAGCTATAAGAACTACATCTATATCAACCTGGAGGAGCGGACCGATATCGCATCGGTGTTTAAGGGAAATCTCGATCCGGAGACGATTCTTCTGCAGATCAGTCAGATTCTCGGACAGCGCGTGGACGACAGCACACCGATCTTTTTCGACGAGATCCAGTCCTGCGAGCGCGCGATCACGTCCCTCAAATACTTCTGCGAATCCGAGAAGTCGTACCGTATCCTCTGTGCCGGCAGCCTCCTCGGTGTAAAGCTGAAACGTTTCGAAGGTTCCTTCCCGGTGGGCAAGGTCCGCATACTGAAAATGTACCCGATGGATTTCGAAGAGTTCCTGCTCGCCTGTGGCGAAGCGCTCCTCCGCGATGGCATCCGGGAAGCATACCTCGGGCGAATGCCTCTGGCGGAAGGCGTGCACGAGAAGGCACTGCGTCTATACCAGGACTATCTCTATATCGGCGGCATGCCGCAGGCAGTTTTATCCTATCTGGAAAACGGAAAGCTGGCGGTCGAGGTGGATGCACTGATCTACGATAACCTGCGCCTCGCGTATCTCGCCGACATGACAAAATACGTGACGAGTCCTGCGGAAAGTGTAAAAATCACGGAAGTTTACCGCTCGATTCCTCGACAGCTTGCGAAAGAGAATCCGAAATTCAGATACAGTGAAGTGAAGCCGAAAGCCAATAAACGGGACTATTTCGCACCGATCGACTGGCTTGATGCCTCCGGCATGATTTATAAAGTCCATCGTCTGGAAGCACCACTCTCACCGCTCAGCGGCTACGAAAACAGTGACAGCTTCAAGGTCTATCTCTCCGACACCGGCCTGCTGACGCATATGTGCGGTCTGCACTATCGTGACCTGCTGCCCGATGTGCACAATATTTATAAGGGTGCCGTGACTGAAAACTACGTGATGCAGCAGTTTGCGAGTAAGAACCGACGACTCTACTATTTCAAGCCATCCGAGAGCATGGAAATCGATCTGGTGAGTGACCTGAATGAGCTGATCATCCCGATTGAAATCAAATCCGGTCGCAACAAGCGCTCCACCAGCCTCCGAAATTATCGTGAGAAGTATCAGCCAGAGTACGCAATCCGCTTCTCCGAGCTCAATTTCGGATGGCAGAACCAGCTCTTCTCGATTCCACTCTACGCCGCCTGGTGCATCTGATGCTCCGAACAGCATAACGAAAAGGCTCTCCGCGATGGAGAGCCTTTCATTGTGCCTTTTCGTCCAATGTCTCCATCCTGATGAAGGCATCCGGATGGAGATGAATACTCGAAAGTAAAGCCCACCTGCACTTACTCATGCGGGTGGGCTTTACTGATTTTTATGCTTATTTTGCTTCGCTGCTGATTTCCTTCACCGCATAGCCTTCGCGGGCGACGGCGGCGATGATGGTCGCCGGGGCGATGTCCCGGTCACAGTCGACGTGGGCGAACTTCTTCCGAAGGCTGACATCGGCAGCGGCACCATCGATGGCGTTGATCGCGCTGCTCACCTTCGCGACGCAGTGTTCACAGTGCATGCCCTCGACCTCGAAGTCGTAGCTGTGCAGCACCGGGCCGTCCAGCTTCTTCTTTTCCGGCTTCGCGCTGCGCTCGCAGGAGCCGCCGCCACAGCAGCCGCCCTCGCCATGCAGATGCTTCGCCGATTCCTTCACAGCCCAGGCCACGATGACCAGCAGTACGACGATTACAATCAGATTTGACATATACACTCTCCTCTTTTCTGTTCATTCGCAGTTTCCCACGTTTACCGCTGTCCGGACGGTGTACTGCAGGCATGATGTCCAGTTTCAGGGGCTTCCATGCCTGCAGTTGCTTTTACTTCGTCTCTTCCAGTAGGTTCGTCATGCTGTCGAGGCCGACCATCATGGTGGAGCTGTTGTGCAGCAACGCCGAGGTCGACGGGGTGATGAGACCGCCGATGCCGAGGCCGATCAGCAGGGAATTAAAGCCGACGATGAAACGGTAATCACCGTGTACGCGGTTCATCAGTGCGCGGCTCAGACGCCGAAGCACGACGAGCTCCATGAGGTCGTCCGCGGAGATGGTGATGTCCGCGATTTCGCGCGTGATGGCGGCACCAGAGCCGATGGCGACACCGACATCCGCCTCGGACAGGGCCGGAGAATCATTGATGCCGTCGCCGATCATGATGACCTTATGGCCCGCTGCACGACGCGACTTCACGTAGTTCACCTTATCCTCCGGCAGGACCTCCGCCTGGTAATGATCGAGGCCGAGCTGTGCCGCGACACTCGCCGCGGTGCGCTCACTGTCGCCCGTCATCATGCAGACGGTGTTGATTCCCAGTGCCCGAAGGCGTCTGATCACCTCAGCGGCTTCCTTACGAACCGGATCGAAGATGCAGAGCACCGCCGCCAGCACGCCGTCGATGGCGAGGTAGATTCTCGAGTAGCGACCGTCGATCGCCTCAAGCTTCGCTTCCTCGCCGGCCGGAACAGTACAGTGCTCATCCTCCAGGACAAAGTGGTAGCTGCCGATGACGACCTTCTTCTCGCCGACATGGCTGCTCACGCCGTGGGCCACGATGTACTCGACCTTCGTGTGCAGCTCCTCGTGATTGAGGCCCTTCTCCTGCGCACCACGGACGATGGCATTCGCCATGGAGTGCGGATAATGCTCCTCGAGGCAGGCGGCCACGCGAAGCATCTCGTCGGGAGCATTGCCCCCGAATGCGACGACGTCGACGAGCCGCGGCACCGCATAGGTCAGGGTGCCGGTCTTATCGAAGACGATGGTGTCCGCCTCGGAGACGGCTTCCATGAACTTGCCGCCCTTGATGGAGATGCCGTAGCTCCGTGCTTCCTTGATCGCCGACAGCACCGCAAGCGGTACCGAGAGCTTCAGCGCACAGGAGTAGTCCACCATCAGGAAGGACAGCGCCTTCGTGAGGTTTCGGGTCAGGAGATAGGTCGCCGCGAAACCGGCGAAGCTGTACGGCACGAGCGAATCCGCGAGCCGGTAGGCCTTCGCCTCGGCGTCGGACTTCAGCTTCTCGGACTCCTCGATCATCTGCACGATCTGGTCGTACTTGCCCTTGCCCGACTCCTTCTTTACCTCGACGAGGCACTCGCCTTCCTCGACCACGGTGCCGGCATAAACATAGCTGCCCTCGGTCTTCGGAACCGGAGCCGACTCACCGGTCATCGTCGCCTGGTTGACCGTCATCTCACCGGAGATGACCACACCCTCGAGTGGGATGATGTCGGAACTTCGAAGCACGATCACATCACCGGCATGGATCTTTCCGAGCGGCATCTTGATCTCCTGCTCGCCCTTCCGCACCCACGCACGATCGACGTTCAGCGACATGGCGCGTGCCAGATCGCCGACCGACTTCTTCCGCGTCCAGTCCTCGAGGGTCTCGCCGATGTCGAGGAAGAACATGATGGAGGACGCCGTCGCGTAGTCCGCACGGAGAATCGACGTCGTCACCGCGATACCATCGAGCAGCTCGACCTTCAACGACCCGCTGCCGAGCGAGCGTACGGCCTTCCACACATATGGGATTCCCTTCACCATCGTGCGGAGTGTCCGGATCGGTGCCGGCAGCAGAATCTTCGCCGCGTTGTGGGTCAGCACCTGAAGCATCAGCCGCTCCTGGTACTCGCGGTTCAGCTTACGGCCCGTTTCCTCCGGAACCAGCGCGGCCACCTGCTCCGAAGTCTCATCATAGGAGGCCAATGCCTCCATCAGGATGCGGCGCTGTTCGTCGTGATGCGCCGTAAACTTCGCCGCAGCCCTGCGGGTCGTGACGATCTGCGCAGCGCCGACACCGGCCAGCGGGCGGGTAAACTCGACCGTCGCGTTTCCGGTGCGCTCGTCGACCGCCGCGTTCTTCACGCCCGGGATGGACTTCAGATAGTATTCCAGAAGATCCGCCTGGTGCATGGACATGTGCTCCTTCGGAACACGGAGGCGAAGACGATGCTCGGATTCATGTAATATGAAGCATTTCATGCTTACTTACGCCTCTTCCTTCGTATCTGCAGCCTTCTTCGACTCCTCGACGAGGGTCTCTGCCTCAGCGAGACGTGCTGCAGCCTCTGCCTCATAACGTGCATCGTTGATATCCTTCGCATCCGCGTAGATATCACCACAGTTCTCCTTCAGCGTCGCGGTCGTCTTCATCACGCTGTCCTTGCCACGCAGAACGGCTGCTGTGCACTGGGTATATAACTTCTTCGCATCCTTGCTTGCGAGTACAGCGATACCAGCGGTACCGAACAGCACACCACCTGCAAAAACACCAAGCTTCTTCAGATGCTTCAGATCGTTTACTTTTAACATGATTCTATCCTCCTGATATTCATGAATTTCCGCCGATGCAGACCTGTGCTCAGGATAATTGCCTGGGCATCAGAGCCATACCGGTTTGTTAGCCTCTGCTAACTTTTAAATGTTAGTACCAGCTAATCCGTATGTCAAGGAAAATCATCCATATCGGAACTCACTTTTTCGAATAGCTGACATAGTCTGCAGCTTCAGAATCCTCAGGGAGCGGACCGATCTACGGCGAATCGTTTTCGGTTTTCTTAAAAATACACTTAAAACCGCAAAAACTTTTGCGGTTTTTCCAAATTCGCAAAAGTCGCCACGTTTTTAAGCGTTTTTTTAACACCCTGAGTTTTATAATGAAATCATCAAAAGCGAAAACGATTTCGGAAGCAATTCGAGGTGATAAAGATGAGAAAGAGAAATTATTCGAAGCTTATGGGTATTGCAGCAGCCACCTTAAGTGCTGCGGTCATCGCATCCCCGATGACGGCACACGCAGAGGGCACGAACGAGAGCACTGGTGTTGCGACCGAGTCCGGCAGCAGCGCGTCCTCTTCTGAGGGTACTTCCAGCGAGTCCAATGCTTCGGGCGCTGCATCATCTTCCACCGAAGGTACGACAGCTTCCGCGACGGAAAGCGGTGCTTCTACCAGTGCGTCTTCCACTGAAGGTGCTACGACCACGGAGTCGACCAGTACTACCTCTACCGGTACAGCTTCTGCGGAGTCTACCGGTACTACAACCACCGAGTCCACGGGCACTTCCACCAGTGCAGGTTCGACCGAGACGACCGGTACAGCCACGACCGAGTCCACGGGTGCTTCCACCGCGACGCCAGTAGCGCCGAATGGTACAACGACATCCGCTCCGGCCGCTGCCGAGGGGAATACCTCCGCGAATAGGGAATCCACCGGAACCACAGTCAAAGCAGAGTCCACGTCATCGACCACAACCAATTCGGATGGCAGCGTAACCGAGACCGTCACCATGACCACCACGACGACGGAAGTGAAGGATCCAGTCTTCACCACCACAGATGTAAAGCCGGGCACCGCAGATTATGACCACATCCAGACCGATGCCGACGGAAATCCGGTGAAGGATCCGAATGGTGATGTGATTCATCCGATCACCAAGACGGAAGCTACGCAGGGCACGACGACCACCGTCTCCACCACCACAACGTCGACGACCACAAAGACAGAAACCACCACCACCACGACCATGACGAACGCCGAGATCTGGGACAATAAGAACGTTCATACGCTGGACAAGGATGGTCATCTGATCGACGCGAACGCGACCCTCGATAAGGATACGAAGGACTACCTCAACAGTCAGAATGTCACGGCCGATTTCGATGTCTATGCGGATACCATGGACCACAGCTGTGGCCATATCGATGGAAACATTGCCGTCAACCGGCTGAATGAGAGCACCACACTGATGAACAAGGAAAATCAGTATGGTACAAACAGAGTGACTACCTCGGAGACAAATCTCTCTGGCGCAGCTGTCGACAAGCTGTATGCGCAGAACGGCTACTCCTACGTGGGCAGCGTAGCGGATGGCGTCTATATCAGCACATCTTCGAATCAGAAGACCGGCAATGTAAATGATTCCCTGCTGGTGACAGGCTCGGATGTGACGAATACAGATGCGAAAGGCGACGCCAATCACTTCAAGTCGGTGACGCTAACCCCGGGTGCAACCGTGGACGGAAAGGTGACGGAGGCGGCGCACCAGGAAGCGCTGAAGCAGGAGGCCCGCCTCAAGAATCTGCGCGAGGTTTCCGATATCAAGAACAACCTCGCAGACATCGCGAACAAAGGCCAGAAGGTCATCGACGACATAACGGCACAGACCGGTACCAGCAATCTGACCAACCTTCAGAAGCTGCAGAAGGTCGGCGAGCTGCTGGAGGCTGGAACGCTGACGAACCAGGACATCATCACGGTCACGATCGGCGCAGCCGTCCTCGGTGATAATAATAATGCAGCCGAAGGCGACAACAACCATATCGAGGCAGCACTGGCGAAGCTCATCACCGCGAACAAAACGGGTGCCAATATCGTCCTCAACGTCGTGGTCGGTGACCAGGATGTAAGCGTATCGACCACCGGCACACAGGTTTTCTCTGTGAAGCGTCACCTTCAGAACGGTTATAACGCCTACGACGCACGCGCCGCATACCTCAACTGGAATTTCGGCAACTTCGCAGGTCGGATCGACATCGACAGTACATTTTCGGGCAATGTCATCGCCCCGAACGCATATCTCCATGCCGGAAACGGACTGCAGTCCGGACGTGTCGTCAGTGACACCGCTTCCTCCGGCGGCGAGCTGCACCACGCAGTGAAGGGACAGATTCACGAAGTGACTGTAAAGAACGTCACCGTCGTGAGCAAGCAGTCAGAGTCGAAGACCGAGAGCACGAAGACGACTACGAATTCCTGGGTTTCCTACACCTACCCGACATACCCGGATAAGCCGGAGACTCCAGAGACACCGGAGACGCCGAAGACACCGGAAAAACCGAAAACGCCAGAAACACCGAAGACACCGGAGACACCGAGTCATCACGAGTCCCACGACGATGATGATCACGACGATCCGAGCCGGGACATCCAGTATTTCACGGAGGATCCGCACGTACTCGGCGTATCCCGTGAGCGCGAGATCCCGATCTCGTACATGCCATTCATCGAGGAAGGCCATGTACTCGGCGAGTCCAGACCGAAGAACCCGGTTGCGAACGTCCTCGGCGTCAGCCGTAAAGTACAGACCGGTGACGCAGGCCACATGAACGCCTACGCCATTGCCTCCATCCTCTCGATCCTCACCCTCGCCGGCTGGGCGGTAAGTTACAAGGAGAGATGAGCTCTCTGATCGAGATATCATAAGCAAACGAAAGACACACGAAACATAAAAAACGGACGCCGATCGGCGTCCGTTTCATGCATTACTGCCTCTTCAGATTTTAAGCCTCCGGGGAGAACTGGTCCTTGCCGACCGAGCACATCGGGCACTCGAAATCCTCCGGAACATCTTCCCACTTCGTGCCAGGTGCGATACCGCCCTCCGGGTATCCCTGCTCCTCGTCGTACTCCCATCCACATACATCACATACGTACTTCATCTTTTTTCCTCCTGATTTTTTCGTCATTCCTGCATCTGACATGCAGGGCAGATCGCCTTAAACATAATATCGTAGCTCAGGAACTTCATCCCATGCGGATCGCGGATTCGCTCCATGAGGCCAGGGATTTCGTCAATGTCTACATCGAACACCTCTCCGCAGCGCACGCAATGCCCGTGGTAGTGGTTTCGCAATGTGAAATCGAAACGGTCCGGCCCATTCGGAACCTCGACGCGACGGATGCTTCCCTCCTCTGAGAGAATGCCGAGATTTCTGTACACCGTACCCTTTCCGATGCCAGGATGCTCCTGCCGGACGTATTCGTAAACCTCCTCTGCCGTCACATGACGCTTCATCGTCAGCACAGCCTGTCGAACGAGGTCCTTCTGCACGGTGTTTCTTCTCTCCATGTCGCCTCCGTTGTTCATTATTAGGATTAATTCCTATTAACACTATATATCATACCATATACTATGTCAACGAAATTTTAAAAAAGCAGGCATGATGTCCCCCAAAATCGGACATCATACCTGCAGAATCGTCGAATCAGTAGTCCGTGATCTTCTTTTCCACGAGCTTATCGCCTTCGTAGCGGAGCTTGATGGAGAAGAAGCGTTCGTCGCCGGAGAGGAGGCGCTCGAGGAAGACGCGGTCACCTTCCCAGGTCGGAAGCGCGAGAACATCCGACTTCTCCACCCAGTGCAGGGTGCCTTCATTGCACTCGACCAGCTTCGTATCCACCACATCCCCCGAAGCTGCCGGCGCCGCTGTCTTCGACTTCTCCACCCACGCGAGCTCGCCTTCGTCACACTCGATCAGCTCGCCGTCGAAGGCATCCGCGGTGAAGACACACATGAGTTCCGGCTCGCAGACATCACTGAGAAAGGTCACGAGGCCGCGGAGACGGTAGGACGTCAGCCTGAGCCCGGTCTCCTCCTTCACCTCACGGAGCAGGCACTCCTCCGGCGTCTCGCCGTTTTCCACATGTCCCCCGACACCGATCCACTTTCCAGCATTGATGTCATGGTGCTTCTTCACCCGGTGAAGCATCAGGTACTTCCCCTCTTTTTCGATATAACACAGCGTCGTCATCTTCATAATTTCTTACTCTATCCACATCGTCTATGTAGTTTTACACACGCACGCAGTCTCTCGTGATCTCCGCGAGTATGCTCACGCCGCACATCTCCATGGTGTCCTTCAGCTCGCTGCCGATCTTCTGGATATAGGCTTCGACACCTTCCTCCGCGCCACCGTACACTGCCGTTACGAACGGGCGGGCAATGATGACGGCATCTGCGCCGAGTGCCAGGGCCTTAAATACATCGGCACCGGAACGGATGCCGCCGTCGACGAAAATCTTCATGTCGCTGCCGCTCGCACGCACCGCCTTCACGATATCCTCGAGCACCTCTGCAGTCGCCGGGCACTGGTCGAGCACACGTCCGCCGTGGTTTGAAACCACGATGGCAGCCGCACCGGCCTCCTGCGCCTTCAGCGCACCCCTCACGGTCATGATGCCCTTCACGATGAACGGAACGCCGGCGGCCTCCACGATTTCACGCAGCTCCGCAACCGACTTACTGCCGGCTGGCGGGGTCAGATTCTTGAGGAACGGAAGACCTGCCGCGTCGACATCCATCGCCACGGCGAAAGCATTGGCCTCCTTTACAAGCGCCATCTTCTCGCGCACTGTCTCGATGTTCCACGGCTTCACGGTCGGGATACCGAGACCACCGGCCTTCTTTACCACTGCAGTCGCCGCTGCCATGACCTCCGGATTCGTGCCGTCACCGGTGAACGCCGCGATGCCATGCGCCGCACACGCCGACACCAGGATGTCGTTGTAGGAGATGTCGTTCAGCGCATCGCCGTAGTGCAGATTCACCGCGCCGACCGGACCCGCGAAAAACGGATACGCGAAGCGCTTTCCGAACAGCTCGAGGGAAGTGTCGACCGGTCGCTTCTCTACCAGCGTATCCATCTGAAGACGGATCTCCTTCCACTTATCATAGTTGCGGATCGCTGTGTCCCCGACGCCCTTCGCACCCGGACCCGGAATCTGGTTCCGGCATGCACGCCCGTTGCACTCCGGACACGCCTTACAGTACTTCCCGATGCGCGTTCTCGCCTGCTCTATACACTCAGAAAAATTCATATCATGCCTCTCTTTCTATACGCCATGTGTTCTTTATTATACACCGTCGCGACAAAAGTTAAGCACTTTTTTACATATCGATAGTACACCGGAAGTTTATGTGACGACTGCAGGCTTGCGTCGGCCCTCGCTCCGGTGCTATCCTATCTACGCTATATGCCGCGCCGCGTGGATGCGCATCCTCGAGATCTCGCACACCACAGCATACTCAACGAAAATAAAGAAGGATCCACCATGGCTATGACTACAAAAGACGAATACCTCATCACGGATGCGCCACTTCGGGCGCTCACGATTTTCGCGCTGCCGATGATTCTCGGCAGCTTTTTCCAGCAGGTCTACAACATGGCCGACTCGATCATCGTCGGTCAGTATGTCGGCTCTGCTGCGCTGGCAGCGGTCGGGGCCTGTGCCGCGCTGACCAATGTCTTCATCTGCATCGCGCTGGGCGGTGGTGTCGGCGCCGGCGTGCTCGTGAGCCGTGCATTCGGCGCGCGCAGCTATGAGCGGATGAAAACGATCGTGTCGACCTCGCTCATCAGCTTTCTGGTCCTCAGCATTGTCCTCGGCGGCCTCGGCTTCGTGCTCTCCCGCCCGATGATGCAGCTCCTCCAGACCCCGGCGGACATCCTCGACACCGCGACGCTCTACCTCCGCGTCTACTTCCTCGGCTTCCCGTTCCTCTTCATGTACAACATCCTGTCGAACATGTTCACCTCGATCGGCGAATCACGCATCCCGCTCGCGCTCCTCATCTTCTCGTCCGTGCTGAATATCTTCATGGACCTCTGGATGGTGGCGAGCCTCGGCATGGGCGTTTTCGGTGCCGCCCTCGCAACACTCATTTCACAGGGCATCTCCGCCGTTTTCTCACTCCTGATCTTCCTGCGCCGGATGCGCCGCTATCCGGGCCGCTTCGCCTGGTTCGACCAGCAGGCGCTTCGGTCAATGCTGGAGATCGCCGTGCCTTCGGTCCTCCAGCAGTCGACGGTCTCGATCGGTATGATGATCGTCCAGGCCGTCGTGAACCCGTTCGGCACCCAGGCGCTCGCCGGCTACTCCGCGACCATGCGCGTGGAGAACGTGTTCTCGCTGATGTTTGTGTCGATCGGCAATGCTGTCTCCCCGTACGTTTCACAGAACCTGGGCGCACAGAAAACCGAGCGTATCCGAAAAGGCTACCGCGCCACCCTGCTGCTCGATGTCTGCTTCGCTGTCCTCGCCTTCGTCGTGATCGAGACCCTGCACACGCAGATCTCCGCCCTCTTCTTAGGAAAGGACGGAACCGCCCTCGCCTACGAAGTCTCCGCCGGCTACATGAAGTGGCTCGGCTACTTCTTCATCTTCATGGGCATCAAGATGGCTACCGACGGTGTGCTCCGCGGCCTCGGCATCATGAAGCCGTTCCTCATCGCAAACATGGTGAACCTCGCCATCCGCATGTCCGTCGCCCTCATCCTCGCCCCGCGCTACGGCATCGCCTTCGTCTGGCTCGCCGTCCCGGCCGGCTGGCTCGCAAACTTCCTGATCTCCTACGCTGCACTTCGGAAGAACTGGCCAGCTTAAGTTTTCATGATAAACGGTGCAAATCGCGCCAGACACTTCTCTGCATCGGCATACAAAAAACGCTGACCTGCACTACGCAGATCAGCGTTTTTTCACTCTTAAGAAAATCTTAATGGGGTCTGACCCCATTAAATTTTTCTAAACAGACGCATAGTAGGCGTCGATCAGCTCACAGTCCATGATGAGGACGTAGAAGATGTTGCCATAGTAGCGGTTCTGGACGATGCGACCGTGGTCGAGTACCGGCTTTGTACTGCCATCCTTTTTCACGAAGTGGAAGCGGACATAGTCATTGTCTCCGCTCGTCTTCGCATCGATCTGCTGCCAGATGCTCTTTTCGACCGCCTCCTGCTCATCCGGTCGAACCAGGTTACGGAAGCGATGGTCGGTGTACGCGAGGAACTCCTCGAAATCACGGCAGCCGGCGAACTGCACGAGCTCATGATTTGCGAACAGGATCTGATCATTGTCCGAATCCGCTCTGTATATAAGGAAGGCACCCGGAAGATGCCGGGACACCTCCTGCAGTGCGAAGCCGAACTGGCTTCGATGCTGTGTCTCATAGGTACTCTGGTACGCGGCGCAGCTCTGCTTTCCATGCAGCTTCACGGCATAGAGCGCCATATCCTCGTAGCGGATCAGATGCGAAATCTCGCGCTGGTCCTTCGGATACTCCGCATAGCCCAACGAAATGTAGAACGGATAGCAGTTGCCGTTCGCACGCACGTACCGTGCTGCACTGGTGAAGGCCTCGATTTCCGGCTTCGCTTCCTCGGCCGTCTTTCCGATCAGAACGGCAGAAAATTCATCACCGCCGCTCCTGGAAAGAATCGCATCTGTGCCAAAATACTGCCGCAGATCCGCTGCCAGGGTTTTCAGCGCCTGATCCCCGACATCGTGCCCATAGAGGTCGTTAATGAACTTGAAATCATCGATATCCATCTGCATGCCCACACACGGCAGTGATGAATCCGCCTTCATCCGCTTCTGTACTGCCTCATCAAATCCATGGCGGTTCAAAAGACCGGTCAGCGAGTCCGTCACCGATAGCAGCGCCAGCGCATCTCTGTGACGTCGAAGCTGGAGCATCGCGATGCTGAGTCCCGTCAGTGACAGGATGATGCAGATGCCCAGGATGAGGTACGGCACCATGATCCATCGACGACTCCATCCCTGCTTCGGCATGACGGACAGACAGAAGGTTGTTCCCTTTATCTGGAAGTGGTAATTCACCGGGTTCGTCAGCTGCGCTACAGACGAAGACACCTGCACCTGCTCGTCTGAGAGTGGCGAGCTCGTCATCGTCAGCTGATAATCGTATCCGAAATCCGAAAGTGCCTTCACGGTATCCTCGAAGATCTCCGGCACACGGATGATCACGATGGCGAAGCCCCAGAACATCTCGCTTCCATCGGGATCCTTCAGATAGACCGGATTCCGAATCGCGATGCCCTGTCCTCCCTGTTTCAGTTCAAACGGCCCCTGCATGGTGGTGACACCGTGATCCCGTCCGTACCGGCAGATATTTCCACGTTTTTCATCCCGAAACAGATCGATCTTCCCGGCCTCATTTCCGGCCTCCGGATAAATCTCCGTGACGACCCCGTCCGGTGCGAGCTGAATACTCTGCACGTAGTCAGTCATCAGATTTTCAGCCACCTCTGAAAAAGCATTAATCTTTCCCGCATCACTGAGAACCACCGATTCTACGGCTTCCGTGATGGCGATGCCACGCCCGATATCGTTCTGCAGACGCTCCGCATAACTGATTGCATTCAGCTTCGTGATCCGCTCCATTTGCGCACGATATACTGTATATGAATGATATAAAACACACACCAGTACCAGACAGCTGGCGATAAACACCAGTGCCGGATAAATCGGTACTCTGAACGGTCGTTTTTCCTTCGGATCCAGACGCGCTGAATCCCTCTCCTGCCTTTCCATGTTTTCTTTTTCTACCTGCTTTACCTATGGTCTTACGTACACAGCATAGCGATGGCCCGCTCAGGGCGCATCTCAGGCGCAAGGTGCAGCCTGCACACATCTCGAAACGTACGTCGTCCGATGACAATGCTGCGACAAATATCATATATTTTAAGCATAATCAAGCCGATTACAAGAAAAACCGGAATATAAATCATTTTTATTTTTTATATCTTCTATAAGAAAACGCTGACCTGCACTACGCAGATCAGCGTTTTTTGATGTTTTTCGGTACTTCCGAGATTTATGCTTTCTTTCCGGCCAGCTCCTTCAGCTCATCGAGGGAGGATACCTTCTTCGAGTAGAGGGTCAGCGGGGCGGAAGAGGTGTCGCCGATGGCGACGATGTCGTAGCCCTGGGAATCGATTTCGTTCTGGAGATAAGCCTTGTGCTGGAAGGAGTTCAGGTCGATCTCACCGCTGTTCAGCGCTTCGTTCGGCAGATTGTAGGCATCGAAGACGACCGGTTTGATATAGATGCCGGCGTTCTCGTCGTCGAGTACCTTCTGTACGACCTTCCAGATCTCTGCAGAGCCGCAGGTGCCGATCGTGATTTCCTTCTTGCCGCTTGGATCAGACTGGTAGCCCTCGAGATCCTTCACGAAGTTCTCATCGACGGTGTAGTTCTTATCGTAGTTAAAGGCTGGTACGGAAGCGCCGGAATTCTTTTCGAGGATGTACTCGGCGACGAGCTGGCTCTGGTAGGCCTTTACGATCGTCTGATAATCCGGGTTATCCTTATCTGCTGTGCGCGCGACGATGACATTGATGAACGGATTATCAGAGCCGACCTCCTGGACCTCTGTGATGAGACCGTCCTTCGCAGGGATGAGTCCGGCCGGTATGGCGTAGGTGCCGTTGATCGTGGAAGCACCGAAGTCATCGAGGGTAGCGACGAGTGTATTGGCCTGGGTCGGTACGATTTCGATGTTGTAGAGGTACTTGGTGACGTCCTTCAGCTCCGGTGTGTAGCCGGCGTCATCATTGACCTCGATAAGGCCTGCCTTTTCGAGAAGCAGAAGGCCACGGCCACCGTTTGTAGCGTCCGCCGGAATACCGATTTTTACGGCTTCCTTCGCTGCGGCAGCCTTCGTGCCGGTGTCACTGCTGCTGGCACCGCAGCCGGCCAGGAGGGTCGTCGCTGCTACGGCAGATGTCAATGCTACAATGTTCAGAATATTTCTCAGCTTCATAATTTTTCTCCTCTTTTTGTTCAATGCGGGTCGTCCTGTCTGGAGGCGCAACCATCGCTTCTTATGATTCAGTTTATGCTTTGTGTGTTCCGTAGTTGTGCTTCAGGCCTTCGGGTTCGTGAACAGTCCCCGGTTTACAGCAGCCTTTGAGAGTCGGTTGCCGATCAGCTGAATCAGCGAGACGACGATCAGGAGCAGGATAACGCACAGGTTCACGATGTCCTGATAATGCAGGTTCTGGCCATAGTTGATGGCGAAGCTACCGATTCCGCCGGCACCGACCGCACCGGCAGAGGTCGTGAGACCGATCAGGGAAATCGCGGTGATGGTGATGACACGGATGAGATCCGGGACGGCTTCATGCAGATAGATGCGGAAGACGATACCACAGGTACTGCTGCCCATCGCACGCGCTGCCTCGATCTTTCCGGGATCCACGTCGGCGAGTGCTGTCTCGACCTGACGGGTAAAAAACGGTACGGCACCGAAGATGAGTGGTACCACCGCGCCCTTCACACCGATGGAGGTGCCCACCAGGAGACGCGTAAATGGGATCAGGAAGATGAGGAGGATGATGAACGGTACGGCACGAAAGATATTCGTGACCACCTCCAGTACGAAATGCAGGATACGGTTCGGTCGGATGCCGTCGGCCTTCGAGGTCGTGAGCAGGATGCCGAACGTGCCTCCGATCAGGAGGGTGAAGATGCCGGCGATGAAGAACATCTGGAAGGTGGCCGACAGGGCCTGCAGGAAGATGTTCCAGTAATTCGCGACATTAGGAAACCAGCTTGCAAAAGGTTCAGGCATTTGTGATTACCTCCGTTTCTACACCGCGGGAGTGGATGTACTCCAGTGCGTCGCGGACATTGGCCGCGGGACCCTGGATCGTAACGATGATGTTTCCGAGTGCATCCTCCGTGATGATGTCAATGTTGGCGAGCACGATGTTCAGGTCTACGTTGAACTGTCTCGATACCTGTGAGATCAGTGCATCGCCGACACTGGTTCTCGTGAACGTCAGCTTGATGAGCTTACGGTCCGGTGCATCGACCGGTGTGACTTCGTCGTTTTCGATGAGCTTCGTGATGTTGCCGAGGCTTGACGAGCTCTGGACGAACTTCTTCGTGATCGGCTGAGATGGGTGCGCAAAGACCTCATAGACATCTCCAGCCTCGACGACCTTTCCATTTTCCATGACGGCGACTTTATCTGCGATGCTCTTGATGACCGCCATCTCATGGGTGATGAGGATGATGGTGATGCCGAGCTTCGCCTTCAGCTCCTTCAGAAGCCGGAGAATCGACTCCGTCGCATCCGGGTCCAGGGCAGAGGTCGCTTCGTCGGAGAGCAGGATCTTCGGTGAATTGGAGAGCGCGCGTGCGATGGCGACGCGCTGCTTCTGTCCGCCGGACAGCTGGCTCGGATAGACGTATTTCTTATCGCTGAGGCCGACCATCTCGAGCAGCTCGTCCACACGTTTCTCGATGTCCGCCTTCGGGATACCGCGGTATTGCAGCGGGTAGGCGATGTTTTCGAAGACGGTACTCCGATCGAGGAGGTTGAAGTGCTGGAAAATCATGCCGATGGAGGATCGGAGCTCACGAAGCTTTTTATCACTGAGCGGGGAGGTTTTTCCGTCCTTTGTAAGGCTCAGCTTCCCGTTTTCAGCATTGATCTTTCCGAAATCGCCGATGGTGATGCTGCCGTGATCCGGAATCTCGAGGAAGTTCAGACAGCGTACGAGTGTGCTTTTGCCGGCACCGGAGTAGCCGATGATGCCGTAGATCTCGCCGTCACCGATGGTCAGCGAAACGTCGTTTACGGCGTGCAGTTCTTTATGTTTCAGTTGATATGTTTTTTCCAGATGTTCGATTTGAACCATGTATTTCACTCATTTCTATTAAGTCACAGATGGATAGGGGCGTGAGACTGCCATCTTAAGAATTTTTTAATGGGGTCTGACCCCATTAAGATTTTCTTAAGACGGTTGGAAAGCGTCAGACCGGCATCTCCTTCTGGTGGTCCACATGCCACTGGTGGTCTTCCTTGACTTTCTGGAGGAGGACCGGATCCTCGAAAAGCTCGAGCGCGGTCCATGCGAGGGCTTTCGCGCCCTTCACGATGGCCTCCATCGCCTTCGGGCTGGCGGACGCATCGACCATTTCCTGTGAATGCCCGGCGACAGGTACATCGGTGATGCTGATGTGTGGCTGGATCGTCGGAACGACCTGCGAGATATTGCCGACATCACTGCTGCCCGGCATCACGACATCCGGCGTGTGCTCCACGGTATTGCCGAGTGCGGTGATGTTCTTTTCATAGATGGCGTCGAGGGATGGTGTCAGCACCATGTTCTCCACGAGGTTCTGATACAGCTTCATGCTGGAGCGACAGCCGGTCTGCAGTGCAGCACCTTCGACAATTTTCTCGACCTTCTTATACAGATCGTCGAGGGTCTCCCGGTCGACGGCGCGGATGTAATACTTCGCTTTTGTATACTCCGGGATGACATTTGGGGCAGTGCCACCGTCGACGATGATGCCGTGGATGCGGATACGGTTCGTCAGCTGCTGGCGGAGCAGACCGACGGCACTGTAGGTGAGAATCTGTGCATCGAGTGCATTGATGCCATCCTCCGGGCATCCGGCGGCGTGTGCCGGCTTTCCCCAGAACTCGATATCCACCGGGGCACAGGCGTAGTTTCGTGTGCTGAGTCCATCCGTCGGCTGGGAGCCCGGGTGTACGCACAGTGCGAAATCAACATCCTTCAGGTAACCTTCCTTTACGAAGGAGCCCTTCGCACTTCCGTTCTGGCCGCCCTCCTCGCCCGGTGTGCCATAGACGCGGACCTCGCCGCCGATTTCATCGACGATCTGTCGGAGGCCCGCAGCGGCGAGTGCTGAAGTGGCGCCGAAGACATTGTGCCCACAGCCGTGTCCGAGGCCGGCCAGTGCGTCGTACTCTGCGAGGAAGGCGACGACCGGACCCGGCTTTCCGCTCTTATAGCGTGCCGCAAAACCGGTACGATGTCCGGCAGCCGGAAGCTCGATCTCGAAGCCTTCCTTTTTCAGCTGTCCGGACAGGGTCTCACTCGCGAAAAACTCGAAATCGGAAACCTCTGGCTTCGCATGAATCGCAAGCGCGATGTCCTGGTAGGTCCGGGCACTCTGGTCGATGTATTCTGCAATCTGTTCTTTTCTGTATGTGATATCAGCCATGATCGAAATCCTCCTGCGGTCGCTTCGTTTTTTTGATGGGCACATCTTAGAACAGCCGTCGCTGTAAATCAAATCGGAGTTATTTATGTCTCGCTATAGGTGCAAACTATCATGGCGTGAATAAATGGGTCAGACTCTATTAATGAAAGATTGTGGAAGTCTTAAGCCGGCCGTAAGGGGGTCAGACCCCATGAAGAAATCATTACGAAAGTCTTAAGCCGACCGTAAGGATGGCAGACCTCATATAAGATGGAATCCGGATGATGCACAGGATGCCTTGATGTCTGTGCTCGCCATCGATGAGGAGAAGTGTTCCAGGAATTGGCGGGGGATATAGTCTGGATTTATGACTGACGATCGTCATTTCGTATTAGGCAGGATGCGTGATCCGGAGTATAGTGATGACCAACGAAAGCGAAAGGATGGTATGAAACATGCTGAATCTCAGAAACATCAGATCCGAATACATGTGTTGTTGCATGACAGAATCCCGGGCATCTTATATGGCTGGCATGTTGTCGTGTCGATGTTCATGCCATGAAGCGTAATCGTAACAGAACGTGAGCTGTATGTCCGGGTGACGAAATCGTCGCCCGGATTTTTTATTGAGAGGAGAAAGGTTATGAGAATCAATGTTCTGGAATTTGCAGCGCTGGCCACGACGCTGGTACTGTTTGGTGTATTGTACGTGCTCGATCGAAAGGGCGTCGACTTCGGCATTCTGACGCTGATCGCGACGGCATTCGGTGTAGGCATTGGCCTCGTATTCAGAGAGAACTACACCTATGTGGCGGCGTTCGGCACGGTGTACGTGAATGCGCTGCAGGCATTTGTGGTACCGCTGCTGCTGTTCAGCGTGATTTCGAGCATCACGAACCTGGGCAGCCAGGTGAATCTGCATAAGGTTGGGCTGAAATCGGTGTTTTTCCTGCTGCTGAATACGTTTACGGCGTCGGTGCTGACGCTGATCGCAGCGCTTTCGCTTGGTCTGGGCCGTGGTTTCCAGTATACGGTGGAGGCGAGTGAGGCGAAGGAGGTACCGACAGCCGTAGAGGCAATCGTGAGTCTTTTCCCGAAGAACATCATCAACGAGTGGGGCAGCAACACCGTGGTGCCGATCCTGATTTTCGGTCTCGTCATCGCGCTTGCCTACAACGCCCTGGTGCGTGAGGACGCGTCCGTGAAGCCGTTTAAGGCGTTTGTGGATGCGGGCAATGCAGTCCTCGGGAGAGCAGTGAGCTTCGTCGTTTCGTTTACGCCGTATGCAGTTACCGCGCTGATCGCCCGCGCGGTCGGACGCAGTAAGCTCGAGGATCTCGCACCGCTTCTGTCGGTCCTGGTCGTAGCGTATGTGCTGGCGGCGATCCAGCTGTTTGGCGTGGAGAGCATTCTGATTGCCGCGATCGCGAAGCTGAATCCGATTACCTTCCTTAAAAAGATTGCGCCGGCGGGCATCGTCGCATTTACGTCACAGAGCAGTGTCGGCACGCTTCCGGTGACGGTAAGCAAGCTGAAGGAGGACATCGGCGTGGATGGTGATGTCGCTGCATTTACAGCTGGCCTCGGCGCGAACCTCGGCATGCCGGGATGCGCAGGCATCTGGCCGGTACTCCTGGCGGTATTCACCATCCATCAGCAGGGCATCCACTACACGGCAGGACAGTACGTGCTTCTGATCGCGCTGACCCTTCTGGTATCCATCGGCACCGTGGGCGTTCCGGGCACCGCGACGATCACCGCAACCGCGCTCTTCACCGCCGCCGGACTCCCGGTCGAGCTGATCGTCCTGTTCTCCCCGATCTCTGCCATCGTTGATATGGTCAGAACCGCGACGAACGTCGTCGGTGCAGCTGCCGCCACCGTCCTCACCGCGGAAACCGAAGGCCTCCTCGACCACGCAGTGTACTATGGCACCGCTGCCGTTGCCGGGGAAGCGAAAGCCGAAAAGACCGAGAAAGTCATCGTCGCCTGAAAATCAGGCGCCTGTCTTAAGAATTCCGTAAGGGGGTCTGACCCCATTAAATTTTATCGGTTATAACCGATAAAACATGTTCATTCTGATGAAATGCATCTTAATAAAGCGCTGACCTGCACACCGCAGATCAGCGCTTTTCCTATTTATTCCGTCTTAAAAAACATCCCTATGAAGCAAATACTCCGAAAGCATATACAGTGGAACATTCACCAGCCAGTCTTCCTCCTTATAATTTGCCATACTGCTCCGGATTGCCAGACTCGGCTTATATTTATCGCAGAAGGCTTTCAGGCTTTTCGCCCGGAGATTCTGTTCTGCTTTCACTTCGACTGGAATACAGTCCAGCTCTCCCTGCAGCATGAAATCAATCTCTCCGGTCGATCGCTCCGTAGCAAAATAATATAATGGATATCCGGCAGCATATAACTCCTGCGCAACGTACTGTTCCGTGAGTGCACCTTTAAACTCTTCAAAGATCCGGCTTCCATCCAGCAGTAATCTGGCCGACAGCCCTGCCTTTGCAGTTAATAATCCCACATCGAACATGAACATCTTGAAGCTGTTCATTTCCATGTATGCAATCAGCGGAATATCCGGCTTCGATACCCTATAGCTCTTCAAGATCAGTCCTGCATCTTCAAGCCACTGGATGGCAAGTTCAAAATCCTTTGCCCGTGCTCCCTCGCGTAACGCGCCATACATAAACTTTCGGTTTTCCTTCGCCAGCTGAGCAGGAATCGAATTCCAGACCATCATAATGCGTGGAACGACTTCTTTCGGTGCATGTTTGCTGAAATCCTCTTCATAGTACCGAAGAAGATTATTCTGGATTTCACGCACCTCATACAAATCATCCGAATCAATATAGGTCTGTACCGCCTCCGGCATTCCTCCTACGTAGTAATACTTTTTAAGCAGATCCACATATTTTCCGGCGTAAGCATTGGCCAGTTCATAGTCCTGGTTCTTTAACGTTTCGTACAGGCCCCGTTCTCCAACGGCCAGAAGAAATTCGCCGAAGTTCATCTGGCACAGCTTCAGAAAATCCACTTTTCCGACAGGAAAGGACGTTCCCTCGTGTAATGCAACGCCCAGCAGAGAGCCTGCCGCGATAATCGAATACTCCGGCGCATTCTCATAGAAGTATTTCAAGGACGCCAGTGCCTTCGGCGCTTCCTGGATCTCATCAAAAATAAGCAGTGTATTCTCCGCCTGAAAGCTCTTACCATACTCAATTTTGATTGCCGACAGAATCCGCTTCAGATCGAAGTCCAGATCAAACACATCCTTCATCGCCTGGTTGTTATCAAAATTGATATAGACTGTATTTTCATAGAATCTGGCGCCGAATTCCTTCATGATCCAGGTCTTTCCGACCTGCCGCGCTCCCTGTATGATCAGTGGCTTTCGGTTCTTTTTGTTCTTCCAGTGTTCCAGCTTCGCAAACAGTTCTCTTTCCATCCCAAATCTCCTGCACAATAGTCCATAAGCATCCTCCTCTATCTTAACATTTTTTCGGTGGTATTTGTGCCGGATTTTACATTTTTTCGGATGTATTTTTGCCATCAGACGCATTTTTTCGGTGCAAGTTTAAAATATTATTACATTTTTTCGGACATATAGAACATCGAACGTGCCTGACAGCTTCATACATCATCAAAAAACGCTGACCTGCACTACGCAGATCAGCGTTTTTCCTCTATAATCTCAGTTCAATGTCTCCGCCACAGCTCAGCACCGACCCGGTCAGTTCCTGGAGCACTTCTCCGCGTCAATGGCGAGCACGAACATCAGTGCATCCAGTGCATCGTCCGGATTCCGCACATCGATCACATAGGTATCCGTCATGTGAAACAGCTCCTTGCTGACCGTCGCGACTAGATTCGACCCACGATCCAGGATACTGTAATCCCACTCCATGATGGAGCCATCGACGTGCCAGCCGTTGTAATCGATGTTGTACTGCGGCTTCAGAAAGGTGAATTCCTTACTGAGACAGCCCACGCACACACCGTTCTTGTAAAGCTCGAACTTCGGCAGGAAAGTCAGCACCCGCTGCACGACCATCCCGATCTCACGCCCGGCGGCATCATAAATCACCAGCTTATGTCCCCAGGACAGCTGCCCCTTCACCACATAAACCGTGTTCCCCGCCTCGTCATAGATATCATAACTGTCAAACCAGGAAAAAAAGCGCTGCTTAAATAAAAGTTTCATCGTCATCTCCCACGCGTGGCATCCACACAAGTATCGTTCTGTATGTCATGATACCTGACTCCCGCCGAGCTGCATCGCTACCGACCGCCAGGTATCCTCTACATAAAATGATACCATATCTTTCCACCCGAACGCGTGAACTTTATTCGTCGTAATTCTTACGATAGTACTACATCAAAACAATGCAGGCCAATGTCTCCGCCACAGCTCCACACCCTCCCCAGGACCCGCAGCATAACAGAAGCTGTCGAATACAACAGCCTATTGCGTTTTTTTCTTCCGCATGCTATCGTAACGCATGCACAAATAAATACGAGTGTTATGTCGCTCCGGACTTCATGCGCTGCCATCGCAGCCACCGGCGCGATACATCCTTCCCACTCGCACAAAACTAAAGGAGATTTCATCATGAATCATCACACAAATTCACGCAGCATTCTGTTCATCGTTCAGGCCGCTATGATCGCCGCCCTCTACATCGTACTGACCGCGCTCGCCGCAGGCTTCGATCTCGCAAGCGGGGCTATCCAGGTGCGCTTTTCCGAGGTACTGACCATCCTCCCGTTTTTCACACCGGCTGCGATCCCAGGCGTCACCATCGGCTGCCTCCTCGCGAACATCCTGACCGGAAGCGCCCTGCCGGACATCATCTTCGGCACCCTCGCTACCCTGCTCGGTGCCCTCGGAACCTATGCACTCCGTAAGCATCGCTTCCTCTGCACACTCTGCCCGGTCATCTCGAACGGTATCATCATCCCGCTGGTTCTCCGCTATGCCTACGCGGTCCCTGGCGCACTCTGGTTCCTGGCACTGACCGTCGGCGCCGGTGAACTTATCTGCTGCGTCCTCTTCGGCAGCATCCTCATCACCGCCCTGCTCCCGCACCGCGAGCAGCTGTTCAGGTAATCCGGCCACATCTTCGATTGATGCCCTTCTGGAAGAGATTTTTGCAACTTTTCGCACTTTTCTCTTCCAGAAATTGCATCGCTGCACAACTTATTTACGCTGATGCTACATTTTCATCAGTTATAGCCGATGAAATTTGCGTTTCTTTGTTTTTATCAGTTATAACCGATAAAATATGTTCATTTCGATTTTTTACATCCAAGAAAATGCCCGTTTGTGAAACGGGCATCTTCAAACACCCCCTGCCCCCTC
>JAUNWX010000009.1:0-14596 GCA_030540075.1 Lachnospiraceae bacterium
TTCAGGGTCTGTGTATTAATCGATCTTTGATTTTCAAGGTTCGTTGTGCTCTCGTTTTCTGCGACAGCTTGTTTATATTAGCAAACCGCCATTCGATTGTCAAGAGCTTTTTTTGAAATCTTTTTGATGATTTCAAACGCAGAGGGTGGGGTTCGAACCCACGTGCCCTTGCGGACAAACGGTTTTCAAGACCGCCTCGTTATGACCACTTCGATACCTCTGCACTTTTACGTGCTCTTTACGAGCGACTTAAATATAATATCGATAAGCGCTTCTCTTGTCAACCACTTTCTGAATTATTTTATGATGGCAGATACTCGAATAGATAGTCTATAAGAAATAAGCATTCTGTCAGTCGCCGTATGTGCTGACAGAATGCTTATGATGGATCTAACTGTTCATTTTATTTAAATACAGCTCTGCGATTTTTACATCCTCTGGCGTGGTCACCTTGATGTTTTCGTAACTGCCCGGAATGATCTTCACCCGCTGCCCTGCGAAAGACTCGACGACCATCGCATCATCTGTGATTGGAATCATAAGATGTCCTCTCGCCTCCTGGTCGATCATCGCTGCATATGCTTTATAGATGAGTGAGAAGTCGAAGCTCTGTGGTGTCTGCATGAGCCATAGTGAACTTCTTTCCGGGGTTTCCTTCACGAAGTGATCTGCATCGAGGACCTTGATGGTATCCTTCACCGGCATACCGATCACCGCTGCATGGTACTTCTCTGCGTAGCGCAGTGCATCGTCGATGATGGCATCGCTCAGCATCGGTCGTGCACAGTCATGGATCATGATGAGCGGATCTGATGTACCGGATGGCGTCATACCAGTTTCAGAAGAAGCGGTATCCAGTTTCTCGAGCTCGGTGACTTTCTTCAATCCTTCGAAGACAGAGTTGTAGCGTTCCTTTCCTCCCGCGACGATGGCGGAGAGCTTATGAAGTGCACAGGTCCCTCCGCTACGTGTCAGCTCTTCCATATACGGGATGTCCTCTTCTCCGGTGGTCAGGATGATGCCATCCACCGCGCTGTGTCGATCGAAGCGGGATGCGCTCCAGCTGAAGAGCGGTTGGCCGAGGATCTCCATAAACTGTTTCTTCATTTTACTGTGCATGCGGCGTCCGCTGCCGGCGGCCAGGACGATCGCATAGACTTTTCTTCCGTTATACATAAACACCTCCACACCATGTGTGCACTTTATAATTCTTATTGAACCTATCATATCAGATTTTCGTCATATAAAAAATGCCTGCGCTTTTGGCATCAGGCATTTCTTGAAATCATCATGTATGCACTTGTTTTAATCTGCACTACCTTCAGTCGATGGATCAGCGCTCACCGAGCTTCAGGTTCGGGCAGGCGTTCAGGTCCAGTCCGTCACGACGGCCCTCCAGGTATTCATAGTAACCTGCGCAGCCGATCATGGCAGCATTGTCCGTGCAGAGTACCGGGCTCGGACGATAGAAGGTGATGTCGTTTTTCGCACACGCCTCTTCCATCCGTGCGCGGATATGGCTGTTGGAGGCGACGCCGCCCGCGATGGCGAGCTTCTGATAGCCGCGCTCCTTACAGAGCATGATGGCACGCGAAACGAGCGAATCGGTGACGGCTTCCTGGAAGGAGGCGCAAAGATCCGGAACGTCGATCGGGGTATTCATCATTTTCGCCTTGTTGATGTAGTTGAGGACCGACGATTTGATACCGGAGAAGGTGAAATCGTACGGGTTGTCTGCCACCGTGCCACGCGGGAAGTCGATGGCCTTCGGGTTACCGCTTTTCGAAGCGGCATCGACCTTCGGGCCACCCGGATAGCCGAGTCCGACGGCACGGGCCACCTTATCGAAGGCTTCACCGGCAGCATCATCACGTGAACGGCCGACGATCTCGAACTTCCCGTAATCCTGCACGACGACGAGGTGGGTATGACCACCCGACACGATCAGACAGGCAAACGGCGGCTTGAGCTCCTTGTTTTCGATGTAGTTTGCGCTGACATGTCCCTCAATATGGTGAACACCGATCAGCGGCTTTTTCAGCGCATAGGCGAGCGCCTTCGCTTCCGCCACACCGACGAGCAGGGCACCGACGAGACCAGGACCATAGGTGACCGCGATGGCATCAATGTCGTCAAAGGTACAGTGCGCCTCCTTCAGCGCGAGCACGATGACGTCGTCGATCTTTTCGAGATGTTTTCGGGACGCGATCTCCGGCACGACCCCGCCGTACTCGGTATGAATCGCGATCTGCGATGAAATGATGTTGGAAAGAACCTCCCGGCCATTACGAACGACCGCTGCCGCGGTTTCATCGCAGCTGGATTCGATTCCGAGGATTGTAATATCTGCCATAGCTACTCCAGATTGATATACTAACTGTGTTTATACTGCATCTGCAGTCGTTGTTCCGATGATACGTCTCGTATCGATCTGTCGATACTGCGTGTTTACATCAGATTACTGCTCTCCGTTTTCTTCATCATCGAACACGAGATCCTTCGTCCAGCCGTCCCGTGCGAACTTTACCGGCCAGATCTTCGAGATCTCGTCCCGATAGATATCCGGCTTCATCTCGCTCGGGGAATAATGTGTAAACCACATCTCCTTCGGCTTCGCCTCGGCACCGATACGGGCCGCCTCGACCATCATCATGTGCTTATACTTCTTCGCATTGTCGAGCTTCTCGTACTCACCGTACATGCCCTCGCAGATGAAAAGGTCGGCGTCGGTCGCCATCTCAGTGATCATCGGGGTCGGACGGGTATCGGTACAGTAGGTGACACTCAGGCCGCGTCGTGCAGCGCCCATCACCATGTCCGGTGTATAGGTCTGCCCGCCTTCCTCGATCGTCTCCCCATGCTGCAGTCGGTTCCAGCAGCGCACCGGAATCCCCTGTGCCTGTGCACGGGCCGCGTCGAACTTTCCGAGTCGACGGATGCTGACGCGATAGCCATAGCAGGTGATTTTATGGTTCACCTTAAAGGCCTCCAGCACGAACGGTCCGAACTCGATCTGCTCGAGCGGCTCGGAAAGTTCGTGGTAAATGATTTCAAACGGAAGCTCCGGTGCGACAACGCGGAGGCCATCGACCACGCGCTTGAGCCCCTTCGGGCCGACCATGTGCAGCGGTTCGGTACGCTCGGCGTTCCCCATCGAAAGAAGCATCCCCGGAAGACCGGAGATATGATCGGCATGATAGTGCGTGAAGCAGATCACATCGATCGGCTTCGGCGACCAGGATTTTTCCTTCATGGCGATCTGCGTGCCCTCGCCGCAGTCGATCAGCATACTGCTGCCGTTACAGCGAAGCATGAGGCTCGTGAGCCATCGGTTCGGAAGCGGCATCATCCCGCCGGTTCCCAGTAAACAAATATCCAGCATATTTTTATTCCTTCATCATGATGATGGCATCCTCTGTCGGACCCTGATAGTAGTTCTTTCGTCGATAGGATTCTACGAATCCGCTTTTAAGATACAGCGCCTTCGCAGGCTCATTGTGTGCCCGGACCTCGAGGAAGACACGATCAGCGCCCCGTTCTGCAGCGAGACGCAGCATCTCTGCCATCAGCGTTTCACCGACACCGCTCCGCCGGCAGGCGGGTGCCACACATATATTTTCGATCTCGGCTTCCGGCGCGATGATTCGCAGTACCGCATACCCTGCGAGGCCAATGCGGTCGGCCCCTGCATCCTGCACT
Source organism: Lachnospiraceae bacterium (assembly GCA_030540075.1). Classification (GTDB taxonomy): domain Bacteria; phylum Bacillota; class Clostridia; order Lachnospirales; family Lachnospiraceae; genus Oribacterium. The sequence continues at coordinate 3,700 of JAUNWX010000009.1, forward strand.
GCGCCTGCCTGCATTGGCTTCGGATCGGTGGTGGTCGCAGCCTCTGCGGATGGGGTGTGCGCCTGTATCGTTCCCGAAACCGGAGCTGTGGCACGGATCACCAGCGGGAAATCGCATTTCGATGAGAGCGCGGATTCGAAATCAGCGGCATGCCAGGCCATCTGACCGAAGGCTTCCCGCTCGAGGCGAAGCACCTCCGGGATGTCCTCCAGCTGCATGGATTCAATGGTATACGCGTTTTCCTTCATCAGGCGTCCCTCCTGTCGTTCCTGTACTTTATACCCGGCGTCCGGCGGTACGCTGACGGCGCAGAGATGCGGGACTGCGATGCCCAGGTGACAGACCTGGGTATGTTCGCTTATAAATTCTCCGGCACCGTGTCGTCCTCGTAACCCGGCCCGGCATCGATCTTATAATTCCGTGCAGCGAGACGATCCTCACCCGCTGCTTTTTTTAGTAGATTCGGATCCTCGTGGGTGATGTCATACTCCCGGAGGCCGGCGGCCTCACGCTCGCGTTCCGCCTGCGGCTTCCGGATATAGCTGAGGTGAAAATCCTTCCCGGATACCGCCTTCCCCTGCGCGAGCTGTTCTGCGCCGAGCATGGCGACGGAGGATGCACGCTGCAGGAGATTTCCCGGGTCGGCGAAGCGGTACGGTACGGAGAGTTGTGTTTCAAGGCAGCTGCGGTATACCGGAACGGCATCCCCCAGAAAGAAGTGCTTTCCCGGCATCTGATTGATTTTCGTGACGAGCTCCTCGATGCCGATGGCCTCTTCCTCTCCGATCAGCTGTCCGTCGAGAAAGGTCGCGGTATATACCTGACTGCGGCGCGCATCCATGATCGGATGCACATAAACCGCATCCATATCCCGTACATTCATCGCGAGACCCTCGAGGGTGCTCACCTCGAGGAGCGGGATATCATAGCCGAGGGCCAGGCCCTTCGCCGTTGCGGCACCGATGCGGAGACCGGTAAAGGAACCGGGACCCGCGTTGACCGCGATGGCATCCAGCTCGTCGACCGTATGTCCGGTACGTGAAAAAATCTCAGCCACCATAGGTAAAAGTGTCTGAGAGTGGGTGAGTCCGATATTACATGAATACTCCGAAAGAACGACACCGTCCGCGTATAAGGCGACGCTTGCGGTGTGTCCGGATGAATCAATTCCTAAAATCAACATAGTGTTATCCCATACTTAATATTCGATGCGGCGATAGTCGAAGCCCTTCGTAAGGTCCTTCCAGATGCGCACCCAGCGGGCCTCCTTCGGAAGAAGCTCCTCGATCTGTCCCGGCCATTCGATGATGCTGACGCCCTGACCATAGAAATAGTCCTCATAGCCGATCTCCTCCATCTCGGAAGGATCGCCGATGCGATAGACATCGAAGTGATAGAGCGGCAGACGCCCGCCTTCGTACTCCTTGACGATGTTGAAGGTCGGCGAATTCACATAGTCATCGATACCGAGTCCCGCGGCGAAGCCCTGGGTGAAGACGGTCTTGCCTACACCCAGGTCACCATCGAGACAGATGATCTCACCCGGGACCGCCTCGCGGCCCAGCTTCTGTCCGAATGCGAAGGTATCCTCCGCTGAATTACTCTCAAAAATCATCAGTCCTCTTCCTTCTCGGTACGGATGAAATGGAAGATCCGGCGACCGGTCTTCTCCTCAAACTCAGCGACATTCTGCAGGAAGTCGCCCTCAAACATCACGTCGGTGACGAAGCCGAACTCGTCGGTGCGACCGCCCAGTGCGATCGGAACCAGCTTCGAGCTGTCCTCGAGGAAGAGCTCACGAAGCTCCTTCTTCACCGCATCCGGCGTACCCTCGACACGAACGAAATAAGCGAACGCGTTGGAGCTCATCGGCTCGATCTGGATCATCTTCTCGGTCCAGCCGATGCCCTGGAAATCATGCTGGTGGCGTACAGCTGCGATGATGTCGGATACGACGGCACTCGCGGTCGGCATCTTACCGGCACCCATACCGTAGAGCATGGTGGTACCGAGGCAGTTTCCGACGATACGGATACCGTTGTAGACGCCATCGACACTGAAAAGCGGATCCGACTTCGGAATCATCATCGGCACGACATAGGCGAAGTACTTATCCTCGACCTGCTGTACGGAGCCGAGCAGCTTGATGGTCATGCCCAGTTCACGCGCATAGAGGAAGTCCAGCTTCGAAACGGCACGGATACCCTCGGTATAGATGTCCTCATGACGGCAGCGGTTGCCAGAGGCCATGCTGAGAAGGATGGCCGTCTTACGAGAGGTATCGAAGCCATCGATATCGGAGGACGGGTCGCGCTCCGCATAACCGAGATGCTGTGCCTCGACGAGGGTCTCCTCGAAGTCGGCCCCCTTCTCACGCATCTTCGTGAGGATGAAGTTCGTGGTACCGTTCATGATACCGGTGATCTCGGTCAGATTCTCGCCGGCATAGTTATGGTAGATCGTACGGATGACCGGGATACCGCCACCGACGGAAGCCTCGAAGTAGAAATTGCAGTGATGCTCGCGGGCGATACTGATCAGCTTGGAGCCGACCGCATCTACGAGTGCCTTATTCGAGGTGACACAGTGCTTGCCCTTCTCGAGGCAGGCCTTCACGAACTCATACGCCGGGTGAATGCCGCCCATGGTCTCGACGACGAGCTTGACCTCCGGATCGTTCTCGATGACGGAGAAGTCGGAAATCAGCTTATCATTGTCAACACCGATATCGGTACGAAGATCCAGTACATACTTGAGCTCGACCGGCTCGCCGAGCTTCTTCTCGATCTGCGCCTGATTGATGCGCAGTACCTCTGCTACGCCGGAACCGATGGTGCCATAGCCTAAAATCGCAATTTTCATAATTTCCCCCTTCATGCTGGTAACGTCTCTGAAGCGTTCAGAAAACGTTTTGAAATGATGTTGCCGGTGGTTTTACAGGGACTGCCTAGCCAGGCATGCTCTCCTGCGCAAGAATCTTGACATATTGTATATTGGGCAATGCTTCGATTTCATGGATCATCGCATTGATGTCCGAAGTATCTTCCCGGACCTCGATGGAGAGCGTCAGGGTGGCGATTCCGTTGATGGGAATCGACTGGTGGATGGTCAGGATGTTCGCATTATACGAAGACACCGTCGCGCAGATCTTCGCCAGATTTCCGAGCACATCCCGCATCTGCACGATGATCGTGATGGTCTTTCCCTTCGAACTGTCGTAAAACGGGAAGATGTCTTCTTTATACTTATAGAAAGAACTGCGGGAAATATTCACGCGTTCGGTCGCTTCTGCCACCGACAAGCCCTTTTCTGTCTCGAGGAGACGCTTTACCTCGACCACCTTTTTCAGAACCTCGGGCAGCGCCCCGGTCCGGACAACGAAATAATCGGATTGACTGCTCATCGTGTCTACCTGTCCTTCTCTCTCGCTCGTGGTGCTGTTTCGTCGCTTAGCTGCTGCTGAAATCAGTCATCTCCCTGGATACGGCGATCCGGGCAGCCGAGCTGCATCCACTTAAGATAAGCCGTGATGAAACGATCGATATCACCATCGAGCACAGCGTCGGTATTGGAGCTCTGCTCACCGGAACGAAGATCCTTCACCATACGATATGGCTGCAGAACATAGGAGCGGATCTGGGAGCCCCAGCCGTTGTCCTTGACCTCACCACGGATACCGGCCAGCATCGCCTCCTGCTCTTCCTTCTCCTTCAGATACAGTCTCGCCTTCAGCATCTGCATCGCCTTGTTACGGTTCTGGAGCTGTGAACGCTCCTCCTGGCAGGCCACGACGATACCAGTCGGGATATGAATCAGTCGAACGGCCGAGGAGGTCTTATTGATGTGCTGTCCACCGGCACCGGATGCACGGAATACTTCCATCTTGATGTCCTCCGGACGCACCTCGATATCAATCTCGGTCTCGATGTCCGGCATGACATCACAGGATACGAAGGAGGTCTGACGCTTCGCCTGTGCATTGAACGGAGAGATACGTACCAGACGGTGTACACCGGCCTCGGAACGAAGGTAGCCATAGGCATACTCGCCATCGATCTCGATGGTGACGGACTTGATACCGGCTTCATCACCCTCCAGATAATCCAGCACCTTCAGGGTGAAACCATGACGCTCCGCCCAGCGTGTATACATACGGTACAGCATACCGGCCCAGTCGTTGGACTCGGTACCGCCGGCACCGGCGTTGAGACGCAGGATGGCATTCATGCTGTCATACTCTCCGGAAAGGAGAAGCTTCGTCGACATCTGATCGAGGCGCTCGATGAAATCATCCAGCATTTCCTTGACCTCTGCCACGGAATCCTGATCCTCCTCCTCTTCCGCCATCTCGATCAGTGCACCGATATCATCATAGGACTGTGCGAGCTCTTCGTAGCTTTTTACCTCATCCTTCAGACGACGATCCTCGGTGGAGTACTGGTTGGCCTTTTCCGGATCGGTCCAGAAATCCGGCTCTTCCATCATACGGTCGAGCTCGGCGATGCGCTTTTTCTTATTGTCGAGATCCAGGGAAGCGCCGAGGTCCCGGAGTGACTGTTCCTTCTGTCCAAGCTCATACTTGTACTGGTCTAACTCAATGATCATTTGTTTTCCTTTACATGCTATGGGTTTACATCGTCACTGCTGCTCTGCTTCCTTGCCGTATAGGCCCCCGGAAGGTGCCAGCGGTCAGAAAGCAGAGGCGAAGTATATAAAAGGCCGCGAAGCATTCGATGATGATCCGCGGCCTTTCCCTGCCGGAGCAGGAAAGCTTACTTAGTTTTTGCCGGCGTGATCAAGCATTTCGTCCTGTGCCTTCTCTGCCTGTGCTTCCGATACCTTCTGATTCATCATCTTCTGGTACTCGTCACGGCCGTGGCACTGCTTGTACTTCTTGCCGGATCCACACGGACACGGATCGTTCGGATAGATCTTGCGGATGGAACGCTTCTTCGGTGCCTGCGCGAGGGTGTCGTCACGGTTGGTACCGGTGACCTGTGCCTGCTGCTCACGCTCCACCTTCTGCTCTACCTGGATATGATACAGGATGCGTACGGTGTCTTCCTTGATGGCACGTGTCATATCGCCAAACATCTGGTAGCCCTGGATCTTATACTCTACGAGCGGATCCTTCTGGCCGTATGCCTGAAGACCGATACCATCACGGATGATATCCATATCATCGATGTGGTTCATCCACTTCTGGTCGATCACACGAAGAAGGATGACACGCTCTACCTCACGGAGCTGCTCCGGATTCGGGAAGGAGGCTTCCTTCTGCTCATAGAGCTTGATGGCCTCTTCCTTCAGGAGCTGCTTGAACTCGTTCTTCGTCATCGAGTTGAACTGCTCCTCGGTGAGCTGCAGCTTCGGAAGCGGGATGATGCTCATCAGTGTATCATTGAGACCACTGAGATCCCAGTCCTTCGCGGTTGCGTCCTCCGGAACGTTCGCATCGACATAGTTCTCGATGATGTCCTGGATGAAGTTGATGATGGTCGGACGGAGATCGTCACCGTTCAGTACCTTCTCACGCTCAGCATAGATGACATCACGCTGCTCGTTGTTGACCTCGTCATACTTCAGGAGGTTCTCACGGATACCGTAGTTATTCAGCTCGATCTTCTCCTGTGCCTTCTCGATGGCATTGGAAAGCATCTTGTGGTGGATCTGCTCACCCTCCGGGACACCCAGTGCCTCAAACATATTCATGAGACGCTCGGAACCAAAGAGACGCATCAGGTCATCCTCGAGGGAGATGAAGAACTGAGACTGACCAGGGTCACCCTGACGTCCGGCACGTCCACGGAGCTGATTATCGATACGTCTCGACTCGTGACGCTCGGTACCGATGATATGAAGACCACCGGCAGCCAGTGCCTCCGGATCCAGCTTGATATCCGTACCACGGCCGGCCATGTTGGTCGCGATGGTGACGGCACCGTGCTGACCGGCGTCTGCGACGATGGCCGCCTCGAGCTCATGGAACTTCGCATTCAGGACGTTGTGCTTGATACCACGACGCTTCAGCATACCGCTGATGAGCTCGGAGGTATCGATGTTGATGGTACCGATCAGAACCGGTGCACCGGTCTCGTGGATACGAACCGCTTCATCCACAACGGCCTGGAATTTTTCCTTCTTGGACTTATAAACCGCATCATCGAGGTCGACACGCTGTACCGGCTTGTTGGTCGGGATACAGATGACATCCATGTAATAGATGTTACGGAACTCCTTCTCCTCGGTCTGTGCGGTACCGGTCATACCGGCCTTCTTATCAAACTTGTTAAAGAAGTTCTGGAAGGTGATCGTTGCGAGGGTCTTCGACTCACGCTTGACATTCACGTGCTCCTTCGCCTCGATTGCCTGGTGGAGACCATCGCTGTAACGACGGCCCGGCATGATACGTCCGGTGAACTCGTCGACGATGAGTACCTCATCATCCTTGACCACGTAGTCCTTATCACGGTGCATCAGGTTGTTTGCACGAAGTGCCAGGATCACGCAGTGCTGGATCTCCAGGTTCTCCGGATCCGCGAGGTTCTTGATATGGAAGAACTGCTCTACCTTATGAACACCCTGCTGTGTGAGGTTGACGGTCTTCTCCTTCTCGTTGACGATGAAGTCACCGGTCTCCTCGATCTCCTCGCCGAGGATTGCATCGAGCTTACTGAACTCTGCGGACTCCTCACCACGCTGAAGCTGACGGGCCAGCACATCGCAGACCTCATAGAGCTTCGTGGACTTTCCGGACTGTCCGGAAATAATGAGCGGTGTACGTGCTTCATCGATCAGGACGGAATCGACCTCATCGATGATGCAATAGTGAAGACCACGGAGTACCTGCTGGTTCTTATAAACCGCCATGTTATCACGGAGGTAATCGAAACCGAGCTCATTATTCGTAACATAGGTGATATCACAGTTATAGGCAGCCTGACGCTCCTCGGTGGTCATGGAGTTCAGAACCACACCGACGCTTAATCCGAGGAACTCGTGGATACGTCCCATCCACTCGGCATCTCGCTTGGCAAGGTAGTCGTTGACGGTGACGATATGAACGCCCTTCCCCTCCAGCGCATTCAGATACGCCGGACAGGTGGATACGAGGGTCTTACCTTCACCGGTTCTCATCTCGGCGATACGACCCTGATGAAGAACGACACCACCGATCAGCTGTACCGGGAAGTGCTTCATCTTATTGACACGCCACGCGGCCTCACGTACTGTCGCATAGGCCTCCGGAAGAATCTGATCCAGACTCTCTCCCTGCGCCAGACGCTCCTTGAACTTCGGGGTCTGCGCCTTTAACTCTTCATCTGACATGGCAGACATGGTCTCATCATAAGAAAGGATCTTCTTAATGATCGGATCGATCCGCTTCAGTTCATGATCGGAATGGGTACCGAAAACCTTCTCAAAAAAACTCATTTGCTCTAGTACTCCTTATCGCAAGTGCACACAGCGATACAGCTGCCTACACTTTTCGTTCTACTTATGGCTATAACTCTGAAATCTTATCACTAAACACTTTTTTATTCAAGAAAGCTTTTGATTGTTAACATTTAATTCATAAAGCCGGATTATATTTTACATATTCATTACGCTGTAGAAATTTTTTCTATACATGGTATAATATAAGTATCCTGAATGACCCACATCAGGAAATCTTTTTAAGGGAGCGTGATTTTATGAAGTTTAACATCACAGGAAGAAATGTTACTGTATCTGACGGCATGAAGGACCAGATCGATCGGAAGCTGGGCAAGTTATCGAAGTTCTTCAAGGAAGACACCATCTGCAATGTCACTCTCTCCACTGAGAAAAACAAGTACAGGGTCGAGGTGACCATCCCTGTAAAGGACGGTGTCATCCGTGCCGAGGAGATCACACCGGATAAGTTCCAGTCCCTCGATATGGTTGTAGACGTTATCGAGCGTCAGATCCGCAAGTACCGCACGAAGCTGATCAATCGCCAGCAGGCCGCTGATTTCTCCGCTGCCTTTGCAGAGGAGCTGGAGGATGATCTCGGTGAGGATGAGATCCAGATCGAGCGTACGAAGCACTTCAACCTGAAGCCGATGACTCCGGAAGAGGCTTGTCTTCAGATGGAGCTGGTCGGCCACACCTTCTTCGTATTCCAGAATGGTGATACCGGAAATGTCGCCGTCGTATATAAGAGAAAGGGCGGCAACTACGGCCTGATCGAGCCGGAGTACTGATCCCCGGGGAGGCCGGCAGGCCTCCATATAAAATATAATATTTCATCGAGTGGTATCCATCGTACGTTAGACAGCGATGCTGATCATCCATTTGTCATATGGACTCCATAAAACGAAGAACCCCTTCAGCTGTTTCGCTGAAGGGGTTCTTCGTTAACGGTGAAGCCTCGCCGAGGGGCAGGCTTTCATACTGGAGATATCGCTTCCTGAAGCCGGTCTGCGGAATGTATCCTCGACGACCGGTATCCGGATGTCCGCTTCTCATCAGTTCTGGATGAAGCGTCCGTAGCCGACCGGTGTACGGTAATCGTAACGTCCGGTGCAGATGCCGGTGCGAGCATTCGCCGCATGGATGATAACACCATCGCCGGCATAGATCGCGACGTGGTTGATGTAATCACCGGATGCGTAGAATACGAGGTCACCCGGCTGCAGCTGCTCGAAGCTGATGGACTGTGCATTCGCATACTGATCACGGGAGCTGCGCCCGGTCGTGATACCGAAGTGCTTGAAGATCTGCTGTACGAAGCCGGAGCAGTCGGCGCCGTCCGTAAGGGAGGTGCCGCCATAGACATACGGGTTTCCGAGGAACTGCTTCGCGTACTGGATCAGTGCCTGACGGGACGCCGTCGTTGCGATGACCGGAAGACTGCTGCTGATCGACTTTACGATGGAGGTACCGGCCTCGATGACATTGCTGCGACTTAAAATGCTCGTGCCTGCGTTTGTTACAGATGCACCACTCTTCGTTTCAGAAGCGCTGCTCGTGCCGGTCGTGCCACTGCTGCTTCGTGTGCCATTGATGGCATCACTGGCAGCCTGGATGATGTTTCCGGCGGCTGTGCTTACGCTGCTGCCGGTGCCGGCATTTGTGAGGATATTTGAAACTTTATTTGCCGTGCTCGTCTGTGTAGTGGCAGCGGTACCGGTGGTACTCTGCGCGTTCTTCTTAAAGACGGCGAACTCATCGACCGAATCCACGATTTCCAGCAGGGTTTCCTTCCCTTCGGTCGAAACCGCACCCTCCTGGATCGTTTCGGCTGCCGTCGAGTCCTGCGCCACGGTATACTGCTCGCTGACGACATTGGCACTGGTCTCGTGGATCTCGGAAATTTTATACTCCGGAATCATGGAGCCGTCCGTCGCCGCTGCCAGATCCTGGTCGGAGATGCCGAGCTCCTCGTCCGATACCGGACCGTCGCCGATGCCGATCAGGACCTCGTCCGCCAGTGCGGTCGTGGTGGTCGTCAGGCTGAACACGAGAAGCAGGGCCAGCTTCAGCGCGAGCTTCCGCGTACGGCGCTTCGGGGCATACGAAGAACCGGCATGCAGACGCGCACCGGTTTCCTGTGTCATAGGATGCATAAGATGATTCATACTGGGTCTATTCACGTTTTCTCCCAACCTTTTATCTGATCCGCAGGATCACCGGAGCGGTCTGCGGCATAAAACGAAGATATCTCTGAAAGAAGCCGCAAAAAAGCGGCGTTGCAAAATCGGTTTCGAAGATTTCGAACACCCTAACTTTAGCACAAACGCCGCGATCTTTCCTTACAATTTATATTACAATTTACTTACAACTGTGAAATTCGAGCACAGACAGGCCGGGAAGCTGGTGTTGCGCCGGTTTCGAGGCACGGTATTTCTGCGGATAGCCTCCGGTGCTGCTTCTCAGATCCAGCCGCCGTCGAAGCGGATGATCTGTCCGGTGAGGTAGGCCGGTGCAGCGGCGAGGAGACGCACGAAATCCGCGACCTCTGCCGGCGTGCACATGCGGCCGTACGGGATCTCGTCCTCGAGCTGTGCCCGGTCCTCGGCGCTCATCCAGCCGTTCATGTCCGTATCAACGCAGCCGATGGCGATGGCATTGACCGGGATATGGTTCGGTGCGAGCTCCTTTCCCAGCGCCTCGGTGAAGGCATTGACCGCGCCCTTCGTGAGGCTGTAGACCGACTCCATGGAGGCCCCGACCACGCCCCAGACGGAGCTCATGTTGAGGATGCGGCCCTCGGAGGCACGCAGCATATACGGAATCACCGCGCGGGTGAGGCGAAACATGTCCTTTACGTTGGCAGCGAGCATCTCCTCGAGCTCGTCATCCGAGACGTCCTGGGCGAGGTTGAAGGTCGAGATACCGGCGTTGTTTACGAGGAGGAGGGCATCCTCCGGGGTCTCGATCCGCGTGCGGCGTGCATAGGCATCCTGCGGAGTGCTCTTCTCTTCGCAGGAAGTACATGGCGCAGCCTGCGTCCGTTCGAGATCTTCTTCTGTAAGGATCGGAATGGTTTTCGCACCCGGTGTACCGAGCAGTGCGGCCAGCACCTCATCGGTGATCGGCCCGTGCACGGTATGCACCTCCGTCATGCTGCGGAGCTTCTCCGCCTCCTGCTCCAGAAGCTCGAAGCGGGAGCGGCAGTTCAGAATGAGCCGCCAGCCATCCTGGGCCAATGTCTCTGCCACTGCTCTCCCCACGCCGCGGGAGGCACCTGTAATAATCGCTGTTTTCATGGCTTTCCTTTCCTGATCGTTACGGATGTGTTCATACATGAAGATGTGGAGCCGTTGTGACGGATAGAATATCCACATCTCTGGAAGCTCGGAAGTCCGGCGGCAGGCCCACCCCCCCCCCCCCCCCCCCACAAAAACAAAAAAATAAAAAGACCAGGGCAAAA
>JAUNWX010000009.1:14606-67382 GCA_030540075.1 Lachnospiraceae bacterium
GAGCGTTCCGTATGTGTTCATCCTTTACGTGGTGGAGCGGTTGTGACGGATACAATAGCCACATCTCTGCAAGCTGGGAAGCCGGGGGGCAGGCATACGCCTGCCGCCGGACTTCACTTACCTAAATGAAGGCAGATTCCAGTGGAAATAGATCGCGAGGAAGCGGATCAGGACCGTCACGATCATGCTGACCACGGCGGCGATCATCGTGCTTCCGAAGGCACCGGCCGGGCGGGCGATGACGGACAGGCCGCAGTAGACGATGGCCCCCACGATGGCCGCGATGCCATAGACGCGCTTCCGCATGATGAGGGGCATCTGTCCGGCGAAGATATCGCGGAGGATGCCACCGCCGATGCCGGTGAGGACGCCGACGAAGCAGGCGAGGAACATATTTGCACCGTAGCCTGCATTGACCGCCGTACGGCAGCCGACGACGACAAACGCGGCGAGGCCGACGGAATCTGCGACGTTCAGGATGAAGTTTGAGCGGATACGGTTCCGGTCGATCTTATCCATATAGGTTTCGGTGGTGCGGCTGCGCTCGAAGATGAAGTCGACGACGCAGGTGATGAAGGCAACCGTCACATAGACCGGCTTCGTGAACATCGCCGGCGGAATCTCGCCGAGGATGAGGTCACGGATCATACCGCCGCCGACCGCCGTCGCACAGCCGAGCACGATGGCACCGAAGATGTCCATCTTCCGCTCCTTCGCGACCATGACGCCGGAAATCGCAAAGGCCACCGTACCGATCATTTCGAGAATAAAAATTACATCATCAAAGCTCATCAGTCGATCTCGTCCGGAAGCTCGAGGGTGTGCTCTCTGTTCAGCTTCTGGCAGAAAGCGACGAACTTGTCGAGCGGAACGTTCTGGATCTGCTTGTTGGAGCCGCGAACGTTGATGGATACGGTGTTCTCCTCTGCCTCGTGATCACCGAGTACGAGGATGTACGGATCCTTGTAGTTCTTGAAGCCCTTGATCTTCGTCTTCATGTTCTTATCGCTGTAGTCTGCCTCGACACGGATGCCGGCGTTCAGCAGAGCCTCCTCTACCTTCTTCGCATAGGCGTTATGCTCCTCACGGATTGGAACGAGGGCTACCTGATACGGGTTCAGCCAGAACGGGAAGTTGCCCTTGAAGTTCTCGATGATGATACCGATGAAACGCTCGAGGGAACCGTAGATCGCACGGTGGATAACGACCGGCATCTGCTGTGTGCCGTCCTCTGCGGTGTAGTTCAGGCCAAAGTTGTGCGGAAGCTGGAAGTCGAGCTGAACCGTACCGCACTGCCACTCACGACCAAGTGCATCCTTGATCTGAAGGTCGATCTTCGGGCCATAGAATGCGCCGTCGCCTTCATTGATCTCGTAACCGCCCTCGCCATACTTCTCGTCGAGGATGGACTTGAGGGATGCCTCTGCACGATTCCAGACGTCGATATCACCCATGAAATCATCTGGTCTGGTGGAGAGCTCTGCACGGTAGGTGACACCGAAGGTCTTGTAGATCTCGTCTGCGATGGAGATAACATCGGCGATCTCATCCTTGATCTGAGACTCCATTACGAAGGTATGGTCATCATCCTGACGGAACTCCTGTACACGGAAGAGACCGTTCATCTGACCGGACTTCTCCTTACGGTGCAGCACATCGTACTCAGAGTAACGGATCGGGAGTTCCTTGTAGGAACGAAGCTTACGCTTGAAGGTGAGCATCGCGTTCGGGCAGTTCATCGGCTTCGCTGCCATGGTGTCGATGTTCTCACGGTTGTAAATGACAGAACCGGCCTGGATCTTCGCTACCTTCTTCTCGGCTGCCTCATCCTTATAATCCTCGACCACGTTCTCGATATCGGCATCGGCTGTGGTGTAGCCGTCGATACCCGGAACGATGAACATGTTGTTCAGATAGTGTGCCCAGTGACCGGAAACGAGCCAGAGACGCTTGTTGTTTACGAGAGGCGCTGCGATCTCGGTGTAGCCATGGCGACGCTGTACCTCACGGCTGTACTGAAGCAGTGCCTGGTACATCTGCCATCCACGTGGGAGCCAGTACGGCATGCCCGGTGCGGTCTCGTTGAACATGAAGAGCTCGAGCTGCGCACCGATCTTCTTGTGGTCACGCTCACGCGCCTCCTCGATCATCTTTACGTGCTGCTTCAGCTCATCCTTCGTCGGGAATGCATACACATAGACACGCTGCATGTGGTCACGCTTCTCATCGCCTCTCCAGTATGCTGCGGAACAGCTGTGGATCTGGTAAGCCGCGCTCATCAGCTCCTGTGAATTCTCTACGTGCGGTCCACGGCAGAGATCCACATAATCATCACCGGTATAGTAAACAGAGATGGTCTCGTCCTCCGGAAGTTCCTCGATCAGCTCGAGCTTGAACTTCTGATCCTTAAAGATTTCCTTCGCCTCGTCCTTCGAAACTTCCTTCCGTGTCCACGGCTCACGACGCTTGATGATCTCACGCATCTTGTTCTCGATGGCCTTGAAGTCCTCCTCACCGATGCTCTTGCCCTCCGGCAGTACGAAGTCATAGTAGCAGCCGTCCTCGATCTGAGGTCCGATACCGTACTGCACTTCCTTACCGTAGATCTCGATCACTGCCTTTGCGAGGATGTGTGCGAGAGAATGACGATACACCTGTAATAACTCTTCCTTTTCCATTTGTTTCTCCTTTGAATGTTTCAAAACCAGCCCTTTGGGACGGCTGATTTCGTGTCTGGACAACCGGTCCAGTGCCACACAGCGAATCTTTGCACCTTGCCTGCGGCAGCGTCTCATCTCAAATTCCCTTCGGGAATCCTCAAACGGTGCTACCTTAAACAAAAAGAGTCCCAACCAGCTCTTTCGAACTGATTGGGACGATAGATTCGCGGTTCCACCCAAATTGTCATCAACCACATATCCTGTGGGCCAATGCTTCTGCATCCGCTCTGATGACCACTCTTTCGACGGTAACGTAGTCAACGGGTCCGATTAAGGACCTCTCCGAGGTGGTGTTCATATTTATTTCATCGACGCCTCGCAGCGACCGGCGTTTCTCTGGATCCGAAATCAAATACTACTGTCCTCTTCAACGATTTCTGTCTATTCAATTGACACAGCCATTGTAGGTTCGCCGGGCAGCTTTGTCAAGAGGGCTATTTCTCGATTTCCAGGCGGCCGTCGGCGATGCACTTTCCGGACTGACGGTCGAACAGCAGAATGTGGCTGCCGTGGATGTCGATGCCGGCCTGCTCGCCGATCCTGTAGGCATTGTTCCCGAAGATCACACCGGTCAGCAGATAGTCATCCTGTACGCAGAGCTTGAGCGTCGATTCCATACCGGTCGGCATGGCACCGAAGATCGTGGTCTGAAGCGCGCCATCCGGCTCGATGTCGATGGCCTCCGGACGGATGCCCAGCACGAGGTCGCGGTTTGTGAGGACCGGATCCTCGAGGATGGAGCTGTCCTCTTCGACGACCTTCTCGATGTGGTACTTGAAGACCTCGTCCTTGTTGCTCTTCTCGACGGCGTGCTTCTGCTTCAGGCGATCGATTTCCGCCTGCTTCTTCGCTGCGGCATCCGCGTCTCGCTGTGTGAACCACTTCGGAAGCTCGAGCGCTTCGTTCGGGATGAAGCGTGCATGAATGCCATGGAAGATCTCGAGGGCGACGCTGCCGTCTGCACTTTGCTCACCCGTAGCTTCGACGAAGTTGATGGACGGGTTGCCGACGAAATCGGCGGCAAAGAGATTTGTCGGGCGGTTGTAGACCTCGAGCGGTGCGTCGTACTGCTGGAGGACACCGTTGTTGATGAGGCAGATCTTCGTCGCGAGGGTCATCGCTTCCATCTGATCATGGGTGACATAGACGAAGGTCGAGCCGGTCTCCAGGTGGAGACGCTGCAGCTCGTAGCGCATCTCGAGACGAAGCTTCGCATCGAGGTTACTGAGCGGCTCGTCCATGAAGAGTACCTGCGGCTCCGGTGCGAGGGTACGGGCGATGGCAACACGCTGTTGCTGACCACCGGAAAGCTCTGCCGGATAACGATCCATGAACATACCGATCTTTACGACACGGGAAACCTGACGTACACGGCTGTCAATCTCTTCATCCGTTAATTTTCGGACCTCCATGAGCGGGGCGCCGTTCTGTGTGACGTGGAAATGCTCGTCGAGGGCCTGGCCCTTCGCCGCGTAGCCTGCATTGATCTCCGCAAGGGTCTTCTCGTAACCGGCACGTGCCGCATCGGCTGCCTGCTGCGGGTCCGCCGCCTCATGAATCTTCAGGTTGAAGAGCTCCTTTGCGCTCATGATGGAGAGGCTGAAGGTATCGATGAGCTTCACGTAGGCCTTTTCGGTATCGAGCTTTCCGTTCTTATCGCGGCAGTCCTCGATCTGGTCCTTGACCTTCTTTCCGCTCTTCAGTGCATGCATGAGGTCGGAGCTGACCTTCGCCTTCACGTCGATCTGCGGCATCTCTTCCTTAATATTCTTCAGACCGAAGGAGATGTTCTGGTACACGGTCATGTTCGGCCAGAGTGCATAGTTCTGGAAGAGGAAGCCGACCTTCCGCTTGTTGGCCGGGACATTGATGCCCTTATCCGAATCGAAGACGACGCGGTCGCCGATTCGGATCTGCCCTTCGGTCGGCGTCTCGAGGCCCGCAATCATACGGAGGATGGTGGTTTTTCCACAGCCGGAAGGACCCAGCAGCGTGACGAAGGCATTGTCCGGGATATCGAGACTGAGGTCATCGACACCGAAATAGTTTTTCCAGCGTTTGGTGATGTGTGTTAATGTGATGGACGGCATACTTAACCTCCTATTCCGTTATCAAGGCTTGCTCCCGTCAGGATATTGACGAGGGTGTTAAACAGAAGAATCGTCATGATGAGGATCAGGTTGATCGCACTCGAGAAGGCGTACAGACCCATCTCATCGAAGTAATCCAGTGTCGTGGAGAGGATGAAGCCCTGGGTGCAGAGAAGCAGGAACAGGGACAGCTCACGAAGGCAGGTCATGAACGGCAGGGTATAGCCGCTGATGATGGAGCTCTTCTGAATCGGGATGATGATGTTCAGCATCCGCTTATGCCACGGGATATCCTGAATGATGGCGGCCTCTTCGATCTCGTTGGAGAGCTGCAGCATCGAGTTCAGGGAATTTCTGGAGGCGAACGGGATGTACTTGACGACACCCGCGATGATCAGCAGGGTGTAGGTGTTGAACAGGTTCACATGCTGATTACTGAAGAGGATGAAGAACGCAGCGCCGACCGCGATGGACGGCATCAGGTACGGCAGGAACGCGACGTTGTTTACGTAGTTCGCCCACTTCGAGCGACGGTTCTTCGATACGGCGTAGCCGATCAGGGTGCCGATCGTGCCGGCGATGAGTGCGCAGACGATGGCAAGGAACAGGGTGCCCTTGAAGGCGTGCCAGATGGTCGGATTATAGAGAATTCCGTGCTGGCCATACATACCGTTTTCACTGACATTTTCATGCGTCAGCCACCACTTCGTGGTGAGGTTCGAGGTATCGTGTGTATACAGGAAGCTGTAATCGCCCGGGTTCGGCAGGAAGGTCTCCAGTGCGAAAAGGAGAATCGGCCAGATGGAGGTGAAGAAGGTCAGCAGGATGAAGACCACGCCCATGACGTACTTCCCGGCTTTTCCGAGATTGATCTTACTGAGCTGTCCGGATTTACCGGTGACGGTCGTGTAGTTTGCGCGACCGGTGACGGAGGTCTGGTTGAGACCCAGGATCAGGACACCGAAGAGCATCATGATGATCGCGAGGATGCTGGCTTCACCGGTGTACTTCGAGTTCAGCGAGATGTACTTCGTCGACAGGGTCGTGAGACCGAGGTAATGCGGAACCGGGTAGGAGCCCATCGCGGATCCGAAGACGAGCAGGATCGTACTGAGGATCGCCGGCTTGATCATCGGCAGCGTCACGCGCAGCATGATCTTCCACTTCGGGGTATCGAGGATGGTCGCCGCTTCCTCGAGGTTCGCATCCATGTTTTTAAAGATGCCGCCGATCAGGATGTAGGCGAACGGTGCGTAGTGGAGACCGAGCACCATGGCACTCGGGAAGGCGCCGAGGCAGAACCATTTCGGCATACAGATGCCGAACAGCGATGCGAGGAGGCCATCCGAGGTACCGCAGACAGCATTGGAGTTAAACATATGCTGCCATACGACCGCCAGTGTCCACTGCGGCATGATGTACGGGAAAATGAAAATCGAGCTTAAATACTTTTTGAAGCGCATGTTGGTTCTCGTCACCAGGAAGGCAAAAAAACCACCATACAGGATGGAAATCGCACAGGTCAAAACCGAGAGAATCACGGTATTCAGGAGTGGTTTCCAGAGATTGGTCTTTGCAAGACGGCTCGTAAAAAGATCGACATAGTTTGCGACGCTGTAGCCGGAGGTCTTTCCGGTGAGATGGGCGTCGATGGTGCCCGGATGGATCTGAAAGGTATCACGGACGATGGCGACGATCGGGGCCACCGTACTGAAGGTGAGCACGATACCGAAGACGAGCAGGATGATGTTCTGCGGCTTCGAAAAGAAGGTGACGATCTTATTACGGAGTATGGCTTTCGTATCACGTGTACCGGATGCAGTCGTTTCCATAGATGAATTCCTCCGTTCTTAAAACCGACCGGGGAGTCATGAGCTCCCCGGCCGAAAAATCATTTCATATAAGCGTTTATTACTTCGCGTCTGCGTACTTGGTCAGGGTCTCGATCCAGCTGCCGACACCGAATGCAGCGTCTGCGCAGTACTCCGGATCCTCGAGTACGAGCTCGCCGGTGGTGGTCCACCAGTCATAGCCACGGTCATCCTTTGCCGGGAACGCATCTTCGCCGGCGTCGTTGTAGCCGCCCTTTGCGTGGTTATAGGTCGCTTCGATCTGCTCTGCAACCTTCGGGTTCGAGCTGTAACCGCCCATGTCCTTGCCCCATGCACTGAAGCCGTCCTCTGTACATGTCATGTAGGTCATAAATGCACATGCGGTCCATGGAAGCGGGCTGTTCTTTGTCAGGAAGAGGTAGTGGTTGTAGCCGTAGCCGCCGATGCCCTTATAGCCATCCTGGTATGCAGCTACCTTGATGTTGTTGACGGAAACGGTTGCGGATTCCTCTACGGAACGAAGCTTCGAATAAACGAGGAGACCGGACTGATCCTTCGCGGACTTGTCGACGAGAGTGTTGCAGATCGGGCCGTCATCGGTCTGTGCGTTGTAGTTCTCTACCCAGAGCTTGATCCATGCGAGGGCGTACTTGCCGTTCTCACCGAGACCGAAATCATCCGCGTCGGAAGCGACTTCCTGGATGGTCGGATCGAAGTAAGCCTTATGCTCATCATCGAGTGCATCGTAGGCATCTTTCAGCATGCCGGCGTACTTATCCTCGGTCAGCATGTAGAGGAAGTTCTTTCCGACGAGCTCGGAATCGATGTCCATGTACAGCGGGTGCTGATCCTTATAAATGAAATCCCAGCAGTTCTTGAACTCAGCGGAGCCGGTCGAGTTATACATGAAGACCTTATTCAGGGTCTGCAGTGGCAGGTAGCCGCTGTAAGCATCGGCGGTGGTGCCGTTCGCTTCTGCCCACTCCTTCGGGATGAAGGTCTTCAGGATATCGGTATCGACCATCTTGCTCTTGATCTGGTTACCATCCTGGATGAGGGTCATCGCGAAGGTGCCGGTATCCTTCAGAGAATCTGCGGTGAGCTGCTCGAAGATCTTGTTGTTCTTCGGCTGCTGCCACTCGAACTCCATATTGTAGTTCGGATCGATGGTCTGCAGGTAAGCGATGAAGAGCGGAAGTGCGGACTTACCACGGGAGGAGTTACCGACGCCGTAGAAGGTCTTGCCGTTCGACTCCTCGATGGCCTTCTTTGCAAGCTCTTCCATGCTCATGCCTTCGGCTTCCTTGATGATGGCATCGATACCAGTGAGGTTCTCTTCCTTCGGCGCCTCGGTTTCCGCCGGCTGTGCTGCTTGGGTCTCTGCCGGTTTGTCAGTGGCAGCGGCAGCCGTGGTGGCTGTAGTGTTGTTTGATGAAGATCCGCATGCGGCCAGCATGGAAACCGCCATCGATGCGGTTAACAGTAACGAGATGAGTTTACGTTTTCTCATAAATGTGCCTCCCTTATGGTTTCACGATCGGCGCTCCGATTTACTTCGTGCGAAGCGCGTTCTTTACTTGATGGCTCTAGTATAGAAATTTTTTTGCATAATAAAAACGCGGTAAAAATGATATTTTGATGGTCATTTCTGACATCTTTATATCATTTATCCGCGTTTGTATGTGCAATATGCACTAGCTCTCCTGGTAATCCGACGGGGTCATCCCGGTCAGTTTTTTAAAGGTACTGGAGAAGTAGGCGATGTCGTGATAGCCGACCATCTCACAGACCTCATAGACCTTATAGCGCACATCCCGAAGGAGCCGCATCGCCGTCCGCATCCGGTAGCAGGTGATATAGCTGTTGATGCTCTGCCCGGTGCCCTTCTTGAAGAGACGGCTGAGATGCCCCTCGGACACGCCGATGGCGTCGGCGATGCGCGTGATGCTGATGGCATCCTCACTGTAGTGATCCGCGATGTAGGCGATGGCACTCTGCACATAGCGATGCATCTCTGCGTCCGCCTCCTTCAGTGGCAGAAGCTCCGCATCCTTCGGCGATGCCGTGTGCTGCCCGTGCAGGATCGCCTCCCCGAGAATCTTCTTTACGACGGCTTCAAGCTGGCCATCCTCGAAGGGCTTCAGCAGATAGTCGGAGGCCTGCAGGCGCACAGCCTGCTGCGCATAGCTGAAGTCACTGTAGGCGGTGAGGAAAATCACCTTTACGTCCTGCTTCTCTTCCCGAAGCGTCCGCACGAGCTCGATGCCGTCCATCTTCGGCATACGGATATCGGTGACGATCAGCGCCGGATGCAGCGTGTGCGCCAGCGCGAGGGCCTCCTCTCCGTTCTTCGCCTGTCCGACGACCTCACAGCCGACACTCTTCCAGTCGGTTCCCTGGACGATGCCCTCCCGGACGAATTTTTCGTCATCGACGACTAATACTGATGTCATAACAAACCTCCACACCCCTGGTCGTATAGCCCACGGGCGATCTTCTATGGGGCCCCGCGATCGATGCGGTTTACCCCTTCTGTTCTTTCTGGTACGGCAGTCGCAGCACGACATCCGTACCGCCTTCCGGCAGCCGCACGATATCGATGCCGTACTGTGGCCCATAATTCAGGCGGATGATCGAATCCACGTTCGCGAAACCGAGGTGACCGCTCAGCAGCTTTCCATCATGCTTCTTCACCATCTCGATGAAGGCATCCTCGATGCCTCGCCCGTTATCCGTCACATGAATCTCGAGCTCTTCTTCTACCCGGCGGGCGGTGACCTTCACGAGTCCATCCTCGACGCCCTCGAGGCCATGGATGATGGCATTTTCGACGATCGGCTGCAGCATCAGCTTCGGCACCATGCAGCTCATCAGCTCCTCCGGGACCTCAACCTCGAAGCTGAAGGAGTCGTCGAAGCGCAGCTCCTGGATATTGCAGTAGCTTTCGAGCAGCTCGAGCTCCTCCTGCAGCGTTTCGAACTCGCGCCCCGAGATGCTTCGGCGGAGGATCTTCGCGAGATCCGAGCTGAGGGTGACGATTTCCGGCACCTGATGGGCTTTCGCCACCCACTTGATGGTGTCGAGTGTGTTATAGAGGAAGTGCGGATTCAGCTGTGCCTGCATCATCCGCATCTCGGTTTCGTTGAGATGCTTCTGCTGCTGCACCCGCTCTTCCATGTTCCGGCGGATCCGTACCGTCGTTTTATTGAAGCCATCGGCGAGCTGCCCGAGCTCGTCATCCCGCGGAAGCTCCACATGGGCTCTCAGATCTCCATGCCGCAGGGCCCGCATGCCGTCACTCAGCTTCTGAATCGGCTGGGCGAGGAAATTCGATACATAGCCGGACAGCGTGAGACTCCCGATGAGTACCAGTACCGTGATGATCAGCAGCATCATGAACATCATACGGAAGATGTCCTCGCTGAGTGCCGGTGGCGTCATGTAGACGAGCGTCAGCCCCGTGTCGCCGACAGCGGTCGCATAGAGATTGTCGGCGAATGTCTCATTCAGGCGTCGCCCCTCCAGACGGTTCGTCCGGAAAAGCTGAAGGTTCGCCCCGGAAGCGAGGTTCCCGCCGGCATAAATCGGCTCCCAGTAAGCATTCAGCAGGAGGACGCCCTCGTTGCCGTTATAGCTCTCCTTCAGTATGTTTTCGAAATCGCTCTGATCGATCGTCACAATGACGTAGCCGGCATTGACATTGATCTTACGACCGATCTGAAGACTCGTTTCCTGGGTGTAGATGCCATCGTAGTTCAGGAC
Source organism: Lachnospiraceae bacterium (assembly GCA_030540075.1). Taxonomy (GTDB): domain Bacteria; phylum Bacillota; class Clostridia; order Lachnospirales; family Lachnospiraceae; genus Oribacterium. The sequence continues at coordinate 25,011 of JAUNWX010000009.1, forward strand.
GTAGGCCGTCGCCTCCGGCTGCGTCTCGAGACGGGCGATGATGCCGAAATCAGACGGCAGGGTCTTCGACACCGTACCGCGATCCGTCGTGTAGATACGCTTTTCGCCGGTGTAGATATCGACCGTCGAGAAAGGACGGATCGCCTGTGTTTCACGGTAGAGGGCCGCATAGATGTTCGAGGACGAAACGGTACCCTGGGCCAATGCTTTCTGAATATCTGCATCGTCCGCAATCTGCGTGATGACCTCCTCCACGGTCGAGAAGTGCTCCTCGAGACGCTGCTCAATCAGCTGCTGCTTCCCGAGGTCCTGGGTCGCGAACTCACGGTGGACGCGCGTACGGAACATGCCGACGAGCAGCAGGCCGCTCAGTACGAGCGGAACGACGGATATCAGGGTGAAGTAGAACATCAGCTGGCGACGGTAGGACTTGTTGATGTACTCAAGCATAACGTTCCTCCCAGATCTGCCAGAAATCCTGCAGTACCTTCGCCTGACGCCCACTGGCCTCCTCGATATCGAAGGCGAGGATGCGGAGCCCCACGGTCTTGTCATTCGTGGACAGGTCCGTACGGACCGAGCGTCGGAACAGCGGGGAAATCGTATAGCGCTGCACCGGATCGCTCAGGATGAAATCGAGGAAGCGCTCGGCATTTTCCGGGTGCGGGGCATTCTTCACGATGGCTGCGCCATCCGGAACCGCGGAGGTGCCCTCCGTCGGATAACTGATGCCGACATCACTGCCACGCGCGATCTCCTTCAGCGCACTCTCCTCGAGGGTGATGCCCACCAGCCGGTCACCGTTGGCGACCTCCGTGAGTACCTCTCCGGAGCCCTTCGCGAGATGCCCGTCGAGGTCATCGCAGAACTTCGTGAGGATCTCCTGCTCTGGAAGCTGTGTCGCATCCTTCATGGTCTCGAGTATCGTGTAGCTCGTACCGGACATGGATGGATCCGCGAAGCTGATACTGCCCTTCCAGCTGCCGTCGAGGAAGTCCTGCCAGCTGTGCGGTGCGCTCTCCGTCTGCACGATCTTACTGTTATAGATAAACACGATCGGAAGCTCGGTGAAGGGCGTCCAGTAGTGGTCCGGTGAGAGATAGATGGGATCCAGTTTCGCTTCCAGCGGCGACTGATAGGACTGAAAACAGTCTTTATAGGCTTCCAGCATCTCGATACCGCCGCCGAACATAACATCGACCTCCTGCTTCGACGCGTTCTGCATATCCTGCAGATCCTCGAGCAGCTCGGTCGTGCCACCCGCACGGACATCAACCCAGATGCCGGTGGATTCCTCGAACTCCTGGATGATCGGTCGATAGACCTCCGCTTTATGCGCCGTATAGATCGTCAGCTTCTGATCCTCGGGGATGTCGGCGAAAACCGGTGTATCCTCTGCGCCGCCGCGCCCGCAGGCACTGAGCGCAAGCAGTATAAGCGTGCCGGTCAAGAGGCGGCCGGCGCAGATGTTCCGTCGTTTGTGCAGCTTTATCATGATTTTCACTTCCACTTTCTGATTATTTAACTATTATAATAGAAAAGCCGACAATTTTTCAGCGAAAATTAAGGATGATCAGAAATGGTGCAAGGTCCACTTCTGGTACCTCGCTGAACTGTTGCAAATGATCATCAGAAAATGGAGAACTAAAAATGGATAGAAAAGTTTATTTCGCAGGCTCGATCCGCGGTGGCCGTGAGGATGCCGCGCTCTATCGGGACATCATCAAACATATTCAGGAGACGGACATCGTACTCACCGAGCATATCGGCGCGACAGACCTCAATGCACGCGAGCAGGGAGTTAAGGATCAGGACATCTATAACCAGGATATGACCTGGCTGCGCACCTCGGATCTTCTCATCGCAGAGTGCACCCGTCCGTCCCTCGGCGTCGGTTATGAGCTCTGTGCAGGCGAACACTATGGAAAGCCATGCTACATCTTCTACCGTCCGTCCGAGACACAGCTCAGTGCGATGCTCCGCGGTGACGCGTATTTCCATGTCGATACCTATGAAACGAAAGAAGAGATGTTCCGGAAGCTGGACGCGATTCTTCGGGAGGCCTGAACGGTGAACATCGATCGAATGTCGCCTCTCCAGCTAAAAAGTCAAAAACCAGTTGACAACCTTGCCCGAATTGAGTATAGTATCTAAGTCGCTTGAGAAAAGCGCTTCGGGGTGTGGCTCAGTTTGGCTAGAGCACCTGGTTTGGGACCAGGGGGTCGCAAGTTCGAATCTTGTCACCCCGACGATTGATAGACCATCGAGATTTCATTCTCGGTGGTTTTTTTTTGCGCTTACATCCGATCGTGGAGTACTGTGCTTCTGGTGCCGGCCCTCAGGGGACCCTGCGCATCGTAAATTGCAAGAAAAACTGACAGAAAGCAGAAATCTGTTTATATTTACGCCCTTTTTACGTAAACTGTACTTTATTTTTATTACGAAAATGTTTGAAAACCGTATGAAATTCTTAAGAAACGTGCTATAAATAGCTTAGAAATTTTAAGTCACGGATTCAGTGACAGATTTCAAATTTATTTGAGAGGTATATGATGATGAAGATGACAAAGAAGATTGCTGCTATGGTGATGACTGGCGCACTGGTTGCTGCTATGTCCGTTCCTGCATTCGCTGGTGTTGCATCCTACGACATCGGTTCCTTAAATGCAAAGAACGCCTACTCTTTCGCTGCTGCTGAGTATGCAAACGCTATTCACGAGGCTGCTGTAGCTCAGGCTGCTGTTGATCCAGCTGCTCCAGTAGTTGTTGCTGCTGCTGACGGCACTCAGGTTGTTTACGCTAACTACTCTGAGTATGCTGCTGCTATGGCTAACCTTGCTCGTGAGGCTTTCGCTGCACAGGGCATCGACAACGCAGCTGCTTTAGGCTACGGTGTAAACTGATCATCCGTATATACAACTGAATAAATGAACGAATCCCCGGACCGTATGTCGGTTCGGGGATTTTTTCAGCAAAAGAACCACCTGTCTGACAGGTGGTTCTCTCTTACACGGAAAGCAGAATCGGATTGGATGTCTGCGAGAAGTACCGCGACAGATTCTCGTACGCATGTACAGCGGACTGAATTACAGCAATGTTGTGATGATAAAGGCGGTGATCGGCAGTGCCAGGATACTGAGCAGGGTGGACAGGATGACGGCACCGGCGACCTTTTCTTCATCATAGTGGAACTGCACGGCGAAAACCGTACTGATGGCGGCGCACGGGCAGGCTTCGAGCAGCAGGACGACCTCGGAGGCCATGCCGAAGCTGATATGCAGGACGCCGTAGATCAGCAGACACACGGCAGGAATCAGGAAGAGGCGAATGCTGATGACCGCTGCAACGGCGCGGTCCCGGATCACCTTCGAAAGATCAGAGCCTGCGAGAATCATACCGGTGATCATCATGCTGATCGGTGTATTCAGCCCGCCGATCTGTGAAATCGGCTGATGAATCAGCTCTGGTACCGGAATCTGCAGAAGGTAGATGACGAGACCGAGCACAACGGCGATCATCGCCGGCGTCCGAACGATCGTGTTCACGACCTTCTTCGCGTCGGTCTGCCCGGAGACCCGGGCATAGCCATAGGTCCAGATCAGGATATTAAAGACGGTGTTGTAGCTGCTTGCATACAGCAGCCCCTCGTTCCCGAACAGCGCCTGGATCAGAGGGAAGCCCATGTAGCCGGCATTGGAAAAGATCATCGCAAACTCAAAGATCGCGGCATTCTCCTTCCCCATACGGCGGGCGGCCAGCACGGCGATGACGAGGCCGATCATGATGAGGATAAAGGAGTGGATGAAGGCCAGCACGATCCCATGGAAAACCTCGGCATCAAATTCTGTGATATAGGAATTCACGATCATACAGGGCACGACGATCGACACCAGAAGACTGGAGAAGTGCTGACGTGCTTCCGGCTTCAGGGCCTTCGCCTTGATTGCGAAGAATCCCACCATGATCAGCATAAAAAAGACGACGACCTGTCGGGCCGAGATAAGTGCAAGTTCCATGAAGCCTCCCTGATATGGACAGAAAAAGGTGGCTGTCACATCCATCCGGATCATCGCTGCATGTCCTGCAGTTTTCATCGGATGAGATGTGTGCCACCTGTTGCCATCTTGCGTACGAATGATTTACGCGGCTGTGATTGAGAGCGTATAGCCTACCGCCGGTACACCGGCGCCGGTTTCAGCCGTTGTGGTAGCGCTTACATGATACACCGCCTGTGCAGCTGAATCAAGGTAGATCGTTTCATGACTTCCATTTTCTGCGGCTTTTTCACTTCCTTCGCCGAAGAAATTCGTGAGCATCGGACGAAGCATGGCTTCATCCATCCCCAGTGCGGACGTATCCACTGTGATCTGATCCACACGTTCCGGCGCGGTCGTCACATGAACCTCGACCGGTATCGGCGCATCCTGCTGCAGGATGTAGAGCTGCGCGGTGTAGATTTTGCAGCCATCCGCATCGCTTGTGCCTGTATCCGTCAGTCGCGTCCCGAGCTGCTGCTCGATCGCCGGGATCCCTGTGCCGGATGGCCATGCATCCACCTGCAGCTGGAATGCACCAGCCGCACGGACAGCTACCGGCGTCGCCTCCACTTCCGTTCGGAAGCGGCTGTTCTTGTCCCGCATAAGCCCCTGCACGGTATCCCCGACGACAGCCGCGGCCTTCGCCAGCTCATCCATCTCCGGCGCGGCGTCTCCCTCCTGCGTCAGTGCCGCGGACACGATGCCCTCCATGCTGAACGCGGTATGATCCGCTGACTTATCCGCGCGCATCGTCGCCTTCTGCCCGCTCATCCGCTTCACGGATTTCACGAGCCGGTCAGTGAGTGGATTTTCACGGCCGTTGCTCACCGCGATTTGAAATTCGGCGTCTGCATGGCCAATGTCTCCGACCTGGATGTCGGCGACCACCCTGGCCTTCTCTTCCTCCGGGAGGCTCGAGAGGTAGTTTCGCGCCCCGGCCAGTGCATCCTCTTCTCCGGTAAATGCGATATAACGAAGCTCGACAGCACTCTTCTTTTTCAGTGTCTGCTCCGAAACGGCCTTCAGCACTGCAAGTCCGGCCGCATTCGGTGCACCATCCGGTGTATAAAGTGCTGTGGACAGCACCACGATGTCGGCATTGGCCGGATCGGTATCCGCCTGCTGGACCGCGATGAGCGTGTAGCCGTCGCCCGTCTCCAGGATCGCATCGGTTCCGCTCTGATAAGCGCTCGTCACAGCCTTTTTATAGTCCGAGGCATCGAGACGGAACTGGTGATAGACGATGCGTGGTGCGAGCAGGACGACTCCGAGGAGGAGCGCCCGCATACCATCGCGCCGTGCCTTCGTATCCTTATAGAGGACGGCATGCAGAAACTGCATCGCCGCAAAGATCAGCACCAGTACGCCGATGACATAGATAAACAGAAACACGAGATCCAGCGGATCCCGCAGCATGTAGGCAATCTTCATACGATCATCCTTACTTCTGCATGTTCTTCAGGGCTTCCACCATCTCGACGTCGTCCTGCAGGACGCGGAAGTTGGTGGTCACCGGCTGTGCACCCGGCTTCGTGATCGTGATCTCGATCACCGAGCCCTCCGGGATCCCGGTCGAGACGAAATGCTGGACATAGGAGACCACCTTCGGGTGATCTGCCTGAAACTTCTTGAAAAGGCCGGCGACCTTCATCATTGCTGCTGGATTCATCATATGTTTTACCTCCATTTACTATTCTGTCCGGTATCTGCATGAGCGAAGGCGCTGCCTCGTCATGCGGACAGGATCTTTATTCTGTTTTTGAAACACATGCTTCGGTCGATCATGCAGGATGCAGGATCAGCTGTAGCTTTTCTTCTCGGAATCGAGCGTGAACCAGAAATCCACACCGGTCCGTGTATTCTTCACACCGCACTTCTGGTGGTGGGACTCCATGATGGCCTTCACGATGCTGAGGCCGAGGCCGCTGCCGCCATAGGAGCGGGTATGCGCCTTATCGACCTTGAAGAACTTCTCCCAGATCTGCTGCAGGTCCTCCTCCGGAATCGGCTTACCGGTGTTCGACACATGGATCGATACCGTGCCGTTCGCTGCCTTTTCAGAGAAGAGGCTGATGTTATTCGGCGCCTGCAGATGGTTAAGGGCGTTGTTCAGATAGTTCGTGATGACCTCCTCGATCTTGAACTCATCCGCCCAGACCATCGTGCCCTCCGGGATATCGATCTCCACATGGGCGTCCTTCTGACGGATCAGGATATCCGACTTCGTCACGACGCCATGAACCACCTTCGAGATGTCGAAGAGGGCGAAATCCGGCAGGTCCTTGCCCTGCTCGATGGAGCTCAGATTCATGAGTTCATGGACCATGATGTTCATGCGCTTCGCCTCATCCACGATGACACCACAGTAGTATTCCCGTGATGCCGGATCATCCGCGAGGCCCTCATTGAGGCCCTCCGCGTAGCCCTGGATCAGCGCGATCGGCGTTTTCAGCTCGTGGGAGACATTGGCGATAAACTCCTGCTGGCGCGCCGCGATCTTCGTCTTATTCTGGACATCCGACTGCAGCTCGTTGTTGGCGGTCTTCAGCTCCGCGATGGCGCTCTCGAGCCGATCGGACATGACATTCATCGAGTTTCCGAGCACACCGATCTCGTCACAGTGACAACCGGTATAGCGTGCCGTGAAATCGAGCCGCGACATGCGTTCGCTGAGGCGGGCGAGCTCGTTGATCGGCTTCGAGATCTCACGGCTCATGAAGTAGACGATGATCGAGCCGATCAGGACGGCGCAGATTCCGATGAGAAGCAGGAAGCGATTAAAGAAGCCCACCGATTCACGGAGACTCGAAATCGGCATCGACATGATAAAGGATGTCGTGTTATCCGAAAAGTAGCCCCAGCTCTCGAGGTAGAGATTTCCGCTGTTCGTATCCCGGTTGCGTTCGATCTTGTAATTATCGAAGCTGGCGAGAATCTTCCCTTTTTCATCCCCCCGGTTACCGAAGATGTACTGATTCAGCTTCCGCATCTGAAGATGCAGATCACCATAGGTCGAGAAGGCACGATCGGTCTGCGTATCGATGATGATGACACTGACATTGCTCGTCTCCGACAGGCTCTTGAGATACGTGGTCGCCGGTGTTTCCGTCTCCGGATTCGAGGTGTCGTAGTCACTCGGGAAGAGCTGGTCGATACGATCGTCCGCAGCTTCATCACTCCCCAGCATCGTATCGATGGTCGTGTAGGCATTCTCGAGGGTGCTGACCTTCTGCATCGTGTAGTAGCCTTCCAGCAGGAAGGAGTTGGCCAGCAGGATGGCGATGAACAGGACGGCGATCAGGCCCATGAAGATGAAGGTGAAGCGCCATTTGATACTGCTTTTAAAACGATTCTGCTTTTTCATGCCTTCTCTTCCACTTCGAACTTATAGCCCATGCCCCAGACGGTCTTGATATAATCGCCCTTCGCGCCCATCTTCGCCCGCAGCTTCTTGACATGCGTGTCGATGGTCCGGGCATCGCCGAAGTAATCATAATTCCAGACGTTATTCAGGATCTTCTCACGAGACAGCGCGATGCCCTTGTTTTCGATGAAGTAGAGCAGAAGCTCATACTCCTTGAAGCTGAGCTCGATTTCCTTTCCGTCGATCTTCACCGAGTGCGCCGACTTGTCGACCTCGATGCCACCGATCCGTACGACCTCATCCTGGTTCACACCGGAGCGGCGAAGGATCGCCTCGACACGGGCCACCAGGATCTTCGGTGAAAACGGCTTCGAGATGTACTCGTCGGCACCGTACTCGAAGCCCTTCAGCTCGTCCGTCTCCTCGGTGCGCGCCGTCAGCATGATGACCGGCACCTTACTGTGCTCCCGCACGGTTTTCAGCACCTCCCAGCCATCCATCTTCGGCATCATCACATCGAGGATGATGAGCGCGATCTCCTTATCCGCGAAAAAGACGTCGATCGCCTCCTCGCCGTCACCGGCTTCCACGGTCTCATAGCCCTTGATCTTCAGGAAATCCGAGATGAGCTTCCGCATCCGCTCTTCATCATCGACCACCAGTACCTTCAGTTTATCCATCCTTCTACCTCTTTATTTTTCTCCACTTCACATCGTGTGTAGTGCAGCAGATATCTTCCGTCTTCCGTTCTCGTCCTGCGCGGACCGTGCCTCCGAGCTGCACGCTGTCCATGGTTCAGCTTCGTCGTCTCCGGAAAATTTCCGGAAGCGAGCGTAGCCGACCATCGTGCCGCGGCTTCACATCCGACAGCCCGTCCAGCAGGAAGCGGCTCGGACTGCATTTTTTAGCATAGCGACTCTCTGTGAAATAAATGTGAAGTTCTTTCTTCGCCCGTGTACAGGCGACATAAAATGCCCGTCGCTCCTCCTCGATCTGCGCCGTCGTGACCGCCTTCGCATACGGCGTCACGCCCTCCGTCGCATCGATGAGATGGACGATGTCGAACTCGAGCCCCTTACTGCCATGGAAGGTCATCAGCCGCACCCCGCGCCCCGCCTCGTTCCGGACCGCCGCCCGCTTCAGCTCCTCCCCGTAGTTCTCCGCATAGGCGAGCCACTTCCGTTTATCCGGCTCCTGCCGCGCGGACAGCTCCAGCGCATCCATTATAGCATGGACGCCGTCCAGCTCCGTATGATTTTCCTGAGCCCACGCCTCGAGATAGCTCAGATACCCCACGCGGAGGCCAATGTAGATGACCGCGGCTTCGGATGGCAGGGCGCGGATGGCTTTTAAATCCTCCACGAAACGATCGAGGATCACGTCCATCCCCCGCTTATCCCGGTAGTAGCGTCGCAGCTTCTCGAAATCCATCGCGCGATCCCGCACGGCCTCCCGCGAGATATAGCGGTTCGGCTTATTCATGATGCGCATGAAATCCCGGCGGGTGCCGGTGCCGAGGGCGAGCCGGATATAGGCGAGGATGTCCTGTGCCACCGTACTGTCATAGAGATTTTTCGTATGATCACGCGTCGTATACGGAAGCTGCAGCCGCACAAATTCGGAGATCAGCGGTCGCGCCAGGGTCTGGGTCCGGAACAGGACGGCGATACGCTCCGGCGGAATCCCGCGTGCGAGCTCCTCCCGGATGTTCTTCAGCACGAGTGCATACTCCTGCAGAGTATCGCCCGTCTGATAACGGAGCGCCCGTCCGCCCGGTCCCTGTACGGCCTTGATTTCCTTCGAGAAGCGATGTGCGTTCCGGGCGATGACATGCGCCGAAAATGTAACGATCTCCTCATGTGATCGGTAGTTATTTGAGAGCGTGATGCGCGCGGCGCCCGGATAATCGCGCTCGAAGCCGAGCATGATGCCGGGATCCGAGCCCCGGAAGGCGTAGATTGACTGGTCGTCGTCCCCGACGATGAAGAGATTGTTCTCCGGCAGCGCGAGCATACGCACGATTTCATACTGAAGAGGGCTGATATCCTGGAACTCATCGACGAGCAGATACTTGTACTTCTCCTGCCAGCGGCGAAGCTCCGCCGGCTCATCGCGGAAGAGCTGACGACAGCGAAGGAGCATATCATCGAAGTCCACGAGGCGCCGCCGCCCCAGGCTCTCCTGATACTGCAGCATGAGGGCCGTGAACTGCTCGTTCGGGAGCAGGTTCGAGTCAAATTCCGAAATCAGCTTTCCGCTCCCCTTGAAACGGGAGATCTCGCCGATGAGGAGGCGCAGGAAGTCCTGATCATAGCTGCAGTCGATGCCGAGGGCGTCGGCGATTTCGCGGAGGGTCTGCGACTGTTCCTGCTCGCTCAGGATGTTTTTATACGAAAAGTGATAGCGGATGCGCAGGATGAAGAAAAAGATCGAGTGGAAGGTGCCGAAGTTCACCTGCCCGCCGGCGTCGCGCAGGCTGCCCGGAAGGCGTGCATCCTCGCCGGACGAAAAGGCCGGACGATGCCCGGCTTCGGCTTCGTAAGCATCCCCCAGCCGCTGCTTCATCTGCGCCTCGAGGTAGAGCTTCCGGAAGCGGCTCTCCATCTCGAGGGCGGCGGCCTTCGTGAAGGTGATGACGAGGATGTCCTCCGGGCGCACGCCGGACCGGATTAGCTGCAGGATACGATGCGTGATCACCGTCGTCTTCCCGGAGCCTGGTCCGGCCAGCACCATCGCCGGCCCGTCTCTGTGTTCGATTGCCCGTTTCTGATCGATAGAAAAACCCATGGCAGTATTCTACCATGGGTTTCTGAAATCTCCTATAGTCGTTAAAACGACCATATTTTATACGGATATATGTGGGCGTGATACGCATATCTGCGTATGCAGATGATGCATCTGCCACACATGCCACTTCGCGACCTGGAGCGATATGTCTTACGCCTCGAGGCGACGGATACCGTCGGCGATACGCTGGAGAGACTCCTCCTTGCCGAGGACCTCCATGATCTCGGTCGCACCGGCCGGGGTCATCTGACGGCCGGAAAGCGCGATACGAATCGGCCACATGATGAAGCCGGTCTTGTAGCCCTTCTCCTTACCATACGCGGAAAGCAGCTCGAACAGGGCGTCGTTGGAGAAATCCTCCTGTGCACTGAGCAGCGGCTGTACCTCGCGGAGAAGTGCAAGCGAATTCTCGAGGGTCGTCTTTGACTTCTTATTGATGTAGAGCTCGGTGCTGTACTCCGGAAGGGCCTCGAAGAAGCCGATCATCTCCTCGTTGATGTCCGGGAAGATCTCGATACGCGTCTTCACCATCGTCGCGATGTGCTTAAGATCGAGTGGCTTCGTGATGATCTTCTGGATATACGGAAGCGCACGCTCGTAATACTGATCGAAATCCATCGCCTTGATGTACTCGCCATCCATCCAGCGCAGCTTCTCCATATCGAAGACCGCCGGGCTCTTCGAGATACGATGATAATCAAACTTCTCGATGAGGTCCTGGAGGGACATGATCTCGTTGTTATCCTCCGGTGACCAGCCGAGGAGAGCGACGAAGTTCACGACTGCCTCCGCTACGAAGCCCTGGTCGATGAGGTCCTCGAAGGAGGCATGACCGGAACGCTTGCTGAGCTTCTTGTGGTTCTCATCGGTGATGAGCGGGCAGTGCACATACTTCGGAATCTCCCAGCCGAAGGCCTCGTAGAGACGATTGTACTTCGGGCTCGAGCTCAGGTACTCGTTGCCGCGAACGACGTGGGTGATGCCCATCAGATGATCGTCGACGACATTGGCGAAATTATAGGTCGGATAGCCATCGGACTTGATGAGCACCATGTCATCGAGCTCGGCATTATCGACGGTGACGTCTCCGTAGAGCTCGTCGTGGAAGGTCGTCGTGCCCTCGGTCGGGTTGTTCTGACGGATGACATACGGCATACCGGCGGCGAGCTTTGCCTCGATCTCCTCCTTCGAGAGGGAAAGACAGTGCTTATCATAGTGCATGATTTCTTCGCCATTCACGGTGGTCTTCAGGGACTCCAGGCGCTCCTTCGTGCAGAAGCAGTAGTATGCCTTACCCTCATCGACGAGCTGCTTCGCATACTTCATATAGATGCCCTGTGCACGACGCTCGGACTGCACGTACGGACCGCAGTCGCCCGGCTTATCCGGGGACTCATCCGCGATCAGGCCGGTATCGGCGAGGGTTTCATTGATAAGCTCGACGGCACCCTCGACGAAACGCTCCTGGTCGGTATCCTCGATACGGAGGAGGAAATCACCACCCTCATGCTTCGCGATGAGGTAGGCGTAAAGTGCGGTACGAAGGTTACCTACATGCATTCTACCGGTTGGAGAAGGTGCATATCTCGTTCTGATCTTCATAATTTGGAACTCCTTTATCACTAAAAAACGACATGTCTGTGCCCTGAAGTGCGACAGGCATTCATGCATACAGAAGCTGAGCTGCAGCTCCTGACGCGTTTAAAAAGGTCCGGTCCAGTTTCCTGAACACGGACCTCTCTTTTTATCTTAATCTCTCAGATCCTGTGGGCGCATGGTGAGGTTGATACGACCCATCTTGTCGACTTCCTGAACCTTGACGGTTACTTCGTCGCCGATGTTGACCACATCCTCTACCTTATCAACGCGGCCATCCGCGAGCTTCGAGATATGTACCATGCCATCCTTGTTCGGGCTGAGCTGTACGAAGGCACCGAAGTTCATGATGCGAACGACCTTACCGGTCAGAACCTGACCCGGCTCGATGTCGTTGACGATGGACTCGATGATCTTCTTCGCCTTCTCGAGCGCGTTCTTATCGATGCCGGAGATGGAAACCATACCGCTGTCATCGATGTCGATCTTTGCACCGGTCTCATCGATGATGCCGTTGATGGTCTTACCCTGCTTACCGATGACATCACCGATCTTCTGCGGATCGATCTGCATGGTGATGATCTTCGGCGCATACTCGGAAAGCTCTGCACGCGGAGCGGCGATGGCATCCTTCATAACGCCATCCATGATGAAGTTACGTGCCTCGTGGGCTCTGTGGATCGCCTCGGTCACGATGTCTCTGGTGAGACCGTGGATCTTGATATCCATCTGGATCGCGGTGATGCCCTCATGTGTACCGGTTACCTTGAAGTCCATGTCACCGAAGAAATCCTCGAGACCCTGGATATCGGTCAGTACGATGTAGTCATCATCCGTGTCACCGGTCACGAGACCGCAGCTGATACCGGCTACCGGCTCCTTGATCGGAACACCGGCTGCCATCAGTGACAGGCAGGATGCGCAGGTTGAACCCATGGAAGTGGAACCGTTCGACTCCATGGTCTCGGAAACGGCACGGATCGCATACGGGAACTCCTCAACGGAAGGAAGCACCGGAATCAGGGCCCTCTCTGCGAGTGCGCCATGACCGATTTCACGACGTCCCGGTCCACGGCTGGCCTTCGCCTCACCTACGGAGTAGCCCGGGAAGTTATACTGGTGAAGGTAACGCTTCTCGGTGATGTACTCGTTGAGGCCCTCGACCTTCTGAACCTCGGAAAGAGGTGCCAGGGTGACGATATCGAGGATCTGGGTCTGTCCACGCTTGAACATCGCTGAACCATGGACTCTCGGAATCAGATCCACCTCTGCCTCGAGCGGACGGATCTCCTCGATCTTACGACCATCCGGTCTCTTGTGATCCTTCAGGATCATCTTACGAACGGTCTTCTTCTCATACTGATATACGGCATCCGGAAGCTGCTGAAGGGCATCCTCATCATCTGCGAGTGCCTCCTCGAGCTTTCTGGTCACCTCGGCGATATTGGCATCACGCTGCTGCTTGTCATCGGTGAATACCGCGGTCTCCATCTCCTCTTCCGGAACGATGGACTTGATCTTATCGAAGAGTGCCTGCGGAACCGCATAGCTCTCGTACGGTGTCTTCTCCTTACCACACTCGGCGATGATGGAATCGAAGAAGCTGATGATCTGCTTGTTGATCTCGTCGGCCTTATAGATCGCCTCGATCATCTGATCATCGGAGATGCAGTTTGCACCAGCCTCGATCATGATGACCTTATCGCGGGTCGATGCGACGGTCAGGTTCAGGTCGGATACGGTCTTCTCTGCGTTGGTCGGATTGATGATGAACTCACCGTTGATCATGCCGACCTGCGTGGAAGCGCATGGACCATCCCATGGAACGTTGGAAATCGCGGTCGCCAGGGAAGAACCAAGCATCGCAAGCAGCTCCGGGGAGCAGTCCTGATCGACGGACATCACGAGGTTGTCGAGCAGAACGTCGTTACGGAAATCCTTCGGGAAGAGCGGTCTCATCGGACGATCGATGACACGGGAGGTGAGGATCGCATTATCGCTTGCTCTGCCCTCTCTCTTCTTAAATCCACCCGGGAACTGTCCTACGGCATACATCTTCTCCTCATACTCCACCTGGAGCGGGAAGAAATCGATACCGTCACGCGGCTGTGCCGATGCGGTACAGGTGGACAGAACGGTCGTATCGCCATAGTGCATCAGTGCTGCACCGTTTGCCTGGGCACATACACGACCGATATCGACGGTCAGTGTTCTGCCGGCGAGTTCCATTGAATAACTCTTGTACATTCGTACCTCCTTTTATATAGACAGGGAGGTCCAAAAACACTGATCAGGCTCCCTCTTCGTGCGGAACGGGTTCCTGCAGAAAACCGGGCCTCATCAGTGGTCTCGGATACTTCCCTGTCGATGATTTCGATAAATCCATGTGCACGATCACAGAAAGGCACATAGTCTATATGATTATAGTATAAAAAAAGGACGGAGAAAAGTATCTCCGCCCTTTTTCTTTATGAGTTTTAGATTACTTTCTGATGCCGAGCTTCTCGATGAGGGATCTGTAGCTGTCCAGATCGTTCTTCTGAAGGTAAGCAAGAAGGCCTCTTCTCTGACCAACCATCATGAGAAGACCACGTCTTGAGTGGTGATCCTTCGGGTTCTTCTTAAGGTGCTCAGTGAGCTCGTTGATACGTGCAGTCAGAATCGCGATCTGAACCTCTGGTGAACCTGTGTCACCAGCCTTACGGCCGTACTGCTCGATGATCGCTGTCTTCTTCTCCTTGGAAATCATGTTAAATCCTCCTGATAATAAACTATGTCACGCATGGTGACGACTTACGTTAACAGAGCTGCCGGATGGAGTTCCGCGCAACCATGCCAACGCGCATACGAATGTACTCTAACAGAAGTCCCCCGGCTTGTCAATCGCTTATTGGCCGGAACAGGGCACTTTTCCGGGATATTTGTAGTAACCGTCCAGCCGGGGGGGGTGAAGAAGCCATTCCAGCTGAACGGTTATGGATATTTCAGCGTGTTCGGACCGAACATCCTCTTTTTGTCCCGGGCTCAGATGCTTCCGAGCTCCATCGGATAAGCTGCTGTGGCGGCGACATCCCGCTCGAGCTGTGCCTTCAGCTCGTCGATCGACGCGAACTTATGCTGGTCGCGAAGCCGGGTTATGAACTCGACGCGGATCTTCTTTCCATAGAGATCCCCGTGATAATCGAGGACATAGGTCTCGATGGAGGTCGGGTTATCGTCGGCGATGGTCGGATTCGTCCCGACATTCGTCATGCCACGATACAGCTGCTGTCCGATCAGGATGCGGGTGATGTAGACGCCCGGCTTCGGATTCAGCTTTCCTTCCTTCGGAAGGATGTTCGCGGTCGGGAAGCCGATCGATGCGCCGATTTCCTTTCCACGCATCACGGTGCCGCTCAGCGCCACATGACGGCCGAGCAGTTCAGCGGCCTTTTCAACATTGCCCTTCTCGATCTCCTCGCGGATGAAGCTGCTGGAGATCTCGCGTTCCTTTCCATTTTCGTCCAGGACTTCCTTTTTCTGAATCACATGGACCTCGTAGCCGTACTTCGGAGCGCGTGCTTCGAGGAGCGCGGCATTTCCCCGCGCCTTATACCCGAAGGTACAGTCCGTGCCCACGACGATATCCGACGCGTGCATGCCCTCGACCAGGACGCTGCGCAGGAAATCCTCCGCGGAGACGCCCATGGTCTCCCGGTTCACCGGATAGGAAAAGACGTAGTCGAAGCCGAGATTCCGAAGGCGTGTCAGATGTTCATCGCTGCTCGAAATCGTATCCTGGCGGACGCCGGTGAGGACGGCCTTTGGATTCGCACTGAAGGTCAGGATTGCCGTCTTTCGATGCTTCTCCTTCGCGATGCGGAACATGTTCTCGAAGATGAGCTGGTGGCCGAGATGGCTGCCGTCGAACTTTCCGAAGGAAATGACAGCCGGCTCCGGGACATACATCGGCGGCTTCACGATACGGATCAGCTCACCCCGCGCCTCGTACCCGGCGATCTCCTCGATGGTCCGGCTGTCGGCGATCGAGAACTGGCCGACACGCGTACGCTTCAGCGCAGACATCGCGGCACCACAGCCGAGCTTCTCCCCGATGTCCTTGATCAGTGTACGGATATAGGTGCCCTTCGAACAGGTGACGGTCATCCGTACGTATGGCAGCTCAATGCTGTCGACCGTGATGTCGTGGATGGTGATCCGGTTCGGCTTCCGCTCGATGACCTTTCCCTGGCGGGCGAGGTCGTAGAGCTTTTGTCCGTTTACCTTTTTCGCACTGTACATCGGCGGAATCTGGTCATAAGAGCCAATGAAGCTCTGCGCGGCTGCGCGGAGCTCCTTTTCGCTGACCGTGACCGGATGCTCGCTGAGGATCGTTCCGGTCGTATCCTCCGTATCGGTCGTGATGCCGAGCTTCATCTCTGCTTCATAGACCTTTTCCGTCGCTTCGATCGAGGAAACCAGTTTCGTCGCGGCGCCGGCACAGATCACCAGCACACCCTCGGCCATCGGGTCGAGGGTGCCGGTATGTCCTATTTTCTTTTCATGAAGGATGGCGCGCAGCTTCTTCGTGACGTCGAAGCTCGTCCAGCCCTTCTCCTTATAAACATTAATAATTCCGTCCATAGTCTCCTTACAGCCGATTGGATACGAAATCCGGTGCATCCATCTGCTTCGAAAGCTCCTTCGTGATGTTGTTCATCACATCATGGTAGGAGCCCTGAAGTGTACAGCCGGCGGCCATCTTGTGACCACCACCACCGAAGGTCATCGCCACCTTCGCTACATCGAGCTGGTTATTATTGCTCCGGAGACTGACCTTGAAGTTCTGATTGCTCATCTCATACATGAAGATCGCACAGTCGATACCTCTCGTCTCCCGCATGGTACTGACGATACTGTCCACATCACGGGAGGTGACCTGATAGAACTTCATATCCTTGCAGGTCAGCCAGCCGGCGAGACAGCGATGGTCCATCAGCATCAGGCTTTCCATCAGCACACGGCCGAGCACCTGCTGCTGTGCATAGGTTTTCGTATAGTAGCTGTCGTCGATGATACTGCCGAAATCGATGCCCTTCGTCATCAGGAAGCCGGCGATCTCCATCGTATGCTGCGAAGTGCAGCTGTACTTGAAGATGCCCGTATCATGTGCGATGCCGAGATAGAGACACTCGGCCACCTTCGCATCGATGTAGCTCGTATCCATCAGGTCGTAGACGACCTCGGAGGCACTCGACGCATCCGGACGGATGGAGCCATGCGGAAACTGCTGCGGTCCCGGAACGTGATGATCCGCCACAAACAGCTCCTTCGCGTTCTCTGCGAGGCTCCGGAAATCGCCGACACGATCATAGCCGTTACAGTCACAGATAATACAGAGATCGTACTTCCGATCGGAAGGTGTATGCACGATGGTATCGATGCCCGGAAGGAAATCGTACTTTTCGTTTGCAATCTGCAGGTAAACATTCACCTTCTTATCGGGATACTGATTCAGAATATAATGCTTCGTGCCCAGGGTCGAGCCGAGACAGTCGCCGTCCGGGTTCGTATGGCCCAGGATGCAGATACTGTCTGCCTTATTAATCATCTGCTGAAATTCATTCATCGATCGTACCTTCTCTATATATCAATATATCAAGCGGAATTACTCTTCGTCCGACGGTGCTTCCGAAGACGCCTCTGCATCCTCTGCGGATACCGAAGTCTCTGCCTCCGGGCCACGCTTCGCTGCATCCTCTTCATTCACCTTACGGATCAGCTCGTCCATATGCGCACCATACATGATGGAGTGATCAGCGACGAACTGAAGCTCCGGTGTGTGCCGGAGATTGACCGTCTGTGCAAGCTCACGGCGCAGGAAGCCACCGGCGGCCTTCAGGCCCTCCATGGTCTTCGCCAGCGATTCCTCGCTGCCGAGCACAGAGATATATACCTTACAGTACTGGAGGTCCGGTGTGACCTCGGCGCCGGTGACCGACGTCATCGGGGACACACGCGGATCCTTCAGGTCACGGATCGCTACGGAAAGCTCTCGCATGACCTCTGCGTTAATTCTTGTATTTTTTACAGAACCTTTTTTCAACGCTTAACCTCTTCCATTACATATGCTTCAACATAATCCTCAAGCTCGATCTCATTGAAGCCCTCGAATACAAGACCACACTCGTAGCCGGCCTTGACTTCCTTTACATCATCCTTGAAGCGCTTAACCGATGCGATTGCGCCCTCCCAGATCTTATCCTGCTTCGGGCCACGGAAGATGCGGGCCTTGGCACCTCTCTGTACGAGACCATCCTTGACCATACATCCTGCGATGTTGCCGACACCGGACGCCTTGAAGATCTGACGGATCTCGGCGTGACCGATCACCTTCTCCTCGAAGACAGGTGCCAGCATGCCCTTCATCGCGTTCTCGATATCCTCGGTTGCCTTGTAGATGATGTCATAGAGACGTACATCGACATGCTCACGCTCCGCGATCTCACGTGCGGTTGCATCCGGCTTGACATCGAAACCGATCACGATGGCGTTCGACGCACTTGCGAGTACGACATCGGACTCGTTGATTGCACCGACACCGGAGTGGATGACCTTAACGGCTACCTCCTCGTTGCGGATCTTCTCAAGCGCATCCTTGACGGCCTCTACAGAACCCTGAACATCGGCCTTGACCACGAGCGGAAGCTCCTTGATCTCGCCGGCCTTGATCTGATCGAAAAGTGCATCGAGGGATACCTTCTTCTTGGACTCCTCGACCATCTTCTGCTTGCTCTCGGTGACGAAGGCGGCAGCATAGGCCTTGGCCTCCTTCTCGCTGTCCTTTACCTGGAAGATCTCGCCCGCATTTGGAACAGAGCTGAGACCCAGGATCTCACACGGCTGTGACGGAACGGCCTTCTTGATGCGCTTGCCCTTATCGTCGGTCATCGCACGAACCTTACCATAGGCTGAGCCGACGGCTACGACATCCCCCTGGTGAAGCGTACCCTTCTGTACGAGGAGACGTGCAACCGGGCCCTTGCCGCGGTCGAGCTCTGCCTCGATGACAACGCCATACGCTGCACGGTTCGGGTTTGCCTTCAGCTCCATCACATCGGCCTGAAGAACGATATTCTCAAGCAGGTCGTCGATGCCCATACCGGTCTTCGCGGATACCGGAACGCAGATGACGTCTCCGCCATACTCCTCCGGGATGAGGTCATACTTCATCAGCTCCTGCTTTACCTTATCCGGGTTGGCGGTCGGCTTATCCATCTTATTGATGGCGACGATGATCGGTGTGTTTGCAGCCTTCGCGTGGTTGATCGCCTCGACGGTCTGCGGCATGACACCATCATCGGATGCAACAACCAGAACCGCGATATCCGTGGACTGTGCACCACGCATACGCATCGCCGTGAAGGCTTCGTGTCCTGGTGTATCGAGGAAGGTGATGACTCTGTCTTCGTCATTTACATTGACCTTTACCTGGTAAGCACCGATGGACTGAGTGATACCACCGGCCTCGCGTGAGGTCACATTCGTATTACGGATCGCATCGAGGATGGAGGTCTTACCATGATCGACGTGACCCATAACGCAGACAACAGGCGGTCTGGTCACCATCTCGTCATCGGAATCCTCGACGTCATCCTTTACGAGCTCGGCGATCACATCGACCTTCTCCTCCTTCTCGCAGAGGATCTCATAATCAACAGCGATGTTCTCTGCATCCTCGTAAGAGATTTCTGTGTTCAGGGTAACCATCTTGCCCTGCATGAAGAGCTTCTTGATGATTTCAGCGGCCTTGATGCGCATCTTGTCCGCGAGATCCTTGATGGTGATCACCTCAGGAATCGTGATGGACTTGATCTCCTCCTCTACCTGCTTGACAACGTCCGGCTTGATGAACGCACCCTTGCCGGTCTTCTTCTTGTAGGAAACCTCATCGGCTCTCTCGTAGGACTGCTCTGCCGTATACTTGTTCTGCTTACGGTTGTTCCGGTTACGCTTTGCTGCCTCTGCCTTCTCGTTATCGAAATTCTTATTTCCGAAGGTCTTTCCGGCTACCGGCTTATGCGCTACGCGGTTCTGTGTCGGCTTTGAAGCGACATCGACGGCTGGTGCAGCACCTGCGCCTGCCGGACGTCTCGTGCCGAAACCGGTACCTGCCGGACGCTGACCTGGTCTCTGCTGACCATTGCGGTCGCCGAATGGACGGCTGCCCTGCGGACGATCCCCGCTTCTCTGACCGTTGCGATCGCCGAACGGTCTCTGCTGACCATTGCGGTCGCCGAAGGAACGGCCACCCTGCGGACGATCCCCGCTTCTCTGACCGTTACGATCACCGAAGGAGCGTGTTCCCTGCGGACGATCGCCGAAGCTGCGGCCACCCTGTGGACGCTCTGCCGGACGTGCCGTACGCTCTGCGGCCGGCTTCGCCTGCTCTTCCTTCGCATGCTCTGCGAGGGCCTTTGCGGCAGCGGCTGCCTTTGCTGCTTCTTCTGCTGCCTTCCGTGCTGCCTCTTCCTCTGCGGCCTTGCGTGCAGCCTCTGCTCTTGCCTCCTCAGCCTCCTGACGCTTCTGGATCTCATTGAGCTCCTTCAGCGGCGTCACACGTGCAGTTCCAGGTGGCAGCGGACGACCATTCGGGCTGGACTTCCGTGCCGGCTTCTCTGTCTCCTGCGGCTTCCGTGCGCCCTGAGATGCGTTTGAACCGAACTTCGAGCCCAGTGGGCGATTTTTATGATTTGCGGAATTCTGCGAATGGAAAACAACAGCAAGCTTCTTTTTCTTAGGCGCATCTCCTGCCTTCGACTTATCCTTACTTCCTTCCCTGCTGTTCATTCCCAAATCTTTCTGGTTATCATCTGACATTCACATTACCTCCGTCAATATATTTGATCATCGCCTGGGCGAAGCCCTGATCTTCAATGCTTATCGACGATCGTTCGGATCGTCCCAGCTGGTGCCCCAGCGTTTCCTTGGTTCCCAGTTCCTGATATGGCACACTGCGATAGGTGGTCATATTTCTAAACTTCTTTTTCGTATTATCGGATGCATCCTCCGGGATGATCACGAGAAATGATTTGCCACTCTTGATGGACTTTTCCACGGCGAACTCACCACTTTTACATTTCCCGGCCCGCTGACACAATCCGAGCAATCCATAGATTTTATCTGTCAAGCTGCTCCAGTTCCTCTCTCAGTGTATCCAGGGTCTCCTTCGTGATCGCTTCCTTAAACGAACGCTCCAGAGCCTTCCGCCGGAATGCCTTCTCGAGGCACTCCGGATTCTTACAGATGTATGCGCCACGACCATTCTTCCGGCCGCTCGGATCGATCGAGAAGCTGCCCTCCGGCTCACGCACGATCCGGATCAGCTCCTTCTTCTCTTTCTTTTCCCCACAACCGATGCAGGTTCTCTCAGGTACCTTCTTCATTTCAGTTACTCGTTCTCTTCCTCCGAAGCCGCCTCGTCGTATGCGGTATCATCCTCATACTCGTCCTCGGCGCCCTCACTCTGATAGTCGATACCCATCTCATCGAAGATGCCCTGCTCCTGTGCCTGGGACTCGGACTTGATATCGATCTTATAACCGGTCAGCTTCGCACTGAGACGTGCGTTCTGGCCTTCCTTACCGATGGCCAGGCTCAGTTGATTATCCGGTACGATGACCATCGCCTCGTTGTTATCCTGATCGGCGATGACCGCGATGACCTTCGCCGGTGACAGTGCGTTCTCGATCAGGTATGCCGGGTTCTCATCATAGTTGATGATATCGATCTTCTCACCGTGAAGTTCGTCGACGATGGCGTTTACACGGGAGCCGTTCAGACCGACGCAGGCACCTACCGGATCGACGTCCGGATCGTGTGACATGACGGCCATCTTCGTTCTGGAGCCCGCCTCACGTGCGATCGCCTTGATCTCGACGGTACCGTCACGAACCTCAGCGACCTCATCCTCGAAGAGACGCTTTACAAGCTCCGGATGAGTTCTCGAGATCATGACACGCGGACCACGCGGCATATCTCTGACTTCCACGACATATACCTTGATACGCTCGTTGGTCACGAGGGTCTCGCCCTTGATCTGCTCGTTCTCTGCGAGGTAACCGTCGACCTTGCCGAGATTTACGATGACAGAACGTCCGGTATCGCGCTCGACGGTACCGGTCACGACCTCCTTCTCCATGGAGTAGTACTCCTTATAGAGAACCTTGCGCTCCTCTTCACGGATCTTCTGTACGATCACGCCCTTTGCGTTCTGGGTCGCGATACGTCCGAAGCTCTTGGAATCTACCTTCACCGGCACGATGGAGCCCAGTGTGTAGGCCGGATTGATCAGTCTGGCATCGGCGAGCGAAATCTCTGTGTTCTTATCGAAGACTTCCTCTACGACGGTCTTATCCGCGATGACGGAATAATCACAGGTGTCCGGATTTACGCTGACACGCACATTGTCGGCAGAGCCGAAATGATTCTTGCATGCAGTCTGGAGTGACAGCTCGATCGCCTCGATGAGAGACTGCTTCGAGATTCCTTTCTCCTTTTCCAGTAAGTCGAGTGCTTCGCTGAGTTCAGTGTTCATTAGTTTTTACCCCTCCCGGTAAGTGTATCTTCATTTGTATCTTCATGGCTGTCTTCGGAATCCGCATCGGTGGTTTCATCGACCACTGCTGCCTCCTCTTCGACACCCTCTGGAATCACATCTTCATTGCCAGGCTGATCCTTGAATCCGAGCGAACATACCTCCAGCATGTACTGCTCATCGATGAAATCCTCCTGGTCCAGCCATTTGGAAAGCCGTCTGGATACCTTCGCACAGTCGTTTACGGTCATGTCCACCTCATCGAGACGATAGATGAACGCACGCAGATACCACTCATTATTCTCATAAGTGAAGGTAACGCTGTCGACACCGTAGCCCTCCTTCGGACAGAAGCTGTCGAGATACGTTTTTACTCTTTCAGTATAGTTGCCCTTTGCCTGCATTGAATTTTCCTCTAAACTTAAGTTAAAGGAGCGGGCGAAACGCCTGCTCCTTTAACTAGTCAACAAATACTCTATATTTATAGCACGGTCCTCGGGACAATGCAAGGTTTTTCGCGTGATTCAGTGAACAGCTAAGTGCAGGGGCCCCGGAGGGCTGGCACGGATGCAATCAGATTCAGATCAGTCCCTGGATCAGGATGATGAAGATCAGTACCGGAAGGACGAACTGGAAGTACGGCTTGATGGCCGCCGGCAGCTTCAGACCTTCGCCCTTATTGCACTCTGCGAGGTAGTGATCGAAGCCCCAGCCCCATTTACTCACGCAGAACAGAAGGTAGATGAGCGAACCGGCCGGCAGCAGGAGGTTCGACACGATGAAATCCTCAGAATCCAGGACGCCACGGGCGCCGATGATATGGAGATCCGACCAGAGATTAAAGCCCAGGACGCACGGCACACTGGCGAGCAGGACGAAGATGCAGTTCAAGTAGACGGCCTTCTTCCGCGCCCATCCGAAGTTATCGATGGAGGTCGAGAGCAGATTCTCGAAGACGGTGATGACGGTGCTGAAGCTTGCGAAGCTCATGAAGAGGAAGAACATGGAGCCCCAGAGGCGTCCACCCGCCATATTCATAAACACCTTCGGGAGCGTCAGGAAAATCAGGCTCGGACCGGCATCCGGCTGCACGTTGAAGGCGAAGCAGGCCGGGAAGATGATCAGACCGGACATGATCGCGACGAAGGTGTCGAGCACGCAGATACGCGCAGACTCGCCGACCAGCGTATAATCGTCCGACATATAGGAGCCGAAGATCTCCATGCAGGCGATGCCGAGGCTCAGGGTGAAGAAGGCCTGGTTCATGGCCGCCGAGATCACCGAGCCGAAGCCCTTCAGCATACTGCCACCGCCCTGCTCTGCCACACGCGCGAGGCTCGGAATCAGGTAGAAGCGTGTGCCCTCCGCGGAGTTCGGAAGCGTCAGGCTGTGGAAGGCCAGTACGACGATGAGTGCGAGCAATGCTGTCATCATGACCGTCGTCACCTTCTCGAGACCCTTCTGAAGACCGAAGGAGCAGACCAGGAAGCCGACCAGTACGGTCACCGCCATGCTCAGCATCATCTCTTCCGGAGAGTTCAGCAGCTTCGCGAAGACCTCATCGGCGGCTTCTGTGCTGATCCCGTCGAAGACACCCAGTATGAACTTGAAGAAGTAGGACAGCATCCAGCCGGATACCGTCGTGTAGTACATCATCAGAAGATACGAACCGGCGGTTGCAAACCAGCCATGAATGTGCCAGCTGCTCCCCTTCGGTTCCAGCGCCTCGTAGGCGCGCACGGCACTCTTATGCGATGCCCGTCCGACGGCGAGCTCCATCGTGAGCACCGGAATCCCCATGATGACCAGAAAGATCAGATAGAACAGTACGAAGATACCGCCGCCGTTCTGTCCGACGAGATACGGAAACTTCCATACGTTTCCGATGCCGATGGCACATCCTGCACTGACCAGGATGAAGCCGATGCGGGATTTAAAGCCTTCCCGTTTACCCATAGTGTTTCCCCCTATAAAAAAAGTGTACCCGCTGTTTCAGATATGAAATTCCGAAGCTGAATCGAAAGCCCATATGAACTCAGACAGATACACTATTTTAAACATTTTCTGCTTATTTTGCACTAACCATTTTCGACATTTTTCGTTTTGTCCAGGATCGCCGGGATTTCCGCGAGCGATACGATACGGTAGCGAAGCTCTGCGCGTGGTCCGGTCAGCTCCTTCAGCTTCCGTGCGAGACGCTGGTAGATGATGCTGCAGTCCTCCTTTTTCGTACCGATCAGCAGGAGCAGATACTGGCTCGAGCTGTACTTCGTAAACACATCGCCCTGGCGCAGCCCTTCGTACAGTGCCTGCTTCAGCGCCTCGGAGCGCGCGTTCAGCTTTTCCGGATTCTGGATCGGCTTTCCCTCGTAATCGACGAGCGTGCAGAGCATCATGAAGATACTGCTGCCACGGCGGGACATATTCCGGCGAAGTACATTATAGACATCGATGAAGCTCGCGTAGGCACAGTAGTAGGAACCGGTCCGCGGCTCCGGATCCTCACAGCTCTTCAGCGCCGCATCCCGCTTCAGAATATCCGCCTGGATATCCCCGATATTCTCCGATACGACCTTCAGTTCCTCGTAGATCCGGGCGTAGCACTGCACCAGCTCATCCGGGAGCGGAACCTCCAGCTCGTCCAGATAGTAGCGGGCGGTTTTATTGTACAGCTCATAGGCTTCCTTCGTCTGCTTCTTCAGAATCAGCGCATCGATCAGCTGGATCTGCCAGCCGCTCTCCGGGTAGATCCGGGCCGCCTGGTTATACAGCTGATATAAACGCTCATAATCCTGCTTATCACGGTAGAAACCGCCGAGGAAGCGCACCAGCTCATCATAGCTTTCCTTTAAGCGGATGGACTCGACGATGACCCAGTTTTCAGTTGAAAAATCCGGCAGAAGCTCCCCCTGGTACAGCGCACTTGCCTGCTCATAGAGGGCTGCCTTCTCTTCCAGTGCGATGGCCGCCTGGGCCCGCTGACAGAGCTGTCGGAAATCTGCGAAATCATACGAAAAGCCATAGCCCTCCGGCAGCTCCGGCGTATACACGCCCTTCCGGCCTTCGATATAACGCTTCCCCGGCATCCCGCTTTTTTTCAGCTGCGTCCGTGCCTGGTGAAGCAGATTATTCAGGCTGTTATTCTCATCCAGCAGCTCTTTATAACCGAACACATAGTCGATCAGCTCCCGCTTCGCGATCCCGGTCTCATGATGTAGGAAAATCACCTGGATCAGCTTCAGAAAATTCGCCTTATTATTCTCTCCGAAGTAGAGATGCTGACCATCTACGGTAACCGCAAACTGTCCCAGCATCTGTATAACGATACGCTTTTCATCTGTCGGCATACGTCTTCCTGCCCTTCTCTTTCTGATTGAACCTTCCCTATGATCGAACGTTCCTTATACTTATAGTAGTCGGCTGGTATCAAAAAGTAAACGAGAAAAATTAAAAAAGCATCCGTATTTAAGATTTTTACGTATCCGGCATCAGAATACGATGCCCAGATACTCGATCACGAGTCCCCAGAACACGCCGAGACCATACAGCATGATCGTGATCCGGAGATTCTCGTTTGGATGATCATTCGTACGGAACAGAACGAGCAGTCCGACACCGGCACCGACCAGCAGCCCCGCCATCATCTGTCCGGCATTCAGTATCCCCATCAGGTACAGCTGGGTAATGCTGACGGACGCTGCACAGTTCGGGATCAGACCGACGACGCCGGCCAGAAAGACACCGACGATCGGCTTTCCGGAGAGGAAGTGGCCGATCGCCTCGGCACCGATCCCCTCGACCAGGAGGGTGATGATCAGGGTGATGAAGAAGATGAAGCCGGTGATCTGAATCGTATGATGGAGCGCCGGCATCGCGATGCCCAGGAAGCCCTTCTGATGATGGTGGTGATGATGTCCTGCATGCGCATGCTCGTGGCTGTGATGCTCCTCCGCGACGTGACGATGTACGTGGTCGTCTGCATTGGCCTCGTGAGAATGGTGCGAAGCCTGCACATCGTGCGCATGGGACGTTTCTCCGTCATGAGCATCCGCAGTATGGAGCGTGTCCTCTTCCTCGGCATCATCGTCACAGGCACAGTGCTCATGTACGCAGAGGTCGTGAATATGTTTCTCCGGGGCCTTCGTATGGCGGCCATGCCGCATGAAGATATCAAGCAGGAAACCACTGATGAGACCCAGCATCGCCTTCGTCGCCAGAATCCGCAGCATCGTCGCCGGATGTACACCCTCCGAGATAAAAATCGGCAGCATCTCATCCGAGGTCGACAGGAAGACCGCGATCAGGGTGCCGACCGAAATCACGCCGCCCGCAAACAGGCTGGAGGCTGCCGCCGAGAAGCCGCACTGCGGCAGGATCCCCACGACCGCTCCGATCAGCGGACCGAAGTGGCCGGCCTTCTCCAGCATCCCCGTCGTATGCTTCTCCGCCTTATGCTCGAGGTACTCCATCCCCATATAGGTGATAAAAAGGAACGGAATCAGCTTCACCGTATCCAGTATCGCATCCAGAAGTGCGTCTAAAATCATTTCCATCTAATGTTTACTCTCCTTTGTGTCATTCTTTATCGCGTTCTCTAGAATAACACAGCTGTCAACACGTAAATCATCATATGAACAAGCGAGAATGTGAAAAAAAAGCCCCGGAGGACCTCCGGGGCTTTCTATATAGAATTACTTGCGAAGCGACGCCTCGATCAGGCCGCGGAACAGCGGATGCGCGTTGTTCGGGCGGGACTTGAACTCCGGGTGTGCCTGGGTAGCGACGAAGTACGGGTGATCCGCCAGCTCGATCATCTCCACGATGTGGCCGTCCGGGGACTGGCCGACGAGCTGCATACCGGCTTCCTCGAGCTCTGCGCGGAAGTCATTATTGACCTCATAACGATGACGGTGACGCTCGGAAATCTGCGTCGTGCCATAGAGAGCATGGGCCTTCGAACCGTCGCTCAGTACGCAAGGGTAGGCACCGAGACGCATCGTGCCGCCGAGATCGGTGACACTCTTCTGCTCCGGCATCAGGTCAATCACCGGATGCTCGGTGTTCGGATCGAACTCCGTCGAGTTGGCGTCTGCCCAGCCGAGCACATCCCGTGCGAACTCGATGATCGCGATCTGCATACCGAGGCAGATGCCGAGGTACGGAATCTTATGCTCACGCGCGTACTGCGCCGCCATGATCATACCCTCGATACCACGGGAACCGAAGCCGCCCGGCACCAGGATGCCATCGACCCCGGCAAGCAGCGTCTCCGCACCGGCCTTCTCGAGCTCCTCGGAATCCACCCAGCGGATCTTCACCTTCGCACGATTAGCGATGCCGCCGTGCTTCAGGGCCTCCACGACACTGAGGTAAGCATCATGCAGCTGCGTATACTTCCCGACGATGGCGATGACCGTCTCGCGGCTTGGATGACGCAGATTCTCGACCATATGGGTCCAGTCGGAGAGATCCGGCTCCGGGCATGGAAGGTGGAGACACTCGAGCACCGACTGTGCGAGATGCTCGTGCTCCATCATAAGCGGCACCTCGTAGATAAACTCTGCATTGGTGTTCTGCAGCACATGGTTCGCCGGCACATTACAGAAAAGGCCGATCTTCTCCCGGATATCCTGCGGAATCGGATACTCGGTACGGCAGACGAGGATGTCCGCCTGAAGACCGAGCCGCTGAAGCTCACGTACGCTCATCTGCGTCGGCTTCGTCTTCAGCTCCTCGGACGCATGCAGATACGGAATCAGCGTCACATGGATCATGATGGCATTCTCGTGACCGACCTCCTGCTGGAACTGACGGATCGCCTCGAGGAACGGCTGGGACTCGATATCGCCGACTGTACCACCGACCTCGATGATGGCGATACGATCCTCGCTCTTGTCATCCGAATGATAGAAATCACTCTTGATCTCGTTCGTGATGTGCGGAATAACCTGGACGGTATGCCCCTCATACTCACCGTGACGCTCCTTGTTGAGGACAGACCAGTACACCTTACCGGAGGTGACATTGCTCCTGTGATCCAGGGACTCGTCGATGAAACGCTCGTAATGACCGAGATCGAGGTCGGTCTCCGTACCATCATCCGTGACGAAGACCTCACCATGCTGAATCGGGTTCATCGTACCCGGATCGATGTTGATATACGGATCGAACTTCTGCATGGTAACCTTATAGCCACGCGCCTTCAGAAGACGACCGAGCGAAGCGGCTGTAATCCCCTTTCCGAGTCCGGAAACGACGCCACCGGTGACAAATACGTACTTGATCATATGCTCCCCTTTCGTGATCCCTCATGAAGCAGGCCAATGCCTCATGCGCCATGCAATCACCACCCGCAGTATCCCCCCGGCAGCGATGCAATAAAAAAGAGGTGACCTGACGCAGGGACACTCTTCCTTGCCCCTGTGACGCCATTGCCACCTCTTAACATATAAATATCGATATGCTTTTATTTCCACTTCTGTTCACACAGTTTCAGAAAATAAAAACACGAGAATCATACCACTGCATCCCCCGAATTGCAAACAGAAACTTCACGAAAAACGTGCAGCACCGGCCTCCCGTTGATGAAAGGGGTCTGACCCCGTTTATCGGGGTCAGACCCCAGTGCGTACCGGAGCGTTGTGAAAGAGGCGCTCTGAATCAATCCGAGCGGAGCGCGTCGATCGGGTTCAGCGCCGCGGCACGACGGGCCGGAAGATAACCGAAGATGAGACCGATCATCACAGAGACCATGAAGGAGACCAGCACCGAAAGGAAGGTCGGTGCTGCATCGATCCCCATGATCTTTCCGGCCGCACTCGTCCCGATGAAGCCGACGGCGATGCCGATGAAGCCGCCCAGGGAGCTCGTGACGGCGGCCTCGATGACAAACTGTGACAGAATCGTCCGACGCTTCGCGCCGAGGGCCTTCCGGATACCGATCTCACGCGTACGTTCCGTGACAGAGACAAGCATGATGTTCATAACACCGACACCCGCAACCAGCAGGGAGATACTGGCGATGCCGCCGAGCATCATCGACATGGTGCCGATCATCTCGTTCATGGAATCAAGCAGCTCACTCATCGCAGTGACCGTATAGAGATCATCATCCTTGAAGATCGTGTAGAGATAATCCTCGATATAGGTCTTGATCGTCGCCGCCTGATCGACATAGTCGTCGCGCACGCAGAAGGTGTAGCTGCCGACGGAACCGTTTCGTGACAGCTTCACCGCAGCCGTATACGGGATGTAGAGTGTGTCGTCGGAGCCACCTGCGCTCAGCTCGTCGCTCTCTGAGGTCTGCCGTTCGATGACACCGACGATCTCATACTTCTCACCGTTGACAGAAATCTTCTGCCCGATCGCTGCCGCGGGTGAATCATAGTAGGTGGTGGCGATGTAGTAGCCGATGACCGCGACCTTCTGCCGTGCGGCGATATCCGCATACTGGATGAAACGTCCGCTCAGCAGGTTCTCGTCCAGGATCGTCAGGTAGTCCTCGGAGACACCCGTCGTTTTCGTCGTCGTCGAGTTTTCGTTCCCGACCTTCACGGTCGCGCCCACCGTCACCGTCGGGGACATGTAGGAAAAGTACTGCGACTGCTCCTCGAAAAAATCATACATCTCATCCACATCGACGGATCGTGACCGCAGGTTTGTGATGTTCACCGTGATCCGGTTCGTACCCATCGAGGCGAAGCTCTCCGTCATGTAGGACATCTCACCGTTTACGATCCCGACCAGGATGATGACGGCGGCGACACCGATGATGATACCGAGCATCGTGAGAAACGAACGCAGCCGGTTCAACCATATACTCTTCAGTGCGAGTTTAAATGAATTTAGCATAGTCCTCCGTTTTTCCATCGAAGACGACACGGCCGTCCGAGATACGAATCACGCGCTTCGCCTCGAGGGCCAGTGCATTATCGTGTGTGATCATGACGACGGTCGTTCCGTCCTGGTTGATATCCTGTAAAAAGCCCATGACCTGGCGGGAGGTTTTACTGTCCAGCGCACCGGTCGGCTCATCCGCGAGGATCAGCTCCGGATCACCGGCGAGTGCCCGGGCGATGGAGACACGCTGCTGCTGACCACCGGAGAGCTGGGCCGGATGCTGCATCCACTTGTCCGCGAGGCCGACCCGCTCGAGCTGCTTCATCGCACGCTTTCGCTGATCCGACTTCGAGAGGCCGGCATAGAGGAGCGGCAGGGCGACATTGTCCACGAGATTATCCTTCGGAAGCAGGTTGTACTGCTGGAAGATGAAGCCGATCTTATGATTCCGGATCGACGCGAGCTCGTCCTCTGCCATGTGCGAGGTATCGACACCCTGGATCAGATACTCTCCCTTCGTCGGTACATCGAGCGCACCGATGATGTTCATGAGGGTCGACTTGCCGGAGCCGGATTTGCCGACGATGGCGACGAATTCACCATGGTAGATGTTCACGCTGATCCCGTCGTTTGCATGCACCTCCTCGGAGCCCATCTGGTAGATCTTATAAATGTCTTCGAGCTGGAGGAAGGGTACCTCCCCGTCGTGCTCCGGCGGGATATAGGGACCGGCTGCGCCATCGGCACCCTGGGCCACCTGGGCGGCCCGCAGCTTTGCAATCTCCTCGTGGTTTTCGGCATATTCATCGACTTCGACTTTCTCCGTCGCTTCCGCCTCCGGATTTTCCAGCGAGCGTTCTTCGATTTCCAGCGTCGATGCATCCGGCGCTGTAGTTTTCATCTCTTCATTGATCGGATGTAAACCCTTCATATCCATCACCTCTGTTTAGCCCATCGGACCGCCGCCCATGCCGCCGCCACGGTTACCACCGCCCTGGCCGCCACCGCCGCCTGGGTTACCTCCACCCATGCCGCCCTGGCCGCCGCCCATGTCACCACCGCCCATACCCGGCATCATCATGTCGGTCGAGCTGCTGACGCTGGACTGTGAAATATAAACTTCATCGCCTTCGGAGAGATCACCGGACAGGATCTCGACGTACTCATCCGAGGTGAGACCGGTCGTGACGCTGACTTCATGGAAGCCCTCCGGGACATTACTGCTCATAGCGCCGCCATCTGCCTTACTGTCCGCATTTCCGCTCTTGTTATTGGCCTTTGCATCTGCCGGCTTGCCGTCTGCTGTACCTTCCGGTCTGTCAGCATCTGCCGGAGCTGCATTCTGGGTGGAAGCATTGTCCTTCTTCGACGTGGTGGAATCCTTTATATAGACCTTGTTGCCACGCTGGAGTGCATCCACCGGAATCGCGAGTGCGTCCTCCGCCTCATCGAGGATGATGACGCCGGTGACGTTCATGCCCGGAAGCAGATCGCCGTAATCTGTCATCGTGACGGTGACCGGATAGTAGGTGACGCCGTTCGCTGCCGTACCCTCCATGGACACCTTCGTAACGGTACCCTCGAAGGTCTGGTCCTCGAAGGCATCCGCCGTAACCTCAACGGTCTGGCCCACCTTCACGTTCGAGATATCGAGCTCATCGATGTTCATCTCGAAGGTCACCTCCGAAAGATCATAGATGACCGCGAGCGCCGTCGTAGAGTTGCCGTTCTGCACATTCTCGCCGACATTGACGTTCTTCGTCGTGACGGTGCCGGAAATCGGTGCGGTGATCGTATAGTTCTCGTAGTTATCCGTCGTCGTGTCGAGGTTCGACTGTGCATTCTCGAGGGAGGACTTCGCATCGGAGACCTTGTTCTTATAGGTCTTCAGGATGTCGCTCGCGTCCTCCGCATCCATCGAGAAGATGGCCGTACCGACGTTCACATAGTCACCGGCGCTGACGAGCAGCTTTTTGACGGTCACGGAGCCGGAAAGATCGCTCGCCCGCAGTGTGACATTCTGGATCGGCTGGAAGGCACCATCGCCGCAGGAGTTGATGCCGTTGATGCTCGCCGTTGCGTACATGTCGCTCGTCAGTCCGCCCGGGTTCGTCACCTGCACCGTAACATAGCGGACGAGCTGGCCGCCGGTGAGGGTCGTATCCAGCTGATCGACGGAGGTGACGGTACCGCTGAGCTCCTCGAGGGTATCCGAGAGCGTCAGCGTCGCGGTGCTGCCCACCGGAATCTGCGCCGCCTCGGTGGAAAGGAACGGAATATCCACCTCCATCACGCTGTCGTTGTAGATCTCCGCGATCTCTGTATTGCCGGACACCTGATCACCGGCCTTGATCTTCATCGTCTTGATGTAACCGGAGACGGTCGACTTCACGGTGTTCCCGCTGTAATCCGCGACGGCGGAATTATAATCCTTCATCGCGTCGTTGTAGCTTTCCTGTGCACGCTCGAGGGAGCTCGTTGCCGAGTTCAGCTTCGAGGTCATGGAGGACGCATCGATCTGATACAGCACCTGTCCCTCCGTGACCTGATCCCCCTCGTTAAAATCCGCCGAGATGACCTTGCCCTCGACCATCGAGGTGATCGTATAGCTGTTCTTCGGCGAAATCGTACCGGAGCTCGACAGCGACTGCTGAATCGTCTGCCGCGTCACCGTACCGGTCCGCACGCTGCTGTCCTTTTTCTCTGCCGCAGCCGCCTTTTTCTGATACACGAAGAACGCACCACCCGCGACCGCCACGAGAAGCACCGCCCCGAGGACGAGCTTCTTCCCCGGCTTTTTTTCCGTGCCATTCTCCTTCTTCTTAAACGAAAAAATCTGCTTCATTTTCTCTCCAGTCAAATCCTGATTTCCTGTATTTCCTGTCCGGATGCCAATGCACCCCTTCTGCACCCGCCCGCGGCGTTCCGGCAGCGGATGTCCTCACGGCATCCGTGCTTCCCGCCACAAGCATGACGTTCATATCGCGTTAAGCGATCGCGATGACTTCCTTCGCACCACTCTGATCGAGATCCCAGACGATGGTGATCTCATCCGAGGTATTGATGGAACCGTAGATTGAGAACGCGTACTGCATATCCGAATTGTTAATATTGTAGGTCTCGCCGCCGATCTCCACCTGCGTCGGCGTCATGATCTGACTCGAGCTGTAGTAGATCTGATCGACCGTGCCGGTTGCCGTACCCATGGTGCTGTCTGCATTGCCCGACTCCGAGTAGGCATAGACGGATTTCGTCGATGTGTTGTAGTACACGACCACGGCGCAGCTCGTCGCCTCATCCTCGATGGCCTCCACGCTGGAGGTCTCGCCGTTCAGATAGCAGCTGGCGACGCTCTTACTGAATGGAAGAATCAAGTTTAGGCTCTTGCCGGACTTCAGGACGTGCGGACCGTTCAGGTTCGCGGACAGTGTATCGAGCAGATTCAGCTCGTTGCTGTCGGACAGCGTAAAGCCGAACAGCGAACCGTAGATCGTCTGACTGCTCTTCGTCTTCCCATCGTTCTGAGCGGTGTTCGCCATCAGCAGATTGTAGAACATGTAAACGCAGTCCTCGTAGGTCAGCTCGTCACTTATGTTCGTGCTTACCCGGTCCGTGAGACCGATGGCGATGGCCTTTGCGTGCCGGTTCGCGACGATATTGCCGCTGAACTGATCGCTCGTATAGCCGAGCAGCGTCAGCATCGCCTTCTCTGCCTCGGCGAGCTTGATCCCCTGCTCCGGCTTGAATGTGCCACCGAGGTAGGCGCTCATCCAGCCCTTCGAGGTCGCGATCCGTATATAGCCGGAATACGCTGAGCTCTGCAGCACATCACTGAAGACCGAGACATTGGACTCCGACGCGACGTTCGTCGCGAAGCTTGAGGCCAGCACCAGCATCTTCGCAAACTCTGCCCGCGACACCGTCGTCGCATTCAGCGTAACATCGAAATTCTCGATGATCCCCGCGCTCACCAGCGCCTTCTTCCGCTGCTCCAGCGTCGTCGAGGCCAGCGCACACATCGGCATGCCCGCCACCACCGTGACGACTCCGGTCATCGCTGCAATCGCACCACGCATCAG
Organism: Lachnospiraceae bacterium; assembly: GCA_030540075.1. GTDB lineage: Bacteria > Bacillota > Clostridia > Lachnospirales > Lachnospiraceae > Oribacterium. The sequence continues at coordinate 59,289 of JAUNWX010000009.1, forward strand.
ACATCTATTCATAACTGCTCCTTTTCAACTAAATCGATGTACATGACGCATTCTAGAAAAAGAAACTGAAATGATGCTGAAGTCTTTTCTGAAAAGTGTGAAGCTTCTGTGATTTCCTTCGACAGAACGCCCGCACCTGTATAATATGTAGATAAATGAATCAGGAAGTTTCAGCACACTTTCAGTTACATACAGTAGAATGCAGCTGAACAGGCACAGTGGAGCCGAGGCCCAGTAAGGCCAGCGGCAGGAGCACAGTACGACGGATTCCTGGCTAAGTGTCTGCCCCATTACGAAATAATTATAGAAGTCTTAAAACAACCGAAAGGGAGATGATCCTTTTAAAAATATGAGGTAAAGCAATGAAAATATTAATCGTAGAAGATGAAAAGCTCCTCGCAGATTCGATCCGCGATCTGCTGACGGAGCAGGGCTATCAGGCCGAGGCGGTGTATGACGGAGAAGCCGGTGTCGATTACGCAGAGACCGGGGTCTACGACCTCATCATACTCGATGTCATGATGCCGAAAATGAATGGATATCAGGTGGCGAAGATCCTCCGTCAGCAGCATATCAGTACGCCGATCCTCATGCTGACGGCGAAATCCGAGCTGCTGGATCGTGTACAGGGACTCGATTCGGGGGCAGACTACTACCTGACGAAGCCCTTCGATGCACGCGAGCTCTTCGCCTGCATTCACGCCCTGCTTCGCCGGCAGGGGGCCGAGGTCGATACCCTCAGCTTCGGAAACACGACCCTCGATCTCTCGACGAGTACACTCTTATGTGAAGAAAAGTCCCTCCGCCTGAGTGCGAAGGAGTTTGATGTGATGCGTATGCTGATGCAGCAGAAGGAAAAAAATCTGTCGAAGGAGGCCATCCTCCAGAAGGTCTGGGGCTTCGATTCTGACGCCGTCGAGAACCATGTCGAGGTCTATGTCGGCTTTCTTCGGAAGAAGCTCCACTCCATCGGCTCGAATGTGCAGATCGTCGCGGCCCGCCGACTCGGCTATCATCTGGAGCTGGAGGCATAAATATGGATATGATTCAAAAGCTTCGCGTCCGCTTCGTGTCGATCATGATGCTCATCGTCTGCACGATGCTGATCATCATCTTCGGACTCGTCGTGCACATGACCCACGCCCGCATCCGGGAGGACGGCTTCCGCATGATGGAAAACGCCGTGTATGCCCCGATGGGCACCCTCTCTGACCGCAATCCGAAGCGGAAGAACGAAAACAAGCAGATGAACATACTGCTTCCGTTCTTCCGTGTACTGATCGACGCGGATGGGAAGATCGTCGACATGGATGGCGGCTACTATGATCTGACGCAGGAAGGCTCGGAAGCCGTCCTCGAAGAGCTCGTCAGCGCGGCGACCGCCGGCACAGAGAAGGTCGGCGACCTCCACGATTATAATCTTCGTTACTATCGGACCAGTGCGAAGAAGTGGTTTAACCCAAAAGCGCCGGACGGGAATCCGATGCCGGAGACAGCGCTGTCCGACGAAGTGACACCGTCCTCTGTCGCTGAAGAAGCCCCTGCAGACAGCAGCGGTGCGGGCGTATCCGGCGAGATGAACGCAGCGGTCGGCGATGATGGAAGTCCGTTCGAACGGACCGGTAGCGATGAGCTTCAGACGCAGGGCACCCCGGTGTCTGCCGAAGGCCAGATCATCGTCTTTGCGGATATCTCCTCCGAGATCGCGACGATGCGTAATCTCTACCGGACCTGCGTCATCATCGGCCTCGGCAGCCTCGCCAGCTTCCTCGTCATCAGCATCTTCTTCGCCCGCTGGGCGGTCCGCCCGGTTGAGGAAGCCTGGGCACAGCAGCGACAGTTCGTCTCCGACGCCTCCCATGAGCTGAAGACCCCGCTCACCGTAATCCTGACCGATGCCGAGATGCTGAAGTCCCCGCGCTTCGATGAAGCGCACAAGGCGCAGTTCGTCGATAATATCCTCACGATGTCGAACCAGATGCGCGGACTTGTCGAGAGTCTCCTGCAGCTCGCCCGTGTCGATAACGGCGCCATCCAGAAGATGCCGCTGCAGCACATCGATCTGTCGGGCCTCGTGTCCGACGAGCTCCTTACCTTTGAGGCTCTTTTCTTCGAGAAGGGCCTGACCCTCGCCGAGGACATCGCCGACGGCATCACAGTCCACGGCTCGGCACAGCACCTGAAGCAGGTCGTCGAGATCCTCCTCGATAATGCACAGAAGTATTCGGAGCCGCACGGCACCGTCCGGGTGACCCTCCAGAAAAGCGGGGCGCATCACTGCCTCCTGAGCGTCGCGGATCCGGGCGACGCGATCAGCCCGGAGGATCTCCGGAAAATCTTCCAGCGCTTCTATCGCATCGACGAAGCCCGGGCGATGAACCACAGCTACGGCCTCGGCCTTTCCATCGCGGAGAACATCGTAAAAAATCATAAAGGCCGCATCTGGGCCGAATCCGCGGATGGCATCAACACCTTCCGCGTCGAGCTCCCGATGGCCTGATACAGAAAAACCCGTCACGACCGCGGCGGGTTTTTCTTATGCTTCCTCGAACGCGCAGAGGATATCATTATTGACCGGCGTGTAGAAGCCCTTCCGGATCTGCGCATAATCCTTCGGATAGCGCGCCATCAGGTACATGAGCTTCGTGATCGTCGCCTCGAGGGTCATATCGTAGGCCTCGATGAGCTTGAAATCCTTCTTCACCTTCTGACCGACCTGGTAGATTTCCATGTTGGAGCCCTCGTTCACGACCTGGGTCGCCATCACGATGAACTTCCCCTTCGCGGCCCACTTCTCCATCTCGGCATAGAACTTGTCGAGCAGCTGGCTCGGGATACCACCGACACCGAAGGACTCGATGACGATGCAGTCATAATTATCGAAGAGATACGCGAGCAGCTCCGGACGTGAGCCCGGAATCAGCTTCATGATGCAGATCGCATCCGACACCGTCTCCTGAAACTCCACCGGCTTCCGGATCGGCTCATACGGAATATAGCGGATGATATGCTCATCCTGAATCCGCGCCAGCACCGGGAAATTCACACTGTGAAACGCGTTAAACGAGCGTGCCATCATCTTCTTCGCACGCGTACCGGCGATGACATTGCCATCAAACACGAGCGACACATTCTGTGAGTAGCTGTCGCAGGCATAGACGATACTGTCCCGCAGATTATCCTTCGCATCGGTCCCGTCGATGTTGATCGGCTTCTGCGAGCCCGTGATCACGATTGGCTTCCGGGAGTTCTGAATCATATAGCTGAGCGCCGCCGAGCTGTAGGCCATGGTGTCCGTGCCGTGTGTGATGACGAAGCCGTCGTAGCGGTCGTAGTTCTCATTCACTGCATGTACGATCTGTCCCCAGACCGCCGGCGCCATGTTGGTTGAGTCAATGTTGCAGACCTGGAGCACATCCACGTCACAGAAGCGCTTCACCTCCGGTACGTAGCTCAGAAGCTCCTCCGCGGTCAGCGCCGGCTTCAGTCCATCCTCCGTCTTTACCGAGGCGATCGTGCCGCCGGTACATAAAAGCAGTATCTTCTTCACGCTCTCGGTTCCTTTCCTTCCTTAAACAGACACATCATCTCATTCGTCAGGCTGAAATCATCCGGCTGCAGGACGATATCCTCCCGCTTGAACCAGGAAGCCAGCTTCAGCTCGCTCTGGTCCATCGTGATCGTCGGATCGCCATCCACATCACAGAAGAAGCCCATCAGGATATCATCGACGATGCCCCACGGCTGCGACTTATAGTAGCGGATGTTCTTTACCTTGAGGCCCACCTCTTCCATCACCTCCCGCTGCACGGTCTCCTCGAGGGTCTCCCCGATCTCCGTGAAGCCGGCGACGAGCGCATAGTGCGCGAAGCCGCGGGCATACTTCGTGAGGATGATCTCATCCCCGTGGGTGATGCCGACGATGACTGCCGGCACGATGCGCGGATAGATGATGCGTCCGCACTCCGGACAGCGGATCGCGCGCTCGATCTTTCCGAGCTTCGTCCGGGAGCCGCAGCTGCCGCAGAAACGGTTCTGGTGGTACCAGTTGCTGAGCTGCAGCGCCGTGCTGTTGATGAACTGGCGCCACTTCGGGCCCGCCAGGGATTCACGCAGATCATGCAGGGTTGCGCGCGTATACCCCGGAAGCTCCAGCTCGACCTCCGGCAGGAGGAAGTAATCATCCTCATCGACCGTAAAGAGGTAGATGAGATGACTCGCCTCTACCGGGAAACTGCCGCTCTCCTGCACCTCCTGAAAGGTCGGGAAGGTAAAGGTTGTTGCATCGACCATGTGCAGCAGCACAGCATCACGCCGGGCACCGGCGAAATTCAGCACGAAGCTCTCCGGCTTCGCCGTCTTCGATGGATCATAGTGATTGATCAGCTTATGTGGATAAATATCCTGAATCATAGAAGCTCCTCCATATCATATAGGTAAATATCAGACGAAATATCCTTTTACATGTGTACCTTATCGCGCAGACTGTGTCCGGAAGCTACTGGTCTTCACTGTTTACCGTGCTGTCCTTCGTCATGTTCAATGACGGAATGCGACAGCCACTTCCCGCTCATGAAGCGATACAGGAAGAAGGCACCACGTACACACCAGTCGCTCGCCATACCGATCCAGACGGCGATCGGACCCATCCCGCATACACGAATGAGATAGGTCACCATCGCGACTCTCGTGATCCACATGGACAGCGAAGATACGATCATTGTAAATCGTACATCACCGGCGGCGCGTAGTCCATAGGAAGGAAGAAAACTCGGTACCCAGACGAAGATTTTCGAGATCGTGATGAAGATGACCATATCGTAGCAGATCTTCGCGGCCTCCGGCTCCATCCCGGCGAGCCACATCACCGGCTTACAGGCGACGAAGGTGAGGACGCAGGAAATGATGATGATCCAGTTCGAGATATCCATGAGGTGGACGATGTAGTACTTCGCCTCCTCCTTCCGTCCGGCGCCGAGCGTCTGTCCGACCATCGTCATGAGCCCGATGCCGACCGCGAGACCGCCGATCCCGTTGATGTTCTCGAAGATGATGGCCATGGCCTGCGCCGCGATGGCGGTCGTCCCCAGGGTTGATACCGAGGACTGGATTGCGAGCTTACCGAACTGGAACATACTGTTCTCGATACCGGACGGGATACCGATGGCGAGGATACGCGCGATCATGTCGAAATCCGGTCGGATGAGATAATCCCGCACCACGATGACCTGCTTCGGCTTCCGCAGGAACACGAAGAGGATGATGGCGGCCAGCATACGGCTCAGCAGGGTCGAGAACGCTGCACCCGCGACACCCCAGCCGAAGCCGAAGATGAAGATGGCGTTTCCGATGATGTTCATGACGTTCGAAATCACCGAGACCCTCATCGGGAAGCGGCTGTTTCCCCCGGCACGGTAAAAGGCCGCACCGATCTGATAGAGCCCGAGGAACGGGAAGGAGGCTGCGGTAAAGCGGAAGTAGGTTTCCGCAGCGGACAGCACCGCCGGCTCCACGCTGCCGAAGACGAGACGGAGAAGCTGCCCGTTCAGGGCCTCCGCGAAGAGCGTAATGACGATGGCAATCGACGTCATCGATAACACGACCTGGCGGGCAGCTGCATTGGCCTTCTTCGGGTCACCGCTGCCGATGTACTGCGAGCAGAGAATCGTGCCGCCGGTCGCCATCGCGGAAAAGAGCTGGATGACGAGGTTGTTGATGGCATCCGTGAGGGAAACGGCCGAGATCGCCGCACTGTCGATCCGGGTGACCATCATGGAATCCGCCATACCCATGAAGCTCGCAAGCAGATTCTCGATCATCAGCGGGATCAGCAGCTTCCAGATCGTCGATCGATCGAACATCATATGGTCCCAGTCGATCTGCGCTGCATCATAAACGCGGTTTTTCAGTTTCAGTAATTTATAGTACATGGCCTGCCTCATTCCCTGTAAGCGTTTTCATAGCGCCCATTATAGCGGATTCGGACGCGTATTTCCATAGTCTGAGCAGGGATTCACAGAGTTGCGTCGTGGGAGCCGGCAGTGGGCCTGCCACGGACTTTCGGCGTCCCCTGTCCCATGGCAATAGAAAACCGCCCGGCGCACCACAAAGTGCCGGGCGGTTTTTATATGCGGCAGTGTCCTGGCTGCTTATACCTGACAGCTGCCATCACGAGCGGAAACGTAGCTAGTGCTTCCACCCGCATAGCTAAAGGTTCTGTAGGTTGGAGAGAAAGGGAATCCCACTGTGAGGGGGTCACAGTGTTGATTCACTCCAATGTACAGAGCACCTAAGCGTCTGATGAGACTTCTCCTCATATTTCTCCTCGATCTGGTCGATGAGGATTTCGGCGGCCTTCTGTCCCTCCTCGTAGGCAGGCTGGACGATGGTCGTGATTCTCGGGCTGGAGAAGGAAGCCCATTCGGTATTATCGAAACCGATGATGCCGAGCTTCTGCGGAATCAGATCGCGGAGTGGCTGTAACGCATCACAGACCTCCGGAAGTGCCCAGCAGTTCGGAACATACACCAGGGTTGCATCTGTATCCTTCAGATTTCTCTTCACGAAGGAGAGAATCTCTGCATGGTTGATCTCACCGTCGCGGATCTCCAGGCTCTGGAAACCGAGACCGCTCTCTGTGATACAGTCGATGAAGCCGGAGGAACGTTCGATACGTGTACTCAGCTTCGACGGATCGGCACCGATCATCAGAAAGTTCTGATAACCGCGCGCGATGAGCTCCTGCATCGCCTTATGGGTCGCCGTATAGTTATCGGTCTTCACCCAGAAGGAGGCATCCTCGTATACCTTACTGTCGAAGTAGACGAACGGCTTCCGGAGATCGGTGATCAGCTTCGAGGTCTCATGAAAGCCCGGGGTCGGCTGGATGATGAAGCCATCCGCGCCGAGGGTCAGCATACGGTTTACGTAGCTCGACTCCTGCTTCGGGTCATAGCCTGAATTTCCGATCAGCGTCTGGTAGCCATGCTTCCGTGCGGTATCCTCGATCCCCTTTACGATTTTATTCGAGAAGGTGTTCGTGATATCACCGATGATGACACCGATGAGGTTCGTTTTCTTCTGGTTCAGTGTACGGGCGGCAACATTCGGACGGTAGTTGGTCCGGAGGATGATCTCCTGAATCTTCGTGCGGGTTTCCTCGGACATCTTCTCGGTCTTGCCGTTCAGATAGAACGAAACCGTCGTCTTCGAAACCCCAGCCATCTCGGCGATGTCCTTAATGGTTATTTTTCCATCACGTCCCATCGTCTTCCCCCATTCGACATGCTGCTACAGTTAACTGGTTTAATCAACTTATTTCATTTTACTAGTATTTTAACGAAAGTCAATAAAGCAATCAAGCCCCTGACGTGCTTTTCTCGCGCAGAATTCCAGGGTTGGCATTGTACTGAACCTGCAAATAAAATACAATAAAGGGAAGAATGGACGAAATGTCCGGGAGGCAGCTATGAGCGATATTTTACGGGATCTCGTGGAGCCGGCAGAGCTCGTCGCGATCAGAGTCGGCGGCGAATCGGTTCAGTTCAAGGTGGAGAAGGGCCTGACGATCGGGCGCCAACGGCTGTTCGCTCGCAGAAACCAGGCCGAAATCGCGCTCGACTATCCCTTCCTCGCACATACGCAGGGCCGGCTCGCCCACTATCTCGGCGAGTGGCACTACGAGAATCTGACGAACGCCAACACGACGAGCATCAATGGCATCGCGCTGCCGAAGGGGGAGGATCGTCTGCTTCAGAATGGCGATATCATCCGCATCCAGAAGGCGGGCGAGCAGCTGATTCTCGTGTTCCTGCTCCGCTTCGACGGTGAGCTCGTCTGGAAGAAGCTGCCGCTCCGGAAGGAGCAGTCAGTCTACCATATCTACAGCCATGTTGGCCGGGACCTCTCGACGCCGGAGCCGGGCAGCCCGGAGAAGCCGGACGAGCACCATGCGCTGATCCGCTACATCTACGGTCACTGGCAGGTGGAGGATGTGCAGACGGAGCGCGGCGTCTATGTCAATCAGAAGCGGGTGGAGGGCGTCATGGTCCTCTCGCCGAACGACGTCATCAACATCGGCGACACCGTCTTTTA
>JAUNWX010000034.1 GCA_030540075.1 Lachnospiraceae bacterium
CCAAGGAGAGATAACACCAAGTGCCGCTAAGGGGACCCGGCTTGATTTCACACGGTCTCTACGTATGGCCTCCGTTGCCGTCCCCTCCGGGTCCCCACGACCTGAACTGTTAAAACTTTACTTCTAAATTATAGTAGACTATAATTTATTACATATGACTAAAAAACGCAAGCCGCCCTCGGGCAGGCTGTGCACATCGAGGTAATCTATGAAATTAAAAAGTATGACCGGATTCGGACGCGCCGAGGTCTCGAACGATCAGTACCGTCTGTCCGTGGAAGTGAAGTCGGTCAATTCCCGTTTCCTGGATCTCAGCATCAAGATGCCGAAGAAGTTTAACGCACTCGAGGCCAATATCCGAAACACCGTGAAGGAGTACATCTCCCGAGGTAAGGTCGACCTCTTCATCACCTATGAGAGCTTTTCCGAGAAGGGTAAGGCCCTCCGACTCGACCTTCCGCTCGCGAAGGAGTACCTGGAGTCCATGCGTACGCTGGTGGCGGCGCTGGGTGTCGAGGACAATGTTAAAGTCACCAATCTGGCGGCGCTGCCGGATGTGCTCGTGCTCTCGGAGGAGTCCGAGGATGATGAGGCCCTCTGGGAGAGCCTGAAGCCGTCCCTCGTCGGCGCACTCGAGCGTTTCTCCGAGACCCGTGTGATGGAGGGCGAGAACCTTCAGAAGGATCTCCTCGGGAAGCTCGCTGAGATGGAGGCCATCGTGAACCGCATCGATGCGCGTTCACCGGAGATCACGGCCGCCTATGAGACCCGCCTTCGTGCGAAGGTGTCGGAGCTCCTCGAGGGGACCGGCATCGACGAGGCCCGCATCGTGCAGGAGGTGACGATCTACTCGGATAAGATCTGCACCGATGAGGAGCGGGTACGTCTGCACAGTCACATCAAGAACATGCGGACGAAGCTCCAGAACGGCGGCCTCGTCGGACGTGAGCTTGATTTCGTCGCACAGGAGATGAACCGTGAGGCAAACACGACGCTCAGTAAGGCGAACGACCTCATCGTATCGGAGGACGCGATCGGGCTGAAGACCCTGATTGAGAAGATCCGTGAGCAGATTCAGAACCTGGAGTGACGGCGTTTGTATCAGACAAACGCCGAAACGACATCCCACAGAATCCGTCCCTCAGGGCAGCGGAGCGCAGCGGGAATGAACAGGTGAATCAATGGATGATGTCACGTCGGAAGCATTGGACGAAAAAGGAAGGAAATACATGGATAAAGGAGTTTTAGTTGTGATTTCCGGCTTTTCGGGAGCCGGTAAGGGAACGCTGATGAAGCAGCTCGTTTCCCGCTATGATCAGTATGCACTGTCGATCTCGGCGACGACGCGTCAGCCACGCGAGGGCGAGCTTGATGGCCGCGAGTACTTCTTCAAGACGAAGGAAGAGTTCGAGGAGATGATCGCACAGGACGCGCTCGTGGAGTACGCGCAGTACGTCGAGCACTACTACGGCACACCGAAGAAGTATGTCGAGGACAACCTCGAGGCCGGAAAGGATGTGCTGCTCGAAATCGAAATCCAGGGCGCGCTGAAGATCCGCGAGAAGTACCCGGAGGCGATCCTGATCTTCGTCACACCGCCATCGGGGGAGGAGCTCCGCCGCCGTCTCGTGGGACGTGGTACGGAGACCATGGAGGTCATCGAAAAGCGCCTCCGGAGAGCCATGCAGGAGTCGGAAGGTGTCGAGGCCTATGACTATATATTGGTAAACGATAATATTGACACTTGCACCGAAAAATTGCATAATCTCATACGTGCCGCGCACGAAAAGTGCAGCCGGCATATGGATATTATCGAGAATGTAAGACAGGATCTGAGGAGGATAGAACATGTCACAGCAAACATATAATGACCTGATTGATGCAGCGAAGAACACGAACGCCATTCAGGATGACACAGATAAGCTCGTCGAGAGCCGTTACGCGGCCGTGATCGCCAGCGCGAAGCGTGCGCGTCAGATCATCGACGGCGCAGATCCTGTACTTCCGAACGCAGAGGGCAGAAAGCCGCTCGCGATCGCTGTCGAGGAGCTCGCACGTAATCTTGTGACCATCAAGCGTGGTACCGAGGTCGATGACGATCCGAAGATCGCTGCAAGAGAGAACCCGGGCTTCGCCTTCGCCCTTGACGAGGACAGCGAGGACGAGGACGGCGAGGATATCAAGCTGATGCACGATGCGCACGCAGCTTCCTCCGAGGATGACTACAACTCCGACAGCGAAGCATAATATATGAAGATTCACATGATATCCCTCGGCTGTGATAAGAACCGGGTGGACAGTGAGAAGATGCTTTCCAACCTGCTCGAGAAGTATCCGGGCAGTGAGCTCACCGACGATCCGGCTGAGGCAGATATTACAGTCATCAATACCTGCGCCTTCATCGGGGATGCGAAGGAGGAGAGCATCAACACCATCATCGAGAATGGTGAATATAAAGAAACAGGCAAGCTCAAGAAGCTCATCGTGGCGGGCTGCCTCGCAGAGCGCTACCGTGAGGAGATCCGGAAGGAGCTTCCGGAGGTCGATGAGGTGATCGGCGTGAAAGAGTATGTCGAGCGTCTGGATGTGCAGATGAAGCGTGTCGAGAATGCGGAGAACTACACCGCGTATCTCAAGATCGCTGAAGGCTGCGACAAGTGCTGTACCTACTGCATCATCCCGAAGCTGCGCGGACATTACCGCTCGGTACCGATGGAGCACCTCCTGGAGGAGGCGCAGCGACTCGCTGCCGAGGGCACGAAGGAGCTGATCCTGGTGGCCCAGGAGACGACCCTCTACGGTGTCGATCTCTATGGAAAGAAGAGCCTGCCGGAGCTGCTGAACCGGCTTTCGGAGATCGAGGGTCTCGAGTGGATCCGTATCCTGTACTGCTACCCGGAGGAGATCACGGAGGAGCTGATCCGGACGATCCGTGATAACCCGAAGGTCGTACACTACCTCGACATCCCGATCCAGCATGCTTCGGATAAGATCCTGAAGAACATGCACCGCCGGACCCGTGAGGCGGAGCTTCGTGAGCGCATCGCGACGCTTCGTCGTGAGATCCCGGACATCGCTCTTCGGACGACCCTGATCACCGGCTTCCCGGGCGAGACAGAGGAGGACTTCGATATCCTGAAGAACTTCGTCACGGAGATGCGCTTCGACCGCCTCGGTGTCTTCCCGTATTCCCAGGAAGAGGATACGCCGGCCGCGGAGATGGAGGGCCAGGTACCGGAGAAGATCAAGCTTCAGCGGCAGGATGAGATCATGCGGCTGCAGCAGGGTATCGCCTTCGAGAAGGCGAGAGAGCAGATCGGACGAGAACTCAGGGTCATCATCATCGGATATGATCCGGAGCATAACGAGTATCTGTGTCGTTCCTACATGGATAATCCGGATATCGACAGTCTCGTCTACGTCGACGCAGGTGAGTATCATAACGAGCTCAGCGGTGATATGATGTCCTGTCGTATCATCGATGCGGATGGTTATGATCTGATAGGAGAGAGAATCTGATGAATCTGCCGAATAAACTGACTTTATTACGTGTTGTACTGATTCCGGTGTTTGTGGTACTGCTGCTCCTCGAGGGCGGTCAGAACTACACGCTCCGCATCGCGGCACTGATCGTATTCTGCGCCGCTTCCTTCACGGATTTCCTGGATGGTCAGATCGCACGCCGTAACAATCTGGTGACGAACTTCGGAAAGTTCATGGACCCGCTTGCAGATAAGCTGCTGGTCTGCTCCGCGCTGATCTGCATGATCGAGCTCGGACAGCTTCCGTCCTGGTACGTCATCACCGTGATCGCCCGTGAGTTCATCATCTCCGGCTTCCGTCTGGTGGCCGCTGACAACGGCATCGTGATCGCCGCTTCCTGGTGGGGCAAGTTCAAGACGACCTTTCAGATGTTTACGGTCATCCTGCTGATCCTGAACATCCCGGCGCTGCACACCGTGACGATGATCGTCGCAGGCATCGCCTTCGTCCTGACGCTGGTTTCCCTGCTTGACTACATCGCGAAGAACTATAAGGTGATCACCGAGGGCGGCATGTAAGGAGAGAATCCGATGATTTTTTCTAAGCACATGTACTATGGAAAGCATGCAGCAGAGCACCGGTCCTATATCCTGGATAACCTCCGGAAGGGCCTTTTCCAGCCGGGTGCGTACGTGATCGTCCGTGCACCGGAGCCCAATCTATATGAAATCTACAATCAGGCCATGTTCCTGAACCCGAAGCTCGATACGGAGACGGTCGAGATACTCGGGATCGGCTATGGCTATCGGGATGCGATCGACTGCGTCACACAGATGCTGAAGGATCGTCACATCCTGTAAACACGAGGAGGACAGCAGATGCTTTTATTTACGATATTAAAAGTCATCGGGCTCGTCCTCCTCTTTCTTTTGCTGTTGATTCTGCTGCTCCTCGGGCTCGTCCTGCTGGTCCCGATCCGCTATGCGGGCGCTGGCCATAAGGGCGAAGAGAAGAGCGATTACGCCGCGCATGTCGATGTGCGCTGGCTGCTCTACAGCGTGCAGCTCCACGCCGGCCTCACCCCGGCGGGCCTCGCGTACTACCTCCGTATCCTCTGCTTCCACCCGATTGACAGCCGTCCACCGGACACCCCTCCGGCCAATGCCTCCGACGAAACATTGTCCGCCTCTTGCGAGGATTCAGTAGTACAGGATAAAGATACGGATGTTTCGGTGAAGCAATCATCAGAGGATGAGAAATCACCGGAAGATGGCGTAACCGCTCCAGAAAGTAAAGTGGAATCAGCTGAAAGTGCTGCGGCACAGACGGCAGAGGTCGACAGCATTGAACTGACAAGCTGTCCGGAGCCAGAACCAGAGGCAAAGGATGAAACGACGGTCCTGACATCTGATGATCTGACAACCGAAGATGCACCTGGTACGGACGAAAAAGAAGATACGTCGACAGATGAAGATCAGAAAAGCGAGACGAAGAGTACGGCCCCTGCGGCGGAAGCGCCGAAGAAAAAGAAGAGGAAAAAATCTTCATTTGCTGATAGAATAAAGAGAATCTGCGAAAAGGTCTCCTCGCTTCGTGAAGCGGTGGAGGATGAGGAAAATCAGAAGGCGTTTCGTCTGCTGATTTCCAGGGTGAAGTATCTGATTCACCATCTTCGGTTCCGCAGGTTTGAGGGAAGGCTCATGTTCGGCTTCGATGATCCGGCGATGATGGGGCGAATCCTCGCTGTGCTCAGCCTGTTCTACCCGCTGTATGGTGAAAGCTTCACGATCACGCCGGTGTTTGACCATACGCTGTTCGAGGGGGAGATCGCACTGAAGGGACATGTGCGGCTCATCCACATCCTGATCGCGGCGATCCAGCTGATGATGAATAAGAAGATACGCGGGCTCGTGCTCGATCGTATATAAGGAGGCTCACTATGAGTGATTCTACGAATGTAAAAGAGATACTCGATACCATGTTTAAGGGCATGGATGGCTTCGTGAATTCGAAGACCGTCGTCGGTGAGCCGGTGAAGGTCGGCGATGCCACTCTGATCCCGCTGATCGAGGTCAGCTGCGGCATGGGTGCCGGCGGCTACGTGAAGGAGAAGGATGCGAAGAACGGCGATGGTGGTGCGGGCGCACTGAGCTCGAAGATCACCCCGACCGCGATCCTCGTGCTTCAGAACGGAAATACGAAGCTCGTCAATATCAAGAACCAGGACGCCATCACGAAGCTCCTCGATATGCTTCCGGAAACCATCGATAAGATCACCGGCGGAAACCGTATCTCGAAGAGTGCGCAGGCGGCTGCGGACGAGATGGCCGAAAAAGCGGAGTCGGAGACCGTCGTAGAGGATGCGGAAACCCTGTAATGTCGGTATCCTGACTTTACATCACGGGTCACAGCTGATATTTTAGAAAAAATGCGTAAAAGTACTTGCAATGCAGATAGAGATTTGTTATTATAGGCGAGTCGCGAATTCAGGGGCATGATTGTGTCTCGATTCGATTAATTTGAAAGGGAGGTGCAACCATGGCAAAGTGCGCAATTTGTGAGAAGGCAGTTCACTTCGGAAATCAGGTAAGCCATTCACATAGAAGATCAAACAAGATCTGGAAGGCTAACGTTAAGTCTGTTAGAGTAAAGGTAAATGGTGGTACAAAGAAGATGTATGTATGTACTTCCTGCTTAAGATCCGGTAAGGTTGAGCGTGCATTCGGTACAGCCAAGGCTTCAGAGGCAGTAGCTGCAACAGAGAACGCTTAATTTTGAGATCGTTTGATTGAAAGATTATTGGGCATTACGATCGATTCGTAATGCCCTTTTTTCTGTTTTAAGCTCTCTATAGATATGGTATAATCATTTTGTTTATGATTTAATATAGATCCTTATTCAGGAGGTACGATATGAGAGGAACGATTGCATCCAAAATGGGTGAGATTCAGATAACGCCAGACGTTATTGCAGCCTATGCGGGTATGACCGCCGTTGAGTGCTTCGGCATCGTGGGTATGGCGAAGGTTTCTGTACAGCAGGGCCTGGTCAAGCTCCTCAAGCGCGAGAGTCAGTCCAAGGGCATCCTCGTAACGATGGAGGAGGACGGAATCTCTCTGGACTTCCATGTCATCGTGGCATACGGCGTCAGCATTCAGGCGGTCGCGGAGAACCTGATCGAAAACGTTCGGTACAAGGTAGAAGAGTATACTGGTATGAAGGTGAAGGATGTGAATGTCTATGTAGAGGGCGTTCGCGTCATTGACTGAGTGGCTTTACAAGGAGGAATTACCTGTGGGTAATCAGATAGATGCTTTACAGCTGAAAAATGCATTTCTGGCTGGCGCAAACAACTTAAACGCGAAGAAAGAGTGGATCAATGAGTTAAACGTGTTCCCTGTACCGGATGGTGATACAGGTACGAACATGACCATGACCATCATGTCAGCCGCACGGGAGGTCGCTGCGATCGACGCACCGACGCTCGAGAATGTGGCGAAGGCGATGGCCAGCGGCTCTCTTCGTGGCGCACGCGGTAACTCCGGCGTCATCCTGAGCCAGCTGATCCGTGGCTTCACGAAGGAGATTCGGGAGCATGCGGACGAGGCAGGAATCGATAACCTGATCATGGCACGTGCCTTCAGCCGTGCGGTGGAGACGGCATATAAGGCCGTGATGAAGCCGAAGGAGGGTACGATTCTGACCGTTGCGAAGGGCATGGCGGATCGCATCACCGAGCTTTCGGTGACTGATGAGGATCTCGTGACGATGCTCGAGAAGGTCGTTGCGTACGGTGACGAGGTGCTTGCGAAGACTCCGGAGATGCTTCCGGTACTGAAGGAGGCGGGTGTCGTCGATTCCGGCGGACAGGGCCTCATGACGGTTGTCAAGGGCGCACTGGCTTCGCTCAAGGGAGAAGAGGTCACCCTCGATCTCGGCGAGCAGGGTGCGGCGAAGACCGAGGCTCCGGCAGAGCGGAAGTCCCGTGGCGAGATCTCGACGGCGGATATCAAGTTCGGCTACTGCACTGAGTTCATGGTAAACGGTGATCACGAGTTCACGGACGAGGAGGTCGACAGCCTGCGTGAGTGGCTCGGTGGGGTCGGTGACTCCATCGTATGCTTCTCGGATGAGAATATCATCAAGGTACATGTTCACACGAACCACCCGGGCAATGCCTTCGAGAAGGGCCTCACCATGGGTTATCTCTCGAAGATGAAGGTTGATAACATGCGTCTCGAGCATCATGAGGTACTCATCGAGGACGCATCGAAGATCGCAGAGGAAGAGAAGAAGGAAGAAGCAGCGCCTGCAGCGGCACCGGAGAAGCCGGCTAAGCCTGCGAAGGAGTATGGTTTCATCTCTGTATCCGCCGGTGAGGGCCTCACGGAGATCTTCCGCGGCATCGGTGTCGATTATGTCATCGAGGGCGGTCAGACGATGAACCCGTCCACCGAGGACATCTTAAACGCCTGCGATCAGGTCAATGCAGAGACGATCTTCGTTCTGCCGAATAATAAGAACATCATCCTCGCGGCCAACCAGGCGAAGGACATCATCGAGGATAAGACCATCATCGTCGTTCCGACGAAGACGATCCCGCAGGGCATCACGGCGATGATCAGCTTCAGCCCGGATATGAGTCCGGAGGAGAACCTCGAGGCGATGAAGGATGCCTCCCAGTGCGTACGCACCGGTGAGATCACCTATGCGGTCCGCAATACCACCATCGACGGCCATGCCATCGAGAAGGATGACATCATGGCCCTGGGCGATGACGGTCTGCTGGCTGTCGCGAAGGAGAAGGACCAGGCGGTGCTGGAGGCAGTCAAGGCGATGGTGAACGACGAATCCGAGATCATCACCATCTACTATGGTCAGGACATCCCGGAGGAGGAAGCCGAGGCACTGGCTGCGCGTATCCGCAAGGCGTACCCGCAGGTCGAGACCGAGCTTCAGTACGGCGGACAGCCGATTTACTACTATTTCCTGTCGGTCGAGTAATCGTATGAACGAAGAGGAGCTCCTGAGGAAACTCAGGGGCTTTTTTATATTAAAACATGAAACTTACAGAACTGAAGGGCGTCGGCCCGAAAACTGAAAAGCTGTTTCAGAAGCTGGGCATCCGGACCGTGGAGGACCTCGTTTACGATTTCCCGCATACTTATCTCAGCTACCCGAAGACGCAGCCGGTGGGCAGTCTCGTCGATGGCGAACAGCAGGCGGTGATGGGCATGCTCGAGAAGGATGCGACGGTGCTGAATCTCCACGGCCTCCTCATGACGACGGCCTATGTGCGGGATCTCTCGGGAAAGCTGCGCCTCAGCTGGTTCAACTCGGCGTTTCTGAAGAGCACGCTGCGGGCCGGGACCGTGCTGGTCTTCCTCGGAAAGGTCTCGAGTTTCAAGGGGCAGAAGACGATGCAGCAGCCGCGGATCTTCCGCCCGGAGGAGTATGCGGCGAAGCTGGGCACACTGGAGCCGGTTTACGGTCAGACGAAGGGACTCTCGAATAACGCGATCCTGAAGGCGGTTCGCCAGGCGATGGAGGTCGCGGTGATCCGTCCGGATTTCGTCCCGGAGAGCATCCGCTATAACCGGACACTGATGGATATGCGGACAGCGATTCGGACAATGCATTTTCCGGAGAGTATGGATCAGTTCGAAGCGGCCCGAAAGCGGCTCGCATTTAACGAGCTGTTTCTCTTCTCCCTGGCGCTGGCGGAGAAGAAGGTGCATCACGCGGCGGAGAAATCGGTCTTTGTGATCAAGGTGCATTCGGAGGTGGCGACGCTGGTCGAGAAGCTGCCATTCCGGCTGACGGAAGGGCAGAAGGCGGCGGTGCGTGACATCGGCGCAGATATGGGCTCCGGTTTCGTGATGAACCGCCTCGTGCAGGGCGATGTCGGCTCCGGAAAGACCATCGTCGCCTTCCTCGCGATGCTGGAAACGGCGCTGAGCGGTTACCAGGCGGCCCTGATGGCGCCGACGGAGATCCTCGCGGAGCAGCACTATGCGAAGATGAAGGCGATGATCGAGTCGTATGCCCTCCCGCTTCGCCCGGTGCTCGTGACGGGCTCGATGACGGCGAAGGAGCGGAAGACGCTCTATGAGCGCATCGCCACCCACGATGCGGACCTCATCATTGGCACCCATGCCCTGTTTCAGGAGAAGGTCGTGTATGACCAGCTCGCGCTCGTAATCACGGATGAGCAGCACCGCTTCGGCGTGAATCAGCGGCAGGAGCTGTCGGAAAAGGGGCAGCGGCCGCATACACTCGTGATGTCGGCGACCCCGATCCCGCGGACCCTCGCGATGCTCGTCTATGCGGATATGCAGGTGAGTCTGATCCGGGAGAAGCCGGCGGACCGCCTGCCGATCCGGAACGCGGTGGTCGATGAGAATTATCGGAAAAATGCCTATAAATTCATCTACGAGGAGATCCGGAAGGGACGGCAGGCCTACATCATCTGTCCGATGGTGGAGCCGAACGATATGCTCGATCTCGAGAATGTATCTGATTATGTGCAAAAGATCCGTAAAATTTTCCCAAAAGAAGTGAAGATCGGGAAACTCCATGGTAAGATGAAGCCGGCAGAAAAAGAAGACATCATGGCGCGCTTTCTCGCGCGGGAGATCGACCTCCTCGTGTCGACCACGGTCGTCGAGGTCGGGGTCGATGTGCCGAATGCGACGGTGATGATGGTGGAGAATGCAGAGCGCTTCGGACTCGCCCAGCTGCACCAGCTGCGCGGACGTGTCGGACGCTCGGAGCATCAGAGCTTCTGCATCTTCGTCGATACGCAGAACTCGGAGAAGTCGAAGCAGCGGCTGCAGATCCTCGCCCATTCAAACGATGGCTTCGAGATCGCAGAGCAGGACCTGAAACTTCGGGGCCCTGGTGACATCTTCGGTGTCCGCCAGTCGGGCGCACTGGATTTCGCCATCGCGGACATCTATGAGGACGGCGCGCTTCTTAAGGAGGCAGCGGAGGATGCCGTCTTCGTACTGAAGACGGATGCAGCGCTGGCGCTTCCGGAGAACGCAGAGCTTCGACACGCGCTCGACCGCTTCCTTGCGAAGAGCTGTACACTGTAGGGCCTCCGCTTTCGACGAAAGCCGGACGGCGGCCTCGATCGGATGCACGGGATGGGCGATGGAAGCGCTCTTTGACAGGAAGCATATGCATCTTTATATTAAGAAGAAATAAGAAGAAAACAGAAGTGTTTATGGAAAGAGAGCAGAGATGAGAGTAATTGCAGGAAGCGCACGGAGCCTTCAGCTGAAGACCGTGGATTCGATGGATACACGTCCGACGCAGGACCGTATCAAGGAAACCCTTTTTAATATTTTACAGTTCGAGGTCCAGGGCATCGACTTCCTCGATCTCTTCGCGGGCTCTGGTGGTATCGGCATCGAGGCGATCTCGCGTGGTGCACGTCGTGCGGTCTTCGTCGACAACGCACCGAAGTCGATCCGCTGCATCCAGGAGAACCTCGAGCACTGTAAGTTCACCGACGAGGGCGTGGTGATCGCCTCTGACTATATGTCGGCGCTGAACCGCCTTCGGAACGCAGGCTACCACTTCAGCGTGGTCTTCATGGACCCGCCATACAATCACGGCTTCGAGCGGAAGGCGATGGATATCCTTCACGATATGGATTATGTCGATGAGCATACGCTCTTCATCATCGAGGCGGATCTCGACGACGATCTGACGGAAGACATCGAGGCACTCGGCTACACGCTCGTACGTGAAAAGCTGTATAAGACGAACAAGCATGTTTTCTTCCGGAAAAAGTAATAAAACGTAAGAAAAACTTCGGAAGATCGGACTTGTCAAGCGACGAAAAAGGCATAAGATAGTAGCCTGGAGAGAAAAACTATATGAAAATCGGAATCTACCCTGGATCCTTCGATCCGGTGACCTTCGGTCATCTGGACATCATCGAGCGCGGCGCGAAAATCGTCGATAAGCTCATCGTAGGCGTGCTTACAAACAACGCGAAAACGCCGTTGTTTTCAAGTGAAGAACGTGTTAGAATGATTAATAATTTGACGAAACATCTCGACAATGTCGAGGCGAAGGCCTTTGATGGCCTGACGGTCGACTTCGCACATGCGGAGGGCGCGACCGTGATCGTCAGAGGACTCCGTGCCGTGACGGACTTCGAGTACGAGCTTCAGCTCGCACAGACGAATAAGGTCATCGCACCGGATATCGATACGATCTTTCTAACAACAAATCTGAAGTATTCCTATCTCAGCTCCAGCACCGTAAAGGAAATCGCAAGCTTCGGCGGCGATATCCATGAATTCGTGTCACCTGAGGTACAGGATAGAATGAAGGAAAAATTTAAGGCGGTTAAGAAACATGAGCAGAATTGAGCAGTTAATCGGTGAGATTGAGGAGTACATTGACAGCTGTAAGTATCAGCCACTGTCGAATTCGAAGATCCTTGTAAATAAAGAGGAGATGGAGGAGCTTCTGGTCGAGCTTCGTCTCCGTGTTCCGGATGAGATCAAGAAGTACCAGAAGATCATTTCCCAGCAGGATGCGATCCTCGCAGATGCGAAGAATCAGGCAGAGAGCATGATCCAGGATGCGAAGCAGCAGACCGAGGAGATGGTTTCCGAGAATGAGATCATGCAGCAGGCCTACACGAAGGCAAACGAGCTCGTACAGCAGGCACAGGCACAGGCGGACCAGATTCTCGCAAATGCGACCGCTGAGTCCAACAACATGAAGCTGAACGCCATCCAGTACACCGACTCCATCCTCGCCTCCATCGAGACCCTGATGAGCCATTCGATGGTCGAGCAGCAGTCGAGATACCAGGCGCTCATGGAGAACATGCAGCAGACCTACGATGTCGTCGTCAGCAATCGTCGTGAGCTGAACACGGCTGTTTATCAGCCGGAGCCACAGCAGCAGGAGACCGCAGAGCAGCAGCCGGCAGCGGCAGCTCAGCAGGATGACGCACAGTAATAAGCTGATGAGACAGGTCGTGGAGTGAAAGCTCCACGACCTTTTCCGTGTTGCCAAGGCGGGGACCCGGAGGACCTCAAAAAAAGTTTCAAATTAATGCTTGACACTCGCCCGTCTGTCTGATAATATCTTACCTGTTGCTGAGGCAGACAAAACACAGCAACGAAAACAAAACATCGATGCGTGGCTCAGCTTGGTAGAGCGCTGCGTTCGGGACGCAGAGGTCGCTGGTTCGAATCCAGTCGCATCGACTACCCTTGGGACTGACTCGTAAGCATGGCTTACGGGTTTTTCTTTTTGTGTTCACAGTTTAATCATACATACAGGCCGGAATGTTCATTGATTCAGACCTCCGAAAATGATATTCTAAGAGCAAACAATCATTCGGCTGTTGCATCAGATCGGAGGCAAGATGAGCTGTATCAGAGAAGAACTGGAAGCGCTGGAGCGGGAGACCCTGTCGCCGTATGCGGCACTCTCCTCGGAATCGCAGGGAAGAGACCGGGCGGAGGAGCCGGACGACATACGCCCGTGCTTCGAGCGTGATCGTGACCGCATCATCCACTGTAAGGCCTTCCGCCGCCTCAAGCATAAAACGCAGGTCTTCATCGCACCGGAGGGAGACCACTACCGCACGCGCCTCACGCATACCCTGGAGGTCAGTCAGATCGCCCGTACCTTCGGCAAGGCACTTCGCCTGAACGAGGACCTCGTCGAGGCCATCGCCCTCGGCCATGATCTCGGCCATACTCCGTTCGGGCACAGCGGCGAGCATGTACTGAACAGCCTCTGCCATGAGGGCTTCTCTCACGTCGAGCAGAGCGTCCGTGTCGTCGAGGTGCTGGAAAAGAACGGCCGGGGTCTCAATCTCACGAAGGAGGTGCGCGACGGCATCCTGAACCACCGCACCTCGGGCCATCCGAACACCCTCGAGGGCCAGGCGGTCCGCTTCGCTGATAAGATCGCCTACATCAACCACGACATCGATGATTCGATCCGCGCGGGCCTCATCCGGGAAGAGGAGATCCCTTCGGAGATCAGCGACATCCTGGGGCACTCGGTGAAGGACCGCTTAAGCGTCCTGATCCATGACGTAATCTATCAGTCGAAGGGGCAGCCGCTGCTCACGATGTCGGCACCGGTCGAGCAGGCGATGCAGTCGCTTCGGGAGTGGATGTTCACGCACGTTTACATCGGCGGTGAGGCGAAGCAGGAGGAGGTCAAGGTCCGACGCATGATGACCCTGCTGTTCCAGTATTACATGGATCATCCAGAGTCGATGACCGAGGAGTTCATCACCATGCTGGAGTCGAATCTCTCGAAGATTGCGTCGGACGACCCGGAGAAGGAGCTGAAGCGCCAGATCGCGCGTGAGCGCTCCGTCTGTGATTACATCGCCGGCATGACCGACGATTACTGTATCTATAAATTCAAGGAGTATTTTGTGCCGGTTGGCTGGCAGAAGTTTTAGAAGAACTGGAGAATCCGCTTGTATTATCCTGAAGAAGTCATAGAAGAAGTGCGATCACGCGCCGATATCGTGGACGTGGTCGGAAAGGTCGTCCATCTGAAAAAGATGGGCGCCAATTATTTCGGGCTCTGCCCGTTTCATGGGGAGAAGACGGCCTCCTTTTCTGTAAACCAGTCGAAGCAGATTTTTTACTGCTTCGGATGCGGAAAGGGCGGCGATGTCGTGAAGTTCACGATGGAGTATGAGAACCTCACCTTTCTGGAGGCTGTGCGGAAGCTCGCCGAGGAAGAGGGCTATCAACTCCCGGAGGGAAACGTCAGCAGCGAGGAGCGGCAGAGCCGTGACCTCCGAACGAAGCTGCTCGAGATCAATAAAAAGGCGGCCGTCTACTTTTACGATGCCCTCCGAAAGCCGGTCGGACAGCTCGGTATGAATTACTTTCGGAAGCGTCAGCTGAGCGATGAGACACTCCGTGTCTGGGGCCTCGGCTATGCCGACCAGACCCGGGACGGACTCTATCGCTATCTCCGCCAGTGCGGCTACGACGATGCGATCCTGCGGGAGTCCGGTCTCGTGAACTTCTCCGAGCGTGGCGCGTACGATAAGTTCTTTAATCGTGTTATCTTCCCGATCATGGACGTCAACAGCCGCGTCATCGGCTTCGGTGGCCGTGTGATGGGTGAGGGTGAGCCGAAGTACCTGAACAGTCCGGAGACCCGGCTCTTCGACAAGTCGAGAAACCTCTTCGGTCTCTGCTACGCGAAGAAGTCGCGGAAGAAGTATTTCATCCTCTGCGAGGGCTATATGGATGTCATCTCGATGCACCAGGCCGGCTTCACCAATGCAGTCGCTTCGCTCGGTACGGCGCTCACGGAAGAGCAGTGCCGCCTTCTGAAGCGGTATGTCGGTGATATCCTCCTCACCTATGATTCGGATGGTGCCGGCATCAAGGCCGCGAAGCGCGCGATGCCGATGCTGAAGGCGGTCGGAATCCAGAGTAAAGTCATCAACATGAAGCCGTACAAGGACCCGGACGAGTTCATCAAGGCGAAGGGACAGGAGGCTTTCCAGGAGCGCATCGACCAGGCACAGAACAGCTTCCTCTGGCTCATCGATGTGATGAAGCTCGACTACGACCTCAAGGACCCGGCGGGCATGACCGCGTATACAAATGCCGCCGCTGAGAAGCTCAGTGAGATTCCGGAGGCCATCGAGCGGGAGAACTACATCCAGGCCGTAGCCCGCGAGCAGATGATCGACGTGAATGCCCTGCGCCGCCTCGTAAACACGATGGGCGAGCAGCGGGCGCGCCGGAACTCACCGCTGAATGAGAAGATGTATCCGTCCACGACCACCATGCCGCGGACGAATCCGAAGAAGAAGGTCGAGACGGCGCTCCAGAAGTCGGAGAAGCAGCTCGTCACCTGGCTCAGCGAAAAGCCGGAGCTCATCAAAACCGTACAGAAGTATATCCAGCCGACGGACATCAGTGATGAAACCGTCCGTACGGTTCTGGAGCTCGTCTACCAGCAGAAGCCGGTCAATACGATCCTCGATCGTTTCCGTGAGGACGAGGAGGCATATGAGAAGGTCGCCGCGATGTTTAATGGAAATCTGCTGCCGGAGGATGTCGACGAGCGCGAATTCAAGCGCGGGCTCGAGGATGTGATCCGGAATGTCAAGATGAGCTCGCTGAATATGAAAATCGCGAACGAGACGGATCCGCGGCAGCTCTCGGAGCTCTTCCAGCAGCAGGCGGCGCTGCAGGGTCTGCACATCGACTAAGTACATGGGCGAGGCTTCATAAAGCTGGCCTGCAGAAGCAGCTCGATGAAACATGCGGCAGCAGGGCAGCAGAAGCATTTCGATGAAACGGGACATAGCAGGTCTCTAGAAGTATTCCGACGCATAGAACGATCAGGCTATATACAGGAGGAATGAATTGGAAAAGCAGTTTCAGCTTCCGAAAAGACTGGAAACCATCATAGAACGGATGCCGGCTTCCGGCTGCATCGCGGATGTCGGCTGTGATCACGCCTATGTCGCGATCGAGGCGGTACGGCGGGGAAAGGCGGCGCGTGCACTCGCCTGTGACGTGCGGAAGGGACCGCTGCAGCAGGCCGCAGAGCATATTCTCTGTGCCGGACTCGCCGGAAAGATCGAGACCCGCCTCTCGGACGGTCTCGAGAAGGTCGCGCCGGGAGAGGCCGACAGCGTCATCATCGCCGGGATGGGTGGCCCGCTGATGGAGCGTATCCTGCAGGGACGGCTCGCGGACTTCGAGCACTTCGTCCTGTCACCGCAGTCGGAGATCCCGCACTTCCGTCGCTTCCTCCTCGCAGAGGGTATGCAGATCGACGAAGAGACGATGCTGATCGATGAGGGGAAGTATTATGTGATCTTTAATGTGTCGCAGCGCGCAGACGCGTCATCGGATCCGATGTATGTGACGGAGGAGGACTTCCTCTACGGCGGTCGGCTGCTTCGCCGGCTGGATCCGGTTTTGAAAAGCTTTCTGGAAAAGGAAAAAACGAGATATGAGGGCATCCTAAATCAGACCGATTCGGACGAGGTACGTACCGCATATCAGCATTGTATGAATGCACTGGAGGCATACCGATGAATACAGTATCTATGATTACCGAAAAGCTCGAGCAGCTCGCACCGAAGGCCGCGGCCTGCGACTGGGATAATCCGGGCCTGCTGGTCGGCCGCTCGGACCGGGAGGTGAGTCGCATTTATGTTGCACTGGATGCTTCCTGCGCGGTCGTTGACGCCGCGATCGACGCCGGCTGTGATCTGATCGTGACCCATCACCCGATCATCTTCCGGGGACTGAAGGCCATCAACGATCAGTCGGCACTGGGACTCAAGCTTCTCGATCTCATCCGGAATGACGTTTCCGTCTTTTCGATGCACACGAACTTCGATTCCTGCCCGGGCGGCATGGCAGACATCGTCTGTGCGGCCCTGGGGCTTCGTAAGACGGGTCTCATGGAGCCGACGGGATTTCATCCGGAGGCGGCGCAGAATGGCGCTGCGGAGGGTCTGCAGCTGCGTGTCGTGGATACTGATGAGGATGTGGACCCGGATACCTATGGCATCGGCTTCACGGCGGAACTGCCGCAGATGATGACTGCCGCAGAGCTCGCGGCCCGGGTGAAGGAGTGTTTCGGACTGCCGTTTGTTCAGTACTATGATGCCGGCATGCCGATCCGGCGCATCGCCTGCTGTCCGGGCTCTGGACGCGGTGAGCTGAAGGAGGTGCTGGGCCTCCAGGTCGACGCCTTCCTGAGCGGTGATATGGGCCACCATGAGGGCCTCGACCTCTGCGAGGAGGGCATCAGCCTCCTCGACGCCGGCCATTACGGCCTCGAGCATATCTTCGTGCACTATATCGCGGACTTCCTGCGGGCGCAGTTCCCGGAGGCCGAGATCATCGAGGAGGAGCTGCACTTTCCGGCACAGATCGTCTGAGGAGGAAAGGATATGACGATTACAGTACAGGGACAGACCCGGGAATATCCATCGGGGACGACATTTTATGAGATCGCGATGCAGCATCAGGCGGAGATCCCGCATGAGATCCTGCTTGCGAAGCTCGATACGAAGCTCTATGAGCTTCATAAGCGTATACCGGAGAAGGGCGGTGAGATCAGCTTCGTCACGGGCGCGGACAAGGAAGGGCACATGGCCTACCAGCGCTCTGCGATCTTTATGATGCTGAAGGCCTTCTATCACCTCTGCGCCGATGTGAAGGATTTCGGCGTCGTGGTCGACTATACCCTCGGCGGTGGCTTCTACTGCTATCTGAACGGCGGGGTCGAGGTGACGGAGGCGCTGCTTGCTGAAGTCAAGCAGACGATGGAAGCGTACCGCGATCAGAAGATTCCGATCATGAAGAAGAGCGTGCAGACCGACGAAGCGATCCAGATGTTCCGTGAGGTCGGGATGACGAGTAAGGAGCGCCTGTTCCACTACCGTATGACGAGCCGGGTCAACATCTACAGCCTCGGGAATTTCTTCGACTACTACTATGGCTATATGGTCATGGACACGAGCTATATCCGGGCCTTCGACCTCGTGCCGTACGGCAGCGGCTTCGTGCTGATGCTGCCGACGAAGCGGGATCCGGAGCATGTCGCGCCCTTCGTCCCGCTGGACAAGCTCTATAAGGTCCAGAAGGAATCTGCGGCCTGGGCGAACTCCATCGACTGCGGCAATGTCGGCACCCTGAACGATCGCATCGTCCAGGGCGGCACTGACGAGCTCATCCTGATGCAGGAGGCGATCTTCGAGAAGACGATCGGCAACATCGCGATGCAGATCGCGAAGCGGAATAAGAAGCTCGTCATGATCGCCGGCCCGTCGAGCTCCGGCAAGACGACCTTCGCGCGGCGGCTCAGTATTCAGCTCATGGCCCTCGGCCTGCATCCGCACCCGATCACCGTCGATAATTACTTCCGGGATCGCGAGCTCGCGCCGATCGGCCCGGATGGAAAGAAGGATTTCGAGTCGATCAAGTGCGTCGATATCGAGCAGTTCAGCGAGGATATGCTGAAACTCCTCGCGGGCGAGACCGTGCAGCTGCCGGTCTACAACTTCATCACCGGAAAGCGCGAGTACCGCGGCAACTTCTGTAAGCTCGGTGAGAACGACGTCCTCGTCATCGAAGGTATCCACTGCCTGAACGACGAGATGTCGAAGGAGCTTCCGGCGGACGCCCGCTTCAAGATTTATATCTCCGCCCTGACGCAGATCAATGTCGACGACCACAACCGCATACCGACCGCGGACGGCCGTCTCCTCCGCCGCATCGTGCGTGATAACCGCACCCGCGGCTACAGCGCGAAGGACACCATCACCATGTGGGACAGCGTGCGCCGGGGAGAAGATAAGAACATCTTCCCGTACCAGGAAACCGCGGATGTGATGGTGAACTCCAGCATGATCTATGAGCTGCCGGTACTGAAGCTCTTCGCGGCACCCCTCCTGTTCCAGATCCAGCCGGACGAACCGGAGTATCAGGAGGCGAAGCGCCTCCTCAAGTTCCTCGACTACTTCCTCCCGATCAGCCCGGAGCTGATCCCGAAGAACTCCATCATCCGGGAATTCATCGGCGGCAGCTGCCTCGACGTGGGATGAGGTGTTACTGTTCACTGGTAGTTCCAGCGTTGGTTAGATCGCTGAAATTTAAATTTT